>JBDTMZ010000171.1:0-99160 GCA_039934035.1 Candidatus Solibacter sp. | reverse complement strand
AAACTGGAGCCGTTGACCGGGATTGAACCGGTGACCTCGTCCTTACCAAGGACGCGCTCTACCAGCTGAGCTACAACGGCCTACAAAACAGTGTACGAAATTTCTGGTGGACGGGGGAGGATTCGAACCTCCGTAGCTCCAAGGAGCGACAGGTTTACAGCCTGTTGCCATTAACCGCTCGGCCACCCGTCCAGCCCACACACCCACAATGCTCCCACCCAAAAGCGAGTTTCACATTGTAGGGGAACCTTCAGTCTACTAAGAGACGGCACATTGCGCAACTCCACTTCCAACGCGAGAGGAAAATTCCGTCGCTAATACTTAGGACGGAAGGCGGCGCGAGGGATTAATCTCCGCGCGACCGGCGAGGTGGCGCACAGGGCATCAAACTCACCCGCCGATCTGATACATGGGCCGCGGCGGCGCCACGAATTTCTGCGAATTGATCTCGTGTCCGATCCACTTGCCATCGAGATTGCGCCGCATCAGCGCTTCGATGGCGGCATCGTCGGCGCCGGAGCGGATGAGCGCCTTCACGTCGTCCTCCTCGATGGCGAACAGGCAGTAGCGCAGCTTGCCGTCGGCGGTCAGCCGGAGGCGATTGCAGTTGAGGCAGAAGGGCCGGCTTACGGACGCAATCAGGCCCACCGTCCCACCACCATCCTCGTACTGGTATTCCGAAGCGGGCGCCCGCGGGTCGGGATCGGGAACGGGGTGCAGCGGAGAGATATCGCGGGAAAGCAGCGCCAGAATGTCATCGGCCAGGAGCACCTTACTGCGGTCCCAGAGGTTCTGCGCATCGAGCGGCATGAACTCGATGTAGCGCACCTCGAACCCGTTCTCGCGGGCGTAGCGGGCGAGCGGCAGAATGTCCGGTTCCACCAGGTTCTTGACCGCGACGGCATTCAGTTTGATCTTGAAGCCGATTTGCCTGGCCAGCGCCAGGCCATCCAGCACGCGCCCCAGATCGTCGCGCCGCGTGATTTGCTGGAAGCGGGCACGGTCCAGGGTGTCGATGTGGACGTTCAGGCGGCGCAAGCCCGCTTCGAACAGGGGTAGCGCAAATTCCTTGAGCAGCACGCCGTTGGTGGTGAGCGCGAGGTCCTTAATTTCCGGGATGGCGGCCAGGCGGCCAATCAGAACGGGCAGGTCGCGGCGCACCAGAGGCTCGCCGCCGGTGATGCGCAACTTGCGGATCCCCAGCCCGACCGACACTTTGACGAAGCGCTCAATCTCCTCGAAATCCAGAATCTCACTGCGGTCCACGAAGTGCACGTCCGTCTCAGGCATGCAGTAGAAGCAGCGTATATTGCAGCGGTCCGTCACGCTGATGCGGAGATTGTCGTGGACGCGGGAGAAGCGATCGATGAGGGGTGCTGCCGCCATTATGTCACCGCGAGCATGCGCTCCAGCGGCACGAGGGCGCGCCGCATGACATCCGCGGAAAGCTCCACGCGCGGTTCCAGGGTGCGCAGGCATTCGCGCAGCTTTTCGAGCGTGTTGAGCTTCATGTACGGGCACTCGCTGCAATTGCAGTTTTCATTGGCCACGAAATAGAAGCGTTTGTGCGGAGCGAATTTTTCGAGCGAATAGCGGACGCCGCTCTCGGTCATCACGATGAACTCTTCGGCGTCGCTGGCGAGGCACCAGTCGATCAGTGCGGACGTGGACCCGACGAAATCCGCCATTGCCAGCACGGCTTCCGGGCACTCCGGGTGGGCGACAACTTTGGCGCGCGGGTGTTCGGCCCGCGCGTCGGCTACGCGGCGCGCCGGGAAGGTGGCGTGCACGATGCAGGTGCCCTGCCAGATCTTCATGTTCTCGCGCCCGGTCTGCCGCTTGACGTAGTTGCCGAGGTTGGAATCGGGCAGGAAGAGAACGGGCTGTTCGGCGGGGATCGAGTTGACGATCTTCACGGCGTTGCGCGAGGTGCAGAGGATGTCGCTCTCCGCCTTCACTTCGATGGAGGTGTTGATGTAGCTGACGATGGCGTACTCGGGATGATTGCGGCGGAACTCGCGGACGGGCTCTACCGGGCAGCTATCGACAAGGCTGCAGCCTGCGTCGCGGTCGGGGACCACCACGACGCGTCCGGGGTTGAGCACTTTGGCGGTCTCGGCCATGAACCAGACGCCGCAAAAAGCGATCACGTCGCCATCGAAGTCTTTGGCCTTGCGAGCAAGTTCGAGGCTGTCGCCCACGACGTCGGCGAGCTCCTGGATATCAGCATCCTGATAATGGTGCGCCAGCAGGATGGCGCGGCGCTGGTGTTTCAATTCCAGGATTTCTTCGGAAATGGTTGTAGTAGACAGCATGGTAGACGGCAACCGGATTAATCCTATTTTAGCAGCGAAGGAGCGGCTGTTCCCGCGGCGGAGCGCCGGGACTGCCTGGGTTCCTTGGGATCCTTGGGTTCACTGGGTTCGTCATTTTCGCCATTTTTGTTGCAAGCAAAGCACTTCTTGGGTTCGACGCTAAATTCGGCGTGAGCAGCCGAATTCGCTCGAAAGGAGGCAAGAGGCCCTCCTGCTTTGAGATATAGCACGGGAGGGGCGGGCAGTTCGTCGTCCCTGGCCGCAAAGTGATGGTTACGAGGGAAATAGATTTTCCGGGTCTGGGTGACGGATGTGAGGGTGTGACAGGTTCGAGGAGTTAAGGGCAGCCGAAGAGTGGCAGACGCGGAGCCCACGCGAAAAACGGGCGGGGGTCGTCCGTGTGGCGCCCTGGCAGTTCGTATGGACTTTCGGGGCATGGGTGCTGCGAGCCACGCCATAATGAAGAGGTGCGGGTACTTCTAGTCTCGACCTACGAGATGGGGCGGCAGCCGTTCGGGCTGGCATCGCCGACGGCGTGGCTGCGCGCCGCCGGGCACGAAGTCACGCAGGCTGACGTATCGGTGACGCCGATGCCAGGGGCCGCGGTGGAAAGCGCCGGACTGATCGCGTTCTTCCTGCCGATGCACACGGCGACGAAGCTGTTCCTGCGCCTGGTGGCGCGCGTGCGGTCGGTCAATCCGGAGGCGCATCTGTGCGCTTACGGGCTGTATGCGCCTTTGAACGAGCGGGTGTTGCGCGGCGCGGGGGTGGGCACCATCCTGGGCGGCGAATTCGAGAGCGGACTCTGCGATCTGGCGGCTCGCCTCGGCGGTGGCGCGGCGCAGACGGCCTCGCCCCTGATTTCCATCGAGCGGCAGCAGTTTCTGGTGCCGGACCGCGAGGGCTTACCGCCGTTGGGCGCGTATGCGCAACTGGTGGTCCAGCGGGGCACGCGGCGGGTGGGTTACACGGAGGCGTCGCGCGGCTGCAAGCACTTGTGCCGGCATTGCCCGGTGGTGCCCGTGTACCAGGGCCGTTTCCGTGTGGTGCAGGGCGAGGTGGTGCTGGAGGATATACGGCGCCAGGTGGCGATGGGCGCGGCGCACATCACGTTCGGCGATCCCGATTTCTTCAATGGCACGGGGCACGCGATGCCGATCGTACGCGCGCTGCATGAGGAGTGGCCGTGGCTGAGTTATGACGTCACGATTAAGGTGTCGCACCTGTTGCAGCATCGCGACCTGCTGCCGGAGTTGAAAGAGACCGGGTGCGCATTCGTGACGAGCGCGGTGGAATCGCTGGATGACGCGGTGCTCGCAAGGTTGGATAAGGGGCACACGCGCGCCGGTTTCGTCGAGGCGCTGGAGGTGACGCGCGCGATCGGGCTGCCGCTTGCGCCCACGTTTATTCCCTTCCACCCCTGGACCACGCTGGCAAGCTACCGCGAGTTCCTCGCCTCCCTGGCGGCGTTGGATCTGCACACGCAGGTCGCACCGATTCAACTGGCGATCCGGCTGTTGATTCCCGAAGGATCGCTGCTGCTGCAGTTGCCGGAAATACGGGAGTTGGTGGGACTGTTCGATGGACGGGCCTTGTATTACCCGTGGCGGAATGCGGATCCGGCAGTGGATGCGCTGTGCTCGCAGATTCAGGCAGTGATCAAGCGCGAAGAGAAGGTGCGGACGCCGCGCGCCGAAATCTTCCGGCAGATTTGGGATCTGGCGGAATGCGGGGAGTTCCCGGATGTCCCGCTCGCGGCCAGGGCTACGATTCCGTATTTGACGGAGCCCTGGTACTGTTGAGCGGAGCCCACGGAAGAGCAGTTAGCTCTTGTTTAATAGCTGCAACTAACACAGTAGTAAGTGATTACTGGTGCCGCAAAAAGGTCAGGGATTGCACCGACGCGCTCAAGGCTGAACCGTCAAGCCGCCGCTGACAACGGCACCTTCACACCGTCGTTCGACAAGCACGGTGCGCCCGGGATTCCCGTGTTGAATCCCAACCAAAGAGGAATCTGGCGTTTGTTGATTAGCTCCATGACACCGTAGTCTACTGGTTGTCGCAACTTCCACCCACCCGATTGTGCGGGGAACTGCACCCATCGTTCCTTGGCGCTGAAGGCCAACCAGTGTAGCGGAAATTCGGCACAGCGGTAGAGTTTCATCGACAAGTCCCCGTTGCGCCGATTATTACGCTGTCCTTGCTAACTTCATCGTCAACTCGGAATTTGAGCCGCCGCACGAAATCATGCACTCGTAGTACGTCAGCTGGAACCACCCCTGGACCGACCCTCACCAGGGAATTAGCCTTACGCCTCTTTGGCTGCGTCGCTTGTCGCACGTCATTCGACTGTCTACCGCTCACGGTCCCAGGGGCACGGAAGTCAAGAGCCTCAAGTTGGAGCCGTCGTTCGATAGAACCTGCAAGTGGATCAACCACAACCCGCCGCTTAGTCTCGGATGCCATATCTCGCCTTTACATCGGACCACCGTTCGGGCGACTTCAAAGCGTTAGTAGATGTTGCTCTTGGATGAGACTGTGATTTCACCTTGAGCGGGTTTGACTTGGTGGAATTGGCGCACACCGCCCGGAACAGATCCTCTTCGGGCGAGCCGTCCCGAAAGCATCTCGCCAGCCAGAATTTGTAGGCCAGTGCTGCATTTGCATTTTGGGCAGGAGTTGTCTGCGTTGCCATACGGTGCTTCCTTCCTTAGGTAGTCTCCGAAAAGAAATGGGCGTGTTCTGCTTTTCTCGGAGGATGAAAAGCAGAGACAGCCGCCGTCGCAGCGGAGTCGGTCCACGCCCATTGCGGGTCAGACAGGGCAAACGAACAGCACCTATCAACCCAAAGTCAAAGGCTGTAGTTCTGGAGTTGTATTGTGCTGTTAATGGAATATTACTACTGACAATTTCCCTCCAACGAATGCAAATTGAGCATCGGCTTCATTCAAAAGGGAAGCGGGGAAACTCCCCCGCCAAGTGAAGGGATCGGAACTTTAGCAGGTAACAGAAGTGTAGTGAAAACCCACCCCGTAGTCAAGCAAATTGTAACTTGAATTGCAATGGCGTTTCAGGCGACCAAGGACGAGGCAGATAGAAGAGCGTCTGTTGATAAGCGATAGCTCTGGTATTGTGCGTTTGTGGACACTGAGATCGTCATGTTCATCGAAGACCTGATGTGATCCTTAGTACGCTAATTCTCAGTTGGCATCTTTTCCACGTGGTCGATAACGAGCTGTTCCACCGGTGCCTTGCGCGGTTCCAGCTTGAGACCAAGGGCGGCGACGGCCTCGACGAGCGACGCGCCTCCGCCCGGTTCGGAAGCGACGGGCATCGCGGGAGCGCCCCCGGGATTTAGACCGGCAGCGTCCATTTGGGTGCGGAGCGTCGCGATCAGTTCGGCCACGGAGAAATCGAACTTGAGGTTATAGCTGCCTTTCAGTCCGGTCATATTTACCACGCTGCGCCCCCCGGAGTTACCGACCCGCGCGTATTGTGAGAGTAACTCGGCAAATCCGGCCATGGTAACGCTCGTGGCGTCGAGGTGCATGACCATACTGGCTTGATCCATCCGAATACGGAATTTGCCGTTGACCCCCCGGTCCATAAACGTGTCACCGGTAGCTTTATCGGAGTACATGCGGGTTGGTCCATCGGACTCTGTAATCTCGACCTCGCCGGGTCGGAATGGAGCGTCCGAGTCAAAGGGTTTGGCTGGTTCGCACTCCTGTAGCTTCAGTCCGCCTTTTCCGACCACCAGGGCAAGCACCGGGTGGTCTTTGGTCTCGCGATGCAGGCTGAGTTTAAATCGCTCTTCCAGCAGCGTTCGCAGCATGGCGGGAGCCTGATCCACGGACGATCCTTGGGGCATCTTCGCGACGATGTCCCACCGCGCGCTCGGGAGCCAATCGGGTCCGGTGATCTGAGATGGGTTGACCTTGTAGGCCAAGGCGATCAGGGCAGTGAGGGACATGGAGCGGTATTGAGCCTGGGCGCGGTCGACAGAAGGCCCGATTGGCATTCGGCCACCGGCTTGCGCCGCCGCCATGAGCTTTTGCATGTCCATGGGAGGGGACTGCTTGACGGAGGCCACCTCAAACGATGATTCTGGAGTGTTTTGCGCGAGGGCTGCGCCGGTGATGGCGAGAAATAGACAAATACACGACCTGAAACTCATAAATCAATTCTAAGCCTCTTGGCGACACTGGAAAAGCGTATTGTTTTCGACGGCAGCCGGCGGTGAGCTTAGTGCCTTGCGTAGCTTCTCCCACAGGTAATCGAGATGGTGTTCGAACCGGGCAACATACCATCGATCGGGGCGACTGCTTGCCTGCGTCAGGCGACCGCCTGCGCCCCGATGGCGCAAAACCGGGTCAAATTCTTTTTAATCAGAATGACCGCGAGCGTGGTCGCGATACTGGTTATGGCCAAAGTGACGGCTCCGGGAAGTGAAGTGAGCAAGACGCCAACCACCAGGGACGCCACGTAGCGGACGACCTCTTTCGTATTGTCCTGAAGGCCGCCGATCTCCTTGCGGACGACATTGCCCTCACACAGCACGCCTCGTAACTGCACTTCGAGTTTGCCGATCAGGCTTTTCGCAAACCCGACGCCTTTCTCAAAATACCGGAGCAGTTCCTCTTTCGAGGCGCGCTGGCCGCTTAAGACCTTGGCCACCGCAAGATCGTTCGACCACTGCGGTACCGTCCGCCGCTGCGCGGTTCGAGCCTCGGCGATCTCCAGGCTCTCGGCCTGTATGCCGAGAAAGCTAAACGCGTCCTCGTCGGACGCCTGCAATAGCCGCTCACCCAAATCGATCTCGTGTTCCGCAGGTTGCATACCGGTATCCATGATTCCTCCTCCTATCGCCAATCGCCAATGAGTACGAACGGCGCCCATTGAGCGGCCGGGGTTCCTTTTTGAAGCTGGGAGCGCAACGCCTGCGCCAGGGCGCCGGCCTTCGATTCACGATTCTGAATGCGCTGTGAGTAAAGGTCCTGCATGATCTCCGAGGTGCGCGTATCGTACGCATTCCACAACGAGACTATCACCGCGGGGGCGCCAGCGAACAGGAGCGCCCGGACCAGGCCAATCAATTCATCGCCCGCCCGCAGCTTCGAAATCCCCGATTCGCAGGCGCTCAAGACGCAGAGATCGGGCGCAATGCGCCAGCCCAGAATATTACGCGCCGTCAGGTCACCGCCGGTCAGTAAGAGAGCCGAATCGAGCGGATCCGTCGACGAGAATTTGCAGTGGCAGGCCACGTGGATGTATTCCGCGGCGGAGCAATTCGCTGCGACCGCTTGATCTGTTGCGTCGGGGCCGACCAGGGCTCTGGTCCCGAGGAGTTGCGCCACCGCCAGGGCTTCCGCCTCGGAATGGGGGATGGGCTGTTGGTCGGGCCGGTCGGGATTTCCGGCTACCAGGCTGTTCCCGGTATTGCCGCGACGCTTGCGGAGACAGAACCGCAACAAAGACCCGGTCGGAATGTAGCTGACTATGGATGTGGCGACCATCGGTGTTCCGTCCGGTTGTGCGCTGAAGGCATGCAGGGGAAGGCTGTGCAAGACGTCATGCGGCGCCAGACAAACTACATCGTAGCCCTCCACCGCTTTCGCAATCGGCGCGACCGTGATGGGTGGAAAATCGAGCATCCAATACGGCAGTCGAAGGTCAATCGAAGGTGGATCGTCGGGGTTTACCAGCGTCCACGAGCGTAATTCGTTCCGGTCGACAGGTTCGCTGTGATAGGAGAGGTCCGGCCGATCGGAAAACAGGCAAACGGAAATCAGCCGCTTCGGCGTGATGTAATAACTGACCAACGCGACCCTTTGCGGGCCGGCAGAGGCCAGAACGCCTTGAATTTCTCTCGCCGAGGCCGGCTCCGCTTTGCGCAGCGATACATACTCCGGACCTTCCTCGGGATCGCTGGCCACGATGGCTGCCCACGTCTCCTCCAGTTGCTGTTGGACGCGGCCCAGCGCATCCGCCGTCTCCTGGGAAGAATCCGCCCCTTCGAGAGCTTTCTGGAAGCGATCGGCCGCCGCCAGGAAGGCTGTTTCCTGTTCGATCAGGGGACCGGGCGTGTGCAGCGGTTTTCCGAGCGGCTGATCGGCGAGCATTTCCAGGAGCACACGCGCCTTGGCGTGCTCCATATAGGAGAACAACTCTTCCAGGTGACTGCGATTCCCGGTCTTTTCGTAGATCTCCGCGTAGAGATCGATGATCTCGTCATAGAGATCCACGGCCGCCGCCTGGTAGGTGAGGCGGCGCTCTTCTTCGATCACGCGCACTCGTATGGTTTCGAGGGTGCGGACCGCCAGCCTGAGATCATCGAGCGCCGCATCCTGCGTGGCGGCGCGAAGCAGCCGCGCCCGCGCCAGCAGGATCCGCCAGGCGCTTTCCAGCCGAACCAACTGGCGCTGCTCGGAACCATGGTGCCAGACGAGCGCTCTTGGCGCGGCGCCACCGGCGAGCGGGACCGAGCAGCACTGCAGAGCATCGCCATAAGCCTGCAAAGCGGCGTCCACATCTCCCCGGGCGGCATGAACTTGGGCGATGTGTTTCAGGTCTTCCATCTGCCGGCCGATGTGTCCGCCCCGCTGGTTGATTTCGAGGCTCCGTCCGAACAATTCGAGAGCCCGCCTGTACAAGCCCAAGTCCTGGTAAATAGCGCCGGCGCCCGCCAGGGCCTGCACGACATTCTTTCCCGTGATGAAACTGTCCTTGATCTGGAGCGCGAGGTCGAGGGCCTCCCAGTATGCGCCGAGAGCTGCGTCCAGATCTCCGCGGTCGCGCGCGCCGATTGCCAGGGCGTTCAGTTTCTCGTAACGGCCTTGCGGATCGGCTCCGCGCTGCGAATGCTGCCAGGCCTTCAGGTTGTATTCGTTATAGCCATTGAGATCCCCGAGCTGTTGATATACGCCAGCGATGTACGCGAAAGTCTGCGCCCGGAAGTCTTCCTGGTGGAAAAGGCGGTCGAATTCACTCGTCTTGGTGATGCCCGCCTGGAGGCGAACGGCCTCGTCCTTCTGGAACCATTCCTCGGCTTCCAGAAAACTGGCCAAGGCGAGGCTATACTCTCCCATCTCGTTCTGGACGATGCCGATGCCGGTGAGTGCATCGCCGACGTTGCGGGTGTACGTGTGGCCGAAGAAGGAATCGAGCGGACGATCGGCGTCGGTCTTCGCAAGCTCGAGCCGGATTCGCTCGAACCGCAGGGCCTCACTATGCCGTGACGCCTTCATAAATTGAAATGCGCAAGTGACCATCTCGGCAAAGCGCGCCTGGCGGGACTGCCAGGGCATGGTAGCCAGCACCTTGGCGCGAGCCTCGTCATCGGGGGCGGCCAACAGCGCCCCTAAGTCAGGAGCGCGGGCGGACATGTTGCGAAGAAGCACCTCCGGGTCGCCGGCGGCTTCGACAGGCTGGTAATCTTCGAGGCGTTCGCCCTTGGCGGCGGCCGGCAGCCGCGGCGTGCCGGCCCTTTCCGGCCGCGGTGCTCCTTCAGACATGGCTGTCTCCCATCTGCTGCTTCAACGTCCGTAATTGTTCCGCGGCCGGGGCGTACGACGGATCGAGTTCCACCGCCTGCTCGTAGGCGGCGAGGGCCTGCGGCATTCTGCCCGCCTTGCGATGCGCATCGCCGAGGAAGCGCAGCGTAGAGGGATTCGGCCGGATGGCAACCGATTCCTCGAAGAAGGCGGCTGCGAGGTTGAACTGACCCATATGGTAGTAGCAGTCTCCAGCGCCCATGTAGGGGCCCGGAGCGTTGCGGTTATCGGTGATCGCCAGCTTGTACTCGGGAAGCGCCTTATCGATCTGGCGGGTGGCGAAGAACTGCTCGGCTCGGTCGTAGTGAGTGTGCGCCGCGGCTGCTGCCTGCGGAAAGGCCATCTCTGCGAGGCGCTGCGCATAGGCCACCCCTTTCTCCTGGGCGATAGACTGGAGCAGCTCGGGAGCGGTCTGGGGATTCCCCTTCAGCATCGCGACAAGCAGCATCCTACCCATTTCGTCAGGAGGGAGGTTGAGCATTTCCTGGGAGATTTGAATCTGCTTGGTCTTGGGGTCGTAGGCGATGGAGGGCCCGGCGCCCCGGCTCCCCAACGACTTCAGCATGGTAGCGGCCAAGGCGTCGGACGGGTCGGCGGCTGCCGCGGCCTCGAGATAGTGCCTTGCCGCCGGGAAATCGCTCAGATTGATGTAGACGCCGCCAAGTTCGCGAAGCGCCGGCGCATCATCCGGCTTCTGCTCCAAGACCTTCATCAACTGCTCAATGGCTTCCTCGTTGCGGCCCTGCTGGGCGATGGCTCTTCCCAATTGGGCGCGGAACCCGGTATGCTCCGGCGACTCCTCCAGCAGAGAACGGTACAGCGCCTCTGCCAGCCCGTACTCGAGCTGGTACATTGCCACCTCGGCCAGGTCCTTCCGGGAATGGATTGTTTCGCCCAAGAGTGGTCCGAGCCAGTCTGCCGCCCGGGCCAGCCGCACGGCGTCCTCCGTTCGCTGATTCGCGCCCGCGGTGAGCGCCATGGCGTGCAAGATCTTCAAAGTGCGGGGCTGCGCGCTGCCGGCGGCTGTGGCAAGGTGTTGAATCTCCCCCAGGGAGGAAGCGCCGGACAGTTTCATGACGAGCAGTTGCTGTGCTGCGAGCGCCTGCATTTCACGTTCGATTTCCGTCGCCCAATCCGCGCCCGCATTGGCTGCATTCGCCGATTCGCGCGCTTCCTCGAGCGCTTGCCTGGCAGCCTCGAAATTGCCCGCATCGCCCAGAATGGCGCCGAGGCAATACTGGCGGATGGATTGGGGGCCGCGAAAATCTCCTGGCAGGTCGTCGTACAACTGCCGGGCTTCCTCGAGCACTTCCCGGGCTCTGGAAGGTTGCTGATCGATGCCATAGAGGATTCCCTGGAGGGCCTTGCCATGGGCTTCGAACGTGTGGATTTCCGTAGCATACGGGCATACGAACAGCAGCCAATCGAGGAGGTGCAGCACGTCCGTCGCCGGTTCCCCATCGGCAGCCATACGTGCCGCTTCGGCAAGCAGGATGAGCGACAGATCGCCGTTCCTTTCGCGGGAGCCTGGTTCGGCAAGGCGGTGGCGCAGCTGGTCTTGATCGCCAATGGCCGATACTTTTTCGAGAAAATCCCGAGCGGCTGTCAGGCGCTGTGGATCGGTGGACTGCACCCGAGTGTCGATTCCAATCATCGACCGCCAGGTTCCAATGGCTATCGCAGGATTCATCTTCCGTCTCCCGAGAAGAGGTGCTCAGACATGATGTGCCAACGCTCGCCGAAAGTAAAGTGCGGCCACGGGTGCACGGCTGCCGGCGACGGCCGCGCTGTGGTTGGGCACGCGCTTTGCGCCTCCGAGGCGGCTTGGTCCGATGGCGACCTGTCAACGTGGAGGGTTCCGGATGGCCGAAATTCTGCTGAGCATTTGCTCCGATAATCCGCTTCGTTGAGCAGAATTCTGCGCTTGGCTGATCAACGCGCATTCATGAACCTGCCCAGGCATTTTGGCAGGCGGTACAATAAGACGATGACGGCCGAGCGAATGATCGTGGTTGATCCGGAGGTCATGAATGGCACACCTTGCTTTCGCGGTACGCGGGTGCCGTTCAAGAATCTGATGGACTACCTTGAGGGCGGGCACTCACTGGGTGCATTCCTCGATCAGTTTCCAACGATCACACGGGAGATGGCTGTCCAGGCCCTTCAAGAGGCGCAAGAATCACTGCTCGACAGAATCGCATGAAGATTCTGCTGGATGAGTGCCTCCCAGCGGATTTCCGGCACAGTTTTCCCAACCATGAGATCCACAGCGCCGAGTGGGCAGGTTTCAAAGGCAAGAAGAACGGTGAATTGCTGCTTGCAGCCGAGGTTTGCGGCTATCAGGTGCTGATCACAGTCGACCAGGGAATCCCTCGGCAGCAAACCATAGCGGGCCGAAGCCTGGCGATCATTCTGATCCGATCTCGAACCAACCGGATGGAAGATCTATTGCCGCTCGCCCCCGTAATTATGAACGCCCTGGAGTCCATTTGAGCCAGGCCAGACTGTCCCAGTCTCGGGCTGAACTTCGTACCACTTGACGGGAAACGCGCGTCCCGCCACTTGGGTGGCTTCGTCTGGTGGCGGCTGGCATGTGGAACCGTCGGCGCATTCGCGCTCATGCGTTATGCCACTCCGATAACGCCACATCGGCCACCAGGCCAGGGGACACCAAGTAATCTGGAGTCGTGGATCCGCGCTGCTGGCGGCACCCGCCCCATGTACGCTTCGCGCGCCCGAATGCTACCGGTAGGCCGCTGCCTTCTCCGGTTCGTGGAGGGCTTCGTAAATCGTCACCAGATCCTGCTTCGCCGATTGCAGCCACGTCACCGACGGGCTGGCCTGCTTCGCCAGATCCCGATACCCCGCCGCGCTGTACCGCTCCGCCTCCCGGTAGCGCTGCTCGAACACCAGCGCGCGTCCCAGCTTGATTTCCGCGATCGCAATGTACGAATGTCCTGCCGGCAGCGTCGTCCGATAGCGCGCAATGGCGTCGCGATACATCGCTTCCGCCCGCCCGTACTGCTTGCGATTCAGAAAGCGCCTCTCCGCATCCTGGTGAATGGCCGTCAGGCACAGGACATCCAAATCGGCCCATGCTGACCGCGCCAGCATGGGTGCCCCCGGCACGCTGGAAGGCGTCAACGTGGGTCCCGCGCTTGCCGGCGGCAGACTTCCGCTCACCAGCTGGTAAAGGATCACGCCCAGCGCGTAGACATCCGTGAAGATGCCCACCGGCTCTCCGCGCAGTTGTTCCGGCGCAGCGTAGGCGGGCGTCATCAGACGGAGCACGGTGCGCGTCTGGTCCGCAGGCTGCCCTTCGCCGTCAAGGTGCTTGGCGATGCCGAAATCCAGCAGGCGTACACTGCCATCGGCTTTCACCAGAATGTTGGAAGGCTTCAGATCGCGGTGGATGACGGCGCGCTCGTGGGCGTATTGCACAGCCTCGCAGACCGACCGGAACAGTTTTAACCGCTCTTCCACTCCCGCGGCGCGCGCGTCCAGGTACTGGGTGATGGCCACGCCTTCGACGAACTCCATGGCGAACCAGGGCGTGCCATCGGAAATGGTATCGGCGTCGTACAGGCGGGCAATCGCGGGATGGACCATTTGCGCCAGGGTGCGCTGCTCCGCGGCAAAGCGCTCGCGCCGCAGCGGGGAGAGCCAGGCGTCGCGCAGAAACTTGATGGCCACCCGGCTGCCCAGATCCTGCCGCTCGGCCAGGTAGACCACGCCCATTCCGCCTTCGCCCAGCGGCCGCAACAACCGGTAGGGACCGAAGCGCAGATTGTGGAAGGCCGCGCCTTGTCCATCGAAGAGGCTGCCAGCCAGTTCCGGCATGCCCGCGTCCAACAGGGAAGGGCCGGCGGCATCGGCGGCCAGCATTCCTTCCACCTCGGCAGCCAGGGCGCGATCTTCCCCGCACACTCGTGACAGATATCCCGCGCGCTCCACCGTCGGGAGGCCGGAGGCCTCGTGAAACAGCGATCTGAGGCGCTCAAACCGCGCTGCGTCCATCCCGCTCACCTGCCGCGCGCAGCTTGTGTACCAACCACGCCTTGACCGCGCGCCAGTCGCGATGAACCGTGATTTCCGAGACCGCGAGCAGACGGGCGATCTCCGCCGTCTCCAGTCCGCCGTAAAACCGGCTCTCCACCAGCAGCGCCTGCCGCGGGTCGATGCGCTCCAGTTCCTGCAGCGCTTCTTCCAGAGCGAGCACATCCTCGCCGGACGGCGCCGCCAACTCGGGAACGTCCTGCAGCGGGACCAGGATTGCGTCCCCCGCGCCGCCGCGCTTGTGGCTGTGCCGCCGCCGCGCGGCTTCCACCAGCACTTGCCGCATGGCTCGCGCCGCAATCCGCTTGAAGTGCAGGGGAGACGCCGCTACGAACCCTGGGGATTTCGCCAGCTTCAACCAGGCCTCATTGACCAGCGCGGTGGGGTTGAGGGTGGCGCCCGGATCCTGCCGCTTCACGCTGGATGCCAGGCGGCGCAGCTCTTCGTAGGTGGCGCTGAACAATTCGTCCATCGCCTCCCGTGTGCCGGGCGCGCCGCCCTGTCCTGCCTCGTTCATTCCGGAAACTTGTTCCCTCTGCGTGATAACCTACGCGGCCAATTGGCGCAATGCGTGGTAGAGCGCAGCTTTTGGCTGGAATCGTATCACTTTCGGAGGGAAATGCATCGCTCAAAAGTTGTTTCCGCATGCGCCCGGGAGAGGCGTAGGCCTGCTCCAAGACTACTGGTACTGGGGTTTGCCGTGCTTCTCGGCCGGGCCGCCACTGCGGCTCCCGCCATCACCGCGGTGTTGGATGCCGCCGCCTACACCGCCAGCGTCGCCCAGGGCAGCGTCTTCGTCGTCAAAGGTACCGGACTGTGTCCCGCCGGAACCCTTTTCGGCTCCATTCCTCTGTCGCAGGCGCCGCTCAACAACGCCAAAATCACCTTCACTCCGGCGACCGGTGGCGCGTCCACCGACGCCTACATGGTCTACACGTACGGCGCCGGCGCCGTCAATCAACTGGCCGCCATTCTGCCCTCGACCGTGGCACCCGGCGATTACAACGTCACCGTCACCAACGCCGGCAGCGCCAGCCCCGCGTTCAAGACCAGTGTGGCGGCGCACAAGTTCGGAATCATTACCGTGAACGGCTCCGGTTCCGGCCGCGCCGTTACCCAGAACTACATCTCGGCGGCGCAGTACGACCTGGGCCGGTATACCACCGGCACGCTCTCCGGCTTCACCTATTCCCCTGCACACCCCGGCCAGATCATCGTCATCTGGGGCACCGGCATGGGCCCCATCGCGGCGGCCGATAACGTCGTTCCCGGCGCCATCGACCTGCGCGCCAGCCTCGATATACAGGTCGTGATCAATGGGATTGCCTACAAGCCCGACCTGTACGCCGGCCGCGCTCCCAGCCTGCCCGGCGCAGACGAAATTGTGATGACGCTTCCCACCAACATCGCCACCGGCTGCCTGCTCTCCATGCAGGTCAGCGTGAATGGGCAGCTCAGTAACGATGCCTTAATCGCCATCGCTCCCGGCAGCGCCGCCGCCTGCATCACCCCCGGCCTGACCGTCGAGCAGCTCACCCGCCTGGACCAGGGCGGCAAATTCAACGTCGGCACCATCTCCCTCTCCGGCAGCGTGGACAGCCACACCAACAACCAGGGCCGCACGACGGTCTCCCGGCTGGATGAAGCCAGCGCCGTCTTCGTTTCTCTCGATGCCGATGGGCTCAACGCCGGGACCATCGGCCAGACGGTGGCGCCGCCCGCCAACGGAACCTGCACCGTCATCCGGGAGGTCATAGGCACGCCTTCGTTGATCTCGAACGTCCCTGCCTTTGCCCTGCTGGGCGCGGGGCAGCTCGCCCTCACCGGCCCCAACGTCAACCACACCACGATTTCCACCATCACCCTGCTGGGCCCGAACACCGCCGGCGTCACCGCCACCAACGGAGCCGTGTTCTCGGCCGGAACCTACACGGTGAATGGCGCGGGCGGGAAAGATGTCGGCGCCTTGACAGCCTCCATCCAGATGGCGCAGCCGCTGGTCGTCACCGGCGGAGTCGGCAGCGAACTCGATCGCACGCGCCCCCTGGCAATCGTCTGGAGTGGCGGAGGGAGCAGCCAGGTGACGATCAACGGCGGCTCCAGCGCGCCCGCCCCCGGCAGTACCACCGCCAACCGGCTCACCGACGTCGGCAGCTTCGAGTGCATCACCACCGCCGATAAAGGCGGCTTCACCGTGCCCGCCTCCGTCCTACAGCAAATGCCCGTCGGCAGTGGCAACGTCCGACTGTCTTCCAACTATTTCATGAATACGTTCACGGCACCGCTGGTGGCAGGCGGCAGCCTGGATTTCGGCTACTTTTACACCGGCTTTCAAAACAGCTTCAACCCCGACTACAAATAGGAGACTCCCCGTGAGCGCCATCCGCCTCCCGCTGCTGATCGCCTGCTTCGCGCTAATCTATAGCGCCCCTTTGCATGCCGCCACTACCATCCTCGCGGCCACCGAAGTGGGCCCGGTGAAGAGCACCAACGGAGGCGCCGCCTGGCAGATCGTCCCTGTCACCGTCAACAGCGGGCTGCTGTCCGGACAGCCGTCCGCCCTAGCCATCGCAGTCGATCCCAAAACTCCGGACACCACCTGGTATCTCTACGGGACCGTCTCCGGCGCCTATGGCTTTTTCAAGACGGCCGACGCGGGCCAGACATGGTCCGGGACTCCGCTGACCGGCTTTCACCCGCTACGCGGCATCGCCATCGACCCCGTCACCACGGGCACCATGTACATGGTGGCCACTAGCAACAACGTGGCCAACTTCCTGGTCAAGAGCAGCAACTTCGGCGCCAGCTGGACCACCATCCAACTTCCCGCCACGACGCAGTTCCCGGCCAGTTCGTTTCCCAACGGCGCCTCCGTGCAACACGTAGTCACGGACCCGCGCATCTCCGGCCTGGTCTACGCCGCCGCCGGAAATTACCTTTTCAAGAGCACCGACTACGGCGTCACCTGGACGGTACTCAGCACGGGCGTCGGCGCTGCCGAGGGCCGCAACCCGGTGGGCGGCATTGCCGGCGGCTTTCCGAGCATCGGACTGATCGCCATCGATCCGCACAAAAGCGAGGTTATCTACGTCGCCTCCAGCGCCACCAGCGTCGGGGCCAACTGCAAGGCGACTCCCGGCAGCGGACAGTGCGGGCTGTACAAGAGCGCCGACAACGGCGTCACCTGGACGCCGCTCACCATCGAATCCCCTGGGGTCTACAGCGTCTCGATCGACCCCGCTTCCGGCGCCATCTACGCCGGCGCCGAAATCACCGGCATCGGCTCCGCCGTATCGAAGAGCGGCGACAACGGCGTGAACTGGACGCCGATCAAGAACAACCTGAGCCCCGACGGTTCATTCGTGATGGTGGACGCGAACAGCACTAACACCGTCTACGCCTTCCCGCACCTCGGCTTCGGCGCGGGCGGCGATACCTACGTCCGCTCCGGCGATGGCGGCGCCACCTGGGCCACCGCGGCCACCCCGCACCTCTGCGCGCTCGACATCCAGACCTGCAACAATCCCTTCCACAACACAATTTACGACATGTTGATTGTCCCGCCGCCCGCCGGCGCCGGCAGCGGTCCGCCCGCCATCGCCGCTAACGGGGTGGTGAACGGCGCCAGTTTCCAGCCCGGCATCGTTCCCAACTCCTGGGTCACGATCGTCGGCGCGAATCTCGCCCCGCTCACGGACGATTGGAGCCACTCGATCGTCAACGGCAAGTTCCCCACCGTGCTCGACGGCGTCAGCGTCTCTATCGGAGGCAAGCCCGCGTTCCTCAAGGATATTTCCCCCGGACAGCTCAACCTTTTGGCACCCGACATCGGCCTCGGTCTGATGGAAGTGACTGTCACCAACGGAGCCGCTACCAGCGCTGTCTTCACAGTCACCTCCAGCCAGTACGGCCCGGCATTCTTCGTCTGGCCCGGAAGCCAGGCGGTCGCCACGCGCACGGACTACACGTACGCGGTCAAACCCGGAACCTTCTCCAGCCTCACCACCATCGCCGCCAAACCAGGCGACATCCTGATCCTCTGGGGTACCGGATTCGGCCCAGCCAATCCTGCTGCCCCCTCCGGCACCGCCCTGCCCGCCGACCGCGCTTATCCCGCCGCCGTAACGCCCACCGTCACCGTGAACGGCGTCTCAGCTACCGTCTTCGGAGCCGCGCTCGCGCCCGGCTTCGCCAGCCTCTATCAGGTGGCCATCCAGATACCCGGCAATCTGGCGGACGGCGATTGGCCGGTGGTCGCAGCGGTGGGCGGAGTGCAGTCCCCCGTCGCCACGCTACTGGCGATCCGGCACTAGGACGACGGCTTGCTGCGCGCGGATTCGGCAGACTGCAACGCTTCCTGAAGGGCGCGTTTCTAATTGGGTTACAGTACATCTCCACTACGTCGCCACCCTGTTTGCGATGCGGGATGTTCAGGGAGGAATGCGCAATGGCGGAAGGGGCGGAGGTAGAGCGGCAGCGCGGCGAAGGCCGGAGCCATCGCCGCGCTGGAGATTTCAACTACAGCTACTGTTTTCCGCCGCGGCCACTACGGCCGCCGCGCCCGCCGGCGGGAGCCGTTGGACCTTCTTCGCCTTGGGGCGCCGCATTCGGATTTACCGTGGTGCCGCCGGGGCCTACCGGCACATAGCCGTCGTTCGAGGGTCCATTCTGGAAGAAGAACGAATCCGAACTCAGCGGATGTCCTTTCGCGTAGATCGCGTTGGCCTGGCCGAAGATCTTGCCGGCCTTCTTCACGTCTTCGTAGACCTTCTTCACCAGCGCCTGATAGCGGTCGTCATTCTGCGGGAAGCCGGAGAACACGCTCATGTCGTTGTTGCCGATGATAACCACGTCCACGCCGTCGGTGCGGGCGATGTCGTAGGCGTTGGCGACGCCGGTAGGCGACTCGATCATGACCACCACGAGCACGTTGTCGTTGAAAGTCTTCGCGTAGGCCGGTCCCCAGATACCGCTGCCTTTGTTCGTCCCCGAACTGCGGTGGGCCACAGGCGGGTAGCGGGCCCAATTGGCAGCTTCGCGTGCGCGAGCCACATCGTCGACGGTGGGCACGATGATGCCCAGGGCGCCGAGATCGGTGGCATGCTGAATGTGGAACTCCTGGGCATCGGGCAGGCGGATGAACGGGATTGCTCCCGCGTGGGGACAGGCAGCGATCATGGCTTCGACGTCCTTGAATTCCAGCGTGCTGTGCTGCATTTCGAACCAGGTGTAGTCGTAGTGTTTGGCCTTTTCGCAGTAGCCCGGGATGTCGAAGGTGCTTTGGGTGAAGCTGAAAACCTGTTTACCTTCCAGCAGTTTTTGTTTCGCCGTATTGTAGAGCTTCGGCTTTTCGGCTGACCTGGCCGGCGCACTCGCCGGCGCGTTCTGGGCCGCGACTGGCAAGGCTACCAGAGAGACAGCAATAAGGGAACGCAGGAACAGCTTGGTCTTATGGGTCATAGGGCGTCCTCCTGGAACGCTGAGCGCAATGGGCACAAGTATATATAAAGTGCGGGCCAGATAGAAGCGACTCTGTGTAGGAGACCCCATGTTTGCAGTGGCCCGAAAGAGCTAGCGCCCAAGGGGACTCGCGCGGGATGCGCGCTGGGACACGCGGCACGGTGGAGCCTGCCCCCAGCCGCGGAGACCCGCCAGGGAGGCTCGCCGCCGGGAAGATCGAGCTGCTTTGGGCGTGCCACCGCGCGATGAAAGCGTTTCTCACGCCAGGTCGCCAGGTCGCCAAGAAAAACAAGACGGCGTCGGTACGGTGTGTGGTGTCTTCTTTGCGACTTTGCGGCTTGGCGTGATCCAATGGCCTTCTCACGCGGAGTCCCCAGGCTCGCCCAGTGGGACCCCAGATGGCGTTCCTCGCGCGCGCGAGATCCTGCCTGTAGTCTCTGCCGTCCCGGCGTGATCAAGGCTTTTCACGCTGGTTCCGCTCGCTTGCGTGGCGAGCCACCGGATAGACGATACCGGCTTTTTCAGATCGAGCGGGCTTGAGGCGTCCGGCCGACTCGCCGTGGCGCACCGGCGGCTAGCCAGCGCACCAGTGCGCCCGTGACCGGCCGGCCGTTATCTTCCGCGCGCTGGCAGGTGGCCGCGAAGGTCCGCGGATCGCTCACCGCACAGAGGACTTCGAGAGCACGCTGCATGGTACGGGCGTCGGGATCAGGAGCATCCGAAAGGTGCCCGATATAGGCGCCCACGCAGCCGGCGAGATTCGGTTCGATGCGCGAAACCGCCCGCGCCAGGCGAATTGCCTCGCCCACCGGCAGACTGTCGGGATTACAGAGAACCGGAATGCAGTTGTCGTCCATTTTGGCCTCCACGTATACTTATCGGCAGTTGGGGTCCAAAAGATTACAGGCGGCAATCGGGTTGACCGCGGCGGGGCTGGCCGCCGCAGTATTCCTATGGTTCGCGGGCGACGGCATGAGAGCGTACTTCACGCCGGACGACGTGATGAATCTGTACACGGCCGTGTTCAGCCGTGCGACGGCATGGGACCGGCCGGCCGGCACGTGGATCTACCGCGCGCTGTTCCAGCAGTTCGGCTTGAACCCGCTCCCCTACCGCGCCGCCTGCTTTGCGCTGCTGGGCACGAATCTGTGGCTGCTATGGACGGTGTGCCGGAAGCTGTCCGGGAGTGTGGAAGTGGCGGGCGTAGCGATTCTGCTGGGCGCCTACCATGCCCACCTCGCCGACCTTTACTACAGCACCGGCACGATCTTCGACCTGCTCTGCTTCCTGTTCTATTTCGGCGCGCTGCGGGTATATATGTGGGCGCGCGAACGGCCGTCACGGCTGGGCGTCGGGTTGACGCTGGCACTCTATTTGGGTGCCCTCGCGGCCAAGGAAATCGCGGTGACGCTGCCGCTGTTTCTGCTGCTGTACGATCTGCTCTACCATCCTCCGTCCCGGCGCCGCGACGCGCTGCCGTGGGTTGGGCGGGAAGCGCTGCGAGTGGGCCCCGCGGTGCTGGTCACGGCGGCCTACGTGTACTACAAGACGATGGGCGCGGGCCGCATGACGGGCAACTCCGACTACCTTCCGGCATTCTCCTGGCAGGTGCTGACCTACAACTGGCGGCACTATGCGCATGATCTCTTCTACGGCGCCAGCCAGTTCGCGGGTTGGCGCATCGTGGCGCTGTGGCTGGCCGTGATCGGGCTGGCGGCGGTGTTACGGCGGCGCGACGCCTGGATGGGCGCGGCGCTTTGCCTGCTCGGCATCCTGCCGGTGGTGCTGATTCCGGAACGCGGGTTTTATGCGGTCTATCTCACCCTGCCGGGCTGGTATCTCCTGGGAGCGCGCGCCCTGGCATCGGCCCGGGAACGGGCGTTTCCCCATGCGGGAGCGGTGGGGCCGATCTGCCTGCTGCTGGTGCTGGCCGCGTGCCTGGTGCCGCTGCATGCCCGGCAGAAACCGCGCGGCAATACCTGGGTGTCGGAAGCCTACCAGAGCGTGCGTCGAACCCTCGAGCCGCTACAGCATTACCAGGTGCCTCGCGGAGCGGCGGTGCTGGTGGTGGACGACCCGTATGCGGCCGACGACAGCATCCTGCTCGGCATTTTCAAACTGCGCTACCGCGACGAGAACATCACGTTGCGCCGCGGGGGAGCACGGGAAGGGGAGCACTACGATACGATTTTCGGGTACGGCGGGGGCGGCACCGCAGTCCCGTCTTCGCTGGTCTTGACAAAAGGCGAATAAAAGGCGAAACTGGCCTTATGGCACTCGTGGGGATCGCACGGCTGGCGGCCGAAAGCGAACGTCTGGAAGCCAAGCGCAGCGTAGAGTATTTCGAAATTCCGGCGCGGAGCATTCTGAACCGCACCAAACCCAACATGCCGTTCCGTTGGACGATCAACCCGTACCGGGGGTGCGAGATCGGCTGCAAGTATTGTTACGCCCGCTATGCCCATGAATTCATGGAGCTTGAGCCGGAGGCCTTCGAGCAGAAAATCTACGCCAAGAGCGCTCCGGCGCACCTGCTGCGGCAGGAACTGGCGCGCGTTGCCCACAAGGACGAAGGCATCGCGATTGGCACGGCGACCGACCCGTACCAGCCGGCGGAGCGGCGTTTCCAGCGGACGCGCGCGATTCTCGAGGTCTTCGCCGCCCAAAAGGGCTGGCATTTGGGGCTGATCACCAAGAGCGACCTGATCGTCCGCGACCTCGACCTGTTGAAGGAGATTGCGCGGCGTAATGTGCTGAGCGTTCACATCACAGTAACCACCGTGGACGAACGACTGGCGCGCCTGCTGGAGCCCAAAGCTCCGCGTCCGGAACTACGCATGCAGACGGTGCAGAAACTGCGCTCGGCGGGGGTCTGCGTGGGAGTCAACCCCAACCCGATCATGCCGGGAATTACGGACTCCGACGTGTCGCTGGACGCGGTGGCGCGTACAGCGCGGCAGCACGGGGCGATGACCTTCGGCGGCGGCGCGCTGTACCTGCCGGGAGCGGCCCAGGAGGTGTTCTTCCCGTTCCTGGAGCGGGAGTTTCCGCAACTGGCGGCGCGCTACCGGCAGACCTTCGAGAACAACATCCACCTGAGCCGGGCGTATAAGGACGCCTTGGGGGAGCGGATCGGCAAAATCCGCGAGCGCTACGGACTGGCTTCCGGCAGGATCGAGTACCGGCCGGAGTTATGGGCGGAGGAGGAGCAACTGGACCTGTTTCCGCTACAGTGAAGGCTGGATGCAACTGGCCGATTTCGATTTTCACCTGCCGGAAGAGCGGATTGCGCAGGAGGCGCTGGCCGATCGCGCGGCGGCGCGCATGCTGGTGGTCCACCGGCGGGAAGGGCGTTGGGAGGATCGCGGGTTTCGGGATCTGCCGGAGTATCTAGGGCCGGGCGACTGCCTGGTGGCCAACGATTCGCGGGTTTTTCCGGCGCGGCTGTTCGGGCACCGGGTGGGAATCCACGCCCATCCGGTGGGGAAGCACAATCCCAAACGACAGGAGCATTTGAGCGGCACGGTGGAGGTCTTCCTGCTGCGTGCCGTGTCGGAGGACGGGCGTGACTGGCGGGCGCTGGTGCGGCCGGGGCGGAAGCTGCCAGTCGGGGAGCGAATCCACTTCGACGAGGGGCTGGAAGGGGAGATTGTCGAGCGCGGGGAACTCGGCGAGCGCACGGTACGCTTTCACGGCGCGGACGATGTGTACGCGGCGTTTGAGCGGATCGGTCACGTGCCTCTGCCCCCCTATATTAAGCGGGCCGATGCGCCGCAGGACCGCGAACGCTATCAGACCATGTTTGCGCGCGACCGCGGATCGGTAGCGGCGCCCACGGCGGGCCTGCACTTCACGCCCGAGGTGGTGGCCAGCTGCCTCGAGGCAGGCGCCGTACAGGCGACCATCACGCTGCATGTGGGGCTGGGCACGTTTCAGCCTCTGCACGCAGAGGCGGTGGAAGCCGTGAAGCTGCATTCGGAACACTACCGGATCACGCCGGAGAATGCGGCGGCGATCGAAGGCGCACAGCGTGTAGTCGCGGTGGGAACCACCAGCGTGCGAACCCTGGAAACGGTGGCGCGGACCGGGGAAATGGAGGGCGAGACGTCGATCTTCCTCTACCCTGGGGTCCCGTTCCTCAAAACGGGGGCGATGTTGACCAACTTCCATCTGCCCAAGACCAGTCTGTTGCTGCTGGTGTGCGCGTTCGGGGGGACGGAGTTGATTCTGGCGGCCTACCGGCACGCGGTGGAAGCGGGGTACCGGTTCTATTCCTACGGGGACTGCATGCTGGTGGTGTGACGGTCCGGCTACGCGATGCCGGCCTTGAACGGGATGACGTTAGCCGAGGACGGTTCGAGCATTGGAAGAATGCGTTCCAGTTCCTTTTCCTGCAGAGGCTTGGCGAGGACGAATTGGCGGTCGCCTTCAAAATCGGCAGTCAATTCGGCGTCGTAGCCGTCGGAGAGCAGGACGAAACCGCCGACGCGCGAGTGCATGCGCTCGGAGAGTTCCACCCAATTCAGCCCGGGAGCGTGCAGGGAACAGAAAGCGGCGTCGAACCGCATGCGCTGCGCCAGGTCGAGGCCGGTATCGGAATTGTCCACCGGCACGACGCGGAAGCCGTGGGTGGACAACAGGGTCAGCAACTGGCGTCGCGCGGCCTCGTCGGGCTCGATAACAAGGGCGGTAAGGCGGCGGCCCGGCTCGCGCGCGGCGACTGTGAGGGGGGGTGCGGTGACCCCGCTCCGCTCCTTGATCAGGGCCGGCAGTTCCACTTCGAAGCGGGGATCGGCATTGCTCTTTTCGATGAGACGGACTTCCCCGCCGTGACCGGCAATCACGCTGCGGGTGACGCCCAGGACGGCGGCGGTATCTTCCGGTTTGCGCGATTCCGCGGGAGCGTTGTAGGAGATTTCCACCAGGACACGGCGCGCCAACACGCTGGTGCGAATGGCGAGCGATTTCTGCTCCGCGCCGGCCAGGGATTGCTCGGCATGCACGAACAGGTTGAGGAAGACCTGTTCCAACTGGCCTTGGGAGCCCAGCACGTTGAGCGTCTCGCGCGAGGTCAGGTCGTGCACGCGAATACCGCTGGCCTTCCAATCGCCCTCGCGGAAATCGATCAGGGTGCGCAGCAGGCCGTTAATGTCCACGGGACGCGCTTCGGCCTGTTCGGCCGCGGCATAGGAAACCAGGCGGGTGACCATGCCGCTGGCCTTGGCGGCTTCAGCGGCGATGGCGGAAACTTCGCGCTCCGCGGGTCCACGCGGAGCCTTTTCCATGGCGCGCTGGGCCAAGTTGCGGATGGAAGCGAGCGGCATTTCCAGCTCGTTGACCACGCCCGAAATCAGCCGTCCCACAGCGGCCATCTTTTCCGTGCGAAACAACTGTTCCTGTACGGTGCGCTGTTCGAGCAGGCGGATGGCCACGCCGATTTGATTGCCGAGATGCTGGGCGAGGGCCTGTTCGTCCGCCGTGAAATCCCGGGTGCGATCGTCCTGATCGAGTTCGAGCACGCCGATGACTTCGCTCTGCGCCATCATGGGGACGAACAGCAGGCTCTTCGGCGAGCGCTCGCCATTCTTGGAAGCGACGGGGAACGGGCTGCGATCGATGTCAGGGATGACCAGCAGGGTGCGGTAGTGGAAACAGGCGACGGCGCCGGCGGGAGTGCCGCCCGGCGGGGAGGATAGAGAAATGGATTCCGCTTCGATGCCCTCTTCTTCAATCGCATCCAGCGTCTTGCCGGTCCGATTGTAGACAAAAAGGTGCACGCCGGTGACGCCGACGATCCCCGGCAAGGCCTCGGAAATCCGCTTTAGAATGGTAGCCGCGGAGGACGCACCCAGAATCTCTTCGCCCAGCTTGTAAGTGCGGCGCAGGCGTTTGCGCTGGGAGCGCAAGCGGCGTTCGCGGCTCCACAGGAAGAGGCCGACCAGCAGCAGCACGGTGATGCCGCTGGCGATGACCGGCTGGGGCACGGCGGGCGGATGGTCGATCGCGGCGATATCGGCGACATTCGCCACCACCAGTTCGTAGCCCGAATTATACGGTGTGGTGGGACTATACTGCAGGGCGACGCCGGTGACGACCACCGTGTAGCCTTTTCGCAGCGCATCGTGGTTAGCCTTGGGCGCGCCGGGCGCCCGCGGGATAAAGAGGCGATAGAGGTCCGGCCGGCCCGGCAGCAAAATGACAGCGCCGCCGCCGTTGTAGCCCGGCTTCTCCTGGATGGCTCCCTGGGTGCGCACGAGTTGCCCGAGGTGTCGCGGGGATTGCAGGCGGGTCAGCGGCACTTCCACGGGTTGCGGCGCTGGCTTGCTTCCAAGCAGGCGGATGGAGTCCGGCTGCACCATCGCCGTCCCGTACCAGTTGATGATGGTGCCTTCGGCTTCGATTTCATCACCGGGGACATAGTGGTCTACCACGTTGTCCGCGGTAAGCCGCCGCAGGATCGCTCCTGCCTGAGCGTCTTGAATGGCCAGCAGCGAGTTGGCATCAGCGAAGTGAAAAGGCCGGGCCGAGACCACACCACGGACCTTCACTCTCTGGCCGGCCAGGGCGGGAGATTGATCGGCGCCGGTGCGCGCTTGAAGCTCAGAGAGCGGGGTGAGGGGTTGCGCGGAAAGGGCGAACCCGAGCAAGGAGAGGGCGAAGGCGAGCCGGGCCAGGCCAGCTAATACCTCCAGCTTCACGCTGCGGCAGCGCGTTAAACCGATCGCCCCTGCCGTGTCAGCCATGCCTCCAGTTCTCCGCTAGAAAAATTATCGATGGTTAAGACCGCTCCCTGCAAGTTAACATAAGTTGTACTGAGACCGATTACCGGCATACCCGCAGCCAGGGCGGCGGCGGCTCCGGAAGGGGAATCCTCGAAGACCACGCAGCGGGCAGGCGGCACGCCCAGCAATTCGGCGGCGCGCAGGTAGACGTCGGGGAAGGGCTTGGGCCGATTTACCTGGTGCCCGTCGACCACGGCGCGGAAGTAGGGTCTCAGCCCGGATCTTTCGAGCACAAACTCCACATTCTCCGGTTCGGCATTGCTGGCGACGGCAAGCGGGAGGTCCTGGTGGCGCGCCAGGAAGTCGCGCAGGCCCGGCACAAGCATGGAATCGATGCGCTCGCCCACCATTTCCCGGTACAACTGCTCTTTGGCGCGGCCTCGGGCGTCCACTTCTTCGGCGGTGAGTTGCTCGCCGAAGAAATCGCGGACAATCTGATCATTGCGCCTGCCGTACATGCGCTGCAGCATGGCGCCGGTGGTCTCGAGACCGTAGCGGAGATTGAAGGCTGTCCACGCCTCGCAGTGCATAGGATTCGAATCGACAATTACGCCATCCATGTCGAAGAGCAGAGCGATCACTCGGCGATCTCCGGCTGGGGCGGGGCGACTTCGACGGGCGGATCGAGCGGCGATCGCATACCGCTCTTCAACCAGTTCAGATAATTCTCGGACCCGGCCACCACGGGGAGGGCGAGGATTTCGGGCACGGCGTAAGAATGCAGTTTCTCGATGGCGATTTGCAGCGCCGGAAAGAGGTCTCGCGAGCTCTTGATCACGAGCAGGCACTCGGCGCTTTCTTCGATGGCTCCATGCCAGTGGTAGAAGCTGCGCAGACCGGGTACGATGCTGGCGCAGGCCGCGAGCCGGGCTTCCACCAGGGCCCTCGCCAGACGCTCCGCATCGGCTTCGGTAGCACAAGTATTAAGTACAACAATGCTCTCTGTCATCTTGCTTCGCCTTTAAAAAGAATGATGCTACTATTATCTTCCAGACCCTACCGTGGCATGAAAGCGTCGCTTACCAGATCCGCTTATGTAGTCGTATTCCTGGTGGCGGTGGCGTACGCCTTCTTCGCCTTTCCGCAGGGAATGCACGCCTGGCAGGACAAACAGCGGCAGATCCAGGACATGGAAAAGCGCAATGGGAACCTGGCCAAAGAGGTAGAGCGTCAGAAGGACTACATCAACCGCCTGACGAATAACCACGCGGCGCAGGAGTTGGAAATTCGCAAGCGCCTGAAGCTGCTGCACCCCGAAGAGAAGCAGTACATCGTGGGCGACCCCGAGCCCGCGAAGCCCGCCAGGTAGCCGCCGGCGGCTCTTCCCTTTTTCAATTTCCAACTGAAGACGCTGGCACTGGCACGCCAAACTTGCCTCCGCAAGCACTCGTGCTACCGCGCTGGCACGCGCTTCTGCCGCGCTGGCGCCGCGATTTTCCGCGCCGACTGGTCTGCGCGTGGACGCACCGGGCAGCGGGCCGCTATGCTAGCGGGTGGCTTGCATGGCACGGCATCCACGAGCGGATTCTACACCGGCGACCTGATCGTCTTCACCACGGGACTGTTGATCACGGCGCTGCTGCTGGTGCTGACTCTGCGCGCCGCGAAACTGCCCGGCACCCCGCTGGTGAATATCGGCTTCGCGGTGTGCGCGTTCCTGTGGTCGGCCGGAGGGCTCGCGCGGTCGGTCTGTTCGGCCGTGGGCGTTTCCAGCCACGCGCAGGCCGCGCTGGTCTGCCGGGCCATTCAATATTCGGCGGCCGCGGCGTTCCCCGTCGCGGTGCTGGCGTTGTGGCGTCCGTATGCCGCGACGCCGCGTCAAAAGGCAGCGGCGGGAATGCTGCGCAATTTGGCGTGTGCCTGCGCCCTCGCACTCTCCGCCTACTTCTGGTGGACCGCGCTGCACGACGCCCCGCGGGGTACGTTCCATTTCATGCAGGTAGCCACCGCGAGCAGCGCCGCGCTGCTCCTGCTGGCGGGCGCCGCGGTGTCGCTGCCGCGCGCCACCACGCCGCGGCCGGTCTATTTGCCGTCGCTGGCGATTGTGGTAGCAGTCTGGGGGGCGGCCATCACGCTGCCGATGGCCGACATTGCGGCGCCGGCGAGCCACCTCAGCGCCATGATGCTGTTCATCGGGATGCATCTGGTGATGCTGGTGGTACTCTGCGCCTTCTTCCTGTTCGCTCGTTTCCGGTTTGCCGATCTCTTCGTACGGTACGGCGTGCGGATTCTGCTGGCGGGCCTTTGGGCGTCGATGCTGGCATTTTTCGCGCAGTCGGGATTCCTGGCGCACGTTTCCGGGCAGATGACGGCGCCGGGGGCGATGCACGTCTTTGCCGTGATTCTGCTGGGCGGCGTGCTGCTGCTTTCCTTCACGGTGGTGGACGACAGGTTGGGGCGGGCGGTCAATCGCTGGCTGTTCCGTCCGCCGGATTATCGCGGCGCCACGCGCCAGCTTGGCAACCGACTGGCTGCCTTGCACGAGGAGCAGGAGATCGCCGCTGCCGCGGAGACTGCCGCGGTGGAAGGGCTGCATCTGCGCGGGGCGCGCGTGGCGGCTTTGAGCGACCTGCCGCCGGCGCTCGGGACCGCGCCGCTGGCGGATGGCGAACTGGTGGAGTTGGACTACGCAGACCCGCTGCACGCGCACCTGGCGCTGCCAGGCGTCGAAGTGCTGATTCCGGTGCACGCGGGGGGCGCGGTGACGCACGTCCTGATGGTGGCTCCGGGCAGCGCTCGCCCCGGACTGGTCTCGCACGATTTGAATTTCCTGCGCGCGGTGGCGGCGCAAGTGGGCAACCGGCTGGACGCCCTGCACCGGGAGCGCGAAGCCATCGAGCGGCAGAGCCGCGAGGCGCACCTGTTGCGGCAGGTTGCCGAGGCGGAACTGCGCGCGCTGCGGGCGCAGATCAATCCGCACTTCCTGTTCAACTCGCTAAACACGATCGCCGACCTGATTGTGCGCGACGCAGCCGGCGCCGAGGCGATGACGCTGCGGCTGGCGACGGTGTTCCGGCATGTGCTGGCGCACTCCAGCCGGTCGATGACGACGCTGCGGGAAGAGGTGGAATTCCTGCGCACCTATCTGTACATTGAGGAAGCGCGTTTTGGAGACCGCCTGCGAGTGACCATCGATGTTGCGCCGCCCGCCGCCAGCCAGCCGCTGCCCTCGCTGATTCTGCAGCCGCTGGTGGAGAATGCCATGAAACACGGGCTGGGGCCGAAGCCGGGACCCGGCAATATTTGGATTACGGCGGCGATCGAAGGAGACCACGTGGTGGTGAAGATCGAGGACGATGGCATGGGGCCACCGGACGCCCCGGTCGCGCCGGATGGCTGCCACGGGTTGCAGAATGTGGCGGGGAGACTGCAGACCGTTTATGGCGAACTGGCCTCGGTGCATCTGGCGGCGCGGCCCGGAGGGGGCGCTTGCGTCACGGTGCGAATCCCCAGGCTGGAGAATGCGGGATGAGGAGCCTGATCATCGACGACGAGGAACCGGCGCGGGCGCGCCTGGGGCGCATGCTCGCGGCCCATCCGGATATCGCGGTGGTGGGCGAGGCGCGCGACGGGCTGGAGGCACTCTCGCAGATCGAGGCGTTGCGGCCGGAACTGCTGTTCCTCGATATCCAGATGCCGGGGCTTTCCGGATTTGAAGTGCTGGAAGCGCTGCTGCCAGAGGCGCCGGCGCCGCTGGTGATTTTCGTGACCGGGTACGACCAATACGCGCTGGCGGCGTTCGAAGCCAACGCGCTCTCCTACCTGTTGAAACCGGTGGAGGCGGAGCGCCTGGCGCAGGCGTTGGACCGCGCACGCAAACTCAGCGGCGTGCAGGAAGCGGCGGAGCGCGCTCAGGTGCTGCGCGTGGCCCGCGAAGCGCCGAAGTCGCTGCAACAGATCGTCTGCCGGCGGCGGGACCGCGTCCTGCTGGTGCCGCCGGAGCAGGTGTGCTGGTTCCAGGTGGAAGACGGGGTGGTGAAGGCACACACCGTCAACGAGACCTTCACGGTGAACTACCAGTTGGGCGAACTGGAGGCGGGCCTGCCGCCGGATGTGTTCTTTCGCGCGCGGCGCGAAGTGCTGGTCAACCTTACGCGTATGCGCGAGATCCGGCCCTATTTCAAAAGCGGCTTCCTGCTGGTGATGGCGGACGGCGGGTCCACCGAAATCGTGGTGAGCGAGCGCCAGGCCCGCTCGCTGCGGCAGCGCATTCCGGGGCTCTGACCCGCGGGCAGGCGACTGGCGTGCGATCCCGCTCAGCGTTCAAATTTCCGCGCTCGTGCGAAAGCTTGCGCGCCCAGCCAATTTTGGTCGCTTCCCTGCCCTGGCTCGGATAACTTCGCTACAGGAGTTCACTATGAAGATGCTGCTTTCCGTCGTTGCCGTCGCGGGGCTGTCCCTGTCCTGCGATTTCCATAATCACGTACACGCCATGATGGCGCAGGAGCACGGAGCGCCGCAGAGCGCGGCAGCCGCCGTCTCCGGTCAGTGGAAGCTGTCGATCTCGACGCCGCACGGCCCGATGAAAGCCGCCATGCAGGTGAAACAGGACGGGACGAAGATCACAGGTAAGTGCGAGATGGACCAGATGGGCACGCTCGCCATCGACGGCACGGTGGATGGAAAGCGCGTCACGTTCACACTGGAAATCCAGGGCGGCCAGAAGATCACGTTTCTCGGCGTCGTCAATGGCGAAAAGATGACCGGCACGACGGATCCCGAGGGCGGTGAATGGACCGCGAGTCGCGTATGACGCTGCGTGGGTGCGCCGCGCTCGCGCTCAGCCTGGCGAGTGCGGTTTGGGGACAGGCGCCGAAGCCGGTAATGGGCACGGTGACCGGGTTCAAGAACTTCGAAATCGCGGTGAAGTCCGATGCCGGCGAAGCGGTCACGGTCCGCTTCGGCACGGAGACGGAAGTGGTGCAGGTACCGCCGGGGGAGCGCGATTTCAGTAGAGCGATGCCTGCGGCGGTGACGGACATCCTGGCGGGCGACCGCGTGATGTTTTCCTTCGCGGCGGGAGTGAAGGAGGCGCGGCGCATCGTCCTGATTACGTCGCGCGACATCGCGAAACGCAACGAAGCGGAGAAACTCGATTGGCAGGTGCGCGGCATCAACGGGCTCGCGGTCAGCCACAGCGGCAACGAGATTCGGGTGCTGATCCGGACTCCCGAGGGCAACCACGAGGCGGTGGTGACGGTAACGGAGAAGACCCATATTCGCCGCTACGCTCCGGATTCCGTGAAATTTGCGCAGGCGGAGACTGCCACCGTGGCGGAGATCGCGGCGGGCGACCAAGTACGTGCCCGGGGCGCGAAGAATGCGGACGGCACGCAGATCGCGGCCGACGACGTAGTGTTCGGCACGTTCCTGACGCGCATGGGACCGATCACCGCCATACGGCGCGAGCTGGGCGAAATCGACATTCAGGACGTGATGACGAAACGCCCGTTGACCGTCCGCATCGCCGCCGATTCGACGCTGAAGAAGATGCCCGACATGCGCGCGATGATGGCCCCGGGCAAGGCGGGAGATCATGCGGCGCCCGCCCCTCAGGCGCTCGATCCGGGCAAGCCGTTCGACCTGCAGGCCACCATTCAAAGCCTGCCCGCGGCCACCTTGGACGATCTGAAGGTGGGCAGCTCCGTCGTCGTGACCAGCACCAAGGGCGTGAAGCCCGAGTCGGTGACGGCGATCATGCTGATGGCCAATGCCGATTTCCTGGTGTTCATGGCGCAAGGCACGGGCGAAGGCGGCAGTGACGCCATCAAGAGCCTGCACGGAGGCATGCTGGTGGCGCCGGGCGGCGGCATCAGTCTGCCGACCATGATCCAGTAGCGTCCGACTTACTCCGCGAGGACCACATGAAAGCACTGTTCGCATGGCTTGCCCTTGCTGCGTCTGCGTCTGCGTGGGCGCAGGCGCCGGGCCTGCGCGGCACGGTCACCGACGCTTCCGGCGCCGTGGTGTCGGGCGCGCAAATTCAGTTGCGCGGACCGGGACGGGAGTGGCTCGTGAAGTCGGACGCCGCAGGGCAATATTCGGTGGCTCCGCTGCCGGCCGGAGCGTATCAGGTGCGCATCACGGCCAAGGGATTCACGGCCGCGGAGAAAAGGGGGCTGGAGATCGCGGAGCCTCGGATTCTCGACATCCGGCTGGCGATTCACGGCGAGGCGCAGGTGATCACCGTGCGCGACGAACCGCGCAGCGTCGGCACGGCGCCCGACGCGAACGCGAGCCGCGTGCTGCTGCGCGAACGGCAGTTGGCCGCGCTCTCCGACGACCCGGACGAACTCGCGCTGCAACTGCAGGCGCTGGCGGGTCCGGCGCCCGGTCCCGGCGGCGGCGAGATCTTCATCGATGGCTTTAGCGGCGCGCGCCTGCCGCCCAAAGCGTCGATCCGCGAAGTGCGCATCAATGCGAATCCGTTCTCGCCGGAATACGATCGCCCAGGCTTCTCGCGCATCGAAGTATTCACCAAGCCGGGCAGCGATTCCCAGCACGGCCAGGCACTGGCCCAATACAACGATCAGCGGCTGAACGCGCGCAATCCTCTGCTCGCGCAGGCCACGCGTCCGCCCTATCGCGCGCAGGTTTACACGCTCAATCTGACCGGGCCGATAGTGCGCAACCGGGCGTCATTCACTTTCGATGGCGAGCGGCGCGATATCGGCGAGAATGCCTTCGTACTGGCCACCACGCTGGATGCGGATCTCAATCCGTTACCGGTGAATCAGGTACTCGCTGCACCGCAGACGCGTACCGTAGTGAATCCCCGCTTGGACTTCGCGATTAACCCGAAAAACACGCTCGCCGTCCGCTTTCAGGCGCTGCGGCTGGCGTACGAAAACCAGGGAGTGGGCGATTTCAACCTGCCCTCGCGCGCCTACGACGAGCGGCAGCGGGACGAGACGCTGCAGGCCACCGAAACCGCGGTCGTGAGCGCGCGCACTATCAACGAATCGCGATTCCAATTCCTGCGCTCGAGCCTGCGGTATCAGGGGGCGAGCGATGCTCCGGCGATCACGGTGCAGGGCGCGTTCGCAGGCGGCGGCGCGCCGGTGGGCGATTCGGGCTCGCGGACCGCGAATTACGAATTCAGCAACGTCACGTTTCATACGCGCGGCAAGAACGCGCTGAAGTGGGGCGGACGCTGGCGCGAAGCGCGGCTCGATGACCGGTCGGTGGCGAATTTCGCGGGCACGTACATCTTCTATTCTCTGGCACAATACCAGGCGACCCTGCTCGGGCAGGATGGCGCGATGCCCTCGCAGTTCACGCGCAATGCAGGCAATCCCGAGGCGGCGGTCAATCAACGCGACGCGGGCTTGTTCTTCAGCGACGATTGGCGCCTGCGCCCCAATCTCACGTTGAGCTACGGGGTCCGCTACGAAGTGCAGTCCAACCTCGGCGGGCGCGGCGATTGGGCGCCGCGCGTGGGAATCGCATGTGGCCTGGGGGCGAAGGGCGGCAGCCCGGCTAGGACGGTTTTACGTGCCGGCTTCGGCGAGTTCCTGGACCGAATCCCGCTCAATGTCACGTTGAACAACATGCGCTTCGACGGCGTGCAGCAACAGTCCTACCAGATTCTCGGCCCCGCGTTTTTTCCCAGCGTGCCGCCGCCCGCCCTGCTAGAGGCGAGCCGGCAGCCGCAGCAATTGCGCCCCGTGTTTGGCGGCATCACCGCGCCGCAAGTCTTTCAAGCCAGCGCCGGGGTGGAGCAGCAGTTGAATGCGGGGTCGCGCGTCTCCCTGACGTGGATCGCGAGCCGCGGCGTGCATCTGCTCAACCTGCGCAATGTCAATGCGCCCGTGCAGGGCGGCTATCCGATGGGCGACCGGTCGATTCGCCTGCTGACGGAGTCCGCGGGCTTGAGCCGGTTGCAGCAACTGGTGGCGGGCGCCAACGTGTCGTACCGCAAGTTGTATTTCTATGGGTCGTACACGTTGAGCTACGGCATGGCGAACAATGAGGGCATTCCTGCGAATCCCTACGATCTGCGCGCGGAGTGGAGCCCGGCGTCGTATGGCGACGTGCGTCATCGTCTGGCGGGCGGAGTCACTGCGCCGCTGCCGCGCGGATTCAGCCTGAGCGTATTTCTGCTGGCGAACAGCGGCATACCGTACAACATCACGACGGGGCTCGACCCCTACGCCACGGGATTTCCCGCCGCGCGTCCGGCGCTGCTGCGCGGTGTCGGTGCGGCCCAATGCAGCGACAAGTACGTCGCGGGTTTCGGCTGTTTCGTGTTGAATCCTGCGCCGGGCGTGCCGGCGATCGGGCGCAATGCGGCGCGCGGGCCGGCCTCGTGGAATCAGGCGCTCCGTTTCTCGCGGACGTGGAATTTCGGTGCGGAGGGCGGGGCCAGCGTGAAATCGGGAGGCGGCGGCCACGACGGCGCACCGCAAGGGGCCATACCGGACTCCGCGGGCACGCGTCGTTATCGGATGGTGATGAGCGCGTCTACTTTGAACGCCTTGAATCGCGCAAATTATGCGCCGCCGAATGGGGTGCTGACTTCGCCCTACTTCGGGCAGTATCGCGCGCTTGGCGGGCTGGCGGTGATGTCGCACGGCGGTGCGCCGGGTACTTTCAACCGGAAGATCGACCTGCAGGTGCAGTTCAGTTGGTAGCAGGGCCGCGAGAAACAGGCCAGCATCATCCCACACACGCATGATGGGGGCCGGCTTTTATCGGTGTGAATCGGCGTGACCCGGCGGCCCACAAAACCTTTGACGTTGCGCGGGACGGACAGGGAAATAGCAAGTGGCCGCCGATGCACGCCGATGACGACGTGTTTGTGGGTATCGGGGTGAGACTCGGGTGGGGGCCCATCGTCCAGCGAATGTTCGCGGCAGTTCTTGACCCTGCATTGCCTGGGTGTTACTGTGGCGCCAGCCTGTGCTTGCGGACCGCCAGCGGAGGCAACCAGGCTGCCGGGCCTGAGCAGGAGACCACGATGCGATTCCCGATTCCCATTTTTATGGCCTTGGCAACGAGCCTGTTTGCCAGTGACAGGCGCATGCCCGACGGACGCGAGTTCGACGTCTGGGAGAAGCCGCAGCAATTCTCGAAGACTTACTATGTGGACGGCGCTGCGGCGAGCGCCGACGACAACGGCCCCGGCACCAGGGAGCGCCCTTTCCGCACCATCAACAAGGCCGCGCAGGTATTGATGCCCGGCGAACGTGTAGTGATCGCCGAGGGCGTTTACCGCGAGTGTGTGCGGCCGGCGCGCGGCGGTACCGGTGCGGACAAGATGATCAGCTACGAAGCAGCGCCGGGCGCGAAGGTGTCGATCCGCGCTTCGGCGGTGCTGAAGGACGGCTGGAAGCCCAGCACCGGCTGGCAGATGGGGAACCGGCGCGGGACGGACTCTGCCGAAAACAGCATGGCGAAGATCTGGCAGATCCGGCTGGATCCGAAACTCTTCGCGGAGGACGGGTACAACCCGTTTGCGATGGTCAACGTCATCGAAGACCGCTACTGGCTCAACTACGGGTCCATCGACATGGCGCCCTACTTCCGGCGGCGCGGCATGGTGTTCGTCGATGGCAAGCCGCTCGAACCGGTGGAAGGCTTCGGCCAGCTGATCGCGGATTCGACGCGTTCGCTGAATTTCTTCAGCGAGGTAAGCTGGTCGCCGCTGTTCACGGAATTGGGCGGGGCGGGCGGCAAGCTCTTCGTGGAGAACAACGGCCTGGTGCTGAACGTGCGACTGCCGAATGACGACAGTCCCGACCGGCACGTGATCGAGGCCACGGTCCACGAACAGGCGTTCGTTCCGGCGGAGCGTTACCAGGGCTACATGCGCGTCAAGGGAATCACCTTCCAACACGCCGGCAATGGATTTCCGGTGCCGCAGCGCGGGCTGGTATCGACCAATCGCGGGCACCATTGGATTTTCGACAACAATGTGGTGGAGTGGGCCAACAGCGTCGGCTTCGACGTGGGCAACGAGAACTGGGGCGCGTCGCGGCCGGAAGGCATGGTGGGCGGGCACCTGATCCGAAACAATGTGTTCCGTTATTGCGGCATCGAAGGGATTGGCGGCACCGGGTCGCCGCAGGACGTGCTGGTGGAGGGCAACCTGTTCGAATGGATCGGCTGGCAGAACGCCGCGAACATGTCCGAATCCGCCGCCATGAAAATGCACGGCGCGCGCAACGTGCTGTTCCGCAATAACGTGGTGCGGCACGTGCGCTACGCCAACGGTGTCTGGCTGGATATTCAGAACATCAATAACCGGCTGAGCGGGAATATCTTCGCAGATATTCCGGGGCGGGTGAACCCGCATGCCATTCACGTCGAGGGTAGCAACGACGCGAACCTGATCGACAACAACATTTTCGTCAAGGTACGCGGCGGCGTGTTGATCCGCGACACCAACAAACTGACCATCGCGCACAATCTATTCCTGGATTGCGAAGACGCGGGCGTGACGAGCACGTCGGGCCTGCGCAACCAGCCGCGCATCATTTCCGGACACACGAACGATGGGCGCGACAATCGCGTGTACAACAATATTTTCCATAACGTGGGCCGGGCCGCGATTGAATTCACCAACGCGTACAACCAGTCGGACGGCAATGCGTTCAGCCGGTTGACGGGCGGCTTCCTGCGGGTACTGCGGCCGGAACCGCAGGAATGGCTCGATCTGGCTTACTGGCGGGAGCAGCACGGCTGGGACAAGAACGGGACCATGGCTCCAATGGAAGCGGCTTTCGACATCGACAAACTGGAACTGACCCTGGTTCCGGAGCGGGCTTTGAGCGCGGTGCCGGTCTTCGACGGAATCGATACCGACCTGTTCCGCAAGTCCGTCGGCGGCACCCGCGCGCCCGGCCCGTTCATTGATTTGGGGACGGGATACCGGAAAAGAAGTGTCGATCCGCGGCCGAAGAACTAGCGGGATACGGGAAGGCGATTGAACTGGCCTTTGCAGATCGAGGTGCCAGCGAATACAATCGACCTTCCGAGACAAGAGGCAAATTTGATGCGGTTACCCGGCAAGGCGAAGGGAATACAGATGAAGACACGAAAAAATCTATTGATCATGATCGCGGTGGTGCTCACGCTAATTGGCACCACCTACGTGATGGCGCAACAGGCAGGGGGAGGTAATGTTCCTGCCAGGCCGCAGGGCCCCTGCGACGTCTACGCGGCCGGCGGCGCCCCCTGCGTGGCCGCGCATAGCTCCACGCGCGCGCTGTACGCTGCGTACACCGGTCCGCTGTACCAGGTGCTTCGCCAGTCGGACCTTAAAACTTTGGACATCGGCAGCGTCAAGCCTTCGGCGTCGCCGGTTCCGGATGCTGGCGGATATGCCGACGCGGCCGCGCAGGACGGGTTCTGCGCCAACACGTATTGCTGGATCGTCAAGCTCTACGATCAGTCGGGCAAGGGCAACCACCTGGTTCAGGCGCCGCGGGGAGGCTTCAGCGGCCCGGCAATGGGCGGTTTCAACAACGTGCCGGTGGCCGACATGGCGCCGATCACGGTCATGGGCCACAAAGCCTACGGCGTCTTCATCGAACCGGGCATGGGTCTGCGCTGGAACGACGCGCACGGGACAGCGGTAGACGATCAGGCCGAGGGTCAGTATTGGGTAATCGACGGCCATCACTATAATTCGGGCTGCTGCTACGATTATGGCAACGCCGAGACCGACAGCCGCGACGATGGCAACGGCACGATGGAAACCACGTACTACGGCAATGCCAACGCCTGGTATCGCGGTCCGTCGCCGGGTCCGTGGATCATGACGGATCAGGAGAACAACCTGGTGGGTTGCGTCAACAACGAGGGAGCCAACAAGTACTGCGCAGAGTTGCCGAACATCACCTGGCGGTTTGTGATGGCCACGGCGGACGGCGAGCCGCACCACTGGAGATCGATGGGCGGCGACGCGCAGAAGGGCGACCTGAAGACCATGTTCGACGGTAAGCGCGTCAACCCGACGTACGACCCGATGCGCAAGCAGGGAGCCATCCTGCTGGGCAACGGCGGAGACAACAGCGTCGGTTCGCAGGGCACGTTCTACGAAGGCGCGATGACGGCACCCAATACCTTCCCGACGCCGGACACGCAGCAGAAGGTTCAGGCGAACATCGTGGCCGCCAAGTATGACGTACCGCGGCTGAGCATTGCGCCGGCATCGGCAGTTGCCCTGCCTCCGGGACTCCAGACGTTCACGCCTGCCTCTTCGCAGGAGACCACGGTGACGTTCCGGAATACCACGGGCGCGCCGGCGACGGGTTTGCAGCTGAGCATTTCGGTGCCAGCGGGATGGACTTCAGTAGTTTCCGGCGGCACCGGCGCTGCCAAGTCGTTTGCGGAGCCGGTAGCTGCCGGCGCCAGTGTAAGCGCGACCTTCAAGGTCACGTCCGGACCGGTGGCCTTCAACGGCGACCTGACGGGCAAGGCTTCCTGGAAGGGGAACGGCGGCACGCAGACCGTGTCGGCGAGCGAGAAAGTTCGCAGCGTCAGCCCGGTCAAGATCAATGAATTCCGCATCGGCGCCGGGACGAACCCGACGGACTCGTTCATCGAACTGTACAACGCCGGTGCGAGCTCGGTAGACATTTCGAACTGGACGCTGACGCATCACCCCACTCAGCAAGCGATTTTCTCGGCGGTGCAGGTACCGGCCGGAACCTCTCTAGCGGCGAAGCGATTCTATCTGCTGGGGCTTTCCACCTCTGGCCTCGCGGTGCCGGCGAGCGTGGGCGATAGCACGATCTACGTGCGAAGCACGACGGGGATGAACGCGGGTGATACCATCACGATCGGCACCGGCGCGGGCGCCGAAACACGTAAGATCGCGAGCGTAGGGACGGCGAGCGGCGCACCTACGACGCTATGGCAGCCTCTGCCTGACGGTCCGGTGATCACGATTCCGGCGGGCTCGACCAACGTACCGTTTACGGGCGGCGGGCGCGGCGGAGTGGAACAGGCCGGCCTGACGATGGGCGAAAAGGTTGCGATCGGCCATGGAGCCACCTATCCGGCGGTTTCGAAATCCGTCGAGAAATACGAAGTGGCGACGATCACCGCGGTCGGCAAACCGGGAACGCAAGCCTGGCTGACGGCGAACGCGAAAGCGGGAGACACCAATCTCAAAGTCTCGGCGCTGGCCAACATCACGGCCGGTGACCAGATCCGGTTGGACATCGATAGCCTCGGACACGGAATCGAGACCGTGACGGTGAAGAGCGTCGGCACGCAATCGACGCGGAATGCCTTCAACGGCGCGCTGCGGCCAGAGGAATTGGGAACGGGCCTGGAACTGACGGCGCCGCTGAAATTCAACCATGCATCCAACATTCCGTTCAGCTCCAAGGGAACGGGCGTCAGCTTCAATCCGAAGAGCGCATTTCCGCATTCGAGCAACGAGCCGGTGATGGCACTGGGCAGCGGAATCAAGCTCGACCAGCCGCTGGCGAAGGCTCACGAGATCAATGCGGTTGTGAGCGACGCCACGGTGACCTCGGCGGGCTACCAGGGAACGCCCAAGCCCAACCAGTGGTTCGGCGGCCCGGCTCTCGGTCCGGCGGCCGGCAATATGATTTTGCGTGACGGCTCCGGCCGGGTGGTAGACAGCCTGAACTTCGGCGGTCTGGTGGACCCGTGGGCCGCGGAGGGCTATCAGGCGATGTCCGGCGCTGGAGCGAATGGCTGCAGCGTGGCTTCGCCCAGCGCCGGCGGACGCGGCGGCGGCGGCTTCGGTGGGGCTGCGGCCCAGCCGGTTGCGGCGCCCAACCGGAGTTCGGGCCGCTTCCCGGACGGGGCGGACACCGACAGCAACTGCAACGACTTCCAGTTGCAGACCGTGACCACGACCTCGGCGGCGCTGGCCGCAGGCACCAACAACATCAAGGTGGGCAGCGCGGCGGATTTTGCTCCTGGTCAGATGATCAGCATTGATACCGGGACAAATCAGGAGACCGCGATGGTCGCGACCGTCGGTACGCAGGGCGCCTCCACGGTGGGAACCGCCACGGCGGTGGGCGCCACGGTGATCCCGGTAGCCAGCCCGGCGGGGTTCACTCCCGGCCAGGCCATTACCATCGACAGCGGTCCGAACCTTGAGACCGCGGTGGTGGTGGCCAGCACCGGCGGTCGAGGCGGTGGTGGTGGTGGTGGTGGCAGAGGCGGGCAGCCCATCGTCCTGTCGGTCACCGTGGCAGCGCCGCTGGCCCGGGCGCACGCAGTGGGCTCGCAGGTCTCCGGCACAGGCATCACCATCATGGGTGGACTCACCAAGGCCCATGACAGCGGTGCGCAGGTGGGCGGAGGTGTTCCCACCCCCGGCGCGCCCAACCAATACAGGAGACGTTAAGGTACCTGGAGGGTTGAACTAGACAGCGTTAGCAAGAACAACGGCGGCTCCTGCCATGGGCGGAGCCGCCGTTGCCGATTGAGGGCAGAGAATCGAGGAAGGGGAAACCGGATCCCGCTTCGTGGTCAAGGCACAAGGGACGAGGGCGCGGTCCACCTCCTGGAAGTCAGCCCCACCAGGTCTCGCCTTCCATCAGATATTGGGCCACGAAGTCTTTGTTGAGGTCCAATCCGAGGCCGGGCTTGTCCGAGAGCTGAATGTGGCCGTCCTGGATGATTTCGCGGTCATAGACGATGAGGTTGCCCAAATCGATTGAGCCGGCCCTTCCCCCGCCCTTGAAATCCATGGTCTCGTGCCCGATGAAATCGTGAATCGCAGCCGCGCAATTGGCGGAAGCGATGGTCAGGACCGGGCTATTCAGGTTGTGCGTGCTGACGGGCATGTTGTAGATGTTCGCCAGGTCGGCGACCCGCTTGGCTTCCAACAGTCCACCCACTTGCCCGATATCCATCTGAACCATATGGGCGCCCTGGTGGACGATGAAGGGCAGGTAATCGTGGCGGGTATACAGATTCTCGCCGGTTGAAATCGGCACTGGGGAGGCGGCGGTCAGCTTGACCCAGGTTTCGTTGTAATTCGGCGGCATTGGGTCTTCGAGCCACCAGGGGCGGATCTTCTCGACTGCCCTGGCCAGGCGGAGCGCGTCGCTGAAATCGAACTCCCAGTGGCAGTGCACGGCGATGTCAAACCCCGCGCCGGCGGCCTCGCGAATATTGGTGTACCCCTGAACGATGGTGTCGAGCTCCTGATTGGACAAGCGCCGGTTCAAGGCCTCACCGCCGGGACGATTCAGGATGCGGTGGCACTTGGCCGCGGTCCACTTCTGCACCGAGCCTTTGATGGAGTCCACCCACTCCTTGCAGGACGCCGGATCGAGCGCGTTGCGGGGCTGGCTGGTCCAATAGGCGCGAACCTTATCGGTAAACGCTCCCCCGCTCAGGATCTTGCGAACGGGCATTCCAAGCAGCTTGCCGGTGAGATCCCACAGCGCGATCTCGACGCCGGTGACGGCGTGCACCACCACGCCATGATTGCCTCCCATGTACGATACGCGCCACATCATCTGGGTGGTGAGCTTGTCGATATCGAACGGGTCCTGTCCGACCAGCATGGACTTGAAGGCGTTCAGGACGGCATCTTTCACGCCGAGGCCGGTGATATCGGGACGGGCTTCGCCTATGCCATAAACTCCGGCGTCGGTCTCGACCTTAATGTACGTGTACGTGCCCCGCGCGCGAACACGCATGACTTTGACGTCAGTGATCTTCACCTTGCCGCGGAGTTGGGCGCAGGCAGATTTGAGAAATGGGAGCGCGGCCGCGACCGGCGCGCCGGCAGCAAGAGTCTTCAGAAAGGACCGACGATGCATGGGATACCTCCTCAACTTAGAGGGCATTGTATTCGCTTGTGGAACTGAAGGCAATCACGGCCACGTCACGGTTGACATCACGGGCGAACATCACGGTCGAACGGCGCCGGAGTTGTGGTTCGGGCACGGTTTGAATTCCGGATGCGCCGCGCTATAGTCTTGGCTGCAAGCCTGCAAGCGATTTCAGCTTGGAACGTTGTACCAAGCTCGCACGACGCTGCTACAGGCCGTCGGGACAGGAGGCACGGGAATCATGTTAGGTAAATACGCATTAGTTGGTCTGAGTCTGGCGGCATCGTGTTTGTCAGCGCAGCAGAACGCCCGCTTGGAACTTGGCCGCCTGCAAACCGGCGCAACGGTCGCGTTCGTGCGTGCGGTCGCCGGCGAATGGGGAATTGAAATCGGAGGTGCCGCGGCGCCCCGGATCCGGCAGATGAAGCCGGCGATGCTGGAAGTATCTCCCGCCGAAAATGATGTTCAGCAGCTCTCCGCCGGATACCGGACGGTACAAAAGACAGCCGATGGCGCCGATGCCCAGGCCGAGATCCCGTTCAGCGGGGGCGTGGTCTTTCGAGTCGCCGACCACTGGAGCCTGAGCGGTGCGGTGCTGACCGTGCGCCGGAACGTGACGGTAACCGGGAAGTCGCCCGGGGGATTCGATTCCTCCGTGCTCCTGACCGTAGACCCAGCGGTGAGCTGGCCCGACGTGAACTTCATGGCTCCCGGGGTGTTATACGGCGATCCGACTTACGATGGCGACCGCGCGCCCGGCGGAAGGCTTAACTACAACGCGCACCGGTTGGAGATGCGCGAGGATGTTATGTCGGCGCCGCTATTCGCACTTTCGTTCAGCAACGGCGCCTCCGTGGCCGTGCTGGACCCCGCGCCGCGCGGCGATACGACGGTAACGGAATCGCCAGCGCAGGCGGTGATGACGGATGCGCGCTTCCAATTCGGCGCACTGGGAGCGCGGCAGCCAGCTGCCGGCCCCATCGAATTCGGCTTCTGGTTTCCCGGGACGACGACCGGTTATTCGGGCGGCCGCGGTGCACCGCCGGAACTGCGCTCTGTGAAGCGCTACCATCCGATTTCTGCCGGCGTATCGCACAGCTATTCGGTGAGTTTCCGCTTCGGGCAGAACGAATCGTTTCGCGACGTGACGCGCGACACGTGGAGATGGGCGTGGAACACGCTGAAGCCGCCCGTCAACTACATCGACGTCGAGCAGATGCGGCGCGTGCTGACGGACCATCTGGTGGCCCAGGCCGCGACCATCGACGGGCGCACCGCGATTCCCTTCGTCCTGTCGACCGTGGTGGACGACCTGCAATGGAACTGGACGATGGTGGCCATGGGCTTCGTGGGCAAGAATATCGAGTGCGCCGATGAACTATTGCGCGAAGGCGATCGCGACAAGACTGCGCGCGGGCAGAAGATGCGCGCGACCGGCCTGGCGATTATCGGGTCGCTGATCCAGGCCCTGCCGAACGTGCCCCTTTCCGGTACGGGCTATGACCTCAAGACTGGCAAGCCCTGGGAGCCGGAACATGACTGGCTCGCGCCCTGGCTGCGCAACGCCACCGAAGATATGCGCGTGCTGCTCCGCGCTTACGGGCGCGAGCGCGCGCAGGGCCGGCAGCATCCGGAGTGGTTCAACTGGGTCAAACAGTATTGCGACTGGCTGATTCAACAGCAGCGGGAGGACGGCTCTTTCCCTCGCCGGTGGAAGCGTTCGAGCAACGAGGTAGCGGAAGCGGCCGGGACCACGAGCTACAACCCGGTGCCTCTGCTGGTGCTGATGAGTGACGAAACCAAAGACGCGAAGTACCGGCAGTCCGCGATCCGCGCGGCCGAATACGTTTGGTCGAACTGGGGGACGCGGGGACTTTTTATCGGAGGCGCGATTGATAATCCGAACATCACCGACAAAGAGGCGGGGATGCTCAGTATGGAAGCTTACCTGAGTCTTTACGAGTCCACGAAAGAACCCCAATGGCTGGAACGCGCCAAAGCAGCGGCGGACTTCGCGGAGAGCTGGATCTGGATCTGGAACGTGCCTATGCCGGCGGACGCGGATGACGCGAAGCTTCACTACAAGAAGGGCGTGTCAACCGTCGGAGTGCAAGGAATTACCGCGGCCGTATCGGGAGGCGTGGACGAGTACCTGGACTGGGCCGTCCCCTCGTACGCGAAGCTGTACAACCTGACGAAAGATCCGCATTACCTCGATGTGGCTCGCGTTCTGCTGCATGACACGAAATCGATGGTGGCTCTCCCCGGACGGCTGTACGATGCGAAAGGTATCGGCTGGCAACAGGAAGGCTGGCGAATGGGTCCGGGCGGGGCTTCACGCGGCGTCTCGGGACACCGGTTCTGGCTGCCGTGGATTTCCGCAAACCACCTGTATGGTATGGCGGGGCTGGAGGAGTACGACCCGGCGCTGTACAAGCAACTGTCCACCAAACCGGCCCGGGCGAAACAGTAAAGGGGAGCCACTGGTTAGCGACAGTTGAGGGTCCCAGATAGCGGTACGCCTTGCGGTCAGCAGGCTTGGGATCATCGCGACCCGCTTCAGAAACGTAGCCGCAGCGCCAATTGCAGGGAGCGCGGATCATTGACCGCGGTCACCTGTCCGAAAGCGGGTGATGGATTCGACGGATACGCGCCGGCGCCGAAGGCTCCATTTTTCGTCAGGTTGTTGCGGCGGTTGAGCATGTTGAAGGCTTCGGCCAGGCTCTCCAAGCGAACTCGCTCGCTGACGCGAAACGTCCGGCTGGCACGCGCACCCACGGTGAAGAAGTCATTGCCCGCGCCGGTATTGCGCCCGATGAAGGCGCCATTCACGATGGGGCGGCCGGCGGTGCCCTGAACGGTCGTGACCCCCGACGTGATGTTGAGGGGCAGGGCCGAATAGTATTGCAGCATGCCGCTCAATTCAAAGCCGTGGCTGATGCGCTGCCAGGTATTCTGGGCGGGTGCTCTCGATGAGTGGATAGCGCCATCGAACACGACGCGATGGCGTTGATCGTCGTCGCTGCGTCCGTAATCCTGCCAGATATTGAAGAGGTCGATCGGGGAACTGAAAAAGAACTCGCCCACATTGTCGAGCGATTTGGACCAGGTATAGGAAATGCGATAGCTCCCCCACTTGGTGGGCCGCTGGACGAAGGAGACGTGCAGCCCGTCGTAGTGGGAGTCTGCCAGCGGAGAATACTGGCTGTTGTTGGCGTACGAAGGGTTCGGGCGGCAGCCGTTATTCGCGCCGGCGGCCACGCAGGTGGGGCCGTTCTGATTCACGGAAATGATAAGCCGCAGTCCACGCAGATGCTGGTAGCCGGCGCTCAGTGTGGCGCGTGCGCCGATTTGCTGCTCAATCTCGAGGCTGCCCTGCTCCGAGTATGCATTCTGCATCCGCGGATTCATGGTGGTGAAGTTGGCCAGCACGCCAGCGGGCAGGCCGGTGCTGGGCAGGATGTTCGGGAAGGCGGGCGCGCCAGCCTGGGTGGGCGAGAGGCTGACGCTCAACTGACTGGTGGAGGCGATAGCCGTGGTGTTGTTGCTGGAGAGCAGCGCATTGGCCAGCGCGCGCAGAGGAACGCGATCGTAGAAAAGGCCGAAGCCTCCGCGCACGACGGTGCGGCGCGAGCGGAAGGGAGACCAGGCGAAGCCGGCGCGTGGCGACACATTGTTGGTGTCGGTGGCAATGGTTTTGAGGAACTGCAGATCGTAGCGCAAGCCGAGGTTGAGCGTGAGCCGGGAACTCATCTTCCATTCATCCTGCGCGTAGAAGCCGAGGTTCGGATTGGTCTGCGGCACCGTGGAATTGCCGAAGGTCTGGGTGAACCCGGCGTTGTTGTAAGTGCCACTGAGGAAGTTCGCCAGCGAGGAGAACGTGTAGGAGCCGCGGAGGGAGCGCGGGTACGTGATGATGGAATCGTTATAGAGGAAGTCGACGCCCGCGCGCAGGGCATGGGCGCCCGCCCGGTGGGAAAGGTTGTCGGCCACTTCGTAGAGGTTGTTCACCCGCGCGGTGGGCGACCCGGAGAGGGTGCCGAAGGTCGCGATGCCTAAAATATTGACCGCGGGCCCAACCGGATCGGTGGGCAGCGCCGACAGATGGCTGCGCGTAAACTGGCCGCGGGTTTCGTTGACGGTGTGGGGCGAAAGCGTCAGCACGTTGCCGGCGGCGAGGGTCTGGTCGGTATTGTCCAACCCCGATGAAGCCGTAACGGCATTCAACGCGCCGGCGCCGCGCGATGCATTGCTGTGGGCGTCGTACAGGCTGTAGCGGGCGCTGAACTGGTCGCCAGTGCCGAACTGGTGGTCCACCTTCGCCAGGAAATTGGTGTTGTGTACCGGATTCGAATACAGCCCCGTGGCGATTTGGGCTCCCTGGTATCCAATGGCCGCGAGGCGCGTGTTGATGGCATTCACGTTGGCGGGAGAGATGGTGATCAGGCCGCTCTGGTTCAGGGAGCGCTGTTCGAAGTTCGCGAAATAGAACGTCCGGTCGCGCACCAGCGGCCCCCCCGCGCTGGCTCCGTACTGCGCCTGCGTCAAGGGCAGCCTGGTATTGGAAAGCGGGTTGGCGGCGTTGAACCGCTGGTTGCGCACGTACCCGTAGAGATCGCCATGCAGAGTATTCGTGCCGCTCTTGGTGACCATGCTGATATAGCCACCGAGTGCGCGCCCCAACTCCGCCTGGCCGCCGGAGGTCACCACCTGGAATTCCTGCACCACGTCGAGGCCGAAGAAGATGCCGCTCAGGCCCGCCGCGTCGTCGTTGGCAGAAAGCCCGTCCACGATGAAGTTGTTGGAGAAATTGCGCTGGCTTCCGACGGAGATGCCCTGGCCGGGGACGGCCGAGGTTTCGGCGAAGAGTTGGTTGCTGGCGGTGTTGGTGGGAGACACGCCGGGCACCAGCAACGCGAGATCCAGAAAGCTGCGGCCATTCAGCGGCAGGGACCGCACTTCAGCTTGAGACACGGTACCGGCAACCTGCGTGCGAGCCGTCTCCAGCAAGTCCGCCTCTGCACTCACATTGACGTTGGTCTCCGGCGTGGCCACGGACAGCACGACCGGAAGTTCGAAAGCCGATCCCAAGCTGAGGGTCACGGGGCGTACGGCCACCGCAAAATTTACCTGTTGGATGCGGACTTCATACTGCCCGACGCGGAGATACGGAAACCGAAATCGGCCTTCCTTGTCAGTAAGTAGAGCGCCGGTAGTGTTAGTGTCGACTTGCCGGACACTGACTTTGGCGTACTGAATCACGGCGCCGCTGGCGTCCGTCACCCGTCCGCTGATGGTTCCGTAGAGAATCGATTCCTGCGCAGCGGCGGTAGTCGCGCACAAGGCCACGAATGTACAAATGGAAGATAATCCGAATCTCACAACACCTCTCATCTTGGTCTGCGCCAACGTCTGCGCCAACTGGGAAACAAAGTGGCTGACAGCCCGTGGAAAAGTGCTAAAACCCACTTACCGAGGTGCGCCACGGAACTTTTCCTAGCTGTGCGGGGATGGTTAGGCGGCCGAGGAAGCGGGTGGTGGGCGTTGTTGGAGGGCGTGCTCGTGAGGCCGTGATGGCGAAGAGGCTTCGCCCACTCGCAGATTCGTACGAAACGCGAGAGAAGGCGCATTGGACGGGGCGGAAGGCGGCACGAAGCCGATCGGGCTGATGCCGGCACCGGTCAGGCTGCAACAATCTTGCGCGCAAGACTTCGCAGCAATGACGGGACCGCCCGGAACCCGGGCGTTCGTTTTATGGCGGCAGCACTTCCCGCGACCCGCACAACAGGACGAGTTGGATGCACTCAACGATGCTGCGGCGAGCGGCGCAAGGGAGGCGAAGGACAGGAAGGTGGCCAGAAGCGCAGCGATGAGGCTGCGTCGCCAGCTAAAGTTGGTCATCTCCCCCAGCATCCTTGGTGAGGTGAGTATATCATGGGCTTCCCTCGCCGATTGCGCCGGAAGCAATGCCGGGGTGAGGGGGAGCCCAGCTCCAATGATGGACTCCCCTTCGCTCCAGCCCGGCGCCTTCGGGATGGCTGCCTTTGTGACCGCAGTGGTTAGATGACCTCCTACGGCAGTGCGTAGGCGATCAGTTCGCCGCCTCCGCCGGAGCCATTGGTGGTCACGGCGACCACAATGTATTGCTTGCCGTTAAACATGTAGGTCATCGGAGACCCCGTCTGCTTGCCAGGCATATTGACTTCGCCGGCGATGTCTTCACCGGTCGCCTTGTCGTAGGCGCGGAGCAGAGCCACCTGCTCGCCTTTAGCGTTGGTGTGGACTCCGCCTTCGCCGGCGATGACGAGCGTCTTGGTGGTCAGGACGCCGATGAAGGTCCGGCCGGGCTGCCCCAGGCGCGGGAGGTTAAGACCCTTGAGGGCAGGATTGTTCTTGATTTCGTCGGGGGTCGAAGAGTGAGTCTTCTGCCACACGATTTCGCCCGCGTTCATGTCGTAAGCCGTGATCCGGTCCCATGGTGGTTTGACCAGCGGCAGGCCTTGGACGTTGGTGCCGCCGCGTCCCCCGCCGGGTCCACCGGGTCCACCGAAGCCACCGGGTCCACCAGGTCCGCCGGGACCGCGCCCGCCTGCCGCCCCACGTCCGCCGCCGAAGCCGCCAGGTCCGCCGGGACCGCCCGCGCCTCCGGGGCCTCCCGGGCCACGGCCTGCGCCACCGCGTGCCCCTCCGGCTCTCGGGGTGGCTCCATCTTCGTCTTCGCCGGGCTGGGTGGCTGGGCGCAGAATGCCTCCCATGTTCTTAGGACCTGGCATCGAGATCTCTTCCGGGACGTTCCTCAGCGTGAACACAGTGGTGTGCGAATGGATGTAGAGACGGTTGGTTTCCGGATCGAACGAGCCGCCGGGCCAGTTGGCACCGCCGACATCCATGGGCAGCATCAACGTCCCTTGCGGGCCGTCGGGCTTGGCCAGCGCGGGTGGCGTAAAGAGGGGGCCGATCCTGTACTTCTTGACTAACTCCACCGCCTCCGCCCGCAATTGCGGCGTGAAATCGATGAGATCGTCAATCGCAACGCCCTGCCGGTCAAACGCCGCCGGCTTGGTCGGGAACGGCTGCGTCGGGCTGGTCTTCTCTCCCGGCACATCGGATTGCGGTACCGCCCGCTCTTCGATGGGCCAGATGGGCAGACCGGTCTCGCGGTTCAAGACGAAGAGAAACGCCGACTTCGTGGGCTGGGCGAGCACCTTGATTTTGCGGCCGTTCTGGACCATGTCATAGAGCATGGGCGCACACGGCAGATCATAGTCCCACAGGCCATGGTGCACCGTCTGATAGTGCCACTTGCGCGCACCGGTCTTCAGGTCCAGAGCCACCAGGCTTTCCGAAAAGAGATGGCTGCCCGGCCGGTTGACCCCGTAGTAATCATTCGCCGGCATTTCGAGCGGGACGTACACCAGGCCCAACTCCAGGTCGGCGCTCAACTGCGCCCACGCGCCGAGGTTTCCGTTGCGTTCGGCGGAGCCGTCCAGCCAGGTTTCGTAGCCGAACTCGCCCTTGTGAGGGATGGTGTGAAAGATCCAGCGCCGCTTGCCGGTCCTGACGTCAAAGGCCCGTACGTTTCCAATCGCGCTCGGGGTGCCTGTGGGACTTCCGGCCGCCGAGTGTGCCGCGCCGACCACGATGGCATCGCCTGCGACCAGGGGAGGAGCGTTGAGGCCGACCACGGCGCGGACCAGGTCGAGTTGCTGGTCGTCTTCCAACTTCAGATCGACCATGCCCTTGGTGCCGAAGGTCTCAACCAGATGTCCCGTCTTTGCGTCCAGGGCGACCAGGCGATAGCCCGGGGTAACGAAGATAATCCGCTGATCAGAGCCGTCGGGGCTTTGCCAGTAGGACAAGCCGCGCCCGGCGCCTCGACGGGGCGCGAACTGGCCGCGTTCGCCTTCGTCGAGCTGGTACATCCACAACATTTGACCGGTGCCGGGGTTCATCGCGACGACGGTACGGGCCATTCCCGCGGTGGTGTAGAGCACCCCGTTGACCATCAGCGGCGTGGAGGAATAGAGCCGGTCGGGATTCGGTCCCAGGTTATTGGTATTGAGCCGCCAGGCGATTTGGAGTTTGCCGAAGTTGTCCGAATTGATCTGGTCGAGCGGCGAGTAGCGGGTGCTCGCCAGGTCGGCTCCGTAGGTGGTCCATTCGCCTTTGCCTTGCGGGGCAGCAGTCGATGTCGCGGGGGCGGTGGTGCTGGTGGGCAGGCTCAGGGCGACGCTGCCAGCACGGATTTCATTCGCCTTCAGCAGGTAGCTCATGAGGTCGGCAAGCTGGCTGCCGGCGATTGAATTGGGCGCGGTGGGCGGCATGGTGGTGCGGATGCGATTGGCGAGAGTCAGCAGCGGCTGGGTCTCCCAGGCTTTCCGAAAGTTGGCGCCTGCCAGGGGCGGCGCCGACTCCATGCCCAATAGGTTGTCGCCATGACACGCCGAACATTTCGAGGCATAAAGTTGTTCGCCCCGGGTTGCCTGTTCCGCCGTAAAGACGCTGTCGTGAAAGGTCTTTGCCGAGGTGTTTGGCTGGGGCGCCGCCAAAGAAAAGACGGTGTACGCAAACACCGCCGCGAGGCAAGCTCTGAAAATGTTCTTCATGGATTCATCGACTCCGAGCGCCAGTTAAGTGTTGTCGGTAGGGCTGTTTCGCGAACTGCATTCCCAGGCTACGCAGACCATCCCGCAAGTGGCTACCCGCGCATTATATATCTTCTGCCTCGCGAATGGACACAGCAGACACGCGGTTCGTTGACCTTTCCGGGCGGGTCGGGTTATCGAAACCCTAACAGGCGCGTGGTGAAGGTCCCTCCCGTCACGGCCTCTGAGAGGCATCGAATCAACGGAGCCGCGGATGTCAGTAAGCGGTGAATCAGGACTTTTCGCCCAGAAATGCGACCGGACGGATTTAGTAAAAAGTGCTCCAAAAAGATGCACGTTGCTGCGAATGGGATGTTGTGAGACTATTCTTCGCATGAAACCGGTCTGGCTCTTACTCATAACCGTGGCGTCATGGGCAGAGGAACCGGACGGTGTGGCTCCCCGGCATTTTGATGTGGCTTCCGTCAAAGAGGTGCATACCGAGAACGTGCGGCCAAGTCGGATCACCACCAACCCGGGGAGATTGAAGGCGGAGTCTGTATCGATTGGCGGTTTGATTGCTTACGCCTATGACGTACAACCCGTACAGATTGCGGGTTTGAAATCCGAACTCGCCAGATATGACGTTGAGGGGAAGGCAGATGGCGCCGCCTCACGATCGGAGTTGCGCCTGATGTTGCAGACCTTGCTCACCGATCGCTTTCGGCTGAGGTTTCACCGCGAAGTGCGCGAGATGCCGATGGAACGGCTGGTGATTGGCAAGAACCCGCAACTGAAAGCAGCCAAGTTGGTCGAAGCCGACCCTCGCGGATTTACGCTGGGCGCCAGCGACCGAGGCCCCAGGTTCCTGAAAGCGATGGCGACTGCGATGTCCCTGGAATGGTTGGCAGACAACCTTTCAGATCATCGCTCAACGCTGGTGATGAATGGGACAGGGCTGAAGGGCGTCTACGAATTTGAGGTGAACTTCGAATTCGACCGAACCGATGCGGCGGACACAGGAGTGCCCGTACGCGACGCGAGTAATCACATGCGGGAGGAATTGCTATCAGCGTTGGGTCTAAGACTGCAGAGTGTCAAGAAAGCTCAAGTGCAGGTGCTGTTGATTGACCAAGTGAAGCGGCCAGGTCCGAACTAGGGAGATCGTGGCGTCACAAAGTAGTTGATATCTTTAATTGGCGGACGGGCGCGTATGTGGTCTGCCACGAGCACCTGTTCGACAGTGCGTTTCGGGGTCAACTTCAAGCCGAGTTTGGATAAAGCGCTGGAGATCGATCCGCCGGCAGACTCGGTGGCAGTAGTTTGTCCTTCTACATCCCCAGACGAGCGCACGCGTGGAAATAGAGCATCCCTGGACAAATCAAGAATGATGTCGAATGTTCCTTCGATATGTGTTCCGTCGATAACGGGCGCTCGACGAGCACGGTCAGGGCAGTGCAAGGGTCCGCCATGGATGCACCGTACAGGGCCGATGGCACCGTGGGCTTTAGAATGATATGCGTCCACCATGGGCGACGCAAGTGTATCTTAACTGTTAGCGCCAGACAACCTCGGCAAGGGATTCTAAGCTTGAGGCTCAGGTTCTAGTGAATACTGACCGGCGGTGCAGGAGTGTCTCACGCGCCCCGTTCGCAGCGGAGGACTTCGGAGGATCTGCTGTGCGTCGCGGGTTCGTGACTAAGGCGGGGAGACGGGCGTTACGCGGGTCATTGATGATCGGGACGACTTTCGGGAGGGATCTAAACGTCGAGAGGCGGTCTTTGTGAGACCGCCTCTCTTCGGGTCTCTTATCAACGAGCAAATTGCGCGACAGACGCGCAACTACTGCGCCGGTGTAGCTGGGGGGGCTGTGAACACCTGGTCGGAGGGGGTCCATTTTGTGATTCGCCCGCGAGTCGTATCGCCGGAGAAAATGTTTCCCTTCGAATCCATCACCAAATAGCTGGATTCGCCCCAGCTACCATCGCCATTGCCCGTCACTCCCATCATACCGAGGACGTTGCCATCGCGATCGAGCTTGGCGAGTTGGCCGTCGAGCCCGGTGCCCGACCACACTCCGCCATTGCGGTCAAAGTAAAGCGAGCACACCAGGTTCTTCATCTGAATCGTTCGGAGATATTTGCCGTCGGGCGTGTACTGCACAATCCGGTATTGCTCGCGGTCGCCGATCCAAACGATGCCAGTCTGCGGGTCCACGGCGCTCCCATGAGCGCTGTCGAATTTTCCCGGTCCGCCGGCATTCCCGTACCACTGGTTGATGAATTTCTGGTTCTTGTCCAGGTGAATCACGCGGGCGACACCGATGCGGTTGGTCGCATCGGGCCCGTCCACGTCGTTCGGGCTTTCGTTCGCGTGGCCTTCAAAGATGAACATCTCGCCGTTCGGCAGGAAATCCACCATCACAGGCTCCCAGAGCAGCCTCTGGCCCTTTTCCTCATCCCAGTCGCCGCGATGACCGCGTTCACCGAGGGTTTTCAGGAGCTTGCCGTCGGGACTAATTTGTTTCACCGTCCCGGCTGCCTCGTCACAGATCCAGACGTTGTCGTTGGGATCCACCTTCATGCCGTGCGCTTTGACGTGATGTGAGATCACATCCTCGCCGACGGTGAGGAGAAGTTTGCCGTCCGGGCTGAACTTAAACAATTGCGGCTGGCCGGCCGGGTTCCGCTGCAGCCCCCAGATGTTGTCTTTGGAATCAATGCCGACCGACACCATGCCGCCCGTACCCTTGATCAACTCTTTATAGGGCTGGCTGGGAGTGTACTTCAGGGTGTTTTTCCAGATGACCTTGCCCTTCCCACCGCCGACGGCGCCAGTAAGTCGGTTTCCGCAAATGGGCGACCGGTAGCAGGACGGAGTATCTCCGAATTCCAGCGGGTGCGCGTCGATATCCGCCTTACATGCCGCCGATACAGCCGTGACGTTTGCCGCGAGGCAGGCCTGCATGGGGCCAGCCGTCAGGCCGGGACAGATCTTCGCCGCATCGGCCGGGCAGTGCTCCAGCGTCGCGGCGCCGCGGCCGCGGCCACCGCCGCCGGGGAACCCACCTCCACCTCCACCTGCCCCAGCGCGCCCACCGCCCTGGCCACCGCCGCCCGGGAAGGCGCCAGGGCCGGCGCCAGGACCGGCGCCGCGACCGGCTCCCGCGCTGACGAGGGTCCATTCCATCGAACCAACCTTACCCGAAGTGGGCTGTTGTACCTGCGAAAACCCGGCCGATGCAAACAAGAGAGCTCCGAGCGCGACTGAGCCTGCTCGAGCGAAAACGCTTATGTTCATGTAATTCTTCCCCCCAACTCTTCAAATACAGCCGGCAGCCGCGAAAGGTGCGACATGCCATCGGTGAATTATATGCGTCCACCCGGTCACGCGCAAGTGTATCTTACCGACACCCAATACTCCCAAGAAGAATATTGCCCGAATCGCGTGTTGGAAAACTACGAAGCCACTTTGTGATCCATGTCGATCTTGCAGTAAAGCAAGGCCCCCAAAGCGCACAACCCGGCCGTAATGAAGAAAGGTACATTCCAGCCGTAGGACTTCACTATGTAGGCCAGGGCGAGCGGCGAGATGGCTCCGCCGATATTGCCGCACATGTTCATGACGGCCGATACTGAGCCGGCGCGATCTCCAGCGATGTCCAACGGAATGGCCCAGGAAACGCCGACGGTCAATTCGATGCCAAAGAATGCCAAACAGGTGAAAAGCACACACATGCCCGGACTGGTGGTCAGGGTGGCGGGGATGATGAAGATGGCGCCGGCCAGGAAGCCGGCGATCGCAATGGGGCGGCGGGAGTTCAGGTTCCCGGTCTGGCGTACCCGGATATCGGACACCCAGCCGCCGATGAAATCGCCCGTAGTGCCGGCGAGCAAAGGCAACATGGCATAAAAACCCATCTGGGCGAGGGAGTAGTGCCGGTACTCTTTCAGGTAGGAGGGAAACCAGTCGAGATAAGTCGCTAGCGCGTAGGTGTAACAGAAGTAGGCGGCGTAGAGATACAAGGCCGTGGGGCTGGCAAACATTTCCTTCCACGAGAGAGCGGCGCCGGCTTTGCGGCTGTCGCGTGAGCCTTCTTCAATCAGCTGGCGTTCTGCTTCGTTGACTTCCCGGTGCTCGGCGGGAGTGTCCCGATACCAGGCATACCAGAGCGCGCTCCAGACCAGTCCCAAGGCCCCGAACACATAAAATGCGGCACGCCATCCATAACCCGCAATGATATAAACCACAATCGGGGGGGTGAGGGCGGCGCCGAGGCGCGATCCGGCATGAGTCAATCCCTGGGCGAGCCCCCGTTCGCCCGGCAGGAGCCAGCGCGAAAGCGAGCGGGTGGCAATGGGAAACGCACCCGCCTCGCCGACTCCGAAAAGTAGGCGGACGCAGGCCATCGACCCGGCGCTCCATGCCATCGCGGTAGCGGAAGTAAAGATGCTCCACCAGGTGACGATCAGGGTGAGCGCGCGCCGCGGCCCGATGCGGTCCCCCAGCCAGCCGCCGGGGATTTGGAACAGAGCGTAGCTCCAGCGGAAACTGGCGAGAATCCAGCCCATGGCAACCAGCGATAAACCGAGTTCCGCTCGAATGGAGGGGGCGGCATTGGAGATCACTACGCGGTCCATGTAGGTGATCATGTAGACCGCGACGGTCATTCCAAGGACGCGGTACCGGACGCGCGTTGGACGTTGAGCAGGCGAAGGGTTAGCCATTGGTTCGCTTTCACAATAACCTTGAACCGAACCGCGCCTTTTCAGGACCGCGGCCCTCGGCCGGAGCCGCGGGTGGGAATTGCCCCCCAGACGTCCCCGCTATCGGGCGGTTTCGGTTATCTGGTAAGTCTACATGATTGGCTGCAATCCGCACCACGGAAATTCGCCGTTCCGGGTAGCCGGTAACCATCGATTATTTTCCGGGGTTTCCTCGGCGGGAATAGACTCTCCTTTTGATATACTCTCTGCAAAGGAGCACCAAGAGAAAGTGCCAGAGGGGTTCAACTTGTGCTGTTCGCTTGCCAGCGGTCTTCTCAAACGCTGCCAGAGCCTAGCAGTTGTCGTGTGCCTGGTATCCGCCGCCGCGTCCTTGCACGCTGAGGTGCGGGTCCTTCGCGGCTTCACCCTCATCGATGGGACAGGTGCGGCAGCGGTTCCAAATTCGGCGATGATCATCGACGCCGGGCGAATCACTTGGGTCGGACCCGCCTCCGGATTGAAGGTTCCAGCCGGAGCCGAAGTGGTTGACCTGGCGGGCAGGTTCGTGATGCCGGGCATGATCAACCTTCACGGCCACATAGGCGTCACCAACGGCATGACGCTCGACACGAAAGGGTACTCCCGCCAGACCGTCGAGCATGATTTGAAGACGTACGCGTCGTACGGGATCACGACCATGCTCAGCCTGGGGCTGGATAAGGATCCCGTGTTCGAGGTGAGAGATCAGCAGCGCAACTCGCGGCCGACAATGGCACGGGTGTATACCGCTGGTACCGGTCTGGTCTACAAGGACGGAATTGGAGGCGGAATCAGTTTCCCCGGGATCCCCACACCTGTTCTCAGCACGGTGGCCGATGTGGAGCCGGCGATTGCGGAACTGGCGAAAAAGCATGTGGATGTGGTCAAGTTCTGGACCGATGACAATCTCGGCAAAGCGAAGCGCATGCCGTTTGACATCGACAAAGCCATTATCGACAGCTCTCACAAGCACGGACTTCGGGTGGTGGCGCACGTATACTACCTGGAAGACGCCAAGAAGCTGACGGATTTCGGGATCGACGGACTGGCGCACATCGTGCGCGATAAGCCGGTGGACCAGGAATTGATTCAGAGCATGAAGAAGCACCAGACTTGGCAAATTGCGGCTACGCTGACCCGCGAGCTGTCGCTCTTCGTTTTCGCCAAGACCCCGGATTTTCTCTCCGATCCGTTTTTCACGCGCGGCGTTTCGGCGGACACGCTCAAGACGTTGAGCAGTGCGGATTACCAGCAGAAGGCGGCGTCGGATCCGAACATCGGGAAATACCGCGAGCAGTTGGAGATTGGCAAAAAGAATATGAAGGCCTTGGCGGACGGCGGCGTGCGCTATGGGATAGGAACCGACACGGGGGTACCGGGACGGTTCCAGGGCCATTTCGAGCACCTGGAGTTGCAGGAAATGGTGGAGGCAGGCTTGACCCCGATGCAAGCGATCGTGGCCGCTACCAAGAGCGGCGCGGAATTTCTCAAGGCACCCGATTTGGGGACGCTTCGTAAGGGCAAGTGGGCCGATCTGATCGTGCTCGAGAAGAACCCTCTCGCCGACATCAAGAATACGCATACCATTCAGTCCGTTTACATAGCGGGCAACCCTGTATATACAAAGGAACGTTAATGTCTAACGAGCAGCGGCAGCAAGGAGTAGTCGAGTTGGAAGGTACGACCCACGACGATCAGCGATATGTGAATGCGCTGGGTCCCCGGGGAGTGATCGGCATTATGACCCCCGGTCCGAACGTAAATGTCGAGAACGAAATGATGGACATGCGCCCGGACGGCGTGATCAATGCCATCGACCGGTATTACGTTCCCAACCAAAAGATCGGCGAGAACGCCGATTGGGAAATCATCATGCGGCACGTTACGGCCAACCTGGATGATTCGGTGCGGCGCCTGAAAGAAACGCTGATGGATCACCTGATTCTGGGGATGAGTTCCCAAAGTTATATGGGCGGAGAGAAGGGCAGTTTCGCACTTCTCGAGCATCTGCAGAAGGTTTCCGGCGTGGATGTGACGATGGGCGCGCAATCGGCGGAACAGGCTTTCAAACTCTGTGGCGCGAAGAAAATCGCCCTGCTGACGCCCTACTATCCAGTGATCGAACACAATGCGATCAGCTACTTCACCTCGCGCGGTTTTGAAGTGGTCCATGTGGAGGGACTGAAGTGCAAGAGCATCATTCACGTCGCCTCACAGGGTTATGACGCTCTGCGCGACGCAACCCTGCGCTGCGCGGAAGCGAAGCCGGATGCGATTATTCAGCTGGGAACGAATCTGCATTACTGCTACGTCGCCGCCGACGCGGAGCGATGGCTCAAGATTCCGGTATTTGCGTCGGGGACGGTAATTTACTGGTCGGCGCTGCGAAAAATGGGCATCCAGGACAAGATCAAGGGCTTCGGCAGCTTGCTGGAACATCACTAAACCGCGAAGCTGGTTTGGTGACAACCCCATAGAGAAAGGGGACGTTATGACAATCAAGAATTCCCGCAAGGTAGCCGTCGGCTTCGTGCTGGCCGGCGGTTTTGCGTCCATCGCACTGCTTTCGGCTCAGGACCCTGCTCCTGCTCCTGCTCCCGCGCCTGCTGAGGCTGGTAGAGGGGGGCGCGGACCGCGTGTTCCTCCGCCCACCGCTTGGGCGCCTAAACCGCTGAAGCCAGCCGGATGGGTGGCGCCGATGAAACCCGTCTGGCGACTTTCCGAGATTCTTGCCAAGCACAAGGGTCAGGCCGATTGGACAGAGCCCATTGTGAACGACGCTTACCTACACGCGGACTACATTTCCATGGGTCCGGGAGGGAAAACTCCTCGCCGCTTCAACGCCGACACGCGCGAGTGGTGGATCATTCAGGACGGGCAGATTCGCTTCACCATCGAAGGCCAGGAGCCTTTTGTCGCCAGCAAGGGTTACATGGTGCAGGTACCCTATCGCAATTTCTACAGCATGGAAACGGTGGGCGACAAGCCTTCGCTACGCTTCGAAGTGAACATCGGCGGCGCGACGAAGGATTATCCGGGTGACGAGAAGCCGCCGGCCATTCCCGGTGTGGAGTTCACCAAGATCACGGTCGGGGGCAAAGGGAAATACGAAAACGGAAACGCTCCGTTTTTTGACTTCAACGACGTGATATCCGGCAAGAGCAGGTCCAACAACTTCGTGAAGGATGACCGCGCCGTGGTCAATATCATCAGGGGCAGGGGCCAGGCGGATTCCGGCCCGGCTACGAACGGCCACTTCCACCTATCCTCTTCGGAGTTCTGGTTCATCATGGAAAACAAGATCCGCTATGCGTTGGAAACGCAGGAAACCTTCGTTGCGGACCAGGGCGACGTGGTCTACGCACCCATGGGCATGTGGCATCTGGCGAGCGCCGCAGGCGAGGGAATGTCCACCCGAATTGCCATGAACGGGTATGTCGACCTGGCTCACCACTATATGGCGCACTAGTAGCCGTGGTAAGAACCGCTCCCTCACGGTCGCGGCTCTGTAGTCATTGAAGCAACAGAGCCGCGCTCGTCAGTAAGCGTTTTTTGAGACGTTTCCTTCGGGCTGCCGGGTGGTGTCGAGGAAACTTGTGCCGGGCAGCACGCCGCATGCTGGCTTTGGGGCGCCCGGTGGTGGCATTTTGGGAGAGGGAATTTGAAGGAGTATCGGCATGAGAATCGACCCGAGTAAGTGTGTCGCATGCGGCAACTGCACGTACGTCTGTCCGATGGGCGCGATTTATATCGACCCTGCCATCGAACGCGCCACGGTGAATCGCGACGAATGCGTCGAGTGTTACGCCTGTTACAACGGGTTGAGTCAGGAGCACCTGAACCCCACGCTGGTGCGGACGGTGCGCAAACTATTTAAGATGATGCGGGTGCGTTTTGACCCCGAACCGGATGTCTGCCCGACGGCCGCTTTCGCGCCCGAGGAACTGGTGTGGCCGAGAGTCGTGCGGCGCGCATTCTCGGATCCCCGAGTGCCTCATGAATCGACCGGCATCGAAGGGCGTGGGACTGAAGAGGTCAAGACTAACGACGTAAGCGGCCGCGTCAAGGTGGGCGAGGTTGGATTCACCGTCGAATTGGGCCGGCCCGGAGTGGGCGTATGGTTCCGGGAGATCCAGGAGATGGCCTGGGAACTGGCGCGAGCTGGAGTTGTGTTCGAGAAGAAGAATCCGATTACGACGTTGATGTCCGATGCGAGTTCCGGCACGATTCGCGAGGACATCATGAACGAGAAGGTGCTGTCCGCGATCCTCGAAATCAAGGTTCCGGTGGAGCGCACCGAGGAGATCATCCGGCTGGTTCGTGACGTCGAAACGAGACTGGACACCGTGGTTGCGCTGGGAGTGGCAACGCGTTGCGACGCGGACGGTGAAGAGCGCGTAGTGGCTCCAGTATTGGAGCGGCTCGGTTATAAGCTGGAGCGTGCGAAGACGAACACCGGGCTCGGCAGGATCACGAATAGGGCGAATATCGTGCCGCAAGGCGAGGTGACGGCGAGATGACCAATACTCTACACCGGTACGGAGACGCGGACAGCTTTCGGGACGATTACGTGGTTTTTGCGATGTGCGGCCGCGGACACAACGACGAGGGTGTGGTTCCCAAACTGCGCCGCTTTTTAGAGATGGCGCTGCCGTTCAAACCGGTCAACATGGGCGATGCAAGGCATGGCGGCGCGCTACGCGCTGCGAAATCGATGAACCCGGCATCGCACTGGAAGCGGGACATGCGACCGGATTTTCAGACGGTGATTCAGGGCCTGGACACGGTAACAACCGCAGCCGCGGTGTTCGATAATCGCGTGGCGGCTGAAGATTTCCTAAAAACGGTCAAGGCGGCGGACCTGGGCCTGAGCGTGAATATTTCCACCTCGATCGATGGCGCCGAGCAGTGCTGTCATGTGGCCGATGCCTGCCGCCACAGCGTGGGCTATTCACTGGGGTTCGAAGGCCGGACCGAGCACCTTCCCAACGAAGACGTGCTCAAACTCGCCACCATGTGCGGGCATGGCATGGTGAGCGCTTCGTTCGCGAAGAAGATGGTGGATTGGGTAAAAGAAGGGCGGCGCACGCCGGCAGAGGCGGCGACGTACATGACCCGTTTCTGTTCCTGCGGAGTTTTCAACCCATCGCGTGCCACACGGATACTCGAAGAAGCTCGCATGAGACAGAAATAAAGCTGCCTTGGCGAAACGGGCGGGATGGCGACCGGGCGGGTTAGCACGATCGCCGTCCAAAACCTAAGTCTACGGACTGAAGCAGTAAGAGCTACTACGGCCGCTTGAACAGCCCGCTATAAACGGCTTTCCCCAGGATGTGGCCCTGAATCGCTTTGATCACATTGGTGCGGGTTTCGAACGCATCAGCCGTGGGCTTCACATCCAGCTTCGCATCGAGCGCGTACAACTCGATCACGTAGTGGTGAAGCGGGCCATTCGCCGGTGCGCCGGGACCGCGGTACATCGGGCCCGTGGCGCTGATTTGATAGCTGCCATCCGCCATTTGCGATCCCTTGGGGACGCCTTCCGGAAGACCAGTCAGCGACGCGGGAATGTTCCAGACGACCCAATGCACCTGATCATCGCTGGTTTTGTTGCGGGTAACGTCCATATCGTGCATATGGAGTACGAAACTCTGCGTGCCTGCGGGCGCGTTGGCCCACTGGATCGCCGGTGAGGTACCCTCGCCGGCTGGAACTCCCGGTGCGGCCTGGCTGAATTTGACGGGGATCTGGCTGCCATCGGGATATCCCGGAATCGTCAGGGTCAGAGCCGGCGGAGCCGGCGCGGCGCCACGTCCCGGCTGCGCTCCGGCACCTGCATTTTGGGCAGTTGCGGCAACAGTCAACCCCAGCATCACGGACACTACATAAATGAATCGCATGGGTTATATCCTATCGCGGATTCCTGCGTTCCGATAGTTGAAGCGCGGAAAACTCCGCGTCCCGGATGCCAAACATGTCCCCGATGTTGCGCAAGGCCCGGCGATCGCGCGGAGACCTCATCTACCCTCACTGTCACGGATTACTTGTCACGGATTACTTTGACACCCTCTGACGATCATCGTACAATTTCGGAGACGAAGGCCCATCGCGGGCGGGAAGCTGCACAATTGACCATTCCGGCACTTGCCCGGTGGATGGACTGCAATTTTCAGACCGGATCATGGGGGGATGCCGACAGGGAAACTCGTAGCGCGGCGTGGTTATTCATGTAGCCCGCATCGCGCCTTCCGCGAAAGAAACCTCCTGGGAACCACAAGAATGCCAACGTCTAAGGAGTAACAAACATGGCAAAACAGAGTACGAAAACCGCCAGATTTGCCCTCATTGCTATCGTGGCGCTGAATGTTGTTTCCAACCGCTTGTATAGCCAGCCGCCCACCGCGGCCCCGGGCCAAGCCCCGCCGGCGGCCGGAAGGGGAGGCAGGGGACGCGGAGCGGCGGACCCCAACGTGAACCAGTTTCGAACCATCGACAACGTGAAGTATGTCGAAGGCGAAGCGCAAGTGCCGAATTCCCAACCCAATCCGTACCACGAAGCGGCCAACTGGCCCACATTGCCTGCAGGCAGGAAACTCGCCGCGATCAGCGCTATTGGCGTTGCACCCAATGGCCACATCTGGGTCGCCGATCGCTGCGCGGCCGGAATCGGAGCCTGCACCGACTCCGACCTCAACCCAATTTTCGAGTTTGATGCCGACGGCAAAATGCTGAAGAACTTTGGAGCGGGCCTTTTCGTTTACCCTCATGGCCTCTGGGTCGATAAGGACGGCTTCGTGTGGGTGACGGACGCCCGCGACTCCAAGGGCAAAGGCCAGCAGGTAATCAAGTTCAGCCCGGACGGAAAAATCGTGATGCGGCTTGGAAAGTCTGGCGTCGCAGGTCTGGCCAAAGATACGTTCAATGGACCGTGCGCCATTGTCACGGCGCCCAACGGCGATATCTTCGTGGCGGATGGCCATGAAAACGCCGTTTCCCGTATTATGAAGTTCGACAAAGAGGGGAAGTACATCACCGAATGGGGCAAGAAGGGAACTGGCCCCGGCGAATTCGACACCCCGCACGCCATCGCCATCGATTCCCAGGGACGCCTGTTTGTCGGTGATCGCGCCAACAGCCGGGTTCAGATCTTTACACAGGATGGCAAATTACTCGAAATCTGGCGTCAGTTCGGCCGGCCAAGCGGCTTGTACATCGATGCCAACGACATCATGTACTCCGCCGACTCGGAGTCGAACCCGCCGCGCAACCCTGGCTTCAAGCGCGGAATCCGCATCGGCAGCGTGAAAGACGGCAGGATCCGCTCCTTCATTCCCTATACGAACCAGGAACAAATGGATGCCGGCGGAACCCACGGAGTGGAAGGTGCCACCGCCGATGCAGCCGGGAATGTGTACGGTGGCGAAGTGTCGGAAGCCGATCTGAAGAAGTACGTGAAGTAAGGTGAGCTGATTACCCGAAGAGCGCCCTCGCCCTCGACCACATGTTGGATGTGATGGAGGCAATCGAGGGCGCCTCGGGGGGAATTGACCGCTAAGGTTCTTACTTGGCGGGGTGGTAGGTTTTGCTGAAGTTGTTCCGCGTATTCGTCACAGTGAACGACCCGTCCGAATGCGCCGATACTTTGAAGTAGAACGCCTGGCCGGTATGGCCGCCAACAGCACCACGCCCACCGCCCGGCCCGCCGCCGGGTCCACCGAAACCACCTCCGGGCCCGCCCGGGCCGCCGGCCGGGGGAGCGCCAGGATTCGCAGCAGTGACTTGCGGAGCAGCGCCCGCAACTGGAACAGCGCCCGGAGTTCCCGGTGCTGCTTGAGGAGCGGCACCGGCAGCCGGTGGCCCGCCAGGTCCCCGCCCTGCCCCACGTCCACCGCCGACTCCACCAAAGCCTGCCGGAATGGCGCCCGTGATCACTCCCGCCGCTGTTGCCGGATCCTCAAGGTTGGCGATAAACAGCCCGGGCGTGTTGTATTCGAGCCCGGCGGCATATGCCCAGTGAGTCTGCCAAAGATCCTGCAATCCCGGGGAGGTCCAGAGGGCTTGCATGGTGGTCAGCGCACCGCCCTTTCGGGTCGAATTGTGCATGATGGCCACCTGAGGCGCAAGTCCGTGCACCAGTGCCACCGAGTTCGATTGGTTAATCCCGTGATGCGATGTGAGCCACAAACTGACATGGCCGATCGGGTTGACGGGACACATCAACTGCTCCTCTTCATTGAAAGTGAAATCGCCGAGATTCACCGACCGGTACTTCCCGTAGGTGTAGACGACGCCCACCGATTGCTTGTTCTCGGCCTGGGTGTCTGAATCATCGCGCGCCTTGAATTCCGCGCAGGCCGGATTCGGGATTCCGCCGCCCGGGAGCGGCTTCTTGATCACCTGTTTGGCCGAAGTCACCACCGTGACGTCCACAGGACCGAGAGGGATCTTGTCGCCAGGCTTCACTACGGTGTGCTTGGCTTTAGAGTAGAGCTCGGCATACTTCGCCTGAAAGTCCCGCACCTGCTCGCGCTCTTCCACGGTCGCCCCGTGATCGATGAAATGCTTGATCGGGATCCGCTTGGCGAGTTCTTCCAAGCCGCCGATATGGTCCACGTGATAATGCGTGATGATCAGGTGATCGATCTGTTTTACGCCGGCCGCGTTGATCACCTCCATAATCCGATCGGTATCGCGTGTCCCGGGGTTTCCGGTGTCTTCAAGCAGGGTTTCTCCAGTGGGAGATACGTATAGGACGGCGTGGCCACCTTCGGTATCGACTACGTACATGTCGAACGTCTTCGCCGGGCTCTGCGCGTTTGCCACAGCAGAGAGCAGGACCACCCCAAGTGCAAGGAAATAATTTGGACGCATGGCGGCGATCCTATCACACTTTTGGGGCTCCGAAAGGAACGGGGGTGCCTTGCTGCGGAGCGTCTCCCTGATCCGAAGCGGGGAAGCGCATTCCCGACTACAAGATCGGAAGGACGGTGATTTCCAGGAGTGGATGTGGGACCGCTGCGTGGTGTAGAATCGACAGCACACGTACCTGCATTCTCAGGGAGATTACGAATGAAAGTTATCATCGCGCCTTTCGCGGCGCCGGCTCTAATCTTGTTTGTTCTGGCGCCGGGTTTGTTCGCCCAGCCACCGGCCGGCACCAACCGGACTTTTGCCTCGCAGTGCAGTGTTTGTCACGGGGGCGATGCCAACGGTAGCGATCGAGCGCCGGGCGTCCTTGCATTTTTGAGGGGACACTCCGACGCAGAACTTTCCGCCCTGGTGCGCAGCGGCCGTCCCGACCGGGGCATGCCGAAGTTCGATTTGAACGACTCCGAGATGCAGGCGATGACCGCTCAACTGCGAGGCATGATTGCCGGCGTAGGTGCAGGTGCAGGCCCCGGTGCCGGCGCCGGCCCCGGCCGCGGTGCTGGCGCCGCAGGAGCGGGTCGTGGAGGACGTGGGGGTGGAGGACGCGGAGGCGCAACGTTTCAACCTCAGCCCGCTACGTTAAAACTCCAGGATGGCAGCACGCTGGCCGGGATGCTCACCAGTTCCACCCCCTTCAGCGCCACGCTGCAAACGGAGGACGGCAAAGTCCACCTACTGGCGCGCAATGGCGACACGTACACGAAGCGTCCGATCGAGCCCAAGCTGGACTGGCCAAGCTACGATGGCGGCTACACCGGAAACCGGTTCAGTCCGCTCGAGCAGATCAATACGGCGAATGTGAAACACCTGGCGCCGGCCTGGATCTTTCCGGTTCCCGGCGCGCCGCGGTTGGAGGTTACTCCGGTGGTGGTGGATGGCGTCATGTACATCAGCACCACCAACGACGCATACGCACTGGATGCCATTACCGGCCGGCAGATCTGGGTCTTCCGCACTCCACGAACTCCCGGAATCATTAGCGAGGCGGGCGGCGGCGCGAATCGGGGCGTAGCTATTTCCGCGGACCGCGTATTCACGGTGACCGATAATGCGCACCTGCTGGCACTGGATCGCCTCACCGGCCGCAAGGTGTGGGAAGCGACCATGGGCGATATCAAGGATGGGTACAGCGCGACGGCGGCACCGCTGGTGATCGGCGACCTGGTGCTGTCCGGGATCGCTGGTGGGGAGGAAGGCGCCCGCGGCTTCGTGGATGCCTACCGGATCTCCAACGGCGAGCGGGCATGGCGCTTCTGGACGGTCCCGGCGCGCGGCGAGAAAGGCTCGGAGACCTGGATCGGGAACGCGATCGATCACGCATGCGGCGCCACCTGGCTGACCGGGTCGTACGACGCCGGACTGGGGTTGACGTATTGGACAGTGGGCAATCCCTGCCCGGATTTCAACGGAGACGAGCGCAAGGGCGACAACCTGTATACCAACAGCGTGGTAGCGCTCGACGTAAAGACCGGCACGCTGAAATGGTATTTCCAGTTCACGCCGCACGATACGCACGATTGGGATGCGAACGAGCCTCTGATTCTGTTGGACGAAGCGTGGGAGGGGCGCCCGCGCAAGTTGATGGTACACGCCGATGTGAACGGGTTCTTCTTCGTTCTGGACCGGACGGATGGCAAGTTGCTTCTGGCCACTGCGATGGGCAAACAGGATTGGACGACGGGCTACGGCAAGGATGGCCGCCCGGTGGTGACGCCCACTTTCGAGAGCACCCTCGAGGGAACCATGACGTGCGCGACGGGAGCGCCGAAGTGGGCATCGGCGGCCCTGGACCCGGCGTTGAAGCAGATGTTCGTGCGGCTTTCCGAAGGCTGCTCGGCGGTCCGCAAAGATCCCACGCCGCCGGTGATGGGGCAGAGGTTCTTTGGGGGTTCCTTTGGCGCACGGGCGCCGGGCGGGCAGAGTTATATCCACGCCATCGATATCCACACGGGCGCGAAGGTTTGGGAGTATCCGCTGGCGAGCGGCGGTTTCGGAGGCACGGGCATGCTGGCGACCGCCGGGAAGTTGGTTTTCTTCGGGCTGTCGGGCGGGACGTTTGCGGCGCTGGACACCAACACCGGGCTCCCGGCGTGGCACTTCGAAACGGGCCAGAACTGGCGGGCCTCTCCGATGACTTACATGGTGGGCGGCAAGCAATATGTGGCGTTGGCGGGAGATGGCGGCATCTTCAGCTTTGCGCTCACGCAGTAACGGCCGGAGTATCCGGACCGCAAAATCTATGGTGCAATCTGGCCGCAAGAAGCGTGGCGCTTGAACGGTGTCCCACTGCGCGCCTGTCGAAGGCCACCTCTGACCGGGGTGGTCTTTGACTTGGCTCCGGCCCGGCTTTCGTGGTGTTATCTCGGCATACGCTTGTTCACATTCGCCGAGCTTCGCCGGTTGGATTGGGCGAAACCTCAGTCTAGCCGTTTTGGTCGCCGTCGCCCATTCACGAGCACGAGGGAGGATTCCTGATGAGCGATGGGCTGGCCCACCGATCCGTCGAGGCGTCGTTTGCCCATCCGACCATTCCAACCGGCAGGAGAAGAAGAAACCAACGGGATTTCTCGGCTGGCTGGCAGGGCGAAGTAGAAGTTGTCCGCAGCGGTTCGCGTCACCGTCCATAAATCGGCTTCTTCAATAGCTCGTAACGAGCGGCCCGGAGGGCTGCGCAAGGCGGAGGGTTCCCGAGAATTGTAGGGTCCAGAATAAGGTCTAAAAAGAAGACGGCGACCATCCCATTTTGGATTGTCGCCGTGTCTACTTTTGATATGGTGCGGAGAGGGGGACTTGAACCCCCACGAGATTGCTCCCGCTAGCACCTCAAGCTACGTACGCCACCTCTTCCCATGAATTTTCAGGATTTTAGGAGCACCATTCAGGTGCGATCGGGGCGGATTGAAGGGGACAGTTGGCACAATCACGTCACAAAACTCCAGCCCTCCTAAATATGTCTGCTGGCGCTCATTCGCCTCTGGAGTGGGCAGATGAAGCCGGTCCTCGTCAAATGCTCGCCCGGTTCGAAGGGACTTCAGCGAGCAGGCCTTGTCCTGAAGTCCAACTTTCCCGAGTTGGTCATTTCCAAACGCGCGTTGCGACGGGTGGAAGCCTTTCAGGCGGTTCGCGAGAATCGCGATGCCGAACGGCAGAACCTCGGATTCTCCGCTCGACCCTTCGTGCTTTGCGGTCTCCCCCTGAAACGTCCTGCGCCGGGGACACTCCTGCATGAACGTCGGAACGGTCAATTCGTCCTCCAGGTCACGGGTCATCCGAGCTACGGTCTACCATGGGGCCAGGATCGATTGGTCCCATTGTTCCTTGCAACGGTCGCCGTCCGACAGCAGTCGCCGCGAATCACTTTCAGGAGCGCAGCGGAGATGCTGGACGCATTCGGCCTTCACCAGGGCGGCGCTCAGTACCGGCGACTCCTCGCTTCCTTCCAGCGGATCTTCGGGGCAACCATGTTCTTCGGCACTGACCGGCAACTGGAGAGAGCTGCGGTCGTCCACCAGGCGCGGTTCAACTTCATGACCGAAGCGCGCATCTGGTATTCGCGAAATCCAGATGAAGCCCTGTTGCCCGGCGAGTGTCAAAACATGGTGCTGCTTAGCGATGAGTTTTATCGCGAGATCCTCGATCACCCGATACCAACGGACCTTGAGGCGGCCAAGGCCCTGTCGTCCTGCCCGGCGGCACTGGACTTGTTTATGTGGCTGTCGTACCGTTGCTTCAAAGCTCGCGGAAAAGAGCGAATTCCGTTGTTTGGCGCGTTCGGTCTGGTTAGCCAACTCGGCAACGTCGAATATGCGCGTCCACGAAAGTTCCGTGAAAAGTTGGAGCGCTGGCTGGAGTTGGTTCGAACATTGTGGCCGGAATGCCCTGCCTCCATCCATGCGGATGGTACTGCATTGATTGTGGATCGGGCCTGTGCAGTTCATCCGGATGCGCGCGTCATAGCTTGAGCCGTACTTGCATAGCTGTCGTGGCAACTCCCTTTGATTACGAAACGGGCCGATACCGCCGCGGCCTGATTCCAATCTGCATCGCAGACACCGATGAGCACGGTCACCAGATCGAGTCGCGGTGGTTCGAGGCCGCGGCAAAGATGGCCGACTATCTGCGCGGTCTCGCCCGCCTTCGGCCACGAGATGTGTGGCGTGTCTCCGAACTGGCGGAGATGACCGTACACGCCAACCGGAGAAATCACGCGGGCAAAGGGGTCGGGCGTCCTGAACGTCTTGTGGCCGCATATGCCCGATGGACTGTTGAGGATCTTCGATGTGGACACCATTGTCTTCGCAAAGGCACACCGAAGTGCTGCTCGGAGACAGCAATCGGAATCTTGTAGATCCCTTCGACCATGCTGCCACTATTTTTAACTTGCGCGCGCTTGAAGAATGTCGAGTGGCCCTGCGAAGGAAAGGCATTGCCGCGACGTTCGACATGCGGCTCGGCGGACAGAGTGTCCTGTTGTCGCGTGCGTTGAGGCGTGTGGTGCGTAGTTAACGTGCTATTGCCTTTTGAATCCTCTCTTGAAAGCGTGGAGGCGGCCTCTAAAAACCTTTGCGGCAAAATCGTCCGGATCGATTTCGCCTTCATCTCGTGAGAGGAAGTGCACGAGGAATCGATCAATGTACGCCGCGTCGTCCTTAGTTGCGAGGGCTCGGAGATCGAGTCCGAGTAGAAAGGCATTCGCCTCTGAGAAGTCCGGAAGATCGGCGTCGAACACGGCATCTGAGAACAACCGATCGGTCTCCGCCTCGTAGCGGCCGAGCACCAGGCGGATATCGTCAAGATCCTTGGCGCGGCGGTACGGATCATCGGTGTACGCGATGATCTTGAGCAAGATGGTCACGCTCGGTGGCGCGACGCGGATTGGCGCCCCCTTTCTGAGGGGCAAGTCGACGGCATTCGTGAAGACGTGTTCGAAACCGGTAAGACTCATAGCGAACTGGCTGCTTGGCCATAGAATGGAACCTGCATCGCGGAGTTTGGGGCCGGCGGGCAGGAGATCAACGATGGTTTGCCGAGGTGCTGTCCATCGATGCTCCAGTCTCGGTGCGCGCGTCCATCCAGCCTCAGTCAGCCGTTCTGAGAGGCGCTCGAATTCATCGAGGTCGAGCGCGACGGTCAGATCGACGTCACGAGTAAAGCGGCCAATGTCCCCCATCGAGACTAGCAGTGACATCGCGCCGATCAGCACAAGGTCGGCTTCCAGTTCCGCGCAGATCTCGCCGATGGCCGTCAGATCGGCTATCTGATCCGGTGTGAATACGTCTCTCATTGAAGGAATTCGCGGCGAAGTTCCTCTGCCGCCTCCCGCGCTCGCGGATCGCTGCTGACCAGCAACTCTGCATACATCAGCCAAGGGGGCGCGACCATCGCGCCGTCGAATTCTCGCCAGTAGACCAATTCGCCGAATGGCCTGAGCAATACCACAGGCCCAGTCCGATCCGGCAGCAAGCGCAAAACACGCAGGACCGCGGTGTCCGCTTGGGCCAGAAAAACTGGGGCCTCAGGGCCACGGTAAAAGTGCTGCATCGCGTCCGCACCCGGACCGCCGGTTAATGCGTACCGCAACTTCTGGGTGCTCGCCTCTTGGGACAGTCGCTCCAGGAACGGATCGATCGATGGCTCCGGCGGGCGGTAGCGCCCTATGACAAGTTTGGGACGCAACGTCCGGCCATAACCCGCAACAAGCCGGTCTATGATTTCGGGTGTTATCTGGAACTCGGACTTTCCGTCGAGAAGTCGCTCGCGGCGGAATTGGTTCAAAAGCAGCGCAATCTTCGTCTTGCTGATGCCAGCCGCCCGCGCGAGATCGCGTACAGTCCACGTAGCTGACTGAGGCGCCGACGCCAATTGGAATAGCAACTGAACTGTCGCTGGCGTTGTCCGAGCGGCGTCTGCCGGTCGCGGCGGTTCACGTTTGCCAAGTACTGTCCAGTTGTAGTCCTCGCCAAGTTCGACATGAACGTTGCCCGGCTCGTCCGCGAAGGAAATGCCAGCGGCGATGAATTGCTCTCCCACGGCCGCCGGAATGTAGCGAGCGAGCACGAAACGTGAGCCAGTCGGGTTCGTCGCCCGGCGCTTTCCAGAGGACCTTTCAGGCGCGTGAGACAGGATTGCGTTCACGAGGGTGCGGTCGAGGTAAGATCTCTTGACCTCCACGGACAAGCGATGCCGGCCCCGTGGCGTTGTCAGATCGATCGTCTTCCTCGCGGAATCAAAGTCGAGCTCTCGGATGAACGGAATGGACCGAAGGTGCGCCAGTGGTGCGTCCCATTCGTGTCTTTCGGATGCCATGTTGTCCCTTATATTACCATGTCCCCTATTTGTGGACAAAGACAATTCGAGGACGAGCAGTGCTTCCGGTGCACCACGCACTGTTCAACTTTGTGTGCAGCGTCGCGGGGGCGCACCCGTCGGCGATCTCTGGCTCATGATGGCGGAGATCGCTCGCCTTGGCGTTGTACCAGAGAACGCTTGCGATCCGGCCAGTATCCCGAACACGCCAGTCATGTAGTAACCGTCCGCCAAGCGCCCCCAGAATGCCGAATGACATTAAGTCGTTTTCGGCTGCCAGATCGAATTTTGCTGTTTGAGGTCACGCCCACTCCTTCTCGCGCCGTACTGTTCGGAGGGAATGTGGAGAACACGTCAACCATGCTGACCATCAAGGAAGTGGCTTCGATACTGCGCTGCTCGAAGGCTCACGCGCTGAATGTAATTTGCGGCAGGGTGCCGGGCTTGCCCAAACTGACGCACCTCACGATCGGTCGCCGAAAGGTGATCCGAAGAGATTGGCTTGAATCCTGGATCGATGCGACCAAGTCGCGATAACGAGGTGCACGATGGCATTCGAAATTAACAGCGAGACAATAGCCGACGCATTGGCAGCCAGATTGATGGATCGGACCATCCTTATGCCGCGCCTTCTCACATTGGAGCAAGCCGCCACATACCTGGGCTTGACGAAGGAGGCCCTGAAGTCGAAGGTTCATCTGGGTCGAATACCAACGGTCGATCTGGACAAGAAACTGCGGTTCGACCGCGAGGATCTGGACCGGATCATCGAGCAGAACAAGCGCGTGGCATAGCGATGGCGCAACGAACTGCGAAAATTGGCCAAGGCTCCATCTTTCTCAGGAATGACTGGTGGTGGTGTGACTACACTGCCGGTGGCGTGCGCCGCCGCGAGTCGTGCAAGACGAAGGACCGCGAAGAGGCATTGGCGTATCTGCATCGACGGCAAGGAAAGCTGGCATCTGGGGAGTTCCTTGCACCGGACCGCGTCAGGGTGAAGGACCTGCTCATGCTCCTTCTCGAGGACTACGACGTTCGCGGAGTCGCACAGGCCTACATCGCCGGTCTCAAGGTGAAGTCGATCATCGGCCCGAAACTCGGCAATATCAGGGCCGCGAAGCTGACGACGGCGCAAGTCAAGGAGTACATCCGGGAGCGCCGGAAGAAGGTCGGGCCGGGAACAGTGAATCGCGAACTCGGAATGCTGCACCGCGCGTTTCAGCTCGGCCATCAGCAGGACCCGCCGCTCGTGGCGAGAGTGCCTTTTTTCCCGAAGCTGCCTGAAGCGGAGCCGCGGAAGGGCTTTCTGAAACCTGAGCTCGATCACAAACTGCTGCTCGCTCTCCCTGAGGAGTTGCGGCTGCTGTTTGTCGTTGCCTACCATGTCGGTCTGCGCAAGGGTGCCCTTCTACGGATCAAGTGGTCGCAGGTCGACACGGCAGCGTCCTGCATTTGGATGGAAGGAAAACGGCCGAATCGAAAGCCGGAGCCGGTGGCAGTGCCAATCTACGGGGACATGACGAAATTCTTGGAGCTGCAGTCGCGGGGAAGCGAGTACTTGTTTGCACGAGGCTCGAAGCCGATCCGGGACTTCCGCGAGCGGTGGAACCAAGCTTGTGACGAAGCCGGTGTGCCCGGTCTGCTGTTCCACGATCTGCGTCGGACGGCCGTGCGATATCTCCGTCGGGCGGGAGTCACCGAATCGGTGATCATGAAAATCACCGGACACCGGACGCGCGGCATCTTCGATCGCTATAACATCACGGACCAGCGCGACACCCAAGAAGCCGGGCGCAAGGCCGAGGAGTTTCTCGCCAAGGAGCACGATCCCAACTTGGCACAAATCACGTCACAAAATCGAAGGAGGCCGAACTGAATGCGGAGAGATGAAGAAATGATCAGAAACGATAAAAGCCGCTGTATCAACCTGATACAGCGGCCTTTGATATGGTGCGGAGAGGGGGACTTGAACCCCCACGAGATTACTCCCGCTAGCACCTCAAGCTAGTGCGTCTGCCAATTCCGCCACCTCCGCGTTCAGGTGCTACTTTTTCTCCGGCGTAGGCTGCGCCGGAGCCGGTGCAATTGGCTGCTGTATCGCGGGAACCTCGAGCGGTACCGTAGTCGACTGGCCTGCCGGCGCTGGCGCCGGAACAACCGGTGCTGTCTTGGGCGCACTGGTCTTACTCGGTGCACTTTCCAGTACCGACGTCCCCAAGCCCGCAGTCCTGGTCGCCAGGATTGAGAGCGAGAGCGACGTAATCATGAACAACACCGCCGATATCGTGGTCGCCTTCGAAAGCAGGGTGGCCGACCCGCGCGGTCCAAAGGCCGTCTGCGAGCCCATCCCGCCAAATGCGCCTGCCAGATCCGCCGCTTTGCCGCTCTGCAGCAAAACAACCACAATCAGGAACAGACACACGATCACATGAATAATCAACAGCAGTATATACATCGTCGTTCTTTCCAGTATACGGGGTAGCCGGACTTCCGGTCAAACTGGCGTAACAAACTTCATTTCCGCGGCCGACCCGCGCGACGCGTACTCCAGAAATAGCTCCATCCCGCGGTAGTCGCGCTCCCCCAATTCGTGCACGATATTTTGAGTCAAATAGTCTCTTACCACGCCCGGCGGGAAGCCCCGGGCCGGCGATTCCACCGCCACGATCTCGTCCATCCGGTCCAACCCGTAGCGGCAACTCTCTTGAAAGGCCGTCACCAGGTCGGGCGTCACGGTGCCCTGGCGCGCTGCCCAGACCGCGAAAACCATCGGCAGCCCGGTCATTCCCACCCACTCCGCGCCCAAATCGTAGACGTGCCAAGGCAGCGATTCCGGCTCGATATGGAGGGCGGGGTCGCCTATGATCAGCGCCGCATCCGCTGCCTGCAACATGGCGTCCAACTGCGGCGCATGGGGCATAGTCTGCGGCACCACCCCGTAGCGGCGCTCCAGAATCACTTGCACCAACTGCACGCTGGTCCGGGAACTGGTATCCAGCGCCAGGGTGCGGATCTCGGTCGCAGGACGCGAAGAAATCAGCAGGATGCTGCGCACGGGCCCATGGCAGGCAATGCCACATCCCGGGATGATTTCCAGGTCCTGCCGGGTCAACTCGAAGGAAGGGACGATGCCGATATCCGCGCCGCCCGCCGCCACCTCATCGGCGCAGCCGGCCGGTAAGCGAAAGTCCAGTTGGAAGCGGTCGCGCTGCGGACCATGGAGCATGCCCCAGACCAGCGGCGACGTATTCAGATAGCTGACGGCCGCGACGCGGGGCCGATGGATTGCTTGCTTCAACTCCCAAGTTTATCAGACGCCTTTCCGCGGCCAGCGGATTTGGGGGCTTCCGGTACGGTACCCCCCATGCCGAACTTGTAGGCCAGATCTCGTCTGATATCCTGATGAAGGTGCGCTTTTCCGCGTCGCGCCGCAGGACTGTCCATGTCATATAAGAACTCTTCAATAATTCCGTTCGCAGCCCTTGCGCTCCTGTGTGCCCTTCCCGGACACGCCCAGATCACTCTGAACACGGTGCCGACCCGCGTGATTGGGCAGCCGCAACTGCTGGCTAACCCCGTTGCATTCAATCCGAATCTGGTGGAGGGCCGCGAATTGAGCTCTCCTTACGGGATCGCGCTCGACACTTCCGTCACGCCGCCGCGCCTGTACGTGACAGACACGGGGAACAACCGCATTCTCGCCTGGAAGGACGCCGCCGGCTTCACCAATGGAGCCAAGGCTGACATGGTCATCGGGCAGCGCGATTTCTACTCCACCGGTGCCAACGGACCCGGCACGACTCTCTCCACGGGTCTGGCAGCGCCAACCGGCATTGCCGTGGACCAAGGCGACCTTTACATTGCCGATAGCGCCAACAACCGCATCCTCCGCTTCAAGAAGCCCTTCGCGACGCCTCCCGACCTCCTGCTGCCCGATCTTTGCATCGGCCAGCCCAGTTTCAACTCTAAAATCGCCAACTACCCGGCGGGGCAACCCACGGAGAAGAACATCTCCTTGAACCCGGGCAGCGTGTTTATCGCGGCCATCGCCTTCGACGCGCAGCACAACCTTTGGTTCACCGACGCAGGCAACAATCGCGTGCTGCGGTACGCGGCATCCGATGTGGCGAAGGGCGGATTCAATCTCAGTGCCAATCTCGAGATCGGCCAGCTCGATTTTATTTCGAAGCAGCCTGCCCTGCCCCAGTCACAAGCCGGCCTGCAAACCCTGAACCAACTTGCCACGCCCGCCGGCCTCGCGTTCGATGCGTCGGGACGGCTCTATGTCGCCGATTCTGACAGCGGAAGCCTCATCAATCGCGTGATGGTGTTCGAACCGCCTTTCACTACCGGCATGTCGGCCAAGCGCATCATGGGCGCGCAACCCGTACCGGTCGCCGGTGCGCCCCCGCGCACCGATGCGCAGATCTATGCCATCAAGATGAACAATCCGGGCGGCATCTTCTTCCTGCCCGGGTCGCAGGGGATCGCCGTAGTGGATTCGGGGTATTCCCGCATTCTGATTTTCGACACCTACGACAAGTGGGATCCTGACCCGTTGGTATCGCCCTCGGCGAAAGCCCTATACGGTCACGCCACCGGCATCGGCGGCATCAGTTCCACCGACACCAAGAGCCTGGTCTCCAATGATGGTAACCCTCAGGCGGGCGCCGGCACCCTGTCCAACCCACAGGCCGCGGTGCTGGTAAACAATGAGTTGTATGTGGCCGATGCGCGCAATAACCGACTTGTGGTATTGCCGCTGCAGAGTGGCAACTTCGGCGTGGCCACACGCGTTCTGGGACAGGACCGTATTGACACAAACTCCATCAATCTGATCGAAGGCCGCGAGTTCTTCTTTTTCGCCCCTGGCGGCGCCGCCGATGCCGCAGTGGTCATTGACAGCACCACGGACACACCGCACCTCTATGTCGCGGACCCGTACAACAACCGTGTGCTGGGGTTCCGTGACGTTCGGAACCTGCTCCCGGGGTCCTCCGCCGACATCGTGATCGGTCAACCCGGCCCGACCACCGCTCTGTGCAATTACCCCAACGGCGACATCAATCAGCCCACCCAATCGAGTCTCTGCCATCCTGTGGGCCTGCTGATCGATTCCTCCGGCAACTTGTATGTGGCCGACCAGGGCAATGGCCGGGTGCTGCGCTTCCCGACGCCGTTCTCCCATCAGGGCAATCAGCAGGCGGATGTGGTGCTCGGTAAAGGCAACTTCGTCAGCAGTCCCCTGGTGGATCCGAGCGCGCGTAACATGTATCTGCCCTATGGACTCGCATTTGCCGGCAACAACGGGCTCCTGGTGAGCGATGCCGGGCTCAGCCGCGTGCTCTACTTTCCCTTCAACAACGGCAGCTTCACGCCTGCGGATAACGGCATGGCTGCCACCAAGGTCTTCGGCCAGCCCGATTTCGCCTCCGCCGGGAAGAGCTCATCCGACACCGGCATGAACAACCCGCACCACATGGCCGCCGACACCGATGGCCGCCCGTATGTGGTCGACAGCGGCAATAATCGCGTCCTCATTTTCGACCAGATTCTGAATACGCCCAATACCGGCGCGCATGCATCGTTCGCGCTGCCTGCCGGTGGGGCGGAGGGCATCTACGTCAACGCCAACACGGGCGAAATCTGGGTCACGGACCTGGGAGGCGCGGTGCGTAAATATCCGCGCTACGATCAACTGATTTTCAATTCGACAGCCCTGGTCTCGATCCTGTCGCAGAGTCCAATCGCGGTCACGCAAGATCAGTACGGCGATCTGATCGTGGCCGAGGCGTACAACCGGGTCACCTTCTACTATCCGGCACTGGCGGCCCTCAACGGCGCCAATTTTATCGTAGATCGGGCGCTTGCACCCAACGTGTTCGCCAGCATATTCCCGAAAGGCATCCAGTTCGGCAAGGATACAGCAGTATACGACGACCGTCCTAACCCGATCCCGCTGCCTACCGAACTCGCCGATATTCGCGTCACGGTGAATGGCACGCCTGCGCCCCTGACCTTCGTCAGCCCTACCCAGATCAATTTCGTTGTGCCGTGGAATGCCCCCACCACGGGTGTCGCCGATGTACAGGTACTCAAGGTTTCCACCGGACAGTTGCTGGCTGCCAGCAATGTTCCCATGAACGTCGTCGCGCCCGGGATCTTCGTCAACACATCGGCAGGCGCCGGGAACAAACTTGCCGCTGTAATCAATCAGGATGGCAGCATCAACGATGCCACACACCCGGCCAAGCGCGGAGAATACATTTCCATCTACGCTACCGGCCAGGGCCCGGTCGCTTCGTCGAGCCAGCCCGCGGACGGCGACATTCCGCGCAACGGATTGGTGGGCAGCCAGGGAATTCTGCGCGTCGTGGTGGGAACCGACTATACCGATCAGGTTCCCCTGCTCGGCGACGAACAGCGCAACGCCAACGGCGACGTGAACTTCATCCAGTTTTCGGGGCTATCGCCGCAGTTCCCCGGCATGTGGCAGGTGAACGTTCGAATTCCCAAAGCGACCGCACCCGGGCCGCAGCCTTTGGCTCTCTTCCTGAATAGCGTGCCGGACAACCAGTTCAGCATCACGGGCTACCGGGTCGTCTTCTACGTCGCTCCGCTGTAAGACAAGGGGCAGTCAGCGCGTCGGGGGGCCTTGCCGCGGAGGCGCCTCGGCGGCACGCGTGCGCTTGAGCGCATACATTTTCCGATCGGCTTCATCGAGCGCATCGCGCAAGGCTCGCCCGTGCGTGTCCGCCGTGCCCCAACTGAAGGAGATCGGCAGCACGCCCAACCCGCGCACGCGAAATGCGCGCAGGCGGGATTCGATGTCCGCTATGCGCCGGACCGCGACCTCCGTGTGCTGATTCCTGAACAGAATCACGAACTCGTCGCCGCCCCAGCGGAACGCCTCGTCCTCGTGGCGAATGGAGTATTGCAGCAGGTTTCCGATGTTGCGCAGCATCTCATCGCCCACCAGGTGTCCGTAACGGTCGTTGATGTCTTTGAAGTTGTCCATGTCGCAGACCACGACGACGCCTTCGAAACCTTCGGGATCTTCCACGCGGCGCGAGAGCGCGGCCTGATTGAGCAAGCCGGTCAGCCGGTCCAGATCCATGGTCTGCTTGCGTTCGCGGCGCAAATGGTCCAATTCGCCCACCAGGTCGCGCAGGCGGTCGATCTGGCTTTCGCTCCACATGGCCATGGCCGCGAAGGCCATCACCACGTGCAGGGCAAAATCGTAATACGTCTCGTGATGCAGGTATACGGCCCACGCGGGCGCGCCGCCGCGATTGAAGAGGTAGATCAAGATGATGGCGTGCTCGAAGAATGCCGCCGCCAGCACCAGCAGCGAATATCGGAAGATGCGCGCTCCCAGTCCGATGCTGCCGCGCAGCGTGTGGAAGTTATAGATGTAGACGAAGCCAAGCACCACAGCGTGTGAGGCGTGATAGGCTTCCAGTCCCGAGAACTGGCCAATTGCCCACACCAGCGCCACGAAAATGGGCAGAATCGAAATCAGGCGCAGCACGGTGCGCCAGTCTTTCATGCTGGATGCGAAGCCCGCGCGGGCGGCCGACACCAGTACAATAGCGAAACCGAATTCGAAGGTGGCGTAGGGCGCCAGCCAGCCGGAATGCTGCGTGCGCAGCAACTGGAAACCGAAGAAGGTGGCGAACACTCGCATGCCCCATGCGACGGCCCAAAGGCCGAAATACACGACCTTCGATTGGCGATACAGGAACAGAAACACCGTTCCGAACAGCACCGCGCCGATCTCCTGGATGTAAAACGAGGTAACGTCGGCGACCGGGCTGGAAGGATCCATCGGCTAATCTCCGTTGATGGCGTGGCGGCGCACCGCGCGCGCCTTCCCCGTCTCCTCGTCCACGTCGACAATCACCGAGTGCAGTTCGGCGCCGCTCCGGGCAGCCTCCATGCGCACCGGCAGGCCGGACAGGAAGCGCTGCAGAATCAAATCCGTCTCCACTCCGATCACGGATTTATACGGACCTGTCATGCCGCAATCCGTCTGATAGGCAGTCCCGCCGGGCAGGATGCGCGTATCGGCGGTTGGCACGTGCGTGTGCGTGCCCACCATCGCCGAAACGCGGCCGTCCAGGTACCACCCCATCGCCATCTTCTCGCTGGTGACCTCGGCGTGAAAGTCCACGAATTTCACTTTAACCGCGGGATCGATTTGGCTCAACAGCGTATCCGCCCTACGGAACGGACAATCAGTGGACGGCATGTAAGTGCGGCCCTGCAGATTGATGACAGCGCATTCGACGCCGTTGCGGGCGCGCAGGGTGACCAGTCCGCTGCCCGGCCCATCGGGGTAATTGGCGGGCCGCAGCAGGCGAGGCTGGCGGTTCAGGTAATCGTACAACTCGCGCTTGTCCCAAACGTGATTGCCGCTGGTGAGGACATCCAGCCCCAGCTTGAACAGGTCTTCGGCAATCGCGGGAGTGATGCCGAAGCCGCCGGCGGCGTTCTCCGCGTTGGCAATCGCCAGATCGATCTGATTGGACGCGATGATGTCTTGCACATGGTCCGCCACGATGCGTCGGCCGGGCGAGCCGAAGATATCCCCGATAAACAGAATCTTCACAGAGCTTTCACGTTAGCACGCCCGCTTACCGCCAGAGTAAGTGCGCGGTTGGCACGGTAGGGGTTCCGGCGCGGCTTCAAAGAGAGTTGAGAAACGCCAGGAGTTGCTGCTGTTCCGGCGGTGAGAGCCTACGGTATTTTTCCGTGCTACCTGACGCCTCTTTATCGTGCCGCAGGATGGCGTCTCCCGATGTGGCGGCGGTGCCATCGTGCAGCAACGGTCGCCGGAAACGGAGGCCCCATAACGCCGGCGTGCGGATCTCGCCGGCCTTTGCGGCGGCTTGCTCGATCCCGTCGCCGGTTCCCACTTCGTGGAGCAACAAGTCTGAATAGAGGGCGACCGGCTTGCGGTCAAACAAAGGATTGGCGTGGAAACCGGTCATCAACACCGGGACGTGACAGGTTGCGCACCCGATCTGCCGGAAGAGCAAGTCGCCCGCAAGCACGGCGTCGTCGATGGGGCCACGCTCGATGGGCGCCAGGAACTTCATGAAGGCTTCGAACTTGTCGATACCGCGCAGACCTGTGGCGCGATCCCGCACGTCTTCAATGCCGCGCTGGGGACTGCACAGGCGCATCTGCTCAGCGCTTACGCCGAGCGCCACTTCGTCGGGGAAGAGGTCGTTCGTGATGCCCATTTCATTTCGGTATGCGTCGCCGGAGAAGGCGAGCAAAGTGGCGTTCTGCGCCTTCCAGCCGAACCTGCCGATGCGCTCGCGCCGGGTGGCGACATCCATGATGCGGGCAGCGCGCCCGCGGATGCCGTCTCCGTCGCGGTCGTCCGGGTCTTCCAGGGCAAGGATGGTCTCGTCGGGGATCGCCTCGACGAGTCCGGCGCCGAACACAGCGATGGGAGTGCGGCGCGTAATCACGTTCACCTCCTGTGGAATCTGCACCTGGCAGCGGTGCGGCGGTGTAGAGAAGACATGGTACAGCGTGCCGCCGTTCAGGGCGGTGAATTTGCCGTCCTCGTCGCGATATCCCCCGCGCATTTCGGTCATGGTGCTGATGCCGCCGATCGCCGGGACGCTGTGACAGGCGGCGCAACTGTTGCCGTTGAACGCCGGGCCGAGACCATCCTCGGCAGTTTCGACTTCCGTGAAATCCTCCAGACCCAGGCGGAACAACTCCTGCTCCGAAGGCGTGCTACCCGGCAGAGGACTGCCGGGCAGCACGCGCCGGGAGGCCGTCTGGCTGAAGGTCAGTCCGGCGGAAATGAGGACGGCGGCGGCCAGTACGCGCGTTCTCATTCCAGGGACGAAAAGGCACCGCTCCCTCACGGTCGCGGGTGTGTTTGGGGCGGTCGCGGATGTGCGCAAGGGCGAGTTCTGCTCGTCTGGACAAGGCTGGAGCCTTATCCCACGGTTTATTCTGTGCCTCACTTCACGATCACCGTGCCGCGCATCAGGTTGTGACCTGCGCCGCAAGGGCGCGAACATTCGAATGTAACGGTCCCCTTTTCCTTGGCGATGAAGCGGACCCGCGCTTCGCCCTTCCCGGCCTGCGGGATTGCCACATCGATGCCGGCGCTCGGAATACGGAAGCCATGGTCCGTGTCGTCGCTGGTCAGGACAAACTCGATCAACTCACCTTGCTTCACGGTGACCTTCGAGGGGTTGAAAGTGAACCGCTCGGCGACGATCGTGATCACGCGGTCCGGTTTAGGCGCGGGCGGTTGCTGCCCGAAAGCCAATGCGCAGAAAAGAAGAATTCCCACCAGTTTCATCAGAACCACCATCCTATTCCCAGATTGATGCCATTGACGGCGCGCACCACGGTGCTCGCATTGCGGTTGAAGACGTAATCGAACTTGATGGCTACGTCGGCGTTCGGTTTGAACGTCACACCGGTGAACCACGAAGAACGATTGAACTGCGGCAGCGGCACATAGCCCGCCGGCATGGCGTGCTGCGTATTGTACTTCTCGTACCTCGCGAAGAGGATCAGATCGTTGCGCATTCGCCGCGGAAACACATGCACCGCAGGCTCAAGGTAGTAACCGCGCAGTTGGCTGGCGACGTTGGGATTGACGCCGAACTGCTGTTCCAGGCGCCAGTTGAGTTCCCCTGCCTGACTGACCCACGTGGTGGCAAACAGGCCGCGCAGGTCGAGACGCCGGTAACTGTACCGTCCATCGAACTCGGCGATGGTCACGCGCGGATTCACACCGGGAGTGTTGTAGCCGGCATGCCCGCTGTAGATACTGGCGCCCAGCGTCATCCTACGCACTCCGGCGAACTCCAGGCGCGCTACTTTCGCGGGATTGCGGAATGACGCGTCGAAGCCCGCGGTCCGGCCGCCGGTGATGCCCGATTCCGCGTCGAAGCGACTGGCATCGAGCGAGGAGGTCAGATAGGCGCGATAGCGGAAGCCGCGTCCGATGTCGCCGGTGAAGCCGAAGCCCAATTCCCGCCACGTGGTCGGAATAATTACGGTCTCCACAAAGGGACGCTCGACGCCATTGAACGAGGGCGGCTCGTGCCGCTCGTTGATAATGCCGACCGGCGTCAGCATCATGCCTGCCCGCAGACTAAAGGCCGGCTTGATGAGGAAGTCCAGATAGGCTTGCTCGAGGGCCACCTCGCCCGATTCCTCGCCGCCTTCCACCAGCGCATGCTCGACTTCCAATTCACTCCAGAACTTGATGCGGTCCGAGAAGCTGTGTCCGAAGAGCAGTACAAAGCGGTGGAAATCGGGCCGGAAGGATTGGCCGGCATCCTTGTTGAGGTGGAAATCCATGTAGCCCGCTACCGGCAGACGAGTCTCGGCTTGCGGCGAGGCCTGATAGTCCCCAGTGACGGAAACCGCCTGCAGCGTGGAACCAGATAGCGTGGGGCCAGACTGCATGGAGGCAGGCTGCTGAACCGGCGGTGGGTCGGCCGCCGGCGCCTTGGCTTCCAGAACCTGCGCCATCTTTTTCTCGAGCCGGTCCATGCGACTCGCGAGATCCTGGGCACGGTTCTCAAGGCCGAAGACCGGATCGATGAGCAGCATCTTCTGTTCCAGTTCGGCGATGCGGCGCTCCAGGTCACCCGGGCCCGGGGTTTGAGCGTGCGCCAGGAACGGGAGTCCGGCCAGAATGCAGTACAAGATTCGATGCTTCACCATAGAGTGCGCCTCTGAATTAGGTATAGTGAAGATCATAGCATTAACTATGGTGAAGTCGGCGTAAAGGGCGATTGCATGAAGATCACGATTTCCAAAGAGAACTACCTGAAGACCATCGCCGAGGCGGAGGCCGAAGGGGAAACCGTCATCTCAGCGACGCTCGCCCGATGGCTGCAGATTACGCCTCCCGCCGTGACTGCGGGCCTGCAACGTTTGAATCGGGACGGTCTGATCAAGGTGGGCAAGGACGGGAGGATCTCGTTGACCAAGCCGGGCAGCGAAATCGCCGACCGGCTGCTGCTACGCCACCACCTGATCGAGCGTATGCTCACCGAGATGTTCCGGATGGAGTGGTACAAGGTCCACGACGAAGCCGAACGGCTGGAGCACGCAGTGTCCGAGGACTTCGAGCGCAGGCTGCTTGCGGTGCTCGGAACGGGTAAGACCTGCCCGCACGGTAACTCGGTGCGAGCCGACACCCAGCAGGATCGTCGGGCGCGAGGCTGGATATTACTGGATGAAGTCAAGGCTCCCGGCGAATTCCGCCTGGTGAGCGTGTATGAGCGGGATCGCCAGATGATGGAGTTCCTCGACCATCTTCACCTTTGCCCCGGAGTGTGTTTCTCGTGGGTGGGCCGCAACTATGACGAGACGGTGACGCTGAAGATGAAGGGCCTCACGGTTCAGTTGGGCGCATCGGTTGCGAAGCGGATTTGGGTCGCACGGACCAAGGGCGGCGGACCGCAGGCGAGTCAGGGATAGGGTTTGCGCCGCGCTGCCGAGCCTGCGCGGCTCAGCCGTTTCGCACGAGTCTGCTATGTTCAAATTGATGCTTCATTCACACGACCACCCGTGCCCTGGACCACGCAAATATGTCAAAACCAAGCGGGTCGACGAATGCAGCACCATGGACGAGATCTTCCTCCATTGCCTGCCCGCCTTCGGCGGCGCCTACCTGCGGCGTATCTATCAGATTGTGGATCGCGCCATCGGCATGGGCTGCCCCCTGACGCTGGCCATCGCCGGCCCGGTCACGGTTTCCGGGCAGCACCACACCTGGCTGATTCCCCTGCTCGAGACCGGTTGGGTCGCCTACCTCAGCACGACCGATGCGGTTTGCTATCACGATGGACACCGCAGTCTGGACGCGTACAAATCCGGCCCTATCCACGAAGTCTCCATCAATAGCGATGACGCCGCGCTGCGCGACGAAGGCACCATCCGAGTCACCGATATGGCCTTCGACGAGGGCGTTCTGCTCGATCAGGACCGCTTCCTCTCCGCCGTGCTCGCGCTCCCCGAATTCCAGCGAAAGATGACGGGCACGGAATTGCGCTACCTGCTGGGCAGACAGTATGCCGCGCAGGAAGAACAGAACGGAGTCACGCCGGGGTTGCTGTCCACCTGTTACCGGCGGGCCGTGCCGATTTTCGTCGGGGCTCCCGGTGATGGCAGCGTGTTCCTTAATTCTATGAAGCTGTGGGCCATGCGGCAGGCCGGCATCCTTCCGGAATACGGCTTCGATCTCGACCTGCATGCCGAAGTCTTCGAAGCCTGTGCCTATCACCGCTGGGGATTGTTCGATCACCCGGCCCACGCACTCGGCACCGTGATCCTGGGTGGCGGCGTGCCAAAGAATTACAACCTGCAACCGGAACCCGCGCTCGGCCAGGTGCTCGGACTCCCCAACGTGCGCGGCTATCAGTTCGACGTGCAGATTGTGACCGCGCCGGTCACTGACGGGTCGCTATCGTCCTGTCCGCCCGCTGAAGCCGTGACCTGGGGCAAAGTCGACAAAGATACCTACCTGCAGACCACCGAGAGCATGCAGGGGGATTACTCGGTGGTGATGCCATTTCTAATGAAAGCGCTGTTCGAGAACCGCGCCCGCTATGAGGAACTGGCCCATTCGGAGGGCGAGGAAGCTCTCTTCGCCCGCGAACCCAAGGCACGTGGCTACCTGCGTCCACGCGACGGTTATCGCCTGTTCGAACAGCGGGCAGTGCTCAATCAGCGATTGCTGGATGACGTCCGGCAGAACCGGGAATGGCTGTTGGAGAGCTTGTCTTACCCGCTCGCCAGCCAAACTGAACGCTAGCCCGGATGGAAGCGGCGGGCGTTTAGTCCGCGCCTGCCGCGGCGCTGTGCATGCGCAGCGCGGACCGTTCCACGCGTTCGGGACTGCGCGGTACCTGGCCCTTCAGGCGGGTGATCAACACCACCATCACGACCGAAACCAGGGCAAAGGAAATGAACCGGTACCAATCCGTGAAGCCGAGGATCGTGAAACTGCCGGTGGGAGGCAGGATCCACGCGGAAACGCCCAGCGAAATCACCAGCAGGTAGATGGCGGATTCCCAGGTAAACAGATACGTCGTGAGTACGATTCCGACCAGGAAAAGATCATTGAAACGCGGCAATGGGTGCCCGTCAAAAAGCGTGACCGTAAGGGGCGACGCAATCAAGGCGAACAGGCTCGCAAAGAGAAACCCTGTGACTCTGGCAGAGCGGAACCCGAGGTGATCACGGACCCAGGTGAAGATCTTGCGGACGTAGAACAGACTGCCGATCACCCCTGCCGCCACCACTTGCCAAACCATAGCACCGCTCCCCGGATCGACGTAGGCATACGCCGGCCTGGGAGTTGCCAAAAGCAGCACGCAGAGCGTCAGTAGACCCGCCAACCGTGGCACATTCGTGTTAGACACTTGGAATCCTCCAGAACTCCGGTCCTGTTCGTTGCAGGACCAAGTTTTTTCGCTAGTGTAACATGTTCATCACGGTGTTCCTGCTAGCTTTAGGTAACTCTTTGGTGCTATCGAACCACTCCGAAACCGCCGAATCCGTGACCGCAAAGAGCCCCCCGTTCGTAGTTTGCTAGAATCCCTCTGATGTCACAACTATTTCGGCGCAAGCCGATCGCAGCGCTGATCGCCGAGACCGAAGGCGGAAAAGGGCTGAAACGCTCGCTCGGCGCCGGGGACCTGATCATGCTGGCGATCGGAGCGGTAATCGGCGCCGGCATCTTCGGGGCGATTGGGACGGCGGCGGCGGGTCAACTGGGCCCGAATGGCGAGGTAATCCGCGCGGGAGCGGGGCCGGCACTGGTCTTCTCGTTCCTCCTGCTGGGCGGCGCCTGCGCACTCGCGGGACTCTGCTACGCCGAACTGGCCTCCATGATCCCGCAAGCCGGCAGCGCCTACGCGTACTCCTACGCCACGCTGGGCGAACTGGTCGCCTGGATTATCGGCTGGGACCTGATATTGGAATATGCGGTGGGCAATGTGGCCGTGGCTATTTCCTGGGGGGACTACTTCAACACGCTGGTCACCGGCATTGGCGTCCACTTTCCAAGCTGGCTGACCACGGGCTACCGTACCGCGCTGCTCAGCCCTGACCCCAAGCTCCACGGCCTGCTGGATTCCGCTCCGCACATCCTGGGAGTGCCGGTGCTGGTGAATGTGCCTGCCTTCGGCATCGTGATGCTGATCACCTGGCTGCTGTTGCGCGGCGCGCGCGAAAGCGCCACGGCCAACAACATCATGGTGGTGATCAAACTGGCGGCACTCGCCCTTTTTGTGGGTGTGGGCATCACGCACATCAACGGTGCAAACCTGCATCCCTTCGCACCCAATGGCTTCACGGGCATTCACCACGGGGCCGCCATCGTGTTTTTCGCGTATATCGGGTTCGACGCGATCTCCACCGCCGCCGAAGAGACAATCAATCCGCAACGCAATCTGCCAATCGGAATTCTGGGCGGACTGGCGATCTGCACGTTGATTTACGTGGTAGTGGGCTTTGTGCTTACCGGCATGGTGCCGTACAAGGAACTGGCGCAGACCGCCGATCCGCTCGCCCACGCGCTGGACCTGGCCGGGTTCAAAACCGTCGGCTGGATTGTCGCACTGGGAGCGGCCATCTCCATGTCCGCAGTACTACTGGTTTTCCAATACGGCCAGCCGCGCATTTTCTTCGCCATGGCGCGTGATGGACTGCTGCCCCAGTGGGCGGCGAAACTCCACCCGCGCACCCGCATTCCGTGGGCCACCACCCTGCTCACCGGCATCTTCGTGGGCCTCTGGGCGCTGATTGGCGATGCCGGCGAGACCTACGACCTCACCAACATCGGGACGCTTTTCGCGTTTATGCTGGTCAGCATTGGCGTGCTGGTGCTGCGCTACAAAGAACCAGACCGTCCCCGTCCATTCCGCGTGCCGCTGGTCTGGCCGGTCTGCGTGCTCTCGGCGCTTGCCTGCCTGTTCATCATGAAGGGACTGCCGGACCAGGCATGGGAACGCTTCGGCGCATGGCTGGTCATCGGGCTGGTGCTGTACTTTGCCTACGGGTACCGCCACAGTCTGCTGCGCCGCCCGGATGCGCCCGGCAAGTAGCAATATAAGCGGGTAGGGGAAGGCACGCCTTCACGCGCAGAGCCCGGCCCGCCGGAATGTTCCGGGTCGGGATGCGGCTATCTACAGCGCGTGAGAGCGATGTACCGGGAAATAGTCGAGCGGCAGCGGCCCGCCCCTTCAGGCAGACCGCCGCGCGCAAGGAGTCTCAGCTAGCGTTTACGCTGGCCCTGTGCCTGGTGACGGATCTTCTTCTTCGTGGATCCACGGGCTACGCCCGCGGCGCGCTTCGCCTTGGGCGCCGCCTTCTTGCGGGCAGTGCGCTTCAACGTCTTACGTTCAGTCTTTTCGGTTACGGTCTTAGTGTTCATCAGTTTCTTTTCAATCCAGCGTACTTTTCAATTAGCTTCTTCAAGCCGTAGCGAGGAAAGTTAACAGTGATCTTAGCATCATCGCCATCCCCTTCGCGCCGCACCACGGTCCCGGTGCCATATTTTGGGTGTTCGACGACCATACCGGTACGAGCAGGCGTTTTGGGCGCGACAGGCGCCACGGGCTGCGTCCGCTGCGGATAGGAGCCAGCGGCTGCCGGCCTGGGATACTGGGGCGGCGTGCGCAAGTCGGGCTTGGGCGCGACCGGCTGTGACGGCTTGAACGGCAGCCCGCGCTCCCCGAAAAACTGCGAAATATTGTCCAGCGAATTGTAGGTCTTACCGGTGTACGTGTTGCGCCGGGCGGATTGCCGCACATCGTGGCGCTCGGCATGCAAATTGATCTCGCCGGCGGCTTCGCCAGGTCCGAGGTTCATCACGTATTCTTCCGGCACCTCGCGTAGGAACGGGCTGGGCGTGGAGCGCTCCTGCTCGCCGCCTCCGAAGCGGCGGCGGAACCGAGCCCAGGTCAGAATCAGCCGTACGCGCGCCCGGGTCATGCCGACGTAGCAAAGCCGCCGCTCTTCCTCCAGCGCCTCTTCGGAATTCATGCTGCGGCTGTGCGGGAACAAACCCAATTCCATGCCGGTCAGGAACACCAACGGGAATTCCAGGCCCTTCGCGTTGTGGAGGGTCATCAATGTGACGGTGGCCCGCTCGTCAAAAGCGTCGGCATCCGCCACCAGGGCGGCGTGATCCAGAAAATCGGCGATACTTTCGTCGCGCTGCTGCGCTTCCGCCGCAGCGTTGACCAGTTCCCCGAGGTTCTCCAGGCGGGTCTCCGATTCGGGAGTCTTCTCCTGCTGGAGCATGTTCTTATAGCCCGTGCGGTCCAGGATAAAGCGAATCAGATCGGGCAGCGACGAAGAACTCGCCACCAGCGAAAGCTCCTGAATCAAATTGCGGAAAATCACCAATGAAGACTGCGAGCGCGTGGAGAGTTGCTGATCGTCGATAATCCGCTCGATCGCCTGCCACAGGTTCAGTCCATGATCCTGGGAGTACTTTTCGATCTGCTCCACCGTAGTGCGCCCGATGCCTCGCGCCGGGGTGTTGATGATGCGGGTCAGGCTGACGGAATGCGAGTTGGACGCCGCCAGTTTCAGATAGGCCAGCACGTCGCGGATTTCCGCGCGCTGATAGAAGCTGAACCCGCCCACGACGTTGTACTTGCGCCCGTAGCGCCGCAGCGCCTCTTCAATCTGGCGCGATTGCGAGTTGGTGCGGTACAAAATCGCCACCTGCTCGGCCGGGTTCGAGGCCAGGAATCTTTCTGTTGCGTCGGCGACGAAGAGCGCTTCGTTCTCCGCATCGTGACCACCGTAAAGGCCGATCTTATCGCCCGCAGCGGCATCGGTCCACAGCGTCTTACCCTTGCGCGCCTTATTATGCTCCACGACAGCGCCTGCCGCCGCCAGAATGTTCTTGGTCGAACGGTAGTTCTGTTCCAGGCGAATGGTCTTCGCGCCCGGATAATCGTGCTCGAAATCCAGAATGTTTTTGATATCGGCGCCGCGCCAGCTATAGATCGACTGATCTTCGTCGCCCACCACGCAGACATTGCCCTGCTTCTCGGTGAGCAGGCGCATGAGTTCATACTGCGTCCGGTTCGTGTCCTGGTATTCGTCGATCATGACGTAAGCGAGGCGGCGGTTATAGGCGTCGCGGGTCGCTTCGTCGGTCTCCAACAGGCGCACCGACTCCAGCAGGAGATCGTCGAAATCCAGCGCATTCGCATTGCGCAGCGCCTTCTCATACTGCTGGAAAAGAGCGGCGACGGCTTCAGCCTCTTTGTTGGCGGCCTGCCTATACAGATCTTCGGCAGTGGTCTTGGTATTCTTCGCGTGGCTAATCCGCGAAAGCGCGGCGCGATATTGGATGAACTCTTTCTCTTCGAGTCCCAACGTGCGGTAGGCGGCTTTGATGATCACCAGTTGATCGTCATCGTCGTAGATGCTGAAGCGGCGGGTGAAGCCCGGGCGCACGCGCGCCAGCGGGTCGCCATCCCGCCGCAGCATGCGTACGCAAAACGAGTGAAAGGTACTCAGGTTGGGAGAGGAATCCAGATTCAGATCTTCCAAGAGCGTATCCACGCGGGCGCGCATCTCTTTGGCTGCCTTATTGGTGAAAGTGACTGCCAGGACCGCCGAGGGCGGGACGTGCCGTGTGGTGATGATGTGTGCGATGCGGTGGGTAATTGCGCGCGTCTTGCCGCTGCCCGCTCCAGCGAGAATCAGCAAGGGTCCGTCGATGTGGCTAACGGCTTCGCGCTGTTGCGCATTAAGCCCTTTGAGGAAATCCATGAAGGGGAAATATCTATTTTACCACGCAGCCGCGCCAATACGGCCGATTAACGGCAGTTAGCGGGCGCCGGCGGGCGCGCGCAGCGGCGTTCCGGGTCCCGGAGGCGCCAGCAGCGCGATGACTACAACGGTCAATAAGATCAACAGAAGTACTGGATCGATCATGGCTTTCCTTTTGGCCTGAAGTGAACCCACGAGCGATGCAGCAGGAGCGGGAAGTTGGAAGTCAACTCGCTGAGGGAACTAACATGTGTAGTTTATCACTCCGGCGCGGCTCCGCGCAGCAGGTGATTCACCGGGACGCCAAGCCAGCCTTGTGCGACCTGGCAAGCCATCACGGATGCTCGCGCCGCCTAAAGCGGGCGGCAGGCCGGAGGCCCACAAAATGGCCCAAGCCCACGGCCAGGCTCTGAGCAGCAGGAATTACCGGGGTGCCGGATTCAAAAGGCCGTGAATGCGCAGCCAGTCCGCCAGGCGCGCCGGCCACGACGAAAGAGCCTCGTCGGTTTGCGCCAACCCCACGCCATGCGGTCCGCGCTCGTAAATGTGTAGTTCCGCGGGCACACCGGCCTTGCGCAGCGCCGAGAAAAACATCACGCTATTCTCCATCGGCACCGCACCATCGTTGGTGGTGTGGAACAGGAACGTGGGCGGAGTCTGCGCGGTCACCTGAGTCTCGTTGGAGAGGTTCTCCACAAGCGTGGGGTCGGCGGTCTCGCCGAGCAGGTTGCGCTTCGAGCCGCCATGCGTCAGCGGGCCCATGGTAATGACCGGATAGCAGAGAATTAGGAAATCGGGACGGCTGCTGAGCTTGTCGATCGGGTCCGACGGGTCGCCGTTCACCGTGTCGAAATGCGTCCCCGCCGTCGCCGCCAGGTGCCCGCCCGCCGAGAATCCCATGATGCCGATACGGTCGGGCATCAAGCGGTAATCAGCGGCCTTCGACCTCACAGTGCGAATGGCGCGCTGCGCATCGCCGAGTTCGACGGGGTGGTGATACTTCGGTCCCAGCCGGTACTTCAGGACGAACGCGCTGACTCCCAGCGAGTTCAACCATTGGGCGATTTGGGTGCCTTCTTTATCGGTGGCAAGGCCCGAATAACCACCGCCCGGACAAACGATCACCGCAGTGCCCGTGCCGCGCCCGGCTGGCACCACATAGGGGGTCAAGGTGGGCTTGTCCGCGTCTTCTGTCCCCAGTGCGCCCGGGGCGGCGTTCGACCACAAGAATTCGGGCTTGGGGCCTGCCGGAGGCTGGGAAAACGCCGCATAGGAAAGCAGGGCGGAGGACAAAAGCAAACGCTTCATAGGATAACTACGTTATCATTTCGCGCCTGACAGCGGCCAGCCTGAGGATGGGTGGAGCTTTCCCGATTTCTTCGGCGCGCCCCGAACCGCTACCGTGCCTGGCCGGCGGTGCGGGCGGCGATCACTTTGCGCGCGGTTTCCATCAGCGCGGAAGCCTTGGGCATCAACTCCACGGCGCGCTGCACTTCCGGATCCGTACGCGAGAACATGGCGTCGCTGTCTTCCACGTTGAATGCCGTGGTGTACATTTCTTTCGCCAGGTAGCGCTTGATCCAATCGTGATGCCTGGCGAAATCCGCGTCGCTGATTTCGGTCCCTTTGCCACGGAGATACGCTTTCAGTTCGCCGAGGATGGCATCGTCGGGCATCCAGCCCTTGGGTAGCGACGTGGGGTGCGAGCCGAAGTAGATGCGCGTGAAGTCGAACAGACCGTTGCGCGCCAACTCCGCCTGCATACGGTCTAACTTCGGCGTATCGTACTTCTCATCGGGTGTAATTCCGCCTCCGCCGTACACGGTCCGGCCAGAATCCGTCATCTTCACATCCACCGGATTTTGCGCATTCTCATCGCGATGGAAGTAGTAATCGTAGAAGCTCTTTTTGGAATAATCACGCTGGATGAGGCGGCCGCTCGGCGTATAGAAATGCGCCCACGTCAGCGCCAAGCCGGTGTTGTCGCTCAACGGATACACCGTCTGAACCAAGCCCTTCCCAAACGTCTTTTCACCCAAAACCAACGCGCGGTCATGATCTTGCAAGGCGCCCGATACGATCTCAGCTGCCGACGCAGAAAAGCGATTCACCAACACCACGACGGGATAGCTGCGTCCGCGATTGCCGTGCTCGGCTACGTAGGCCTTTTCCGGTGCGGAACGCCCGCGGTGGGAGACAATCAGCGCATTCTTCGGTAGAAAATGATCGGCCACCGCGACTCCCTGGTTGAGCAATCCGCCGGGGTTCTCGCGCAGGTCCAACACCAAGCCTTCGATGCTGCTTTCGCCGAGCCGCTTGAGGTTGTCTTCCATCTCGCGGGCAGTGGCTTCCCCGAAGCTGATGATCTTGAGGTAGGCGTAGCCGGGTTTGATCCAGAAGGCATCCTGCACGCTCTTGCGGCTGATCTCATCGCGGATGACCGTGAACGTCAGATAGTCCGGCGTGCCTTCGCGCGACACCACGATCTTAACCGGTGTCCCACGGTCGCCCTTGAGCAGATCGGCAATCTCGGTAGTATTCAGCCCCTCGGTCGATTTATCGCTCACCGAAATGAGGATGTCTCCGGGCCGGATTCCCACTTTGTATGCGGGCGAACCGGGAAAAGGAGCCTTCACGGCGGTCTTTCCGTTGGGTTGCGGGCCCACCTGCATGCCGACGCCGTAGTAATGGCCCTTCTGTTCTTCGCGCATCAGCTTGTACTCGCGTGCGTCGAAGAAGTTGGAGTGAGGGTCCAGGGTGCGCAGCATCCCGGGGATGGCGCCCTTGTAGATGGTCTTATCGGGACTGACCTTGTCAGCAAAATTCGCTTCGACGATGGCCAGCGCTTTGTGGAAATCTCTGACTTCGCTGTCGAGTTCGTCCGCCGTTTCGGGCGCCGCCGACACCACTTCCAGTTTGGGCCCGTAAAGCCCCGCGGCAATGGAGCAGGCCAGCACTACGGCCGGCAAGACAAAAAGGGAGCGTCGGGCCATGCGGAAACCGTCCTCTAAGCGAAAGTATAACGTACCTGCTGGATCAGACGCGCCAGACGATGATTTGGCTACGACATTTCGCGCCGGACGGCGTCCAAAACCCCATTCACAAATTGAACGGATTCTTCCCCGGAGAACTTACGGGCCAGTTCGAGCGCTTCGTCCATAGTGACGGGCGCGGGAGTGCCGCCGCGGGTCATTTCGTACACCGCCACGCGCAGGATGTTCCGGTCTACGGCGGGCATACGTTCCATGCGCCAGTGCTCCGCATGGCGCGTGATGCGGTCGTCGATTTCGGCGAGGTGCTCCACGGTGCCGCGGACCAGGTCCGTCACGAAGGGGTCGCGCTCCAGCTCTTCTTCGGAATAGAGCCCGTCGTAATAGGCCTGAATAGCGTCGTCCGCGGACTGCTTGCGCGAGTCCCAGAGGAACAAGATTTGCAGCGCCCGCTGGCGCGCTCTACGGCGGGATGCCATCTTAGGTCGCCTGCCGCAAAGTGCGCAGGAGGTTCGCCATTTCGATGGCGGTCATGGCCGCGTCGAACCCCTTGTTGCCGCCCTTGGCGCCGGCGCGGTCGATTGCCTGTTCCAGTGTATTGGTGGTCAACACCCCGAACGCCACGGGCACGCCGGTCTCCGAGGAAACGTGCGCGATGCCTTTGGCAGCTTCGCCGGCCACGTAGTCGAAATGGGGGGTATCGCCGCGAATCACCGCACTCAGGCAGATCAGGGCGTCGTAGCGATGCTGCCGGGCCACTTCGCCAGCCACTAGCGGCACTTCCCACGAGCCGGGAACCTTGATCACGTCGATCATGTCTTCACTGGCACCGGCGCGCAGCAGCGCATCCATCGCGCCGCCCAATAACCGCTCTGTAATGAAGCTGTTGAACCTGCTCACGACAATCGCGAAACGCAGCCCCGATGCGGACAAACCGCCTTCAAAAACCTTTGCCATATATCACTTCCCCGTAAATACTGCGCGCCGCTTCTCCAGGAACGCGCGCGTTCCTTCCCTGCAATCCTCTGTGGCTGCGCTCAGCGCAAAGGCGGTGGCCTCGTACCGCAGACCTTCCTCCAGCCCGACTTGTAGCCCCGCGTCCACCGCGTCCATCGCCAGAGCAACGGCTGCCGGACTATTGGCCAGCACCTTGGCCAGCCAACTACGGCAAAACCCCAAAAGCTCCGCCTGCGGCGTCACGGCATCGACCAGGCCGATGCGGTGGGCTTCCGCCGCCGTCACCGGTTCGCCCGAAAGCAGCATCGCCAGTGCATGTCCACGTCCCACCAGGCGCGGCAATCGCTGGCTGCCGCCATACCCGGGAATCAGCCCGAGTTTCACTTCCGGTTGGCCCAATTTGGCGGTGTCGGCGGCGAACCGCACGGTGCACGCCATAGCCAACTCCAGGCCGCCACCGAGTGCGAAGCCGTTTACCGCCGCCACCGACACTTTGCCGCAAGTCTCCAGCACACGGAAGACGGCCTGACCGCGCCGTGAAACGCCCAGCATCTCCAGCGGCGAGAGCGCGGCCAGTTCCGCGATATCGGCGCCGGCCACGAATGCCCTCTCCCCCGCACCGGTCAGGATCAGTGCGCGGATGGCGGAATCGCTTGCCACCCGCCGGAACGCCTCGTCGAGTTCCTCGATCACCTCACCCGACAGCGCGTTCAGCTTCTGCGGCCGGTTGACCGTAAGCAGAGCAATGCCGGACTCTTCCACCTGGAAGAGAATGTGGCTGTAAGGCATTCAAAATCAGTGTAACACCGGACTCCACCCTCCTCTTTGGAAAAGCCTCCGGCCCATTGTGGGATAATTGAATTTCCAGGTTAAACCCCTTCTACATGGATCGCGAATTCATCCGGAATTTCTCTATCATTGCGCATATCGACCACGGGAAGAGTACGCTTGCCGACCGCCTGCTTGAAGTGACGGGCGCCTTGTCAAAGCGCGAAATGATGGAACAGGTCCTCGACTCGATGGACCTCGAACGCGAGCGCGGCATCACCATCAAAGCCCACGCCGTCCGCCTCAACTACAAGGCCGACGACGGCGTCATGTACCAGCTCAACCTGATCGACACCCCCGGGCACGTCGATTTTTCGTATGAAGTTTCGCGCAGCCTGCAGGCCTGTGAAGGCGCCCTGTTGGTGGTGGACGCTTCCCAGGGCGTGGAAGCGCAAACTCTGGCCAACACCTACCTCGCGCTCCACCATAACCTGGAAATCATACCTGTTATCAATAAGATAGACTTGCCCGCGGCGGAACCGGAACGGATTCGGGAACAGATCGAGACCCTGGTGGGGTTGGACGCGCGCGACGCGGTCCTGGCGAGTGCCAAAAGCGGGATCGGCGTCCACGAGATTCTGGAAGCCATCGTGCACCTCGTGCCGCCGCCCAAAGGCTCGCCCGATGCTCCCCTGCGCGCCCTGATTTTCGATTCCTGGTTCGATTCCTACCGCGGCGTGATCATTCTGACCCGCATTGTCGAAGGCCGCATTCGCCTGGGACAGCGGATCAAGCTGATGTCCAACGGCCAAGCCTTCGATGTGGAGGGGCTGGGTTATCAGGCGCCGAAAGCGACGCCATGCAATGAACTGCAGGCCGGCGAAGTGGGATTCGTCTTCGCCAACATCAAGACGGTGGCCGACGCGAAGATCGGCGATACGATTACCGATTTTCAGAATCCCGCACCGGAACCTCTGCCCGGATTCGAAGAGATTAAGCCCATGGTGTTCGCGGGGCTGTACCCCGTGGAATCGCATGAGCACGGACTGCTGCGCGACGCTTTGGAAAAGCTGCGGCTCAACGATAGCGCCTTCAATTTCGAACCAGAGAATTCGGTGGCGCTCGGCTTCGGTTTCCGCTGCGGCTTCCTGGGACTGCTCCACCTTGAAATTGTGCAGGAGCGCCTGGAGCGCGAGTTCAATATCGACCTGATCACCACCGCCCCCGGCGTGCGCTACCGTATCACCACCAATGCCGGCGAGGAGCTGGCCGTGGATAACCCGACCAAGTTTCCCGATCCCAGTTCGATCAAGCAGATCGAAGAGCCGATTATCGAGGCGAGCGTTCTGACGCAGGAGGCATACCTCGGCGGCATTCTGGCCCTGCTGGAAGAAAAGCGCGGCATTCAGAAGAAATTCGAGCACATCGGCGGCGGGCGCGTGATGCTGGTATACGAGCTGCCGCTCAACGAAATCGTGCTCGATTTCTACGATCGCCTGAAGTCGGTGTCCAAGGGGTACGCGTCGCTCGATTACCACCTCTCGGGCTACCGTGTTTCCCCCATGGTGAGGTTGGACGTGCTGGTGGCGGGCGAACCGGTGGACGCGTTGTGCATCATCGTGCACAAGGAATTCGCTTACGAGCGCGGCAAAGATCTCATTGCGCGGCTGCGCAAGCTGATTCCCAAACAGCAGTTCGAGGTGGCTTTGCAGGCTGCGATCGGCAATAAGATTGTGGCGCGAGAGACCATTTCCGCGCTACGCAAGAACGTGATCGCGAAGTGCTATGGCGGCGACATCAGCCGCAAGCGCAAACTGCTCGAAAAGCAGAAAGAAGGCAAGAAGCGGATGAAGCGCGTGGGCCGCGTGGAGATTCCGCAGGAGGCCTTCCTGAGCGTGCTGAAGGTCGGGCAGTCCAGCGACGACGAATAGCCGCCGGTATCCCTACATTCCTGCCCGCACCAGCTTCAGAAATGCCTGCACGGTCGCCGACCCGTCCGCATTCCAGGCCGCCGACACCCCGGTGCGGAGTCCGCGCAGATTGCGATAGGTTACCCCGCTCCAGCGAAACCGCCGCACGCACGCCGGAGCGATCGAAATTCCCATTCCCGCCTCCACCAGGCAGATGACGCTCTGCCACTGCGCGGTTTCCTGCACAACCTCGGGCACAAAGCCCGCGTCGGAGCAGAAGGAAATCATGCGGTCGTAAAATGCAGGTCCGAGACGGCGCGGGAAGAAGACGAAAGGTTCTCCCCGGAGGTCCGCAACCCGCAACTCCTTCGCCTTCGCCAGGCGGTGCGCCGCGGGCAATGCCGCGACGACATTCTCTTCCAGCACCACTTCACTCTTCAACGGTTCGGGCGGCACCACCTCACGCAGAAACCCGAGGTCGATCTCGCCCGCACGCAGTGCACTCTCGATGGCGCTGGTGGAGAGTTCGCGTAACCCAAACTGCACTCCCGGATGCTGGCGGCGGTACTTGCGGATCAGTGACGGCAGCGCCGACAGCATGATCGACGGCGGCACGCCGACCCGCAGGCGGCCCGATTCTCCGCGCGCCGCACGGCGGGTGGCATCCACCGCCTCCTCGGCCTGCGCCAGGATGCGGCGCGCCTGCTCCAACAGCGCCGCGCCAGCGGGTGTGAGCAAGGTCTTGCGGCCGCGCACCAAAAGCTGGCAGCCCAGGGAGGCCTCCAGGCGCTGTATTTGCTGCGTCAAAGGCGGCTGCGCGATTCCGACTCGCCCCGCGGCGCGGCCGAAATGCAGTTCTTCGGCAACGGCGACGAAGTAACGAAGCTGGCGGAGATTCATATGAAAATCATATCAATTTCGTAATCTCCTACTATTGGACATATCGCTCGGCGGCACCGTACCCTGGCCTCATGAGCGATACGTTTCTTCTCCGCAACTACACTCGCTACCCGCTAACCATCGAAGCCGGGCGGGGCTGTCACGTCACCGATCCCGAGGGCAAGCGTTACCTCGACATGATCACCGGCATTGGCGTGAACGCCATGGGCTATGCTCACCCGCGCATCACGGCCGTCCTGCAGGAACAGGCCGCGCTCTGCGTACACGCTTCCAACCTGGTGTCGAATCGCCCGCAGCAGCAGCTTGCCGAGCGACTCTGCCGGCTGGCAGGACTCGACCGCGCCTTCTTCTGCAACAGCGGTACGGAAGCTGTGGAAGCGGCGCTCAAGGCCGCGCGCGCGCGGTCCACGCCGGCGAAGCACGGAATTGTTTCGCTACAGCGCAGCTTTCATGGCCGCACGATGGCTGCGCTCTCCGTTACCGGGCAGTCTTCACTGCGCGGCAATTTCGTCTATGCCGGCGCCAATGTTACATATGTCGAACCTAATGATCGCGAAGCCCTGCGGGCGGCCATCGGAGACGGGACGGCGGCCGTGATCCTCGAGCCCGTGCTCGGTGAGGGAGGCATCGTCCCGCTGGAGGCGGAATACCTGCAAACGGCGCGTGATCTCTCCCGGCGCCACGACGCCTTCCTGATCGCCGACGAAGTGCAGTGCGGTCTCGGGCGTACCGGCAAGCCCTTCGCCTATGAGTGGGCCGGCATTCAGCCCGATATCGTGTGCGTTGCCAAACCGCTGGCCGCCGGCCTGCCGCTCGGCGCCACCCTGTTCAGCGAGGACGCCGCGCAGTGGTTGCCGCCGCACTCGCACGGCACGACATTTGGCGGAGGTCCGCTGGCGTGCCGCGTCGCGCTCGAATTCCTCGATTTGATGGAGGCGCAACTACCCCACATCCAACGGATGGCCACGTACTTCGCAAGGCGGCTTGACGCTTTAAGGAAGCGGCATGCGGCCATCGTGGAGGTCCGTTCGCGGGGACTGATGTTCGGCATCCAACTGGCGCAATCCGCATACCCATTCGTGGAGGCGGCCCTTCGCCGCGGCCTGTTGATCAACGCCACGCAAGAGACGGTAATCCGCCTCTTGCCGCCTTACATCGCAAGAGTGGAAGAGTTCGACGAGGCGGCACGCATTCTGGATGAAGTATGGGAGGAAGCGGCTACCAGTGATAGCCCGCGCCCACGGACAGCCGTATATCACTGAACGGCGGCTCGATTGCGCCGTGCGAATTGCCCGCGAAGACACGCACTTCAGGCCGAATGGAGACGCGAGGCGTGACGAAGGCCTTCACGCCGCCTCCGAAATTGATGGCAAACCCGTTCGCTGACGGGTTGCTGGTTGCACCGGCGAAATCACTGCTCACGCTGGTGTGTAGCACGCCCGCGCCGCCGATCAGGTACACCTGGGCGCTTCCCCGGGTGAGGTACAGCAAGGCGCTACCCATTAGGTGCCCGCCACTGGCCTGGAACGGGATAAACTGCGGGCTGAATTCGCGTTTGGTGCGAAACGCATTGACTTCCGCCTGAACGCCCAACCAGCGCGAGAAGCGATATCCGTACCCACAGCCGCCATTCAAGCCGGAGCCCAGCGAACCCTCGTCGTCGTACGTCTTACCGATCCCGGCGGCGCCGAAAATTTCATTTCTCAGAAAATCGGCTGCCTTCGCGGACGCAACGGCGGCCAACAAAATCACGCCGACGGTAAACACTCTCACAAAGGATCGAGTCATGCCAAAAACCTATCAGCCGCACGCCGTTTTTATTCTGCCCCGGCGGCTTTCAGAGCGCGGTGAATGGCGGCCATTGTCGTCGGCGACGGCTTGTAGTTGCCGAAGCGGTAACCTTCCGCAATAATCAGGGGCGTCCACCCCTCTTTGTTTTTACGATTCCAGACTTCGATATTCGCCCCGTGGGCCGCGAGAAAGTCCACCGCCGCGGGGGCGTTCTTGTAGGCCGCGCCGTGCATGGCGGTCTCGCCATTCTTATCAACAGCGTTGACGTCCGCACCCAATTCGAGCAGCACCTTCATGGCCTCGACGACCTCTTCCTCCGTGCCCGCATCCTCGCCGGGAGAGCGAGTGCCAAGTCCGGCGGCGGCCATCAGAGCGGTGGAATTGTCGTTATTGGTGATCTTCGGGTCGGCGCCGAGCGAGGCCAGCAGTCGCAGCAACTCCGCATCGGACGTCTTGGCTGCAACGAAGAAGGGCGTGGCGCCGGCCGTGTTCAAGCTGGTCAGGCCGAGATTCACTTTTCTGGTCATT
>JBDTMZ010000170.1:0-35825 GCA_039934035.1 Candidatus Solibacter sp. | reverse complement strand
TTCGCGCATCCATGGCGATCCGCTGTTCCACCATATGGGTGAGGACGGCGGCCATAAGACCCGTCTTCTGGTCCGCTGGCGCACGGTTCATGTTCGCTAGTTGCTCGGTGAGTTGAGCGTCTTGAGCCTTCATGTCGTCCTTCATGTTCTGTTTCTGTTGCTTCATTGCCTGGCAGCGTTCCATCATGGTGGCCGCTGTCATCGTCTTCCCCTTCGCAGGCTCGGGCGATTGTGCGTGGACTGGAGACCAGACGGCCAGGGCCAATGCCAGTGCCAGGCTTGAACGGATGGCCAGAGTCGTATTCGTTTGGTTTCTCATGTTCTGTCGCCTTATGACGCGCGGAGCTTATCCACAGCAGCCTCCCGACTTGCGTTCCGGCTTGGCTCCGGCGTGCGTGGACAGAAACTTCTGCCGGCAGTGGTCGCTGCAAAAGTAGAACGTCTCGCCATTGCGTTCGGCGTGGAGAGCTGTTGCTTCGTCCACGATCATTCCGCAGATGGGGTCTTTGGTCACGGTCTTCGTCTCTTTCATGGTCATGTTCCTTTCTTGGTTGTTGTTGTCACTTTCTTTCAGTTCCGGCTTTCATCTCGAATCGGCGTGGGCTTTAACCTCTTGCTCCGGTACCCACGGCATGAGCCTTCGAATCGATGCATAGCATCAAATCGTTCCAGGATTTGACGAACGCCTCAGCACCCTCTCGCTGGAGTTGCTCGGCCAACTTGCCGACGTCAATGCCAGCACGGGCGAAACGGTCCAGCACTGTCTCGCAGTCGCCGCCATCGGCGGGTAGAGCAATGGGAACCTGCCCATGATCCGCAAACGCCAGCAGGGTAGTCTCCGTCATCGTGTTCACCGTGTCCGGAGCCGCTAAACCACGAATGTAGAGAGTGTCCGAGGCTTTCGGATCTTTCGTGCCTGTGCTTGCCCAGAGCAGGCGCTGGGCTGAAGCGCCCTTCGCCGCCAGTTGCAGCCACTGCGGCGAAATCAGTAGATCGCGATAGGCCTTATACGCCTGCCTAGCAACGGCAATGCCAAGACTATCTCTCAATCCATCGGGCTCTGTACCCGCAATCGCCTTATCCCACCGGCTGATAAAGATGGACGCGACGGAATGGACAGCCGGATTAAGCCTGGCTTTGATCCGCTTTTCAATGCCCCGCATGTAGGCACCGGCGGCTCTCAAATATTGATCGCGGGAGAAGAGCAAGGTTACATTGACAGGGATTCCAGCGAAAATGGCGTCTTCAATCGCGGAGAGTCCTTTCGGAGTTCCGGGAATCTTGATGAACAAATTCGGCCGGTTCGCCGACGCGAATAATTGCTTGGCGGCCGCAAGCGTCTTCTTGGGCTCGTCCGCCAGAAGCGGAGATACTTCCAACGACACCCATCCGTCCAGCCCATTCGTGGCATCGTGAATCGGCCGGAACAGGTCGGCGGCCTTCGTCAGATCTTCTAGCGCGAGTTCGAAGAACAGATCCTCACTGGCCCCCGTGGGCTGCATCTTCCCGCGAATCGCTTCATCGTAGAACCCGGTTTCGCGGATGGCGTGATCAAAAATGCTCGGATTTGAGGTGAGCCCAGTGATTGACAGGTCGCGAACATAACGTTCGAGCGTGCCGCTTGTGAGTAATCCCCGCGTAATATTGTCGAGCCAAAGGCTCTGACCCATGTGGTGAAGTTGTTCTGTGGGTTTCATGGTCATCTCCAGTTCAAAGAACGGAAGTTGCGTTGAACCGGCCGCAAGGCCGTCAACAATCATGGACGTCCGCTTTGGCGGAGATCCACGACCTAACTCAAACGCCGCTCAGAGAGCGAGAAGACTTGTGTTCCGCTTCCTGTACCCAATATGGCGGACGGCCGTAGTGACAATAGAGGCGGTTCTCATACTCTCGGGTAATTGGCACGGACTCGACGTACTCCGGACCGTTTTTGATGGCTTCCCGGGTGAGGCCGACGTAGACACTAGAGTCCGTCCAGCTAACCCGCTCAATCCACCCGGGTGAAATCAGCACCTTCTTGCCCGGCCACCAATTCCGCGTCGCCACCTCGATGTAGCGGATAGCCCAGGCTTCATCGTCCACGAGAAACCCGTCCACATGACCGATTTCACCATCGGTTGCTTCGATGTGATAGCCGGCAACGGCTGCGCTACTGCGCAGATGCGACTCCATCGACTCGCTCCATACGCTATCCGCCATCGCTTTCCTAGCGGCAGTTGTTGGCATCGCCAGACCCGCCGGGTAGAACGATGCACCCCACAGATAGTGACCACCCCAGTAATAGGGATAGCCGTAATGCCCGAGGAAAGCGGCCTCGTGCTTCCGGGAGACGGGCTGGTGAGTGTTGATATCTGGGCTCTTCTCAACCTGCTTTCTCGTCAGCGCCACATCCAGTCGCCTTGCAGGCCAGTCTGTATGGGCGATGGACATCGGTGAGATCAGTACCTGCCGGCCGCCAAGCCAGCCGCCGGTGTCAACCGTAAGGTACCGGATAGCCCATGTCTCATCGTCGAAATAGAGTTGATCCACAGTCCCAAGCTCACCGTCCGTAGCTCGGATCACAAAGCCTTTCAATTGCGCCGCATTCGTAAGCATTGTCTTTGCCCTCCAGGGCTATTTTTGGGGCTGTTTGCCACTACCTCTGCGGCGTGCAGGCACCGTGACAGGCCGGGTTCTTTCGCTGATGTCCCTCGCTTTGTCGACTTCCGCGGCCGTGCCGTGCACCACCATCAAGAAGTTGTCAGTCTTGAGCGCTGCTTGGTACTGAATGACTCTGTCCTTCGGGATACCCATGCCATAAAGCCCGGCACCGGTTGCGCCGGCTCTCTTTTCACCGCTCCCTGCTTCGATGTGTGTAATAGACAGCTACCACTGCGTTTCGTTGAGACAGCTCCAATCTCCTTTAAAATTTGCGTTCGCTCCGACAATGGAACACCGACCGTGGTTATTCCAGTGCACGTGCAGGACCAACTCTTTCTTGCGGGGGGGACAGGCATTGTGCCATACGGTTTCCAACCGATGCCCCGTCGCTCCATCAGGATCAAACTCCTGGATTTACTGAGCACAATCGTCGACGCACAGCATCAACACGGAAGCGTCGAGGTCACAATGACGGTGGATGGTCAGCGCGAGGTTCTCAGACCCTTGTGCTGTGTCTCATGGCGGATGGTAGGGTGACGACCGTTTTCTTTGGCAGAAGAAGCGGGGAATAGCTGGGGACGCGCAGCCTGGCAGGATGGCGTAAGGCAAATCCTGCACTTTTGAGGCGAGACCCGCGGTGTCTGCGCCAGCTCGCCCTGTCGGACCCGCGCCTACCGTGCCATGCAGTTGCCGAGTTCCCCGACTAGGACCTTATGCCTGCGCTCCCCGCATTGCCGCCCACCGAATAGCCACAGATGGTGCCACACGTGCATCAGCAAATCAGTCGCCATAGGTGCGGGCGATAGAAAGGGTACAAAACAGTGAGATTAGTCATCGTGGTCGGCTTGGCTCTCACAACGTCGTGGCTGGCGATCGATAAGGAGCCGGCCAAACGGTTGGGGGAGGCTGCGCCGGTCTTCTGTGTGGTGATGGCAACACCCGACAAGGAGAACCGGGACATCGTCACCAGTGGGAGGTCAGCGCCCAAATCGGCTTCCCGCCTGATCGCTCTCCTGAACACGTACTCGGCGCGGGAACGCTAGGCGAGTGGGAAGAGAACACACCCGCGTCACCCACCCCATATACCATCTCCTACCCACGGAAATCGAGGGATTCGATTCACTAGCGGAACTCGCACTGGACATGCACTGGTCGTGGAATCACGCCACCGACGAAACGTGGCGGCAGCTTGATCCCAGACTGTGGGAGATCACCCATAACCCCTGGGTCGTTCTGCAGACGGTCTCGCGCGACCAGATCGAGCGCGTGTTGGCCGATCCCGCTTTCCGGAAGAACGTAGATGGTCTGGTCGAAGCCAGTCGGCAGGCGGCGGCAGCACCAGCATGGTTTCAGCGGAATCATTCGGAAGGTCCACTGACCTGCGCCGCGTATTTCAGCATGGAATTCATGTTGAGCGAAGCTCTGCCCATCTACTCGGGCGGTCTTGGCAATGTGGCCGGCGATCAACTCAAAGCCGCCAGCGACCTGGGTGTGCCGGTGGTCGGCGTGGGCCTGCTCTACCAGCAGGGCTATTTTCGCCAGGTAATCGATAAGAACGGAGAGCAACAGGCTCTCTTCCCGTATAACGACCCCGGACAGTTGCCGATCACGCCGCTGCGCCAACCCAACGGGGAGTGGCTGCGGTTGGAGATCGCTTTGCCCGGATACTCGGTCTGGCTGCGCGCCTGGCAGGTCCAGGTCGGCAGGGTGAAGCTTTACCTGCTGGACAGCAATGATGCGGCGAACTTTCCCGCTCATCGGGGGATCACCAGCGAGCTCTATGGGGGCGGGCCGGAATTGCGCCTCAAGCAGGAACTGCTGCTCGGGATCGGCGGATGGCGACTGCTCCGCGCGCTTGGGCTCCAACCGGAGGTCTGTCACCTTAATGAAGGGCACGCGGCGTTCGCCGTTCTGGAACGTGCCCGTGACTTCATGGAAGAGGCGCGGCAACCCTTCGAAGTCGCACTGGCGGTCACAAGAGCGGGTAATCTCTTCACCACCCACACGGCGGTCGCCGCCGGCTTTGACCGTTTCGCGCCCGCCCTCATCGAACAATACCTTGGGGGGTACGCCGAAGAGAAGCTCGGCATTGCCGTTCGCGACTTGATGGCCCTTGGCCGCCAGAACGCGGCCGACTCGTCGGAGCCTTTCAACATGGCGCATCTGGCAATCCGCGGGTGCGGCGCGGCGAATGGGGTGAGCCGTTTGCACGGCAAGGTGAGCCGGCAACTCTTTCTGCCTCTGTTCCCCCGCTGGCCGGAGGACGAAGTCCCAATCGGACACGTGACCAACGGAGTCCACATGCCCACCTGGGACTCGGCGCCCGCCGACGATCTTTGGACGGAAAGCTGCGGCAAGGATCGCTGGATGGGGACGTCGGGGACCCTGGAACACGACATTCGGCGGGTCCCGGACGCCTCGCTCTGGCAGTTTCGCACCGCTGCAAGCAAGTCCCTTGTTGAGTATGCCCGCGAACGCCTGTCGCTGGACCTGGCTGCCGCCGGCGCGCCATCCGAGGCGGTCGACGGTGCGAAGCATCTCTTTGATCCCAATGCCCTCACGCTAGGTTTTGCACGCCGCTTCGCGACCTACAAGAGACCGAACCTGCTGCTGCATGACCCGCCGCGACTGCTTCGCCTGTTGACCGACACTCGGCGCCCGGTGCAACTCATCATCGCCGGCAAGGCGCATCCGGCGGACCAGGCGGGGCAGGCACTGATTCGGGACTGGATGCATTTCATCCGGCAGCCCGACGCGCGTCCTCACGCGATCTTCCTCAGTGACTACGACATGCTCTTGACCGAACACTTGGTGCAAGGCGTGGACGTCTGGATCAACACGCCACGGCGACCCTGGGAAGCGAGCGGAACGAGCGGTATGAAGGTGCTCGTCAATGGAGGGATCAATCTGTCGGAATTGGACGGCTGGTGGGCGGAGGCATACGCGCCTGAAGTGGGATGGGCGCTGGGTGACGGCCAGGAACACCACGACGATCCGGCCTGGGATGCCGCCGAAGCTGAAGCTCTCTACGACCTGCTCGAACGGGAAGTGATTCCCGAGTTCTATGCCCGGAATGGGCAGGGTATCCCCACGGCTTGGGTTGCGCGGATGCGGAACAGCATGGCGAGCTTGGCGCCCCGCTTTTCCGCGGACCGCGCGGTGCGCGAATACACGGAGCAACACTACCTGCCGTGTGCCGCAACCTATCGTGAGCGGGCAGCCGATAAGGGCGCAGCGGGCAGCCGAATGGTCTATTGGCAGCACGCCATGGAGCAGGCCGCGATGCGCTTCGGTGAAATGAATGTCGCGACCAATGGGGAGCAGCACGTGTTCGAGGTACAGGTCTATCTCACTGATCTCGATCCGAACGCGATCAGTGTGGAGCTTTATGCCGATGGCATTGACGGCGCCGGTCCGGTTAGGCAGGAGATGGAGCGCGTTCACCAACGGGCAGGCCTTGCCGGCGGCCACGCTTATCGTACACAGGTGGCTTCGATGCGTCCGGCCACCGACGATACAGCGGGAGTGACACCGCATCTCGATGGCATTGCCGTTCCGCTGGAAACTGCTCGAATCCTGTGGCAGCATTGATTCTTGACTTGAATGGAGAACTGATATGGACACTGGGCGACATGAACTTGGCATGATCGGCTTGGGCGTGATGGGGCGCAACATGCTGCTGAACATGGCTGGCCACGGATTCCCGGTTGCGGGCTATGACAAGGACCTCGCCAAGGTCGAGTCGCTCCGGAAAGAATCAGCGGGAAAGGGTATTCACGCCGTCGGCAAGATTCAGGAGTTCATCGGGCTGCTCCGCCGGCCGCGCGCGATTATGATGCTGGTGCCCGCCGGCCCGGCCGTCGATTCCGTGATCGGCGACCTGTTACCGCTCCTCGAAAAGGGCGATCTCATCGTCGACGCGGGGAACTCCTACTTCAAAGATACAAACCTGCGTGCCCGCAACCTGACCCATCACGGCATTCATTTTCTCGGCGTCGGCGTATCTGGCGGCGAGGAAGGAGCTCGCCACGGCCCGAGCATCATGCCCGGGGGGCCGAAAGATGCGTACGAGCGGGTCCGCCTGCTGCTAGAGGCCATCTCCGCCAGAGTCAACGGAGACGCGTGCGTAGTCTACCTCGGCCCCGGATCGGCCGGGCATTTCGTCAAGATGGTCCACAATGGCATCGAGTACGCCGTGATGCAACTCCTGGCCGAGACATACGACCTGATGAAACGAGGCCTTGGCATGAGCGATGACGAAATGCGCGACGTTTACGGCGCTTGGAATCAAGGGGAACTCAACGCCTACCTGATCGAGATCACCAGTCGCATCTTCAGCAAGGTTGACGAAAACACTGGCAAGCGGTTGATCGATGAAATCCTGGATGTGGCCAAGCAGAAAGGCACTGGCATGTGGACCTCGCAAAGCGCGATGGAACTGCAAGTGCCCACCCCCACAATCGACCTCGCGGTGGCGATGCGGGATTTGTCCGTGTTTGAAAAGCAGCGCGAGACGGCCAGCGAGATTTTCAAGCGTCCCATCCCGGCGTTTGCCGGGGGCCGCAAGACCTTCCTCGATCAACTCGGCCACTCGCTCCATGCCGCGATGATCATCGTCTACGCCCAGGGAATGGCGGTTCTGGCGGCGGCGTCGGAGAAGTATGCGTATCACCTCGATCTCGAGGCAGTGGCGAGAATCTGGCGGGGCGGCTGCATCATCCGCGCGGCGTTGCTGGAAGACATCCGGATGGCCTATCGCACCCAACCCGGCCTGTCGAATCTAATTCTGGCCCCGGAACTGGCGAAAAAGGTAATGGCCAACGAGGAGGATCTCCGCCGCGTTGCGTGCGCTGCAATCGAGATGGGTCTGCCCACACCCTGCTTCATGACGGCGCTGGCCTACCTTGACGGATACCGTAGCGCCTGGCTGCCGGCCAACCTGATCCAGGCTCAACGCGATTACTTCGGCGCGCACAGCTACGAGCGCATCGACGTGAAAGGCACATTCCATACGGACTGGACGAAGGGTTGAGGGCAATGAAAACGACCGATCAACTCGAACCGAACATATTCGTCATCTTCGGCGGAGCGGGCGACCTGACCTGGCGGAAATTGATGCCGGCCCTGTTTGACCTCTCGCAGGGTCATAGTATTCCGGTTCATTTTGCGATCATCGCGGTGGACCGGGTTGAACTCAGCGTGGCCGCTCTTCGCAAGCGTCTGCATTTGGGAGTCAGGAAGTTCGCCCGCAACGGGAAAGCGCCAGCCAAGGAGTGGAGCGAGTTCTCCACGCATATCCGCTACTTACAGGGCGATTTCAAGAGCAAGACGACCTATAAGGAACTCAGCGACCAGTGCGTAAGCCTGGAAAAGGAGTGGGGATCCAAAGCCCAACGCATCTTCTACATGGCCACGCCGCCCTCCCTGTTTGGCGAAATCCCGTCCTTTCTAAACTATGCCGGCCTGTCAGCCGACCGAGAGCGATCGCGAATTGTGGTCGAAAAACCGATTGGGTATGACCTGGAGTCGGCACTGGCGCTGAACCGCACTCTCGGCAGCGGCTTTCAAGAATCCCAGATCTTCCGCATCGATCATTACCTGGGCAAAGAGACGGTGCAGAACATCCTGGCCTTCCGTTTCGCCAATCCGTTGTTCGAGCCGATCTGGAACCGGCGTTATGTAGATTATGTGACCATCACGGTGGCCGAAGAGGTGGGAGTGGAACATCGCGGCGGCTATTACGATGGAGCTGGTGCGCTACGCGACATGGTGCAGAATCACCTGCTGCAACTGCTCTGTCTGGTGGCCATGGAACCGATGGTCTCCTTCGATGCCGACGAGATTCGCAACAAGAAAGTGGATGTGCTGCACGCGGTTCGGCCCATCCCGCACGACGCGGTGCATCACTCCACGGTTCGCGGGCAGTACGGCGAGGGCTGGATCGGCGGCAAGAAAGTGCGCGCCTATCGAGAAGAGGACGGCGTACCGCCCGACTCACACACAGAGACGTTTGCCGCGTTGCGGCTGTTCGTGGACAACTGGCGTTGGCAGGACGTGCCTTTCTATCTTCGCACCGGCAAACGTCTCCCCCGTCAGGTTTCAGAAGTCGCCATCCAGTTCCGCGCGGTTCCCCATCAGTCGTTTCCAACCGAGGCAACCCTCGACTGGCAGCCGTCGCGTCTGGTGATGTCCATCCAGCCCGACGAAGGCATCGTCCTGCGCTTTCAGGCAAAACACCCTGGCCCTAACATGGTGTTGCAGCCAGTGGACATGAAGTTCAACTATCGCGAAAGCTTCGCGATGCCATCCCCCGAGGCCTATGTGACGCTGCTCTCAGACGTGATCGACAACGATGCCACGTTATTTATGCGCGCCGATCAGGTGGAGGCAGCGTGGCGGCTGTTGATGCCGGTCCTCGACGTGTGGAAAGCCAGTCCGCCTAACGATTTTCCGAATTACGCGGGCGGCACTTGGGGACCGGACGCCACGCAAGGTCTGCTGGTCCAACAGGGCCACAGTTGGCCGGCCCCAGTGGATTTGGCCGGACGCTCGCCACGGAGATAGGGAAGCTGAAAGTGTCAATCACTGCGCTGTTTTTGGATATCGGCGGTGTCCTGCTCACCAATGGGTGGGATCATCATGCTCGCAGACGGGCTGCGAAGCACTTCGAGTTGGAGTGGGCCAAGATTGAGGAACGGCATCGCCTGACATTCGAAACCCATGAGGAGGGGAAGCTCACCTTTGAGGAATACTTAGGTCGGGTTGTCTTCTATCAGAAGCGACCGTTCACCCGTGCCCAGTTTCGGCGCTTCATGTTTGCGCAATCGAAACCTTACCCCGAGATGATCGAGTTGGTCGCTCAGCTTAAGGTCCGGTACGGACTGAAGATAGCCGTGGTCAGCAACGAGGCGCGAGAGCTGAATGCGTATCGCATTCACAAGTTCAAGCTGGACGGATTTGTGGATTCCTTTATCTCCTCGTGCGTCGTCCAACTACGCAAGCCGGACACGGACATCTTTCGGCTGGCGCTGGACATTGCCCAAGTGCCAGCCCGGCAGGTCGTATATATCGAAAATACTCCGATGTTCGTCGAGGTTGCGGAGGGTTTGGGGATTCGAAGCATTCTTCACACGGATTACAGGTCTACGTGCGCGAAGCTGGCTTCGTTTGGACTGAGGAACGAAGGAACCACATGAAGACCGCTGACCCATGCATCCTGACGATCAACGGAGGCTCGTCGAGCATCAGATTCGCGCTGTATCAGACTGGCGGTCCGCTGAAGCGAGGGCTTTATGGGAAGGTTGACCGCATTGGCTCGCCCGGCACGATTCTGACTTTCCACGACCCCGTCCAGAGTCTTCCGGAAAGTCGCAGCATCGAGGCCTCCGATCACCGGTCCGCGGCGGCCTTCCTGATCGATTGGCTCGAAGATAAGATCGGCTTCGCTTCGGTGACGGCAGTTGGACACCGGGTGGTGCACGGCATGAACTATACCGAGCCCCAGCGCGTCACGCGTGAGCTAATGGATGAACTGCACCGCATCAGCCCGTACGATCCCGATCATCTGCCTGCCGAGATTGAGCTGATCGAAGCGTTCGGCCAGGGTCATCCGAAGATGCTTCAGGTGGCCTGCTTTGACACGGCGTTTCACCGCACCATGCCGCGCGTGGCCCGGCTACTGCCTATTCCGCGCCGCTTCGATGCGATGGGGATTCAACGCTATGGCTTCCACGGCTTGTCTTACGCCTACCTCGTGGAAGAACTGGAACGCGTGGCCGGTCCGGCGGCCGCCCAGGGCCGCGTGATCCTCGCCCACCTTGGCAGCGGGGCGAGCCTGGCGGCAGTTCGCGAAGGCAAGAGTGTCGATACCAGTATGGGGTTCACGCCGGCCGCGGGGTTGCCGATGGGCACTCGAACCGGCGACCTCGATCCCGGCGTCTCGTTGTACATGATGCGCTCCGAGAAGTTGACGCCGAAGCAATTCAACAACCTCATCAATCACGAGTCCGGCCTGCTGGGCGTCTCGGAATCCAGTTCTGATATGCGCGATTTGATCGAGCGGCAGGCCAGCGATATCCCCGCCGCCGAAGCCGTGGAACTGTTCTGTTACCAAACCCGTAAGTGGATCGGGGCGTTCGCAGCCACGCTTGGCGGTTTGGACACCCTCGTGTTTGCCGGCGGCATTGGCGAGAACGCGGGGGAAGTGCGGGCCCGTGTGTGCAGCGGTCTACAGTTTCTTGGTGTGGAATTGGACGAAGCCAGGAACGCCGCCAACGCCCCCGTGATTTCCGCCGCATCCAGTCGCGTTATCGTTCGCGTGATACGTACGGATGAAGAGCTGATGATTGCCCGGAGTGTTCGTCGGCTGCAGTGTGGGGAAGGCGAGACCCAATAGAGTCGGTCAATCGAGGAGCCCTGCAACACGCGCCTTCCACCGCTGAACTCGTGCGCACGATGGCGCATGCTGACGAGCCGCAGACGGCGTCGCGGTTCGTCTATGCGTTCAGGGACGAGATTCCCTGAGCAGCAGTACTCAAGGGTCCGAGGTTTCATTCAAATAATCTCCGGTGTCGCATTGACTCCCCTTGAAAGCGCAACTTGTCACGATGATCTTCGGGAGCGTTATCTCCAGCCTGTATTGCAGGGATTGACCATCGAGCATCTGCTCAGGTGGCTGGGCTTCGCGGCGTCGGAACCCCGCTGGCATGAGCAGGAGCTACTGGAGGCCGGATCCCGGCATACGCCGGCGCGCTCGCCGAACTGAACGAGATGCGCCGGCGCGGCACTGTGACCGAACACGTTTACAGAATCCTCCAGGGAAACCTGTCCCGCGAGGGCGAACGCCTCAGGGAACTAAACCCCGTCAGGGGGAACTCGAACACCGGCAACTCGCCCGGGTGGAGTATCACCTGCCGGCCGTAAAGAAAGCCTGACTGGCGGACCTGTCTCGCCAGGGCATGCTCTCAGAGAATGTTCACCGGGAATTGGCAAGAGAACTCGATCGGGACCGGTTGAATTCGGACGGCGGCGAGTGACTACGCCTGGACGTCCTGGCAACATGGAACGTCGGACTCGGCCACTTGGGTTTCAACCGTCTCGACCGGTTCCCATTCCAATATCTCGACTGGTTCCACCCTGTTGTCTCCGGATTGTGATCTCAACCCAGCGAACCGTGCCGCGTGTTCGTAGGCTCGCAATCTGGCTGTATTTAAATCGCATCCCTTCGTCGGATGGAAGTGTGTCAGCGTTCCGTCTCCTACTTGTATGAGGAAGTCGTCGGCACCGACGCGCTGTCGCAGCACGATTTGCACACCCCGGTAGCTGGCCTTCCAAGCCATTCCCTTAGGCGACATCTCGTAGCGAATCTCCCATTGGCATCTGTCGGGCCATTTCCTGCGATACGGCTCGGTTTGGGACCACCAGTCTGCTCCACTGCGGCCGGCGCTTCTTCTTTCCGGAACTCAGGAGTGCAATCAGCAACACCAGCGCCAGGAACGCGACGAGGGTCACGACAAGGACCACTATGCGGATGGGATCGAAGCGCGGACGCCGGTCTTGGGCGGATTCGGGATCGGCGAGAATCATTTGGCGCCACCCCGCTGCAGTTTTTTGGCAAGCAAACTCAAATAGCGCTCGGCGTTGCGCCACGCATCCTTTTCGATGCCCCGAAGATTGGTGCGAAGTTCCAACTCGACGCGGGTCTTGCCGGAGCCAGTTTCGACGACGTGGACTTCGAAGCGGTACCCTCGAAGCGGACCGGCGCGGAACCGTAGCGTACCCTCTTCCTTGGAGGACCTGTCTTGCAGGAACGACTCCTTGGCGACGTTATCAGCTGCGGCCCAGACCGTGTCAAACCGAGCGTCGAACACCCGCGCCTTCATGTCGGCTCCGAGCAGGCTTGCGGCGAATACCGCTGCCAGAGCAACCAGACCAATGGAGCGGGCGATGGGCAGGGCAGCTGTCATGGCGCGTCCGTTCCAGGTTGGGCCGGCAGATGTTCCGCGGACGTTTCATCCCAAATCCGGTCGAATCCGGCGTAATGCGGGATACCTCCAAACTCGAACGACACCGCACGCTTGATCGACGGCAATCCAGTGTCGATATCTTCATCCGACAGGACCCAAGTCATGCGCAGCAATGCGCCGACGTTCATGATCACCACCATGCCGACCGACGGATCCCATACCTCAGGCATTGACGACTTTCCTCGATATTACGCTATTTCCCAGAGAGGATCTACCCTGCTGCTACCCTGCTGCTACCCGGATCGTTCCCCGAGCGACCCTACCGACACGAGAATCTCCAGCGTCGAGAAACATGAGAGCGACGCCCGTCCTCATAATGCACTGTCAACGGCCGCTATTCCAAGAGCTTTTGGAGGATGTGTGTCAACACCGCGTCCGTCTTGCATGGCGCGGGGGCGGCCCGCCAGATGCTGAGAGCTGTCTGCATCTTCTGATCGGATAGTTCGAGACTGACGGACCGCTTCTTCAGTAACGGTGCTGCCTTCTCAACCTCTGGAGACGCTCCGCAAGCAGATACCGCGGCCAGGACACGCCGAAGGATCTCATCCCAACGCCGCGCGCGTTCTCGGACCGCCAGGCCCCGACGGGTCGGATCCAGATCGAGGATTTCTTCGAGGCGCGCCACCTTACCGTTCGTCTCAGCGCTCTCGGGATCCGCCTTTGCCGCCTGCCTGTATGCATCCAGGGCTGGCTGGTCGTTCTCCGCGGCGAACCTCGCATCGCCTAGCTTCAACCAGACACTGGCGTCAGCGGGAAAGTGTCTGGATAGCGCGGCGTAGGCCGACTCTACTTGTTCCGGCGAACCGATCGCCCGAACCGCGTCCGCCGCCTCCTTTCCGGTAGGGGGATCATCTCCGTGCTGCTCGATCATCGCCAACAAAAGAGAGATCGCCTCGCCGCGCTTTCCCGCATCGGATAGCAGGGCAGCGTATTTTAGCTGTGCGCGTTTTCGCCGCGACTCCTCCCGTGGAGGCCACTCCTTGGAGAGTGCCTGCCGGAATCGCTCCGTCGCCTGTCTCTTATCTCCCGCGGCGAGGGCGATCTCCGCCAGACCCATCCAAACCGGACCGTTCTGAGGTTCGAGCTTGACCACGCCGGACAGATAAGACGAAGCGTCTTCGAAGTGACCTGACTCGACGAGCGCCAGCCCCAAGGCAGCCCGCGACTTGACGTCCAGCGGCGACTGGGCCAAGGCGTTCCGGAATGACGAGACCGCTTCGTCAACTCGTCCCTGCGCCAGCAGCCTTTCGCCAGTCCTATAAGCCTCAAGCCCCAGATCGGAGCGGCGGGACCGCTGCCAGAAGACCAGTCCAGACACAATGAGGACCGCGGCCACAGTGATGGCGGCTATGGCTGGGAGCCAGTTCTGAGCGGTCGCAGCCGCTGCCTTTTCCTGCCCTCTGGAGGCGGCCGGCAGTTTGTATGCACTGTGAGCGTCCTGGCTGGTCAGCACGCCGATCGGAGTGCCGCCGGTCCGACTCACGACAACCGCCTCGTCCACACCCGCTTCTCCCATACGTTGCAACGCCGAATCGAGTGGATCGTCAGGATGGATAGATGGGCCGACCGGCGTTGCTGGGATGGCGGATCCGGACTGGCTCAGCGGACGCATTGCCCGCTCCACAGTCAACGGCTGCGGCAGGTGAGCCGCCGAAGGCATGGTGATGCCATCCTGCCGGGAGAGTGCCTCATAGATCGGTAGCTTCTGCAACTTCTGCGCCAGGACGTAGCTGCACATGTTAGCGATCATCAGCGGCACGATGATGGTGTAGTCCCGGGTTACTTCGAAGATCATGATGACGCTGGTCATCGGGGTCCTGACAATGCCAGCGAACGCAGCTCCCATGCCCACCAGAGCGTACGCGCCAGCATTGCCGGTATGATCCGGCAGTAAGGTGTGAGCTACCTGTCCGACGGCGCCCCCCAACATCGCGCCGATGAACAGGGCTGGGCCGAAGATGCCGCCGGCATTGCCGGAACTATAGCTTGTGGAGGTAGCCACGAGTTTCAGCACGAGCAGCAACAGCATCACCTTGAGTGCCATCTGCCCGTTCAGCGCGTCGCTCACGAGATTGTACCCAACTCCGAGCACACCTGGCGCGGCGAGTGCCAGCAATCCTACAACCAGCCCGCCCACTGCCGGAGTGAATGGCTTCCATCGCGATGACGCCCTGAGAAAGGCCGTCCGCTGCCAGAGCAGCAGTTTGACGAACGCGGTCGAGACCAGACCTCCGAGGAGTCCGAGAACGGCATAAATCAGGAACTCCAGCGGGTGTACCAATTGATAGGCGGGGACATGAAAAAGTGGTTCATCCCCAAGAATCAGCCTGAGGACAATCCAGGACGTGCAGGCGCCAATCACGACCGAACCAACCACACGGGCGTGCAGGTCCGCCAGGATCTCTTCCAGCGTGAACAGGACGGCAGCCAACGGAGTATTGAATGCCGCGGCAACGGCGGCAGCCGTACCGACCGGGATCAACGACTTCACCTGGTCTTCGCTCAAGCCCAGTCGGCGGCCGGCCGCCGACGCAATTCCGGCGCCGATGTGCACGGACGGGCCTTCGCGGCCGAGCGCGACGCCGCTGCCCAGAGAAATGGAAGAGCAGATGAACTTTCCAATGATGGTGCGGACACGGATGACCCCGTTTTGCAGGACCAGCGCCACGCGAGTCTGCGGGATCCCGCTCCCCCTGGCCTCGGGAAAATACTTAAAGAGCAACCAGCCGCCGACTAGCGAGCCTACCAGTGGACTGAGGAGTCGCTGCATGGCTCCGGCGTTCACGAGAACTCTTCCCATGCGCTCGGTAACTGCCACGAAGGCAACAACAATCAGGCCAACCACTGCGCTGATGACCAGCGCCAGCAGAAGTAGAATCTTTTCTTCATGCTCGCGAAGATCTACGCGTGCCAGCCGTCGCTGCACTGGACCGATCAATCTGCCGAGTCTGTTAAAGCCGGATGTCATCACTACACCATTTTGACAGTCGCACTGTGAATCCAGTGCAACTTCCAGGAAGGCCATGCCGCAATTTGGATCGGACTGCCCTGAAACGCAACGCAAGTAGGTGGGGCGCTTAGGTCACCATGCCACGGCGAACTGCGCTCAACACCAGATCCGCGGTGCTGTGCAGGTCCATCTTGTCCATGATCCGCCAGCGGTGCGTCTCCACCGTGTGCAGGCTTAGGCACAGACGTTTCGCGATGTCTTTGTTGCTGTTGCCTTCCGCTAGAAGTTGATAGACCTGGCGCTCGCGGGCGGTGAGGGATTCGAAACGATCGGCAACGGCACGGGCATCCTGCAAGCGAGCCAATCCGCCCCGGAAGATGCGCGCTACCGCGGGGCTGAAGAAGGCCAAGCCGCGATGTACGGCGCGAATGGCCTGGAGCAATTCCTCGCCCGCTGAGTTCTTCAGAACGTAGCCGCGCGCACCGGCCTTCACGGCTCGCACTACGTAGCGCTCGTCGTCATACATGCTCAGGATAAGCACGGCGGTCTGGGGGGAGTGTTTGAGAATCTGCGAAGTCGCCTCAATGCCGTTCAACTCCTTCAGACCCACATCCACAATGGCCACGTCTGGTTTCAATTGGCGTGCCGCCTCAACGGTTTCAATGCCGGAACTGGATTCGTTCACGATTTCGAAATCGGCATCGCCTTCCAGGATTCGGCGCAAGCCCTGACGCATGAGGGTGTGATCGTCAGCGAGCAAAATTCGAACCGACATTAAAGATACACCTTGTCTGCTCAGGTGCGGATTGAGTTCGACTGACATCGATCTCAAGGTTGGTAGAAATGGGATGGCTCATTCCACGTTCCCTACCGTCACCATGTCAGTTCGTTTGCACGGCAGCCACAAAACTAGTTTAGCGTTCGTGTCTGCCAAACGAATACGACTTATCCCGTATTTGGCCTATACCCACCAGGAGATATGATCAGACTAGTCGGGCTCGGGCTGCTTTCTCATGGCGCAGATCGTGGCTCATGCCCCGCAGGCGCGCGTCGGTCGTTCTCCTTGCGGCAGTCTCGGGGCTGCAACGCAGCCCCATTTTCTTGTGAGCGAACTTGCAGGGACGAAAGGCATACAACGTTGCCCGTATTGTTCCCGTCTGCGGACACAGTGACAATTGGAATCGAGAAAGGGTGAGACTACAATGCTGGATACCTTGGCCACATTCCGTAACCATCTAAGTGGAATTGTGTCCAGGCGTCGAGGTTCTCTGCAAAGGGAATGCCCTCGACCGGGCGCTTGGAGGGCGGTAGATCCGCTCTATATCTGGAGTGCGGCCGCCGGTCTCTTTGCAGCCTTCGTGCTGATCGCGATCGCGCAAGCAATGCGGGCGGGAACTTGAATTAGTCCCGGGGGAGGTGAATCTATTCCTAATGTGAGAGCCCACAGGCCGCCTTTGCCAATGCGGGGGACTGTTATTGCTGTCGCGATTGCCGTGGGCGCAGTCGGCCCGATCGTTGCCGTCGAGTCTCCGCAGGTCGCGCGCGCGCGTGATTGCTACCAACACGGAGATTTTCCAGCCGCCATCAAATTGTTGGATACCGCAGGAGGACTCGATGCCGAGGGGTTGCTCCTGGCGGGACAGGCTCACTACCACGGAGGCAATATCCGGGAGGCCTGCGGTTTGCTTGAGCGAGCGGTCGCCATCAAGCCAAAAGTTTCCCGTTACATTCACTGGCTTGGGCGCGCCTATGGGCGGCGTGCCGAGGGCGCGAATGTGTTGCTGGCGCCCAGGTACGCGGTGCGCGCACGCCAAAGCTTTGAGGAGGCAGTCCGGCTCGATCCGCGGAACGTGGAGGCATGGAACGATCTGTTCGCTTACTACCTTGAGGCACCCGGATTTCTGGGGGGAGGCTTGGACAAAGCGGGGGCAGTGGCGGAGCGGACACTCGCCCTGGACCCCGCGGAGTATCATTTCGAGCGGGCGCGCCTGGCCGAGAAGCACAAACAACCAAAACAGGCAGAGACCCACTATCGCCAGGCCGTTGTGTTGGCGCCGCTGGACCCCGGCCGCCTGATCGATCTTGCTAAGTTCCTAGAATCACAGGGCCGGGTGATAGAGGCCGATCGGGTTTTCGCTCAGGCGCACGAGATCGCTCCAGCCGCGCCCGCGGTCATCTACGAACTTGCGCGCACCTACGTTCAATCGGGGCGGAGACTGGAAGACGCCCGATCTCTGCTGCAGCAGTATCTGAGGCTCAATGTCGGCCCCGACGATCCACCGCGCAGCGACGTGCTCAATTTGCTGAAGCGACTGCCAAACCCACCGATTGTGAAATCGTCGAAGTGAGCCGCAAAGGCCGCGTCCCGCCGCATAAGGCTTCTGCTGTATTTGATCGCCAAGCGACAATCATGCCTTTCGCACCATTCGGGTGAACGACATCCATCCAGCCTACGGAGTAAACCCATCGGTATTGCGATTGACCTTGATTTTCTTGTATCAGCATGCTGGCTGATGGCCGAAACGGCCGACCGCGGGCCAAAACCGCAAAAGGACGCGGCCGACGTACGACATGTACGGTATTACAAAGGCAGCGCCTTCCCGGCACAATTGCACAACGGGGTGAAATGTGTCTTTAACGACATGCGTGTGCCTGGCGCTTTGCGGGCTGCCAACGATCGGTTGGGCAGGCGACATCCGGGTGAACGGTTCGGTCATCGACGAGAATCGCGTCGCCGTCCCCTCGGCACGCATCCGCTTCATACCCGACGCAACCGAGACCGGCGATTACCTGCAAACCGTGACGGGGCCGGACGGCGCATTCCACGTGCGACTTCCTGCCGGGGGGCGTTGGGCCATGACCGTGCAGTGCGACGGGTTCTTCCCGCTGAAGAAGCAGAAACTTGAAATCCGCGACAATCCCCAGGCGGTCTTGCTCATCCTGAACCGCTGGCGCGAAGTGTACCAGTCTACGCAAGTGAGCACTGAGGCCGACGGTATCGATCCGGCGCGAACGGATTCGCAGGAAACATTGAAACAGTCGAATCTCGTCAACATTCCGTATTCCGGCCGCGATCTGCGCGGAGCGTTGAAATTGATGCCGGGCGTGCTGCAGGACCCAAAGGAAGGACTGCACCTCTCCGGCAGCTCGCCCAACCAGGTCCTGTATACGCTGGACGGGTTTAACATCACCGACCCGCTGACAGGCCGGTTCACCACACGGCTCAATGTGGATTCTGTGCGATCGGTGGAGTACTCCACCGGGCGATTTTCACCGGAATTCGGCAAGGGGTCGGCGGGCACGGTCGCCATCTCCACCGGCATGGGGAGCGACCGCATCCGCTACACGGCCACCAACTTCGTCCCCGGCATCGATACCAGATCGGGACCGCACATCGGAACCTGGGCGCCACGCGTCGGCTTTTCCGGTCCGTTCGTGAAGGGACGCGCCTGGTTCTCCGAAAGCGCCGATGCGGAATACAGCCAGCTGCTCGTCGAGGACATTAAGGACGGGCAGAACCGGACTGCCAGCCTTCGCCTGAACAACCTGTTCCATACGCAGGTGAACCTCAAGCCGTCAAATCTGCTGTTCGCTTCCTTTCTGATGAACTCCTGGAACGCTCCCGGATGGGGGCTAAGCGTGCTTGACCCGCCATCGGCCACCATCAACCGTCGAAGCCGCACCTGGTTCTTCAGCCTTAAGGACCAGATGTACCTGGGACACAACACGGTGGTCGAATTCGGCTACGCCGAGAATCGCACGTTTGCCCGGCAAATTCCGCAAGGTGACCGCCCCTATCTGATCACGCCGTCGGGCCGGCGCGGCAACTATTTCGAGGATTCCACGCGGACCGCGACACGCAAGCAATGGCTGGCGAGTCTTTATCTCCCAGTGTTCCATTGGGGTGGCGAGCACCGCCTCAAGACCGGCATCGATTTAGACCGGACCGGCTACATGCAGAACGTCCGGCGCACAGCCTTCGAGAATTACGGCCTGTCGGGAAACCTGATTCGGCGGACGACTTTCCGAGGCTGGGGCCACCTGAGACGTCCGGGGATGGAGGCCTCTGCCTATTTGGTCGATTCCTGGAAGGTGCGGCAGAGCCTGGTGCTGGAACTCGGAATAAGGCAGGACTGGGATGAATTGATTCGCGAAGCCGCGTTTTCCCCGCGTTTTTCGTTTGCCTGGACGCCGTTCGGCCTACGCAACACCAAGCTCTCCGGCGGCTTTGCGGTGGTCTTCGACGCCACGCCGATCGAGCTGTTCGCTCAGCCGCTCGATCAATCGCCGGTGAACACGAGTTTCCGGTCAGACGGCAGTGTCGAAAGCGGGCCTACGGCAACGGTGTTCGCAATCCCGAATCCGGACCTGAGGCCGCCAGAGTATCGCAACTGGACCCTAGGCCTGGAACAACGTTTGCCCCACGGTTTACTCATGGGCGCCAATGGCCTGCGTAAGCGCGGCCGTAACGGCCTTACTTATGTGAATGCTCCCTCCACTGCGGAGCTGAACCAGAGCCGGTTTGATCTGTGCAACTCCCGCCAGGACATTTACGATTCTGTAGCGGTGACAGCGCGACAGTCGATCCGTGGCGAGTATGAATGGATGGCGAGCTACACGCGGTCCCGGAGCTTGAGCAACGCTGTCTTGAATATGTCGGCCGATACCACCACGCAGGTCAACGACAACGTGGGTCCGATGCCTTGGGATAGTCCGAACCGGCTGCTGGCCTGGGGGTACTTCCCGACTCCGTGGCCGAAGTGGTCGGTGGCTGCGATGGTGGAAGCTCGCGATGGTTTTCCGTTCTCGATCCTGCACGATGACGGCGCCATTGTGGGCGGTGTGAACTCCTACCGCCTACCGGCGTATTTTAGCCTGGACGTTCACCTTGAGCGCCGTCTCCGCATGGGTAAACATCAGGTCGCATTACGAGGTGGCTTCGTGAATGCAACCAATCACCAGAATCCCACGGTGGTGAACAACATAATCGGCAGCCCGCAATTTCTGCAGTACTTTGGCAGCCAAGGCCGGCACGTGATTTTCCGCCTGCGCTGGCTTGGCAAAGACGGTTTCTAGCCTCGGAGCCGTATTGGCTGTCAGTGCCGTAGCGTAGTGCGCACGGCCGAACTGGCTAGCTAGTGCTTAATTGCATTAATACATTTATGTAGTAAAATGTTTGGTCGATGGCCAGACATGCGGCTGAATTGGAATGCTCGACCGAAGACAGGGCGAGTTTAGTAGCGCTGACCAAGAGAGGTAAAGCGGAGGCGCGCGTTGTTGAGCGTGCGCGGATCATCCTGGCTTGCCTGGAGGACAAGGAGATTCAGCAGGTGGCGCGGGAACTGAAGGTTTCGGTCCCCTCCGTTTCCAAATGGCGTCAGCGCTTCTCATTCTGGGGGGTGAGGGGTCTATACGATCGGCCGCGACCCGGCAAGCCCATCAAGTACGACACTGCGTTTCGTAACCGGGTACTCAAACTGCTGGAGGAGCCAGCGCCGCCCGGTATGTCCCACTGGGATGGGCCAGGGGTGGCGGAAAAGCTGAATGCCAGCGTTCACGCTGTCTGGCGTGTTCTGCGTCGTGAAGGAATCTACTTGCAACGGCGGCGCAGTTGGTGCGTCAGCACTGACAAAGAGTTTGCGGCCAAAGCTGCCGACGTGGTGGCGTTATATCTCAACCCTCCGTTAAACGCCTTGGTGCTGAGCGTGGATGAAAAGCCGAGCATACAGGCGATCGAACGAGCCACCGGCTATGTGGAAACCGACAGCGGGAAAGTAGTGCGCGCCATGAAGAGCACCTACAAACGGCACGGCACGCTGAATTTGTTTGCCGCTCTGGAAGTCGGCACTGGTCAGGTGCGGACGAAGTTCACCGAATCCAAAAGGCGGGTGGATTTTCGGGCCTTTCTGGATGACGTGCTGGCCGATCAGCCGCCGGACCAGGAAATCCACGTCATCCTTGATAACTATTCTCCTCACAAGCGAAACGACGACTGGCTGGCCAAGTTCGAGGGGCGAGTCCAGTTTCACTTCACGCCGACATCCGCCAGTTGGTTGAACCAGATTGAAATCGTGTTCAGTCTTCTGCAACGCAAGACCCTCAATGGAGGAAGCTTCAAGAGCAAAGATCAACTGCGTGAGGCCATTGAAGCTTTCTTCCGGCGACATAACGAGCGCGCCAAGCCCTTCCGCTGGCGGAAGCGTGAGGTGAAGGGCAGCCAGCTCAAAAATACAGTTGTTAATTTACGCAATTAAGCACTAGCTAGATCTCGATCGGGTGGATCCGGCGATCACTTGTCGTAAAGCAATCGGGTCAACGCATGGCGGCCCGCGCCAGTGCTGTCCCGCAGAGGTTCACGGCTCCGGGACCGGGCGCGGCGGGCAATCCCATGCCGGCCACCCTCAATTGCACGCCGGAGCCAATTCGCATGCTTACCGCCAAGTCCGCCGCTTCAGCGGCATAGGGGAAGCAGTAAACGTCCACCAGACCCTGGCGATCTCGCAGATTTCGCACCAGCAGCTCGGTGGGCTCGGCCCGTTCGATATACTGCCGTTGCTTACGGATCCACAGGTAGCTGCATTGATGCGCGAAAATTAGCAATGTGATGGCGGCGAGCACCCGGCGTTGCCCCGCCTGCTCGCGCAACGTCACATACCCCGCGGCGACGATCAAACCAAGCCCCGCACCGGCCAGGTAGGTGTGGCGGCTTGGGACGACCGGCATATATGTAAGAAAGGAATAGGGCATGAGCGCCACCACCATCCAGCAAGCGGCGGTTGCAACCAAATGGACCCGGGAGCGCGCCTGCCACATCCATAGCGCCACCAAGCTTACGCCACCCCAGACCCAGAGCATTCGTCCCAGGCTTCGGGGAAGTGTCGCCCAGAAGGGTGCCCACAGGGAGAACGTGCCGTCGCCGTAGTGTTGGTTGTGGTTGCGTCCACTATAGTCGGCGGCAAAGTAGAGCAGGGCGAGTGCCGCGCATGGGGCGAGGTATCGGGCTGCCCGGCGCCAGTCTGAAGATTCCCGCAGTTCCACGATCGCCAGCAGGCCCACGGCGGCTACCGCCGATTCCTTGGAAACCAGCGCCAGCAAGAAGGACCCCATGGAAGCCGCGTACCAAAGCCGTCCGTGAGCCGGGCGCTCGTACCGCAGGATCCAGAAGAGTACGCTCGAAACAACGAAGAAGAAGACCAACAACTCGGGCAGGGCGGAGTACCAGACCACCGCCTCCTGTTGGCCCTGGTAGATCGCAAAGAAGCAGGCGGCGGCCGCCGAAACCTTCCATCCGATCCGCTTCCAGGCGCCGAGGCAGAAGACCAGCCAGGTATTGACGATGTGCACCAACAGGCTGGATGCGTTGTACCAGAATGGGTCGAGACCCGCCCAGCGTTCGGTGATCCAGGTAAGTACCAGCGAAGTCGCCCGGCAGCGGTACAGCGGGTCAGCCGCCAGGGCTCCCCACTTCCAGGGTGGCCCATACTGCTTCCCCAGCGTAATCTGCAGGTAGTCGTCGGCAATGAACGGCAAGGCCAGCGCCCAGCCATACGCCGCGACGCTCAACAACGCGGTGAGCGCCGGAATCCAAAGCCACAGGCGTAACTCTCTCGGTTGAGAAGCCACAGACTCATCCCCTTTTTCAGGCCGATCGCACGTCGCGTCCCGTTAATTGCGGCGCCAGAACCAACGAGATGTAAAGACTTCCCAATTGCAGGAATGTCGCCAGCAGGGATCGCAGCCTGAAGAACTGGGACCGGCCGTGGCGCCTCGGATAGTGGTGAACGCCGACTTCTTCGACCAGGTAATGGCACAATTCCAGCTTTTTTGCGAGTTCCACGCAGATTGTGCCGCTGGTGCAGTGGAGCGAGATTTCTTCGAGCACACTTCGCCGAATCAGCCGGAAATCGCAATCAATATCGCGCAGCCGGATCCCGAAAACGAATCGCGCGAACCGGTTGTATGTCCACCCAATGGCGACGCGGTGCCAGGGGTCGCTGCGATCGAGTTTGTAGCCGTTGACGAAGCCGACCACCGGACCCATGCGTTTCACCAGAGAACATAGTTCTGCCGGATCGTACTGTCCGTCGCCGTCAGTGTAGAAGACGAGGTCTTTGCGCGCGGCGGCGAAACCGCTTTGTAGCGCTCCCCCGTAGCCTCGATTACGCTCGTGTGTGATTACCCGGACACGATCGGGGAATTCACTCCGCAGGCGCTCCAGCGCCGGCCCTGTACCATCCTGACTGCCGTCATTCACTACGATGACCTCGTAGTCGTCGGCGCATTGCGGAAGTACGGCGAGGACTTTGCGGACTAGGCCGCCGATGGTGTGTTCGTCGTTATAAGCGGGGAAAAACACACTGATACTGTCTCTCATATGGATAGGCTTGCGTTCGTCACCCCAAGGCTATATTCGCGCGTCGGCGGCGCACCCCTACGCAGCCGGAAGCAGGAACAATCCCCGAAACACAATAGCTCATTCGAGGGGGCGGCACAATACCGCCCTTTCCGTACGGAAAAGTACTGGACAGGCTAGCTGGATACATGGCTAACCAGGGCCCTCAAGCAATGATGCCCTTACGGACGGCGTAGAGGATCAGTTCGGGAATGCTGTGAATGTCGAGTTTCTGAAGGATATGACTGCGGTGGGTCTCAACCGTGGTCAGGCTGATGTTCAGGATGCCCGCAACTTCTTTGTTCGAGCGGCCCTCGGCAATGATTTGCAGCACTTCGCGCTCGCGATCCGACAGCAGATCGTAGCGGTCTTCCAAACCACGCTGCTGTAGCCGGCTGATGTAGTCCTCCTGCATGATCCGAGCGACCTTACGAGTCAAGAAGGAGCGCCCCTGAAACACCAGCCGGATCGCCTGCACCACCTCGCCGCGCATCGAATCCTTAAGCAAGTAACCCTTCGCGCCAGCCTTGAGGGCGCCCAAGACATAGCTTTCGTCCTGGTGCATGCTGAGGATCACGACACCAATTCGCGAGTGAGAAGCCAGAATGCGGCGGGTGGCCTCCATGCCGTTCATGTTCGGCATCGCCAGGTCCATCACCACGATATCCGGACCTTCCGTCTCGGCCAGTCGAACGCATTCACGACCGTCAGCCGCCTCCGCGACCACAATCATGTCGCTCTCGCGCTCGAGCATGGCACGGAGGCCGTCGCGCACCACCGTATGGTCGTCAGCCAACAAGATACGAATTGGCGTCATGTTCATTCCTTTGATCCAGCTCGGCCATCGGCAGTACCGCGTGAACCAGCGTCCCTCGTCCCGGTTCGGAAATAATCGTGAGGCTGCCGCCCAGACGCCGCACCCGCTCCTCCATGCCCAGCAGGCCGAGGCCCCGCAGGAAGCGAGTATCGAAACCCGCGCCGTCGTCCTGCACCGTCACATCGACCTTATGGTGTTCCTTTCGAACTGTCACCTCGACGGTGCGGGCGTTGGCATGGCGGACCGCGTTGGTCACCGCTTCCTGCACCAACCGGTAGATGCACGTCCGGTGTTCGTCGGGCAGTCCGTCGATGGCATCCTCGGCGGAGACCACAACATTCAGACCGGTTCGTTTGCTGGTTTCGCGTGCGTGCCAGTTCAAGGCGGGTGTCAGGCCGAGGTCGTCCAACATCGACGGACGAAGCAGCAGCGCAAGATCCCGCACCTGGCTGACCGTCTTTTCCGCCAGTCCCTTGATCGAATCGAGGTGCTCGCGGACGCCGGCTTGCGGACCGGCGCATTCGGCGTTTTCCGTCTCCATCAGGATTGCCGATAGCGACTGACCGATTTCATCGTGAAGTTCCCGCGCGAGGGCGCGGCGCTCATTTTCCTGGGCGCGAAGAAGGAGGGTCGACAATTCCTGTAAGTCTGCCCTTCGCAGGTCGAGTTCCTGTTCCAGACGAAGGGTGAAGCCGATCGTCAGCAGCGCCAGCACCAGGCCGCCGCCAAGAGTGCCGGCGAACGTCCACGTGAGATAGCGGCGCAAGCTGTCCGCCGAGGCGGCCGATCTTTCCTCCGAACGCCGCAGTCCGCGCTGGTTGACCGCGGCAATCCGGTCCGCCACCTGCAGCATCGCCGTCCTCCGGGGGACCAATTCCTCGTAAAAAAAGGAAAATCGGAGACGACTGCGCTCCTCTGGCGACCACGCGACTGTGGCGTCCAAAACCTGCCAGTAAACGTCGATCTCGTTGCACAGCGCAAGAAACGGCTCGCGTTCCTCTGGCTCTTGTTCGCCCCGGTATGCATCCAGAGCGCTGCGCGTCTCCTTCTGCAAGGTGGCAAGGTGCACCGCTTGGGCCTTGGCGGTATTGGGGTCCGGCGAGAGCAGGAAGTCGCGCACATAGGTGCCCGACAAGTAAATCTGCGAGCGAATCTGATTCAGGGAACTCAGGCGCTCCAGGAACACTTTCCGCGCCGACGCCTCGGTATCGCGGACCCTCTGAAGTGCCGCCAGTGTCCCTACCGCCGCCGCAATGATGCAGATTAATAGTCCGCCAAAACCAAGGGACAGGATCACCCATGAAGGCTTGCGGTGTTTCTCCGCCGAACCCGCTACCGGACCGCCCGAGTAGGAACGCAAAATGGGAGCACGACCTTCTACCACATCTGAGTGTAGATCAAGCCTCGGCGGCAAAGAATCCTGTGCGGACAGGATTCCGCCCGGAGCCGATTCAGCGTTCAATCAGTGATAGGAAGGAAAACATGAACCTCGCACGCAAGAAGACACTGATTGCCGTTGCTGCTTTCGCCCTGTTCACCGCTGCCTGCGCCAAGAAGAAGGTCGCGGCTGCCGCACCGCCGCCCCCTCCGCCGACCGTTACGCCCTCGGCAACTGCAAGGTCGGCGACACCGCCGCCCGCGCGCACCGCCGTGAATCAGAGTCCCACGGCCACCACGCCGAACTCGCGATTCCCAAATGCCGCGACCCGCGCGCGAATCGACGAGCTTCTCGGCAAAATCGAAGATGCCTATTTCGACTACGACAAATTCTCTCTCCGGCCCGATGCCATGAAGGCGTTGCAGGCCGATTCGACTGAGTTGCGGGACATCCTGAAAGATTTTCCAGACTACAAGCTGACGATCGAGGGTCACGCCGATGAGCGTGGCTCAGCTGAGTATAACGTGGCCCTTGGCGACCGGCGTGCCGGCGCGGCCAAAGAGTACCTTGTCGGGATCGGGATTCCCTCGACGCAACTCAGTGTCATCAGTTACGGGAAAGAGCGCCCCGTCTGCGCGGAGCACGACGAAGCTTGTTGGCAAAGGAATCGCCGCATCCATATCATCGCCACAGCTCAAGTACAGAAGTGATCGTAGCTGCCGCTTGACGGATGGCGCTGCACCTGCCACACCGCCGTCTCCCGGCAGATCTTGAAACTCTGAAAGCCAGCCGAATAGAGGAGGACCGATGATTGTTCCAATGATCGCCTTGAGCGCGCTGCTACTGACCGGGGCAGCCTTTGCTGACGACGACAGTCGAGCCAAGCTCATAGGGAAATGGCAGCAGAGCGACGGTAATGCAGACGCCAAGGCCACCTGGACACTGGCAGGGGTTCCAGCCGAGTCCATCCGCGCAACGAACTCCAGCGGTGCGCAGACTATCGCTGAATTCGAATGCAACACCATGGGCAAAGAATGCGAAGTCAAAGACGCCGGCCGGAAGACCAAGGTATCGATGTGGTTTAACGGGGCCAAGCTCGTCGTCATGGAAACCAGAGGCGATCAGGTGGCGAAGCGGCGATTCGCGATAGCCGGAGACGGCGACACGATGGACCTGGAGACCATCCCGATTGTCCCCTCCGGCAAAGTCGAGATTACGCATTTCAAGCGAATTGCCTCCGTGTCGAAATAGTGGGCATTAGTAACCTGCGACGTTGGAAGGGAGATTGGCTCCACTCGCCGACTTTTAGCTGATCTCGGGGCGTCTGAGAATAGTGATCCGAATCCTTATCGCAGTGATTCTGGCAGCCGTATCGGCCGGCGGCGCGTTGCCGCCCGGTTGCTCGGGCAGCACAACTCTGGGAACGTTCCAGCTGTCAGTCAGGCCTTTCTCTAGAGGCGTGGCTTTGCCGTTGAAATCGATGGCAGCGATTCCGGCCGGGTCGCGCCTCATCTGGAGCCCTGTACACCTGGCCCCGCAGGTTTCGCCCGGCGCCGAGGTGGCTGTGGTTCTGGTGCCGGCATCGGGCGGCGATCTGATCATCTGGAGCCGCGCAAAGCGGGGGAACGCACCGAGTGGCAACTACTCGAACGCCCGCAAGTCATCGCGATCGTGTTCGGACCTCAGGGTTTGAGCGAAACCAAGATCAGATCCCTGATGTCTCATAATCGCGACCTGGTCAAGCAGATGGCCGATTATGCCGAACAAAGCTCCGAGGTCGAATCGTTGGTGCAGCAACTCGCGGACGCCGAGCAAGCAGGCGGCGGAGCGGAGGCCGTGCTGAAAGGCTTTTCCTCGCAGTACGGCGTGAGCCGCAGAAATTCGACGCCAAGGCAGCCTCAGACCAGCAGGCCGTGCTTATGCTGAAGACATTGCTGCCGGCGGCCAGCGCCTACGATCCTCTGGCCAACCGTAACACCCAGGTGCAGCAGTCGGGCGGGCTGGCGGCGCCGGTCGCAGGAATGTTCTTCGGCAACCCGGTGGGCCTTGCCGCAGGCGGCGCCGCCCTGTTTCAGAACCTTCGAACAGCCTTATTCCCCGGCATGGTGTTTCGCTCGGCGTTCGCGCAGGCCACCGACAAAGACCGTATGGCGTTTTGCACCAAGAGCCAGGCGCCGACGTCCAAGACGCGCACCGCATACCTCTGGGCCTATCGCGTGCCGGAACTGAAGATGCCTGTAGTGACGTTGGTGGGTGTTGCGCACGTACCGGTGAGGGCAAAGTCGAGCCTGGCGCTCAAGGCAGGCGAGGGTGCCTCGGTGAAGGAACTGTCGCGGGCGCGAAACTGGCGGTTGGCTCCCGTCTCGGGCGGCAATTCGATCCCGGTCGACCTGCGGATTGCCGCGGCGGACTCGCTGGAAATCGACCTTTCCAAGGTGAACGTGTCTCCTGGTGAGTATCGTTGGCCGCCACGTGGGATTGGGATCCGCTGGCGATCGGCGGAGTTATTGATATATGTCCGTACGGCGATTTCACGCAAGTCACCCTCGCACCAGCGGAGCGCGACAAACTCGTCGAGGGGAATGGAAGTCAGGCAGTCGAATTGTCGGGAGCCGATTTCGAGTTCCTCGACAAGGTATCGCTCACAGCCGCCGATCGGGCGGCCGAGACGCTGGACGTGGGATTCACCCTTCCCTTGGGCAAACGGGCCGGCATCCAGAAGTCGGTCACAGTGGATATCGACACCGCAAAGCGCGGGTCCTTCCGATTGCTGCTGACCCAGACCGACGGGGTCGCTCACGCAGTGTCGGTAGTCGTCCTGCCTCCAAATCCGAAGATTTCCAATCTCCCGATTCGTCTCAACATGGGGGAGCCCCACGAGACGATTCGACTCCAGGGAAGCGGCATGGATCGCATCGAGTCTGTCTCTTCGGACGCGGGGGAGATCTCGGGAGCGCCGGCCTCAGACGGTTGGTCTGGCGAGATTGCGCTCAAAACCGGACTGACGAAGGGGAAGACCTGCTCACTGCTCCTCAAGGTCCGCGGCCTTTGCAGTCCCATAACTGTGCCGAACGCGATTGAGATCGTCGGACCGAGGCCCAGAATTCTTTCGCTGCAAAAGTCTCTGGCCGGCGCACTGGGGATTGAGATTGGATCTGATGAATTGCCGGCCGGCACCGCTGCAGGCTTGGTCCTCACAGCGAGAATCCCGCGTGACGGTAAGCGCCCGCGACTCGCACTCGACTGCGAAACTGGAGAGTTACGCCAGCCCTTGACCCTGGCTCCTGGTGAACCCGTCGGAGGGGCGAGTCTGACTCTGGCCGGACCGGGGACGTTTTATCTTTCTGTGGAACCTGGCGCCGTTGGGTATGCCGGGTGCCGCCTGGCGGCAACCTTGATCCTCGATCCGGAAGGCCGATCCGATCGATTCGTTCTAGGTCGCGTGGTACGCGTTCCCCGCCTCGACAAGTTCGCACTCACTACCGAGAAGGTTGGCGAGTCGAGCTACGCCGGCATACTCGAAGGTCGCGATCTCGACGTGATTGAAAGGGCTGGCTGGGACGCCGAGCACGGCGTGCGGGTGGAATCGATTCCGACACCGGTCTCCGCCGACCCGACCCGGCAAACCGTCTGCATCGTGTTGCCCTGGCCAGCGCCCGCTCCCCACGCAATCTTGTATGTGTGGCTGCGTGGCGAGACGCAGGGACGCAAGACAGTTGTTGCGTATTGAAGGCGCGTATAAACGGCGGTCAATACTGCGTTGCCCGTATGTGACGACCGCTATCCACGGCGGCATAATGAATGCAGGCGCAAGTTGAGTCGCCTGGTTTGAGAGATCGAAGAGAGCGACAACAATGCCGCATAATGCGGATGACGACCGCGCCGTCGAACAGTTTCTGAACGATAAGATCGACACGGTGCCCCATCTTGAGGCGCTTCTCTTGCTATGGGCCAGCCGGCCCAAGGCGTGGTCGATCTCAGAGATGGCCAAAGGATTGTACGTGGTTCCAGAGGCGGCCGCGGAGATCCTGGACGACTTGGCGCGGCAGGGCCTCATCGCTCAAGATACGGGCGCGGCGGAGTACTATTACGAGTCCCACTCGGATCGCGATCCGATCGTCGCCGCGGTGGAAGCGACGTACCGCCGGGAGTTGATTCGCATATCGAGACTGATCCATTCAAAACCATCGGCGGCAGTTCGGGAGTTCGCCCGGGCTTTCCGAATCGGAAAGGACAAGAAATAATATGGGGGCTGTCGTCTATTTCCTGGGTACCCTTACCAGTTTGTGCTGTGCGGTGTTGCTGCTTCGCGCGTACGGACGGGTAAAGCGGAACCTGCTTTTTTGGAGCGGCCTTTGTTTCGCGGGCTTAACGGTCTCGAATGGTCTGGTGTTCGTGGACTTGATCCTGTATCCGGAGATCGACATGTACCGCTGGAGACTTGCTACGGCCGCCGTCTCGATGATTCTGCTCCTTTACGGTTTGATCTTTGAAAGCGAGTAAAGATATGGTCAACGGGTTTCTCTTGGGAGTGATCGCAACGGCATCTGTCACAGCCGGCTTATTCTTCATCAAGTTCTGGCGGTCTACCCGTGATTGGTTTTTTCTTGCATTCGCCGCCTCTTTCATCATCGAGGGTCTGAACCGCGCGGCCGTAGCATTGTTGGACAATCCCAGCGAGACCACTGGTTGGACGTACGTGGTCCGGTTGCTCTCGTTGCTCTTGATTCTCTCGGCGATTCTGAAGAAGAACTATAGCAGGAAGTGATGTGTTTCGAGAATTCCAATCGCCCTGGTGAGAGAATAGCCGAGGACGCACATTTGCATGTGGAACGGAATCACGCTGATCTCTGGCCTTCTGCTGCTGTACCTGGGCGCCGAGTGGCTGATCAAAGGCGCGGCGGGTCTCGGACGGAGCTTCGGCATCAAACCGCTGCTCATTGGACTGACCGTAGTTGCATACGGCACGTCTGCGCCGGAGTTCATTGTGAGTCTGGTCGCCGGCTCCAAGGGCATGAGCAATCTTGCGATAGGAAACGTAATCGGCTCAAATCTGGCGAATCTCGGCCTTGTCCTTGGCCTGACGGCAATACTCGCGCCCTTGGCTGTCGATGGCTCCCTGATCCGTGGCGAGGCACCGGTGATGTTCGCTGTCAGCCTGGTGATCCCCATTCTTTTGACGGACGGAGTAGTGTCACGGGTTGAGGGCCTGATCCTGCTGGTCCTCGCGGGGCTCTTCACGTATGCCGCGGCTCACTCCGCGCGTCGAGAACGGAAGGACAACGCAAAGGATGACCAGCGCACCATTGAGACCGACGCGGAAGCCGCCGGTGCGCCGCCGGGGAGGAGTAGGCTCCGATTGGCTGGTATTGCAGTCTTCGGTCTGATTTTACTCATCGTCGGTGGGCAGGCGTTTGTGAGTGGTGCAGCTGCCTTAGCCCTCGCATTCGGACTGAGCCAGCGCGTTGTAGGACTGACAGTCGCCGCGATTGGGACCTCAACACCGGAGTTGGCCGCTTCAATTATTGCCGGTCTTAGGGGGCACCCGTCGATTGCCGTCGGAAATGTAATCGGCTCGAACATATTCAATGTTCTGTTTGTTCTGGGTGGCGTTTCCGCCATTCGTCCGATCAACGGATCCGTGGGTGGATTCCGGCTCGATCTCGCCTGCCTCGTCGCGCTGTCAACGTTGGGGCTGATTCTCGTTCGCGGCCCCCGGCTGATCCGTCGTTCTGAAGGCACACTCCTGGTCGTGTGCTACGTCGGGTATTTGTACTTGCTGCTGCGGACATGAAAGATCCCGGTCACGACGATGCTGGTGGCATGCATGTTGCCTTTGCACCACGCGGAATCGCGGACAATCGTTCTCGAACCACGCACTTCTCGGGTCTCGTTCAACATCAGCTTTCGTGCTAGTGTGCAAGCGGCCCGGTGAGTTCGATACTGCGCGACAACTTGGCGCACCCCCGGCCGATGCGTCAGAATCGAGTGTATGAGGCCTTGGCGTTGGCTGGAAGCTCTCCTTCAGGATCTGCGTTTCGCTGTCCGGCTGCTGATGCACTCGCCGGGATTCACCGTTGCCGCGGTTGGCTGCCTGTCCATCGGCATCGGCGTCACCACGGCGATGTACAGCAATATGCGGTCTACTGTATTCGGCGGATTACCTGGCGTGAGAGAGCCCGAGGAACTCGTACGGCTCCAGTCGCCGATGCCGTATGGCAATTGGAAGGAGTTTCGAAGCCGAGGGAATCAGTTTTCTGCGCTTGCACCATTCCTGGGCCCAGCGCCGTTCGAACTGGCCCGTGATACCGAGGAACCGGAACGCCTCTGGGGCCATTTGGTTACGCCGAACTACTTCGACACCCTGGGGGTCCGGGCGCTGGCGGGCAGGGTGTTCGGACCGGAAGAGGAGCAAGCGCGAGCCGCGCGGGTTGTAGTCATCAGCGAACGCCTCTGGCGCCAGCGGTTCGGGCTCTCGACTTCAGCCGTCGGAAAAACGGTCCGCATCAATGGCCAGTCCGTGGAGGTAATCGGGGTGGCGCCGAAGGGCTTCGTCGGCGCCTCTCCGATGCTCGCGGCGGCGGACATCTGGATTCCCACCACTGCGTCGCCCACCCTTGCTCCGGAACTGCACCGCCTCACCGACCGGCGGACCCGGTTCGACTTTATCGGCCGCCTCCAGCAGGGGCGCACCGTCGCGCAGGCCGAAGCTGCGCTGGAGCCCTTGGCCCGGCGACTGGAGCAGGTTCACAACGACCCCGAAAAGGATCGCCGGGAGCCCCGGGTGCGCCTGATTCCCGGCGGACGGCTGTTTCCGGTCCGCGACGAAGATCTGCCTAAGGTGGTCGCCCTTCCGGCAATACTCGTTGGCCTCGTATTGCTCATGGCGTGTGGGAATGTTGCCAACATGCTGGTGGCCCGGAGCGCCGCGCGCCGGAGAGAGATCGCCGTGAGGCTTTCCATCGGCGGAGGGCGCGGACGCATCGTCAGGCAACTTCTGACCGAGAGCCTGGTTCTCGCGGCGTTGGGAGGCGCCGGCGGTCTGTGGCTGGCCCGTTGGCAAACGAACTACTTTGAATCGCTCCGCTCTGCGATGCCGGGGTACATCTACCTGGAGTACAAACTGGATTGGCATGCCTTGGTCTTCTCGGTGCTGGCGACGTTTGGCGCCGCAGTCTTGTTCGGACTGGCCCCTGCGCTGAACGCAACGAGTGAGGATATCGTCTCGGGGCTGAAGCCCGCGACGCCGCGTTTGGGGGGCGGGCGGATGTTCAGCCTAAGGAACATCTTGGTGTTCCATCAGGTAGCAGCATCGATGGTGCTAGTGCTGATCACCGGTTTCATCGTCGTCGGGGTCAGCCGCTCCACCTCGGCCGATCTCGGCTTCGACTACCGGCACCTATACGTCTTGGGCGTCGATCCGGTGCGCGACGGCTATGAGCCGAAGCGCGCCGCCGAGTTCTTCGGCCAGTTGCCGCAGCGGCTCTCTGCCGTCCCAGGGGTGATGTCTGTCAGCCTGGCGCAGACGTTACCGGTTGCGCTCAGCGGCAGCGAGTCATTGGTTTCTGCAAAAGCCGAACTGGCGGGTGGCCCTATAGGACTGGGCGCGATCCGCAGTGACCGCGCAGGGCCTGGCTTCTTCGAGACGATGGGTATTCCGGTGCTTCGCGGCCGTGGATTCGACCGGCATGACGTGGCGAAGGCTTCGCGGGTCGTGGTGGTCAATGAGACCATGGCCAGGCAGGTTTGGCCGGGCCGGGACCCGGTGGGCAGCACCCTCGACTTCCAGGGAACCGCGCATGAAGTGGTCGGCGTTGCGGGCGACATTCGCTCCGCCATGCCGCTCGGCCCAAAGCTCTCGGCCGTCTATCTGCCGCTCGATCCATCCGACTTTGCCGTGCCGACGCGCGAGGGTGTTACCGTTGTGGTGCGGGTGCAGCCAGGATTCGACGCGGCTTCGAGACTGCGCGGCGAGATTGGGCGCATCGATCGCAATCTGACAATATTCAACGTGCGGCGCATGGAGGACGTGGTCGGGCAGATCTATCAGTTGGCGAGTCTGGTCACCGGTGTCTACGGTGCCATGGGCGTGTTTGCGCTGATCCTGGCGACGGTGGGACTGGCCAGTGTCACGGCCTATTCGGTTGCGCGGCGTACTCACGAAATCGGTATTCGGGTCGCCCTGGGCGCCACACAGGGCGACGTTCTCCGCCTGGTCCTGAGAGAATCCACGGTGATTGTCGCTGTGGGTGGCGCGGTGGGCCTGGCAATCGCGCTGGCGGCCCTGCGAGGTATGGGCAGCATCTTGGGGCGATGTCACAGGCAACCCGTACCAGCGGTACCGATCCATTGTTGCTGGTCGGCGTTCCCACCCTGCTGATCGGGCTGTCGCTGGCAGCCTGCTATCTTCCGGCGCGGAAGGCGGCGCGAATCGATCCCGCGGCAGCTCTAAAATCGGAGTGAGGCGCGCGCGGAGCTGCGACATGAAACGAGGAATCGACGGTTAGGCCATGCTCGATACGGGACAATACTAGCTGTGAACCACGGAACCAATACCTTAAAGGCTGGCACCAAGGCCCCGATCAACGTTCTCATCCGGCCGTTCCAGGAATTCGCGGCTCGGCAAACCTCCGGAGGTATTCTGCTGCTGCTGTGCACGGCGGTGGCTCTCGTGTGGGTCAACTCTCCGTGGGCTGCAAGCTATGAGGCGCTCTGGCACACAAAGCTCATGGTCGGCATCGGGGATCGGCTATTCGACCACGACCTCCATTTCTGGGTCAATGACGGTCATGGCTATCTTTTTCTTCGTCGTTGGGTTGGAGATTAAGCGCGAACTGTTAGTGGGAGAACTCGCATCCGTGCAACAGGCCTCCCTTCCGATCCTGGGTGCCCTCGGAGGTGTGGTCGTCCCGGCCCTTATCTACACAGGTTTCAATTTTGGCCGTGAAGGAGCCGCTGGATGGGGAATTCCCATGGCCACCGACATCGCTTTCGTCATCGGCGTTATGGCCCTCCTTGGCGATAGAGTCCCGCTGGGCTTGAAGGTCTTCCTGACAGCGCTCGCTATCGTGGATGATATCGCCGCGGTGCTGGTAATCGCTCTCTTCTACACAGCCCAGGTCGCATGGTTGGGAGTCATCGCGGCGGCCGTGTGTGTTGTGCTGCTCGTGGCTGCGAATCGGACCGGCGTGCGCCACCCGCTTCCCTACGCAGTGCTGGGTATTGTTCTCTGGCTAGCGGTGCTGCAATCCGGAGTTCACGCGACGATCGCCGGCGTCATACTCGCAATGACAATTCCTTCCAGGACCGAGTTGAATGCGCCGGAATTTCTCCGGCACTGCCGCGAAATCCTGGGACATTTCGAGCATTGCGCAGACCAGGGAAAGGGCGTCATGACCGACGAAGAGCAGCAAATCGCCCTGGACGCACTCGAAGACGCCTGCGAGAAAGTGCAACCGCCTCTGTATCGGCTGGAACAAGGCCTGCATCCGTTGGTAACGTTTCTCATCATGCCGGTATTTGCTCTAGCGAACGCCGGCGTAGCATTGGGCGGCGGATTGAAAGACCACTTAGCGATTGTAATGAAATAAGTGTTGCATTTAGGAGCGAGGTGTGATGGTGTA
>JBDTMZ010000169.1:0-13096 GCA_039934035.1 Candidatus Solibacter sp. | reverse complement strand
GCAGATCGCTCGCCGCCATGCCCTTGCTCAAATTGGCCAGGTCCACCAGGGGAGGGGCTTTCATTTCGGGCATGTTCCGGTGCGTGAGCACCTCCAGCACGCCTGGCTCGCCCTTCGCCCGTTCGGTATCGATGTTGCGGATTCTGCCGCTGGCGATGGTGCTGCAGACCAGCGCAGCATGTGCGAGGTCCGGAAAATCGTACTCGGCAGTGAAGCGGGCGCGGCCCGTGATCTTCGCCTCGCCATCCACGCGACGATATGGTTGGCCGAGGAACCGGTGTTGGCCGGGCAGCCGGTCGGGCTCTGGGTCTGACATGTGTTTGGCGATAGTCTGGAAGACGCTATCCTTCAGGCTCACTGTTTCGCCTCCTGGCGCGCCAGTTCGTTCAGCACGCTCGCGATGGTCCGTTTTGCCAGCTCGATTTTGAAGCGATTGTCGCGATAGCCACTCGCGCCGGCAAGCTCCGCCTCCGCCGCGCGAAGGAAGGACTCTTGATTCGCTTCCGCGCCCGCCAGGACGCGTTCTGCCTCGAAAGCCCTCCAGGGTTTCGGGGCCACACCGCCGAGCGCCAGGCGCGCATTCCCTATCCGTCCGCCTTCGATCTCGAGAGCCGCGGCGACGCTGACCAATGCGAACGCGTAGCTGGCGCGATCGCGCACTTTCCGGTACAGCGACCGGCTTGCGAAGGGCAGCGGCGCCAGTTCGACGGCGGTGATCAGCTCACCCGGCCGCAGGGCCGTCTCGATATGCGGAGTGTCCGCCGGCAATTTGTGAAAATCGTCGAAGGGAATGGCACGCGGTCCGTCCGCGCCGTCCACGTAGATGGTAGCGCCCAACGCCGCCAGCGCCACGCACATATCCGATGGGTGGGTGGCGATGCAGTGTTCCGACGTTCCCAGAATGGCGTGGATGCGGTTGAAGCCCTCGATGGCATCGCACCCCGAGCCGGGATCCCGCTTATTGCAGCGAGACGCCTGATCGTAGAAGTAATAGCACCGCGTCCGTTGCATCAGATTCCCGCCCACGGTGGCCATGTTGCGTATCTGACCCGACGCGCCGAACAGGATTGCCTGGGAAAGCACCGGATACCGCTGCCGGACCAAGGGATGGTTCGCGACCGCTGTGTTCCTGACCTCGGCGCCGATCCGTACGCCGCCCTCCGCGGTTTCCTCGATTCCGGACAGCCCTAATCGCGTGACATCGATTAGCGCATCCGGTTGTTCGATGTTCTCGCGCATCAGATCGATCAGGTTGGTTCCACCCCCGAGAAACTTGGCTTGGGAATGCGTGGCGATCAGGGAGATCGCTTCGGGTGCGGTGGCCGCGCGGGAGTAAGTGCAGTTCTTCATTGCTGTCCCTCGTTGTCGAAGGCGTCCCGAATAGCGGCGCGGATGCCGATGTAGGCGCCGCACCGGCACAGGTTGCCGCTCATGCGTTCCTTGAGCTCGTCGTCGGTCAACTCCGTCACTTCCGACGAAACGTCTGCGGTGACCGCGCTGGGCAGTCCCGCGCGGAATTCGGCGGCCATGCCGATCGCCGAGCAGATCTGTCCCGGCGTGCAGTAGCCGCATTGAAAGCCGTCATTCTCCAGGAAGGCCTGTTGAAGCGGATGCAGGGCGCCGTCCTGGGCCAGCCCCTCGATGGTCGTGATCTCCGTGCCCTCGTACTGCGCTGCCAGCGACAGGCAGGAGAGAACGCGCGCGCCGTCGCACAGCACCGTACATGCGCCGCAGGCTCCCTGGTTGCAGCCTTTCTTCGTGCCGGTGAGCTGGAGGTATTCCCGCAGCACGTCGAGCAGCGAGACACGAGATTCTATGTCCAGGTGGTAATCGGCGCCATTGATCCGCAGCGTAAGTCTTAGTGCGCCGGGCGGCGGAGATGCAGTCTGATCCATTACAGCAGTTCGTTCCCGATTCACTAGATCCTCCTTGGGTGTCCGAAGCCTCGCAGACGGAGCGCGGCTATCGTCGCGCGCACGAGACGAATTTCCCTCCATGTTAGCTTTCGGGGGAGGACCACACGTGAGAGGAAACGCACGTTGAGGGAGGCTGGCGGCGCCGAAGGGTAATGATGGATGCAAACGCGATACCGGGCCCGCCAAGTCTTGATGACTCCTTCCGGATAGCGTACTTTCAAGCGAGATTTGGACTGCATCGGGAGGACACACGCTGGGCGTGCTAAAAGACTTATCCGATCTTTGCGTTTGGAGACTGGGACGAAGAAGTAAATCGCCTGTTAACAGATGTCAATCAGCGTTCGCATCGCTACGTTGTACCGCTTCAGCCCTAACACTTGTGATAAAAACTCTATCTTGGACTAGCCATTGCGGATTCGGACGACCACGATTTCGCGCTTGGCCCGGTCGATGCCGTAGAGCAGTCCTGGGTCTGCGGGATCCAACGCGATTCCCTGCCCTTTCATGGGAACCGGGAAGGTGTCCACCAGAAGCAGTGAGGAACCGCTCTCCGGAACGGTGAGGACATAGATCTCCGGGTTGTCGTGGCCCGTGCAGAAGAGCTTGTGATCCGGTGTGAAAACGCCGCCCGAAATCGAGTAGTCCCCCAGCCTGGAGACCACCTCCGCGGGATAGACCCAGGCCTGTCGCTGCCGCCACTCCGCATCGAATTGTATCAGCGTGGTCCACCGCGCATCCCGGCCCGGCTCGTCCGCGGAATTGCGGTAGTGGGCGAATGTAACGTACCGATAACCCTGGTGGCCATCCACCCACGTTGCGGACCCAGCGAAGATCCCGAAGCTGTGGCTTCCCGTGTGCCGTAGCGTCGCGGCGTCCCACATTTCAATCGAACTCACCATCGGCAGCCCGGGGTAATTGGAGTGCGCGCAGTACAGAGTTCCCTCGTGAACCACGCCGCTGTCGAGATGGATCAACGGCTTCCCGGTCTCGCATTCCCAGCCGGCCAGGCGCTTGCCGGTCTTCTTGTCGTATCTGCCGATCTCGTGATTGCCGATGGCATACAACGACGTGTCATCGGCGGCGACAGCCTGGTTGGCTTCGGGAGCCGCGAGCCGCCGCACCTCTTCGACGCGGCGGCCCTGCGGCGCGGCAGACAACGCCGTGGCGCCGAGCCAGAGTATCGCTTGCCGCCGAGTCAGTCGCGCATTCCAGACCTTGGCCATCGAGGTCAGGCTATCCCGCGGCACGCCGTAGTGTCAACGCGATTGCTCTACCCTTCCAGCATTCCCTCCCCCGTGTCCGAGCAGTCGCTGCTTGACATGCTCGGGCCAAAGCGGTTCCCGCAGCAAAGGGTTGTCTCGGAGGTAGATCATGCCCTCGATGGAAGACAATTGCCTCCCAGGGCGTGGCACCGCCGGACCTTGGCATTCCGCCCACAAATACAGGGTACAGCACCCATCAGCTTCCGGATCGCGCTCGGCCGGAAGTTGATGGAGGAGGCTCGCCAGTGAGCCACCGGAAGCGACGATTCAGTACGTCTGGTTCCCTCCGCAATGCGGAAACGAGATCTGCGTCGCGGCAACGCGACTCTCATGGTATTCTTTCACGGGGTTCATTCTCTCCAATGAGCTCAAGTGGAATTATTCAACAGCCTGACGCGCCAGGACCGGGCACATCCGAGGCGTTCGAAATGGTTGGACCAGCGGCCGCACTGCTTCTGCGACTGCGGTCCCAGGTCACTCTGGCCGATGGGCCACACGAAAAAATCGCGGTGCATGCGCCATACACGGGCGCGCCGTTCGGGACCATCCCGGCGGGGACGACTGCCGATCTCGAGTTTGCCATCCAACGAGCTCAGGCAGCGCAAGTCGAATGGAGCCGGCGCAGCTTTGCCGGGCGCGCACGGATCTTCCTGCGCTTTCACGACCTGTTGTTGGAGCGCCAGAACGAAGTCCTTGATCTGATCCAGTGGGAAACCGGCAAGGCGCGGCGGCACGCGTTCGAAGAGGTTCTCGACACCGCGATCGTGACGCGATACTATGCGCGACGAGCCGAACGGCTGCTGCGCCCGCGCCGGCGCAAGGGCGCGCTGCCGCTGTTGACCTGGACCCGGGAGTTCAAGTCGCCGGTGGGCGTGGTGGGGCTGATCGTCCCGTGGAATTATCCCCTGAACCTTGCGATCACCGACGCGGTGCCCGCACTGATGGCGGGCAACGCCGCCATTCTCAAACCGGACGTGCAGACCAGTTTCACGGCGCTGTGGGCGGTGGACCTGCTGCGCCAGGCCGGACTTCCTCCCGATGTCTTTGGCGTGGTCACAGGTGAGGGACCGCTGCTCGGCCCGGCGCTGGGCGAGCGTGTGGACTATGTGATGTTCACGGGCAGCACGCGGACCGGGAAACTGGTGGCGCAACAAGCGGCGGGGCGGCTGATCGGGTGTTCGCTCGAACTCGGAGGCAAGAACCCCATGATTGTATTGGCCGATGCCGATGTGGAGGCGGCGGTGTACGGCGCGATTCAGGGATGCTTTGCTTCGGCAGGCCAGGTCTGCGTGTCGATCGAACGGATCTATGTGGACGATGCGATCGCCGAGAGGTTTACTGCCGCCTTGGTGGAGCGCACCGCCGCGCTCCGTCTGGGCGCTGCTCTGGATTACTCGATAGAGATGGGGTCGCTCACCGCGAAGCGTCAACTGGAGCGCGTCGAACAGCATGTGCGCGACGCCCTGGAGAAGGGAGCGCTTCTGCTGACCGGAGGGCACCGCCGGCCGGACCTGGGCCCGCTGTTTTACGAGCCGACCATTCTCACCAACGTGACGGAAACGATGCAGATGTACGGGGAGGAGACGTTTGGCCCGGTTGTGTCGGTCTATCCGTTTACCAGCGAGGACGAGGCCGTGGCCCGCGCCAACGCGACGCACTACGGTCTCAACGCCAGCATCTGGACGCGCGATACGGCCCGCGGCGCGAGACTGGCGCAGAGAATCCAAACGGGCAACGTCAACGTGAACGAATCCTACGCAGCGTCCTGGGGCTCGGTGGACGCGCCATGCGGAGGACGGAAGGATTCCGGGATGCATGCCCGTCACGGTGCGGAAGGCATTTTGAAATTCACGGTGACACAAAACGTAGCAGTACAGCGCCTGTTGCCGGTGGGAACGCCGCACTGGATGGACGCCGGCGACCACGCCCGCTGGATGACTCGCCTGTTGAAGTTGCTCCGCCGGATCCGGGTTCTCGATTAGCTCAGGCTCGATTACCCCAACTGGGAGTCTTACGGGCCAGACGGTGGGCCACGACGTCAAAGACAATCGGGTTGAACGCCAGTCCGATGTGGGTCGCCGAAACTTCGAAATCGACTTCGGGCTTCCCGGTCCGGCAGACGTGCCAGTCTACAATCCCGTCCGACTTGGTATAGATGGCGGTTTCAAAGACCGATTTCGGAAGCTTGTCCACCAGGGATTCAAGGAAATTACAGGTGCATCCCGCCGTATAGCAGGCCGGCAGGACATTATCGCCGTGACGTTCCAGAATCTGACCGCGTACCATTTGAGCGGCGCGCAATACCGAGTGGTGTACCGAAACGCCGCGGAAAGGCGATCCCATGGTGATCACGGAGGCTATGCGGTCCGGCATCTGCGAGGCAGCAGCGCGGGCGATCACGCCGCCCAGGCTGTGGCCCACCAGATGGATCTTCCTGCCGGTTTCTTTGTAGGCCTTCTGGATGGTTTCGTTCAGTTTGTTCTGAATCAGCAGGTTCGGGCACTCGGCGTTCAAGCCAATCCCCGAGAAGTACCCCTTGTACCCGATGCGATTAATCCAGGAACGGAACTCCGTGAGATAGAGATCCGTCAGCAGAAAGCCCGGAATGACGACCACTGCCGAGCCGTCGCCCGGCGGAATGCAAAATCCCCAATACACGGGGGACAGGCGCAGGTAGACCATTTCGATGCCGACCAGCATTTCCTGCCAGATGGGCAGAGGAACGGCTTCGTTTGGTTTACGGACTTCGTGGGGTTTGCTAGTGCCGGAGCGGCGGGCGCCCATCTGGATCAGTGTACCTTGGCAGGCAGCGACTGTAGGTGATTTCCTTCACGCGGAGGGGCCAGTGGACTCCCTGCCCCTCCGCCGTGCGGGACGGGAAGCCGGCCTCACACCGCAGCAACAACGGGCTTGCGGCGTGCGGGACCGGTGCGCTTCCGGCCCGGTTTCGGATGCTCCGGGGCCTCGTGGGCTTGGGGAGCCTCGCGGGGCGGCTTGACCATCACGTTGAGCAGATCCTGCTCCGATTCAACCAGACCCTCCATCGTATGCCGGACTAGTTCTCCCAGGGTCTCGGCGGGAAGCAGATTGATCGCGCCGATGGCCTCCTTCGCGGTCTTGGCGTTCACCTTGAGTTGTTGAGCCACCACGTCGAGCAGTTTCTTCTGCGCATCGATATACGCCTCCGCGCTCTGCCGCGCCAGTTCGGTCAATTCGGTCTTTCTGCCGGCGTGAGTCTTGCCGTTTGTTTCCGCGCCGGTGGCGTGCGCGGTCTCCTCGGCCAGTACATCCAGGAACTTTTTCTGGCTGCGGACGAACGTTGCCATACTTTCGCGCGCCAGGGCGCTCAACTGGAGGCCCTCAAAGGGTTCGCCGCTCTTGGTTGCGTCGATCCACTGGTCGGCCTGCCGCGCCGCCAGGGTCAGCAGATGCTGCTGCATCCCAATTATGGTCTCGACACCGCGGCTGAATAGGTCGGTCGCGGCCGCAACCGGCGCCGGACCCCCAATTCGCTCTTTCACTACAGCGGTCAGGATTTCGTTCTCGCGCTGTGCCAGGTTCAACAGCACCCGCTGCGCAGCGATGAAATTAGAGATGCCTTCGCCGGCCATTTCGGTCACGGCTGTACTCGCAATGTCGCGGGCCTCTACGATTCGACCCTGGAAGGCACCGATTGTGTGGGCGTTTTGCCGCATCACCAGATCCATCAGGATCCGCTGAGAGGCGAAGAAGCTTTCTGTTCCCTGCTTCAGCCATCCCGCCAACATGGATATGGAGGAAGGCTCCCGAGGTGGAACGGTTTTCTCTGGCATGAAATTTGCTCCTTTTGCTGCAATGCAGCATCCGGTTTAAATATAGACCTAAAGGTCTTTTTATGTCAATATGAAATTGACGGAGTGCAGCGCAGCAATGGCTGAACTGTAGAATTAATTACCGTGTTGATCAAGAAATATCCCAACCGGCGGCTCTACAACACAGTCTCCGGGGCGTATGTGAATCTAAGCGACTTGGCGGCCCTCATCCGTAAGGGTGAAGAGATTCAAGTGGTTGACGCCAAGACCGGCGAGGATCTCACGCGCGTGGTGCTGACCCAGATCATCGTCGAGGATGCCAGGGATGCGCCTACCGGGCTGCCGCTCGAACTGCTGCGCCAGTTAATCATGGCGAGCGACCGGGCCAGCCAGGAATTCATCATGTGGTATCTGAAATCGGCTTTCGATACCTACCAAAAGGTCCAGGACGCGGTGCAGGACCGGCTCAAAGATGTGCGGTCCGCCGCCCTCTCGCCGCTCAACCTGGTGAAGAACCTGCTCACCCCTGAGCCGGCGCCGAAGGCAAACGATGAACTGGAGCAACTGCGGCGCCGGGTTTTGGAGTTGGAACAACTCCAGCAAAAGACGAAGCCCAGGAGAAAACGGCGGATTTAGAACGCCGCCTTCGAGGCGCTTCGGATAAGGAGGAACTCGATGGGGTCGTCGCTGCGGGTTGGAATCGATGCAGGGCCGCTGGCGTTGTGGGCCGGCGTGATCGCATGCGGCGATTCGACTGCCCGGATCGCTACTGTGGAAGCCGCACTCCAAGGGTCGCGCGGACCCTACTGGCGCGGCGAAATCGGCAAGTGGATCGGCCGGCTGGTTCCGGTGGAAACCCTGGTACCGGAGCCGGCACAACGTTGGCGTCCGCTGGTTCGCGACGCCTTTCAATTCGTTTTCGAGCGTCTCTCCGGGCATCGCCTGGCTACCAAGGTGGTGGAGCAATTTGAACTCCCCGCCGGCACGGCGCCGGAGCAGCGCCTGCTCCAACTGGTAAATAAGATGCCGGCGCTGCAGAAGGTGGGACAGGTTCTGGCGCGCAACCGCCGCCTGGCCCCGAAACTCCGCCGCGCCCTCTCCGTGTTGGAAAACGGCATGTCGGACGTGACGCCACAAGAAATCCGAGCGCTCATCGAACAGCGCCTGGGCGATCGCCTGGCCACCTATGCCGTGGAATTGGAGGCCACCGTCCTTTCCGAGGCCAGCGTGAGCGCCGTCATTCGGTTCACCTGGAACCACCCCGGAAAAGAACGCGAGGAAGGAGTCCTGAAGGTCCTGAAGCCCTACGTGCCGAGTTGCTTCGCCGAGGACATGAAATTGCTCCAGGGGCTCGCGGAATTCCTCACTTCCGCCGACAGAGACTATGGGTTCGCCGTCCACGACGTGAAGGACATGCTGGCTGAGGTTCTGCTGCTGTTGGATCACGAATTGGACTTCCGGCGCGAACAGGCGACGCTCCTGCAGGCGGTGAAGATGTACCGGGCGAGCATTGGGATCCGCGTTCCCCGCCTGATTGCGCCGCTGTCCACTGACGACATCACCGCGATGAGCGCGGAAGCGGGCGTCAAAGTCACGGACGCCTTCCCAAACTCTCCGATTCGTCGCGCGCGGATCGCGGAGCAATTGATTGAGGCCCTGGTAGCCGTGCCCTTTTTCTCTCGCGAGGAGGATTCCACGTTCCATGCCGACCCGCATGCCGGCAACCTGCTCTACGACGAGACGAATCGCGAACTCGTCATTCTGGATTGGGCGCTCGCCGAGAAACTGAGTCTCGAAGCGCGCCGCCAACTGGTGCTGCTCTCGGTGATGATGACGCTGCGCAACCCCGATGGCATCCGGGAATCCATCCGCGATCTGGCGCTTAGCGCAGATCGCCGGAATCACGCCCACCTGGGCGCGATTGAGGCCTGCGTCACGCGGTTCTTTGAGCAGTTGCCGCCGGACGCGTCACCGGGAACGCTGGATGCGATGCGCCTGTTGGATCGCATCGCTCTCGAAGGCATCCACTTTCCGCCCCCGCTGTTCCTCTTCCGCAAGATCGTCCTCACACTGGATGGTGTGCTGTACGATGTCGCGGGGCCCGACGTGCGTATCGACGAGGTCATCGCCCGCGAATTTCTGACCCGCTGCGCCGCCAGTCTGGGGCTCTTCCACGCTCCCCTGCAGTGGAAAGATTTCGCCGCCATAGAGTGGAACACAATGCTCTATCCGCTGCGCCGCGGCTGGCTGCCCTTCGTCTAACCGTTCACGAAGGCGAAGCGCTCCGCCAGCTTCAATTGCTTGAGCACACGGTAAATGTCCGCGTTGACAGCGCGCAACAGGACCTTGGCCGACCGATCGCCGGCCAGCGCCGCCAACTCCTCCAAGGCACGAACACCGACTGCGTCGATCCGCAGGAGGGAAGCGAAGTCCAGAATCACCTCGGACTCCCCGCGCTTTACTTTCTCCATGGCCTCTTGCAGCAGAGCTAAATTTGTCGTCATACGCACGACCATTCCTTCGCCGGCCCCGCCTCGGTAAGGGGCGCCTGCGAATCCCTCCCGCGATATGCGCTCCAAAACAGGCCGACCAGTTCACTCACCAGTGGCATGCGGGGGTTCGAGCGCCACGAAGGATCGTCGAACGCCGCCTTGGCGAGTTCCGGCATGGCGCGCTCGAATTCCGCTTCCGAGATCCCCAGCTCAGCGATCGAGCGCGGAATCTCCAGCCGGTCCAGCAGTTGCCCGGTTGCCGCCACCAGGTTCGCGACCTTCTCAGCGACCGTCTCGCCGCCCAACCCGAGCAGGTCCGACACCATGGCGTACTTCTTATGCGCGACATACGCCCGCTGGTTCGGCGAGGGCATGAACTTCGTGGGAACCGACGCATTATACGCCAGGACGTGGGGCAGCATGAGGGCGTTCGCTTTCCCGTGGCCCACTCCGAATCTCGCGCCGAAGGCATGCGCCAGGGCGTGATTCACTCCCACCGAAGCGTTGGAAAATGCCAGGGCGGCAATGCAGGCGGCGTTGTGCATCATACTGCGAGCCTCCTCGTCCCGAGGGTTCTCGTATGCGATGGGAAGGTACTTGAACACCATGCGAATGGCCTGCATCGCGTTCGAATCGGTGTAGGGGGAAGCGTGAATCGAAACGCCGGATTCGAAGGCGTGGGTCAGGCAATCGATGCCGGTGTCCGCCGTGAGGCTCTTCGGCATCGACATCACAAACTGGGGATCGACGATCGCCACATCGGGACTCAAGGAGTAATCCGCCAGGGTGATCTTGCGGCCGCGCTCCTTATCGATCAGGACGGCAAATGGAGTGACCTCGCTCCCGGTTCCGCTGGTGGTGGGGACGGCGATCAAGCGGACCTGATGCGCCTTTTCGGTTGGATATTGGACCACGCGTTTGCGGATGTCGAGAAACGGCGCGGCCAGTTCGTCCAGGTCGGCCGAAGGCGATTCGTACTTCAGCTTCATGAGTTTCGCGGCATCGATCACGCTGCCGCCGCCCAGCGCCACAATCTGGTCGGCGCGATGGAGGTTGAGCGCGTCCACCCCCTGCATGACAACCTTGAACTCCGGCTCCGCATCTGGAATCGTGAGGACGCGGACTTGCGTCTGGGACGGAATCGAGCGGCGGACAACATCCACGTGTCCCAGCTGCTCCAGCAGCGGGTTAGTGACGATCAGGGTCGAGAGCGACGAAAACTGCCGCAGGTTCTCGACCGCGTTCAGATTGAAGTAGATCTGATTGGGAACGCGGAACCACATATGGGCTTGTGTCCTCCGAGCCACGCGTTTGATGTTCAGGTAGTGATACATGTTGACGTTATCGGTGGTGCTGTTGCCGCCACCCGTGCCGCAGCCGAACGAAAAGGTCGGCACCATATCGTTGTAGACTCCACCGAGCGCCCCGATCGAGCCGGGAGAATTAACAATGATCCGCCCCGCGTTGATGACGTCGCTGAACTTCCGGATGATCTCTTCATTGCGTGAGAAGATCACGGCCGTGTGTCCCAGCCCACCTGCATGATTCACGTCCACGCAGACGCGGAGCGCCTCCTCGGTCGAACCCGCGCGGTAGACAGCCAGCACGGGGAAGAGCTTCTCCACCGACAGGGGATGCTGCGGCCCCACGCCTTGAATGGGCGCAATCAGAAGCTTGGTACCGGGTTTGACCCGAAGACCGATCACGCCGGCGATATCGGTGGCCGTCTGGCCGATTGCGATGGGCTGCATGACGCCGGTTTCGGGATTGATCACCGTGCGTCCCAATAGGTCGGTTTCCTTCTGATTGCAGATGTGCGATCCCAATTCCGCGAACTTCCGGATAGCCAGGTCATAGATCTCGTCGTCGATGACCACGGTCTGTTCCGAGGCGCAGATGGTCCCGTTGTCGAACGTCTTGGAGGTGATGATATCGACCACCGCCATGTCCAGGTGCGCAGTCTTCTCCAGGTAGACCGGCGTATTCCCCGGCCCCACCCCAAGCGCCGGTTTACCTGAGCCATAGGCGGCTTTGACGGCGCCGGGGCCGCCGGTGGCGTCGATCAACATGACGTCCTTGTGACGCATAAGGAACTTGTTGTCCGGTATGGTGGGCGATTCCAGGCAGCTGAATACTCCCTCTGGGGCGCCGTGCTTCACCGCCGCCTCATACATGATTCGTATGGCCTCCTGGCAGCAGCGCCAGGCCTTCGGATGGGGGCCGAAAATGACGGCGTTGCGCGTTTTGATGGCCATGATGCACTTGAAGAGCACGGTCGAGGTGGGGTTGGTTACGGGCGTGATCGAGAAGATCAGTCCGATGGGCTCCGCCACTTCCACCAAACCGCGCTCCGGGAACTCGTGGATGACGCCCACGGAAGGTCTGTCCCTGACGTAGTTGTAGACGAATTCGGTGGCCACCATGTTCTTGATGGCCTTGTCTTCCAGAACGCCCAGCCTGGTTTCCTCAATCGCTAGGCGGGCGAGGTACTGAGCCTGGTCCAATCCGGCCAGGACCATGGCCTTGACGATCGCGTCAACGTCCCTTTGAGTGAACTGCGTAAAAACGGCGGCCGCGGTCTTGCCCCGCCGGACCAGTCCTTCGAGGTACTCGATGCGATCCGCACTGAGACTCGTGACATCCTCTGTCATGCTTCCATCCTCCGGGACACCAGTTTGCGGGAAACCGGCACCGACCTGGCGGTCTCCGTTAGTGTTCTAAATCGCAGATATGAAGATCTTATTTGCTGTTAATATACTGCTAGAAGCAACGGGGGCTGTCAATCCCGTCGTGACCGTCGCACTCCAAGTCCGCGGCACTTTGGGAAATTCCACCGTATTTAAGTTATTTAGGATGCAATTGTCTTTAAATAGGTGTAGTCTGTTCTAGAATCGACGGTTGTGCGGTGTCCGTCGTGACCACGAATTAAGGCTGGATGACTCCCCCGGCCACAAACGCGATCATTCGTGGAAATGCCGCCGGCCAGTGGAGGATGTTATGTTCGACAAGCACCGGGCGAGCTTCCTCACCCCCGGAATCCTCTTTCTTCTCTCCTTGCCGCTCTTCGGTCAACAAACCAATGTTCCGAGGTACGACATTTACGGAGGCTATGGCTTCCTCGACAGTCCGGCTGTCAGCCTCTTCGAGCATGGCTTTGCGACGCAGTTCGGCTTCCGGCCGAAGACGTGGATGTCCTTCGGTGTGGACTATACGTTTGCGGCCGGCGACCTGAAAATCCGCACCGACCAATTGCTGCCCGAGTTGCAGTCTAAGTTGCAGGCAGGGATTGGGGCGGGCATCAAGGCCGGGGTGCTCCCTGCCAACTATCCATATGGCAGCATGCAAGTCTCGGCACATTCCAAAACCCACACTATCGCCGTGGGCCCGCAGCTAGCCTACCGGCACTTCACCAAAGCCACACTGTTCTTCCGCCCGGTTTATGCGGGAATCATGCATGAATCCGCCACCCCGCAACCGCAGGATGCAGTGATCAAGGCCCTGGTGGGCAGCCTCATCACCACGCCGACCAAAACCGACAATGTCTTGTTCGTTGGCTTCGGCGGCGGCTTTGACATTCTCTTCGGCAAGCATTTCGCCTGGAGAACGCAGTCCGACCTGGTGTACGATCACCTGTT
>JBDTMZ010000168.1:0-179404 GCA_039934035.1 Candidatus Solibacter sp. | reverse complement strand
CTATGCCATTTCAGGACGTGGTCGAAGCGGAAGGCCACCTGATCGACTCCCACATCATGGAGAACATCTTCGATAAGGTCGTGGAGTATCACGGCCGGTTCGAAGTCGAACAGTTCCGCATCGGCAAAACCAATAGCGAACCCTCGTACCTGCGTCTCAAAGTCGAGACGCCGGACCAGATCTCGCTCGACCGCCTGCTGCACGAGTTGCTCAACCTGGGCTGCGCCCCGGTGGATTCCAGCGATGCCCATCTGGAACCGGTGGAGCGCGATCTCTGCGCGCCGGAGGACTTCTACTCCACCACCAATCACAAGACGCACGTGCGCAGCGGCCAGCAGTGGATCGAAGTGGAAAATCAGCGTATGGACGGGATGATCGTGGTGGCCGGGGGTCGCGCGTATTGCCGCCGCCTGCGCGATTTGCGCGCCGGAGACCAGATCGTGGTGGGGCTGCGCGGTATACGGGTCACGCCGGAATCGAAAGAGCGCGACCGTCTCTCGTTCGCGTTCATGTCCAACGGCATTTCGTCGGAGCGCCAGGTGGAGACGGCCGTGCGCCAGACGGCGGAACTGGTGCGCCACGCCGTGGAACAGAAGCTGAAAGTACTTGTGGTGGCGGGACCGGTGGTGGTCCACACCGGCGGCGCTAAAGGGCTCGCGTCGCTGATCAAAGGCGGCTGGGTGCAGGGCGTGCTGAGCGGCAACGCACTGGGCGTGCACGATATCGAAGCGGCGCTGTTCGGCACCTCGCTGGGCGTACGGCTGAGCGATGGCCGGCAGGAAGAACACGGCCACCGCAATCACATGCGCGCCATCAACGCAATCAATCATGAGGGCGATGTGCGGCGGGCGGTGGAGAGCGGACGCTTGAAGCAGGGCGTTCTGTATGAGTGCGTGAAGGCCGGTGTCCCGTTCGTGCTGGCCGGCAGTCTGCGCGACGACGGTCCGCTGCCCGATACGCTGACCGACATGAATGCGGCGCAGGACGCGTACGCCGCGCAGTTGAAGGGCGCGGGGCTGGTGCTCTGCCTCGGGTCGATGCTGCATTCCATCGCCACCGGCAATATGCTGCCCAGTTGGGTGAAGGTGGTGTGCGTGGACATCAATCCGGCCGTGGCCACGAAGGTGAGCGACCGCGGCACGGGGCAGGCGGTGGGCATCGTGGCCGACGTCGGGCTGTTCCTCGATCTGCTCTCCAAGGCTTTGGCGGAGGCGGCATGAAACGCGGCTATACCGACGAACACGCGTGCGGCGGACTCGATGCCGTGCTGCCGGAAATCGAGACCTGGCCCAATCAGTTTCGCGATTACGAAATCGTAATCGATCACCCGGAGTTCAGCAGCGTGTGTCCGAAAACGGGGCTGCCCGATTCTGGCCGCCTGACGCTGACCTATGTCCCCGGCGAGCGCTGCCTGGAACTGAAAAGCTACAAGATGTACCTGTTGGAGTACCGCAATATGGGCATCTTTCAGGAGAACGTGGTCAATCGGGTGCTGCAGGACGTGGTGGCGGCGACGGACCCGGTGAGCGCCACCGTAGTCGGCGAATTCGCCCCGCGCGGCGGCCTGACTACGACGGTGACGGCAAGCTACCGGCGCAAAGAAAAAACTCCCGGGAAGGCGACGCGTGGAAAGCGCTGAACTGATCGCGCTGCTGCACGAAGTACGCGATCGCGTGCGCGGTCGCAATCCGCGGACCGCAGCGGGCGGCGTGGAAGTCCCGCTGGCCGACCTGATGCCGCTGACTCACGCGCGCGACGCGGCGCTGGGCAAAGTGGCGGCGATCGGCACCGTCAATCCGCGTGCCGGCGGGGTAGTCAATTCGATCGTGCAGGCGTGGAAGCGCATGATCGCGCGCGTGCTGGACTGGCATGTGCGCGACCAGGTGGAGTTCAACCGCAAGGCCATGGCGTGCGTCGATGCCGCGCTCGAAGCCATGGTGGAATACAACCGCGCGCTGGTGGCGCTGGGCAGCCGGATCGCGGCGCAGGAGCAGGTGGGCGAGGAACTCAAGGACATACGCAACCACTGGGCGGACTGGCGCTTCGAATGGGAGCACAAGCTGCAGCAGAACGAAATTCAGTTCCTGCGCAGCGTGGCCGATTTGCAGGGCGGCTTCCAGCATCGCGTTGACCTCATGGACGCAACTCACCGGGACGCCATGCGCGCGCAGCACCGGGATTTCGAAGGTGCCTTGAAGCGGTTCGGCGACGATTTTTGGATCCAACTGGAACGTACCAAGCTGGATTACGAACGGCTGATTTACTCCGAATTGAAAACCATCCGGCAGAGGGCCGCGGTCCTGGGCGCGGCTCCCTCCGCTGGCGCTCTGGCCCTGGCGTCGAATTCGTCGGCGCTGCCGCTGGGCTTCGATTACGGCCGCTTCGCCGAGCGTTTCCGCGGCACCGAAGAGTATGTGAAGGCAGGCCAGCAGTTCTATCTGCCGCACTTCGAAGGCAGGCAGAACGTGCTCGATATCGGCTGCGGGCGCGGCGAATTTCTGGAGATGCTGCGCGCGGCGGGGGTGGCGGCGAAGGGCATCGATCTCGGTGAGGAATCCGTCGCGACGTGCCGGCACAAAGGACTCGACGCCGAAGTGGCCGACCTGTACGTGTACCTCGAGAATCTCCCGGAAGCGTCGCTCGACGGCATCTTCTGCTCGCAGGTAGTGGAACACTTGCCGCCGGACCGATTGCCGGAAATGATTCGCCTCTGCGCCAGCCGCCTGCAAAAGGACGGCGTGATCGCCATCGAGACGCCGAATCCCGAGTGTCTCGCCATCTTCGCCACGCATTTCTATTTGGACCCGACCCACCAGCGTCCGGTGCCGCACCCGTTGCTGGCGTTTTACCTGGAAGAGTTCGGCATCGGGAATATCGAGGTGCGCAAGCTCTCGCCCGCGGCGGAAAGCATGCCCTCTGTAAACAGCCTCCCGGAAGATTTCCGGAACGCCTTCTTCGGCGGGTTGGACTACACGATTCTAGGGCGGAAACTGTAGCGCCGCGAGCCCACGCCGCCTAGCAGTCCACCTCAAGCAGCGCCGCCCGGATGCTGCCGGTGGAGCCCGCCGTTTCCATGGCCACCGGCATGGACATCTCGTGCTTATTGCGCACCACCGTCACGTTGAACGTCTTCTTCGATTTCACATTGCGCAGGGCGCGCGTAATCTCGCTGCTGCTGCCGACTTTGGAATCGTCCACTTTGGTGATCACGTCGCCGGCCTTGATTCCGGCCTTCTCCGCGGCGGAGCCCTTCCGCACCGAGCGCACCAGCACGCCATCCTGCACGCCGAAGAACTCGGCCAGCTGATCTTCCTGTCCCAGCGCTTCGCCCACAATGCCCAGCATGGGGTTCTGCGAGGACATCTGGAAGCGCGGAATCTCCGGCATGTTCGGTATCTCCGGGACGTGGAAATTCCAGTTGCCGTCGCTCGAACCATTCGGCGTGATGATGGTCGTCCGCCCCTGATTCTCGCCGACCGTGGTGTTCAAGGTTTGCAGCGCGCTGTTGCGCCAGACCGTGATCTTCACCTGACGGCCGGCCGGCGTTTCGCGCACCAGGCGCTGAAACTGCGCGGTGCCCTGCACCGGCTGCCCGGCGAATTCCAACACCACATCGCCTGCCTTCATCCCGGCCTTGGCCGCGGGACCATCGGGCGCCAGGCTGGAGACTTCCACGCCACGCTCTTCCTTCAGGTTGAGCGCCTTCGCGCGCTCCGGACTGATATCCAGTCCGCCAATACCAAGGTAACCGCCGCTCTTCTCTACCACAATATTCTGCGCGCCCCGCTCCCGCGGTATCACCACGGTTTGGGCAAAGATCGGTGATGCGGCAAGGTTGACCGCTACAAGTGCAATTCCCAGACTGGTTCTCATGCTTCTACCTCTTACTGTTGTTTTCGAATGAAGATGGTGCCCACCGTCGCGGAAATCTGGAGCAGCGGACCACCGCCGTTCACAGGGCCTTCCGCAACGATCAGTCGTCCCTGACGCCGCACCTGCACGCCGGGGAAATCTACGTTGATTCGACGGGTGGAGTCGGCCAGATCGTTCTGGGCGCGTACATTCACCCCTACGTTGGACGGAATGAAAACCGTGATGTCCCCATTGCCCGAGGCCAGGTACGAATCCGTCAAACGGCCGGCTAGCAGGCTCGCCATGATGTTGCCGAGCGCGGTGGAAACCCGCATGCCGCCCGCAATATTGGTGACATTGATGCCGCCTGTGCCGGATTCGCACTGCACGCCCGCCGCCGCGCCCACCTTCACCGGACCGGCCATATTGCGCGCCGTGACAATGCCGCCCGCGCTATCCACGACGATCTGGCCGCCGCCCGTGGAGGCGCTCACCGCGCCGCCGGCTCGAACGATGTGGATGCCGCCGCCGCCGGTGTCGGCGCGCAGCGAGCCGCCCACTTCATTGGCGCTGATATCGCCGCCCACCGTCTCTAAGATGGCAGCGCCGCGCACCGAGGCAACTTGTACTCTGCCCGCTCCGGTGGAACACTTCAGCGCGCCGCCCACGGAACCCACCTTGATATCGCCGCCGCCCGTGACCAGCCTGCAATCGCCGCCAATGCGATCCACCGTAAGCTCGCCGGCGCCCGTGTCCACTTCGAGAATGCCATCGATGCCCGCGGCATCCACCGCGCCATCCGAGGTCGAAACCACCACGTGCTCCACCCGCGGCGTCTTCACCACCACGCTGGCCAGCACCGGGCCGCCCGGCGTGGTCAAGACCACCCAATCGCCCTGCGAACTCAGGCGCACGTTGTAGCGCTGCAGCACATCGCGCGCTTCGGCTTCACTGCGCGCCCGCACGCTGACCCGCACGGTGTATGTGATGTTGTTGGAGGCGCCCGCCTGCACGCTGACCGGGCCGCGGGCATTGACGCGCAGGCGGCGCGCGCCCACTGCACTACCGCTGAACTCGCGCACGAAATGGTCGCCCTCGCGGACCAGGCCGTTCTGCTGGGTCACTGCGCCGAACGGCAGCAGCATCAGGATCGCGGATGCCTTAGAAAGTGCCGACAGACGCATTCATGTCCTTGAGCGCCTTCTCCAGCTTGAGGCGCACTGAATTATTGTTTTCGCGTTGTACCAGGCCTTGCATCATACCGACCATGTTGTCGTCGCGATTGGCCACCAGGAGATCGATCACCAGGGTGCGCACCGCCACGTTATCGTCGTCCAGCAAGACCTGGCGCAGCGTCTTGCGAACTTCCGAATCGCCCGCCAGTGGCTTCAGGCCTTCGAGCGCCTTCAAGCGCACGCCGGGGTTGTTGTCCCGCGACACCACATTGAGCAGCGCATCGCGCACTTCGGTGCTGCCGGACTGGCTGCGCAGCAGGTCCACCGATTCCACCCGCACCGCGGGATTGTCTTCGTGCGCAGCGGCCAGCAGCAGGCGCTGGATGTTGCTGTCGTTCATGCTGCCCTTCACCACGCGCCTGCGGGTCTCGTCCAGGGAAATCGCAACGCCGCCGGCGTCATCCGGCTGGACACTGCGGACGGTGGCGAAAACGTTTTCCGTGAGCGGGGTCAACGCCCCCGCCGGATTGGCTCCGCCTGTAGTGCTCAACCTCGACGCGAAGAATCCAATCGCTACCAGGGCGACCGCTCCGATGGGTTGCCGCAAGCGGCCCAGGTTGGTGAAGGAAGCGGCCATGGCATCCAGGAAGAGCCGCCAGGGGCCCTTCGATGCGGGTTCCACTCTTGGCGCGCCGCCTTGGATGGCGGCCATCAGGTCTGCGCGGCAATCTTCCAACAGGTGCGGCAACGGCACTGTCTGGCGCTGATCGAGCGCCGCGGCGAGCGCCCGCTGCTGCGATAGTTCCCCGCTGCACGCCAAACAGGAATGGGTGTGCTCTTCGATGCGCTCCTCTTCTTCGGGCGTCAATTCGCCGTAGTAGTAAAGCGGGAGGAGTTTAAGAATCGAGTCGCAAGTCATGTGAAATCTCCCAACACGGTGCGCATCTTCTGAGTGGCGCGGAACAGGCAATTCTTGGCGGCTTCTTCGGTGGTGCCCAGCATGTCGCCGATGTTTCGCAGGCGAAGTCCCTGATAGTGCCTGAGTTCGAAAACCATGCGTTCGCGGGGTGTCAGATCTTCCAGCGCGCTATCGATGCGCTGTTTCAACTGGCGGTTCCAGAGACTGCGCTCCGGGTCGGCGTGGGCGGATTCCTCTTCGAAGGAATCCATGCGGTCAATCGGCCCCTCGCTGGTCTCGATGGTGGGCGACTCTTCCTTCCGCACCTTGCGTTTGCGCAACTGGTCTAAACAGATATTCGTCACAATCCGGTACAGCCAGGTGTGAAAACTGCAGTCGAAACGGAACGAGTGCAGGTTCCGGTACACTCGCAGAAACGCCTCCTGGTAGACGTCCCGCGCGTCCTCCGGCGAACGGAGGAGATTCATGGCCAGTCTGAGGACACTTTGGTCGTATGTCCGGACCAACTGCTCGAAAGCGTCCTGGTCACCGGCCTGTGCAGCCCGAATTAATGAATCGACTTGGGGACTCACTCGGGGCCCTGCAGTGCCGGCTGCATCCTGAGCCATAACTCTCGCTACGTAGTTTGTTGCCTGTCCCAACTATCCTGTTCTGTGAAGTTGGACGACGCTGTGGCCAAAACGTCACGCGCCCCAGTGTGCGAAATTGACACGGACGCGGCGGCACTGTCTATAAAGTGTACAACGAGGTCGGTGATGTCCTCGCTACCAGCTCGGCCTACCATGCCCGATCTACCAAGCCTGGTCTACCATGGAGGCATGGAATTGACAGGCAAAAAGATCGCATTACTGGTAGACACGCTGTATCAGGAGATGGAGGTGTGGTACCCGCTATTCCGTCTGCAGGAAGCGGGCGCCACCGTCGTCACGGTTGGCGCCAAGGCGGGGGAAACTTACGGCAGCAAACTGGGCTATCCCGTCAAGTGCGAACTGTCCTACGACCAGGCGCAGGCAGGCGATTTCGACGGCGTCGTGGTGCCCGGCGGTTATGCGCCCGACCACATACGCCGCCACGCCAAGGCCAATCAGTTCGTGCACGATCTGGATGCCGCCGGCAAACTGGTGGCTTCCATCTGCCACGGACCCTGGGTGCTATGCTCCGCCGGGGGCATGCTCAAAGGCCGCAAAGCCACCAGCTTCTTCGCCATCAAAGACGATGTGGTGAACGCCGGCGCGTCCTGGGAAGACGCCGAGGTGGTGGTGGACCGGAACCTGGTGACCAGCCGCAAGCCGGAAGACCTGCCGGCCTTTTGCCGCGCCGCCATCGCAGTGCTGAAGAACCAATAAGGCGCTCCTAAACTAAGCGCCCTTCGGATAACAGCCGAGAATGCGCAGGAAGTCGGCAATCTCGCGCAGGTGATTGAGCGCATTCACGGCTACCGGAGAATCCACCCGTCCCAGGAAATCGAGATAGAAGAGGTACTCCCACGGCTTGCCGCGCAAGGGGCGGGATTCGATCTTCATCAGATTCAGGTCGCGCAGGGCGAAGGCGCTGAGCGCGCGGAAAAGCGCTCCCGGAATATTGCGCGTGCTGAAGACCAGCGAAGTCTTCCACTGGGTGTTGGCCTCGGCGCGCAAGGGGTGGCGCCGGGCGTAATCCGGCGTGCGCAGCAGGAAGAAGCGCGTAAAATTCTGCCGGTCGCTTTCGATCGACCGCCGCAAAATGTGGGCGCCGTAAATTTCCGCGGCCACCGAACTGGCAATCCCGGCGGCGTCGGCCAACCCATCCTCCGTGATCATCTTGATGCTGCCGGCAGTGTCGTAGAACGGAATGCGTTCGATTTGAGGATTGGCCGCGAAAAAATCGAGGCACTGGCCCAGGGCCACCGGGTGGGAGAATGCCCGCCTCAACTGGGAGAACTTGATCCCCTTACGGGCGATCAGGTTATGCACGATGCGCACGCTGGTCTCGGCAACAATCGGCAGCTCGAAGTTGACCAGGTGATCGTAATTTTCGTGAACGCTGCCGGCCAGGGTATTTTCGATCGGGACCACGGCTCCGGCGGCCGCCCCGTTCTTCACCGCATTAAAGATGTCCTGGAACCGCGGGCAAGGCAGGACTTCGATGTTGGGGCCGCAAAGCTGGCGGGCTGCCTCCTGGCTGAAGGCGCCGCGCTCCCCCTGGAAGGCGATTAATGGACGGCGAGCGCTCACCGCGTCACCCCGTCCCAACGCTGCACGCGGGCATCGGGCAGGCCGATGAGGTCGAGCACGCGATCCACACTATGGTCCACCAGGTCGTTCACGGTTTGGGGGTGATGGTAGAACCCCGGGATGGGGGGCGCGATGATGGCGCCCATTTCGGCTAGCGCGGTCATATTTCTAAGGTGCCCCAGATGGAAAGGACTTTCGCGGACCATCAGGATCAATTTTCGCCTCTCTTTCAGGATGACGTCGGCGGCGCGGATCATCAGGTTGGAACTGATGCCGGCGGCGATGGCGGACATGGTGTGTATGGAGCAGGGAGCAATCACCATGGCGTCCGTCGCGTACGACCCGCTCGCCAGCCGGCAGGAAATATCTTCTAAGGGATAAGAATAATCTGAAAGGTTTTTCAGATCGGCTACGGATTTTCCTGTCTCCAGGAAAAGTGTTTTTTCTCCGGAGCGGGTAACAATCAAATGAATTTCAACGCCGCCGTGAGCCCGGAGCCGTTCCAGCAGGCGCAAACCGTAAATCGCACCGCTGGCGCCCGAGATTCCAATAATAACTTTTGATGACATTTTGTTGGCTGTTCCGCCTGCGGAACAGATTTCCGATTTTTCAGTTATAATCCTCGGTGCACCACCCTGACGCCTCGAAGGCTGCTGGACAGCCGCATCAGGCACCAAGCGGGATCATATCATGGAGCGAGCCGGAGAGAAGCTAAAGCGGGCTCGTGAGCGGCTAAAGCTCACATACCGCGACGTGGAAAGGGCGAGCCAGCGGATCGCGCAGCGCCGCAACCTCGACGAATTCGCGATCGCGCTCAGCCGCCTGGCGGACATTGAGCACAAGGGTACAGTGCCCACCGTCTTCCGCCTGTATTCGCTATGCGCCATTTACCGGCTCGACCTCAGCGAGGTGCTGGGCTGGTATGGAGTACCTCTCGAACAACTGCCCTCCGACGCCTTGCTGAACCCCTTGAACGAAACCCACGTCGCCGCGTTCACTCCGTTCGCGAAACCCCCGGCTCCGCCCGCCGCCGGACCGGAAGTCGATTTGAATTCAACCACATTTCTTGGTCATTTGATGCGCCGGTGGGGCAAAACAGGTCTCATTTTTCTCAACGGGTGGGACCTGCGCCAGCACCGGTACGGCTTCATCGGCATGGAGGATCTGTCGATGTTTCCCATTCTGCGCCCCGGCTCGCTGGTGTTGATTGACGAATCGCGGCGGCGCATCCTCTCCGAAGGCTGGACGAACGAGATCGACCGGCCAATCTATTTCCTCGAAACCCGCGACGGTTACCGCTGCGGATGGTGTACGTCCTACGACGGCGAAGTGCTGTGGCAGCCTCATCCCTCCTCGAACCGCAAGCCGGAACGTTTTAGCGCCAGCGACGTGGACATCATCGGTCAAGTCACCGGGGTGGCTATGCTGTTGGAGGCGAAGAAGCCGCGCCGTGCTCGAACCGCACCAATTCCAGCAACATCTCAAGATCTGTGAGATAGAGCTGACGTTCCACCTGATGGGCCGTGCCCGGGATGAGATCGCGATAGGCCGCAAGGTCGAAGGCTTGCTTAGAGTTAAGCAGGTACTCATCGAGGTCTTCCTTCTGGCGGGCGAGGCTGAAGCCCAACCATTCGGCAAAAATCTCGTGATGGCTATGGCAGAGGGTGCGGTCGGTGATCTCGTGGCCAACCAGTTGGCTTAAAGGCGGGTGCGAATAACGCCCGGTGAGCGTATCCCGCAGAGAGGCTAGAAAGCCCAGGCGCCCGAATTGCGTAGGAATGCGTTGCAGCGTCTTCCGCCACAGTTCCGCCGCCGGTCCAGCGGCAGGTTCCGGTTTTGCGATGAAGTCTGCCAGGGCGGTCTCCCGCAAGGCTCCCGATCCTTCAATTCTATCTCAGGCTGTGCGGTATGCGAATGGGGAGAAGATCGCTCCTGCTTAGAACCTCGGTTTAGATAGCGTTCTATTTTCAGAAAATGTTTAAGAAAAATCCCCTATTTCGGTTCTGAGGGATCTAATCTAGTACCAACATTACTGTCGAAAGACAGCAGGTAAGGATAACTACGATTATGAAAAAACTAACGATTCTCGCACTTCTTGCGTTTTCGCTCTTCGCCGCCCGGACCACGAACAAGGCCGAGAACCCCTTCCCGATGTGCGACCCCTGCCCCTTCGTTCGCTAGTAACGAAAGTTAGCGGCAACGAATACAGCATTAGAGTGCTAGCATCGAGACTGAAGCCTGGAAAACGCTTCGGTTAGATTAGACGATCATGCCCAATGCTGTATTCGTTCAGGTCGCTCAGATCCTGCGCGCGGTTCTGTTGCTGGCCTCCGCCTTGATGGTGGTCAAGCTGTGGCGAACCGGTTTGCATCGCCGCTACCCCGTCTTTTTTGCTTTTGTCATTTTCCGAATTCCCAATAGCATCTGGCCCTTTTACGTAGAAATCACAAGCGACGCCTATTTCTACTTCTGGATTATTACTGAGCCGGTCGCACAGATCTTCTACCTTTTACTGGTGGCCGAGCTATATCAGTCCGTGCTCGAACGTTATAAGGGCTTGTACACCCTGGGCCGCTGGGTAATGTATTCCAGCGTCGCCATTGCGATCACCATCTCGGCGCTAACGCTGATTCCGAATATCAACCCCACGGTCCCGGAACACTCTCGCTACATGTTTTATTGCATCGCGGTGGAGCGCGGCCTGGAGACCGCTCTCGCACTCTTCATTATTCTAATCCTCTGCTTCGTCAGTTTCTTCCCCCTGCGCCTGCCCCGCAACGTGCGGGTCCATGCCCTGGTGTTTTCTATCTACTTCTTAAGCAGCACGTTCGTTCTGCTGATGCGGACGCTGTTCGGCACGACCTTCTCCTATGCCGTGAACACTACTGCCGTATTGGGCGTGAGCGCGGCCAGTATGATCGCATGGCTCACGCTGCTGCGCAGTGCGGGCGAGGATGCCCAGCACGTAGCGGCGCCGCTGCCCCCGGAACAGGAAAGCCGCCTGCTCACTCAATTGGATGCGATTAACGCGGCATTGTTAAAGAGCGGGAAGCGGCATAATTCGCAGTTCTCCTCCACTAGGTGATTTACCTGGGTGTGGTTTAGGTATATTTGTTCAAAAAATAGTACTGGCAATACCCACAATGGATTGCGTTTAGGGTAAATTCCAGGTATTCTTTTAATCGGATACGGTTTTCATGATTGCTGGGATTTTAGTTTCGAGCTTCACGTTAGGCGGTTTGGCCCTCGCGGCCACTCTGCTCTTCCGGCGCCTTGGCGCCACAGCGTCAACCTTGCCGGTAACTGCCCAGTGGATCAGCGAGTTATCCACGGACCGCTATCGTCCGATGGCGCGTCTGTTGGACGCTTCCGATATCGAATTCATGCGGTTACAACCGGGTTACACACGTAAACTGGAAGCCAAACTCCGGGCCGAACGCTGCCGAATCTTCCGCGGCTATCTCGCCTGCCTGGACCAGGATTTTGGACGTGTTTGCCTGGCTTTGAAGCTGGTTTTGGCCCACTCCCAACAAGACCGCCCCGACCTGGCAGCGGCGCTGATTCAGAATCAGGTCATGTTCGCTTCCGGTTTGGTAGGCGCTCACTTCCGCGTCGTGCTTTATCGCCTGGGCGTCTGCACCGTTGACGCGGCAGACTTGGTTAAGATGTTCGACGCCATGCGGGGGGAACTGCGCACCCTGGTTCCCGCCGAAATGCCCTCGTTCGCATAATCGCCCCCCGACGTCGCAGCTTCAGTAAGCGGTCTCTCGGCTTGGCCCCTCATCGTCTCCGCTCTACAACTCACTGACTCTACGGAGCCGCGCGCGCAACTAGCGATTAACTACTGAAAATCGATATTAGCCGCCGATGAACGCCGATGAACGCCGATAAAACATCTATTTTGGATCGGCGTTCATCTGCGTTTATCTGCGGCCAAAGGTTCTAGGCTTTTTTTCAACAGCTTGTCTTTGATCCCTTCCCCACTTCCTGCTAAAGCCGTTTCAGCAGTTCCTTGGCTTCCTTCAACTGCGCGAACTTCTTCTCCGACTCCCGGAATTCCTTCGTGTGCACCCGGCGGCGCGCCCCCGTATGGTCAACCGGAAAGCGCAAGTGCAGCATTTCGTGATACATGACGTATTCCAAGGCGAGCGGCGGCGACTCCGTCCGGTCGAAAATGCGGCTAATCACAATGGCATTGTGCGACGGGTCGAAGTGGCCCAACATGCTGCGCGAGGCGCCCCGGCTCCAGCCTAGTAGCGGGCGGCCCATCAAGCCGTCGAAATATTGCGCGTTCAGACGTTCGAAAATCTCCTCCAGATTGTGAAGTTCGCCCTGCGGTCCGGAGATGAATTTACGTCCGCGAATCTGTTTCACCAGGTGCGCCTGCCGCCGGACATCGCGCCGGTTCAGGTAAAGCCGGTAACGGTGGGAGTAAATTGCCGGGATCGGTTTGCGGTAAAGTTTGCCCAGCAGAATGTGGGCAAGGGCTTCCATCACCGGCGCGGGCGCCCCGGACAACAGGTCCGAGATGCGCACCTGCAGCACTCCCTCCTTCAACGAAATAAAACTGTCGGCGTTGGCGAAACGGCAGAACTCCACCCGAAGCAGCGGAACCGGCGTGCGCGGCTTCAGTTCCCGGAAGACGCGCCCATAGATCTCTTCCGGCGATTCGAAGAAGAGGGAGCTTTGCAGCCCCTGTAGATCGAGCACTCCCATGCTCCCTTCAGCCTAGCGCGGCCGCGCGCCCGGCTACTGCCCACCCATGCCGCCGGGAGTCAGCGCATTGCGCAAGGCGCGCTGGCGATCTTCCGAGCCGGAGATCAGATTTTCCGGAAACTTGCGGTAATTCAACATCTGCCCGTAGATCAGACCTTCCTTACTCACATTCAGCGCAAGTCCCGCCATATACTGCAGGCGCAGGTTGCCGTCCCGGTTGATTTCGGCTCCGGCCAGCCAGGGACGCAGGTCGGGCTCCTGTCCGGCATAGGTGGCAAGCAACTGCACGATGTTGCCGAATCCCACCTGTCTCAGGCTCTCGGCCACCGGGGCGCCCTCCGGGCGATCGAGGCGCGCCTGCATGGCATCGAGGTCCAGCTTGCCAGGATCCACCTGGCCCATCAGCACGGTATCGTAGCCGCCGCCAGAGATGTCGTTGCCCCAAATAGTGCCGTTGGGGAAGACGTCGAAGAAGGTCGCGATCTCGCTCTTCACCACCTCGGGATCGCTCTCGTAAAGCGGCACCCACTGGGTAATCACGCCGCCGGGTTTGAGGTGCTGCTTGACCAGTTCGAAATATTCCTTCGAATAAAGGGTCGCGCTGCCTTTCACCCAGGGGTGTATGGGGTCGCTGGTGATGATGTCAAACTTCTCGTTGGTGGTGAGTACGAAGTGGCGCGCGTCGTCGTAAACAATCTGGGTGCGCGGATCCTTCATCACGAAATAATTTTGCGGTCCGAAATACTTGGTGGCGGTGGGGGGAATCAGCGGCTCCATCTCGCAGATCACGATGCGCTTGATTTCGGGGTGCACCACGAAACTTCCCGCCGTAACGCCGGCGCCAAAGCCCACGATGAGCACCGATTTCGGCTCCTTATGCACCAGCGCGGGCAGGTGTCCCAGCATGCGCTGCAGGCGCATGTCATACGACTCGGTGGACGCTTCCACCTTACCGCTGACGTGGAACTGGATCGCGCCGTCATCCCACTGCGTGATGGCGATGCTGGAATTGATGCCTTCGCCGGTGTACAGCACCTGCGACCGTCCCATGGAGATCATCATGCGGCGGCCGTAGGCGATCAGTTCGCCGGGAACCGGCGAAACGCCGGTGATCAGCATGACGGCAATCACGGCGGCGGCAGCGACCGCGAATCCACGGCCAAGGCGGAAGGGAATCAGCCGCGGCACCAGCATCAACAGTCCGCTGCAAGCCAGCAGGCCGATGAGGACGGCTTCGCTGGCGCTGGTCCCCAGAGAGGGGATGAGGAGCAGGCTGGCGCTGAGCGCGCCCAGAATCGCGCCGAAGGTGTTAGCGGCGTAAATGCCGCCCACCAGACGGCCGGGGTCGCCTTCCTCGCTGGCAGCGGCGGCCAGCGCCAGGGGAAAGCTCGCGCCCCACAGCAGGGCGGGCGGTAGCAGCGCCCACAGGCAGCGCACCAGATCGATCTGGAAGGTGTACCAGGGGCTGGCCGAGAGCAGCGGATTGATCGGCCAGTACGGCAGCGAATGCGACAGCATGTAAGCGGTCCAGGCGGCGGCTCCGGCGAGCAGCATCTGGCACCAGCCGAGCAGCGCCTTGGGATCGCGTGCACCCTTCACCATGGACGAACCCACCGTGCTGCCAATCCCGATGCCCACCAGGAAGACGGCCAGGATGATGGAGAAGGTATAGACGGTCGCGCCCAGCATCAGGCCGAGCAGGCGGGTCCAGATGACTTCCGCTCCCAGGGCGGTGGCGCCGGAGATCGCAATCGTCACATAGACCGGCCAGGCGCCGCGCGCGATCGAAGGCTTGGAATCGTCCGCCTTGGTGTGCTCGGGGGAAGCTTTCGCGATCGAGAAGCTGACCAGCCCGACCGCAATATTGATCCCTGCGGCCACGAAGGTGGCCGTGGCCATATCGAAAACTCGCAGCAGATAGAAACCGGCCAGCAGGCAGCCGATCACCGCGCCCACGGTATTCGCGCTATACAGCATACCCAGCATCCCCACGCCTTCCGGCGAGGCCTTAATCCAGCGCGACGCGGCGGGCAGCGAAGCGCCCATCAAAAAGGTGGGCGGCACCAGACACAGCGCGGCGACCAGGGCGCGCAGGAGGATGGCAGGCAGTCCATGGCCGACAGCTGAGGTGTACACGGAATCCACCAGGGGCATGAGGAAAAGCACCAGGATGCCGCAGGCGGCGATGCCGAATTCGATCTTGCCGTAGACGCGAAGCGGGTGCTGGTCGCCGAGTTTCAGGCGAGGCAGCAGGATGCTGCCCAGGCACAGACCGCCCATGAACGTGGCCAGCAGAACGCCGAGCGAAACCGCGCTCGAACCGATCACCAGTTGCAGTAACTGATACCAGACAATTTCGTAAATCAGCGCGGCGCATCCGCTGCCGGCGAAGAGCAGGATGAGCAGGGGCAGATGACGGCGCGCACCGCCGCCTTGGGCGGGTGGAAGTGGAATCTGTTGGGCCAATTCGAATGATACATCATCGCCTTGACAGCCTTCAGCACGCATGCACAGAATAGTGTCCTGCGAGAGGCGCGATGTACTTTCAACAGTTCTACCTCGGGTGTTTGTCCCACGCTTCGTATGTGATCGGCTCCGACGGAATCGCCGCGGTGATCGACCCGCAGCGCGACGTCGGCATCTATATTGAAGACGCCTTGAAGCAGGGGCTGCGCATCGAGCACGTGATTGAGACGCATCTCCACGCCGATTTCATTTCGGGACACGCCGAACTCGCGGCGTTGACCGGCGCGAAGATCTATCTGGGCGCGCAGGCGGGAGCCCGGTTCCCCCACGTTGCGGTGCGCGATGGCGACGGGGTCCGCTTCGGCAATTGCGTGCTGCGCTTCCTCGAAACCCCGGGCCACACGCTGGAGAGCATTTCCATCCTGCTGACCGACACGGAGCGCGCGCCGGGGCCGTACGCGGTATTCACCGGCGACACCCTGTTCATTGGCGACGTGGGGCGGCCGGATCTCTCGCCGGATCACACGCCGCAACAGTTGGCCGGCTTGCTCTATGACAGCCTGCACAACAAATTGCTGACGCTGCCGGACGACGTTCAGGTTTTTCCGGCGCATGGCGCGGGTTCGCTCTGCGGGCGGCAGTTGAGCGCGGAGCGCAGTTCCACGATTGGGTTGCAGCGCGCGTCCAATTGGGCGCTGCAGGCGAAGTCGCGAGAAGATTTCGTGCAGTTATTGACCGCGGAGTTGCCGGAGCGGCCCGGATATTTTGCGTTGGATGCGGAACTGAATCGTTCGGGTCCGGCGCCGCTCGCCGACCTCGCCGTGCCTGACGGCTTGCTGGCGCAGGACGTGCTCGCGCGGCAGCAAGCCGGAGCTTTGGTACTGGATACGCGGCCGGCCGGCCAGTTTGGCAACGCGCACGTGCCGGGCGCGATGCACATCGGGCTGACGGGGCAATTCGCCTCGTGGGCGGGGCGCCTGCTCGGTTTGGATCGTAAGGTGATTCTGGTGGCTGAAGACCGCGATGCCATGCTGGAAGCATTCACGCGGCTGGCGCGGGTCGGCATCGAGCACGTGGAGGGCTACCTGGAAGACGGCATGACGGCGTGGTTCCGCGAAGGCTTGCCAGTGGAGCAGGTGCCGCAGATCACGGTACAGGATCTGCATCGCGAAATCGAGCATGTGCAACTGGTGGATGTGCGCATGCCGGGCGAGTGGGAGCAGATGCATATCGCGCAGGCGCAGCTCAAGCCGCTGCCCAAGCTGACCACCCTGTTGGATGGCCTCGATCGCGAACAGCCCGTGGCGGTGCACTGCAAGAGCGGGTACCGCAGTTCGATCGCCAGCAGCCTGCTGAAACAGGCCGGCTTCAAGCAGGTGATGAACGTCATCGGCGGCCTCGACGCGTGGAAGGCCTGCGATTTGCCGCTCGCCGAGGCGGTGGCATAAGGCTCGGCCTTGTGCAGGCGAGCGCGGCTCGCCCGAGTCTGAACCATCGGGTGGTGCAGCCATTCCTGCCTGATTTTCAGCAAGCAGCTGTAACGACTGTGGTGGGACGGACGATGGTTTTTCCTCGTCCGTCCGCTCAGCCTCGAAGCGAGAACAGGCCACACAAAACGATGGCCTGTTCCACCCAACGCTCCCGGAGCGCATTCCTCGCCTCGTGCAAGCTTTTTCAGCGGCGCCTGCCGTTTGGCCCTTTTTCGCAAGCAGCCGTAGGACTGTGGTGGGACCGACGATAGTTTTTTCTCGTCCGTCCGCTCGCAGAATTCATGGCGAGCACTCTTTGTAGCCGCTGTTAAGATAGGAATCTGTGCCCTTGGAACTTCCCGCACGAATCGGCAAATACGAGCTACAGGAATTTCTCGGCGGCGGCATGTCGCACGTATACCGCGCCCAGGACACGCTGATCGGGCGCACCGTCGCGGTGAAGATCCTGACCGAAGCGGGCTGCCAGGATAACGAAGTGAAAGATCGTTTTCTGGCGGAAGCGCGCATGGCCGGCAGCCTGAGCCACGACAACGTGCTGGTGATTCACGATTTTGGCGTGGATGAGTTGCAGCGGCCGTTCATGGTGATGGAATTCCTCCGCGGCGAAGACCTGCGCCACGCCATGCGCAGCGGCACCGTGGGCGATCTGCGCAGCAAGCTGAAGATCGCGGCACAGGTGGCGCGCGGCTTGGGCTATGTGCATTCCCAGAAGATCATCCACCGCGACCTGAAACCGGAGAACATTCACATCAATGCGGCGGGCGTCGTCAAGCTGATCGATTTCGGGATCGCCAAGACCGAAGGCCTGCAGATGACGCGCGCGGGCTACGTGCTGGGCACCCCCTTTTATATGGCGCCCGAGCAGGTGACCGGCGAAAACATCACCGAGCAAGTGGACGTCTATGCGTTCGGCGTGTTGCTGTTCGAACTGCTGACCGGGAGAAAGCCGGTGCAGGCCGAAGCCGTAGAGCGCATTTTCTTCGCCATCCTGAACGAGCCCATCAAGCTGGAACCGCTGTACGAAGTGGGTGTGCCGCAGGCGGTCTGCGATTTGATTGCGCGCTGCACGGCCAAGAATCCGGCGGACCGTCCGCAAGGCTTCGCGCCGGTATCGGTGGAATTGGACCGCATCCTCGCGGAGATCGATGCGCCCACGGCAGTGTTGCCCGCGGTTTCAGCCGCGCCTGCAACCGCGACCACCGCCGCGCGCGCGGTGGAATCCGCCGCGGCGGCGCCGGGACGTCCGGGTTGGCTGCTACCTGTGGTGCTCGGCTTGATCGCGGTGCTGGCCGGGGCGCTGTACTTCGCGATGCGGCCGAAACCGGCTGTTCCCGATCCGGCGAAAAAAGTGGACATTCCTTCCGTGACGCTGGCGAAGACCATCCCCTCCACGGGCGGCGAGATGGTGCTGGTGGAGGCAGGCGAATTTCTCGCCGGCCAGAACCGTACCCCCGACACCCTGCCCGCGTTCTACATCGATAAGACCGAGGTTTCCAACGGCGATTACGCAAAGTTCGCCGCCGAGACGAAGCATGTCCTGCCGCCGGACTTCGACTCCGCCAAGCCCGACCTGCCGGTGGTCAATGTGACGATTTCCGACGCGCGAGCCTATGCCATATGGGCGGGCAAGCGCCTGCCCAAGGGGCGCGAGTGGGAGAAAGCGGCGCGCGGTCCCAACGGCTTCCTCTACCCGTGGGGCGATGAGCCAAACACGGAGCGCGCCAATGTCGGCAGCGGCAGGCTGCTTCCGGTGACGGCGCTGCCGGCGGGCGCGAGTAAGTGCGGTGCCCTGAATATGTCGGGCAACGTGTGGGAATTAGTGGACGAGGTGAGCCCGCCCACGCAGGGCGCATTCACCGAGTTCACGGAGCTTTTCAAGGCTCGCAAAGTGGCTCCGCCGTCGAAAAGCGAGACCTGGTACATGACACGCGGACAGAGTTTCGGCGCGCAGGAGAAGCTCGATCCGGCCGGTTTGTGGGACATTTCCACCGTCCCCGAGCGCGCCTGGGCGGACAATATCGGCTTCCGCTGCGTCAAAGACGCGAAGTAGTCACAAGCAAACCCCGGTTTAAAGGGAAATAGCTATGAAGTGCTTTCAATGTCAAAAGGGTAAGATGATACCCGCAATCGCCGGGATGACGGCACGTGTGAGAGGAGAAGAGATCCCAGTCAAGACGGAGGCGATGGTCTGCAAACATTGCGGATTTACGGTGATGACGGACGCGCAGTCCCACGCCTACACGATCGCTAGTGCGGATGCATACCGCGAGAAACACGGCTTGCTCACTAATCGTGAGCTGAAGGAAGTTCGCAATCGGCTGAAGATAAGCCAGCAAGCTCTAGCCAACTTTTTGAAGGTGGGTGTTGCGAGCTGGAAGAGATGGGAGGCCGGTCTGATTCAAGACGAGGCCATGGATGAATTGATCCGTCTCAAGACGGACCTGCCGACCGCCCGGGAGAACGTTCTTCAGCTGGAAGCGCAGCTCTGGTCCTCTAACTCTTCCCTCCCCTCGGGGCGCTGACCAAAGACCATGGGGTAGTCACAGGCGTTCGCGATCTTTTCCCCCTGCGATTGCAATCATTTACCCCCATCCCTTTCAAAATGCAGCGTACCCCAATGCTATAGCTGAAACCGGGAGGGAACTCTCCCCGACCGCCCGGCGTATTTCTTGGGTACGCCGAATTCCGCGCAGAACCCAAGAAGTGCTTTACTTGCAACAAAACTGCCCAAAATGGAGAACCCAGTGAACCCAACGAACCCAAGCACCCCCACCCACCTGGGCGAAACAGGCGGCACACCCTTCGATCGTGCCCTCGCCCCTCAAACTGATAAAATTAACTTTGGTTCGCTTATGGACCGTCCTGCTGCTAACACTCCCGCTACCGCCAAAGAAATCATCCTGGAAATCGTGCGCAATATGCGCGAAGGTCTGGAGCCGCTGCACTACTGCACGCTGCCGCCGGCGATCTTCCACGTCTATCTGCACCCCAACGACCTGGAACGTCTGCGCGGCATCCTCCCGCGCATCCTCGAAGAGGCCAAGCGCGCCCTCGACGCCGAACTCGAGACGCTGAACCGTGCGTCGCTCGGCGAGCGTCTGAAACTGGCCAAACGCAGCGAGCCCAAGATCATCGCTCCGGAAGGCGGCTGGCAGATTCGCATCCTGGAAGATACGGACGAGGAAGCGGCGCCGGGCGACATCGCGATCTCCTCGGAATTGGCGCTGCCGGCGAAGGACCAGCTCGGCGCCGGGTCCATGACCAAACGCATCGCCACCCGCCGCATGGCAGGTGTGGAATCCACCGAACAAAGCTACGACGCGCCATCTCAGACGGCGGCGCCCGCGGACGATGCCGGAGCGTTCGCGGTGATTGAATACGAGGACAGCACCGGCCGCAAATCGTACCGCATGACGAAGGACGAGATTGTCGTCGGACGCGGCGGCCGCGATTATTGGACGGATATCAAGCTGGAGACGCTGCCCGATGTATCCAGGGAACATTTCCGCTTGCGCCGCGACCCGGCCAATGGAAAATTCTTCCTGAAGGATTTGAGCCAGCTCGGCACCACAATCGATGGCGCCAAAGCGCCGGGCAGCATCGCCATCGAAGACGGCGAAAAGCGCGATCTCAATCTGGAAACCGCCGTGCCGGCGCGCGCCCGCATCGGCCTGGCCGGCGTGGTCTATCTGGAGTTCCGAAGCACATCGCATGGTTAAGACCAACGTCAGGTGCGCCGGGGCGAGCGACCCCGGCCGGGTCCGCAACAACAACGAGGACGCGTTCCACGTGGACTCGGAGCGCGGCATCTTCCTGGTGGTGGACGGAATCGGCGGCCAGGCCGCGGGCGAGAAGGCCGCGGAGATCGCCGTGGAACGCGTGCGCGCACGCCTGGAGCGGCAGACCGGCAGTGTGGAACAGCGCGTGCGGGAAGCCATTGCGATGGCCAACAACGAGATTCTGCGCGAATCGCGCGCCACTCCGGAATACGCCGGCATGGCGTGCGTGCTCACACTGGTGGTGCTCGAAAACGGCACGGCGGTAGTGGGCCATGTGGGCGATTCGCGACTGTATCTGGTACGCGGCGGCGCGATTCGTAAGATCACCCACGATCATTCGCCGGTGGGCGAGCGCGAGGACAATCGCGAATTGAACGAAGCCGAAGCCATGCGCCATCCACGCCGCAACGAAGTCTACCGCGACGTGGGCAGTGAAGAGCACGCGCCCGAAGACGTCGATTTCATGGAGGTGCGCAGTTTCCCGTTCGATGGCGACGGCGCGCTGCTCCTGTGCAGCGACGGGCTGAGCGATCTCGTCACCTCGGCGGAGATTCGCGCCGCGGTGGAACGGCACGCGGGCCATCCCGAAAGCGCCGTGCGGGAATTGATCGCGGCAGCCAATCGCGCGGGCGGCAAGGACAACGTGACGGTGGTCGTGGTGGAAGGCGAGCGCTTCACGGCGCCCGCGCCCGTGGTCGCGCCTGCCGGGAGGCGGACCATCGAAGTGCTTCCGCTCGCGCTGCCGTTCCTGGCGGGTTTGCTGGTGGCGGCGGGGCTCGCATGGCTGACCCGCGCGATGTGGCAGCCGGCGCCGATCACGATTGTGCCGCGAGTGATCACGGTGAGCGGCACCATCGCCGCCGCCATGGCCGAAGCGCGGTCCGGCGATACGGTGGAGGTACCCGAGGGAGAGTATCGCGAGCAAGTCCGGCTGAAGGATGGGGTCACGCTGCGGGCACGCGTACCGCGCGAACCGAAGTTGCGCGCCGCGCCGCTGAGCAGCGGTCCGGCAGTAATCGCCGAAGGAGTGAAGGGCGCGCGCTTCAGCGGCTTCCGCATTCTGGCGGATAGCGAATCGCCGCTCTCCGCGGGCATCGCACTGCGCGATTCGGTGGTGGAGATCGATGACGTGGAGGTGAAAGGAGCGGGCGTCGGCATCGAGATTCGCGGCAGCGCCAGCCCTGTGCTGCGCGCCAATGCGATTCGAGATTGCCTGGCGGAGGGCGTGCTCATACTCGGCCCCTCGTCCCCGTGGCTGTCGCACAATCTGCTGCAAGGAAATAAGGGTGCGGGCGTGGCGGCGCGCGACGGCGCGAAGCCTTCGCTGATCGGCAATACCTTCGATCGCAACGTGCTGGAGCCTCCTCCGGCGGACTCCGTGAAGCTGCTGAATTTCTTTCTGAGCCCGGCGCCGGCCGCATCCAGCCGCGCCGCGCGCCAGGCGGCAGGAGCCAAGCAATGAGGAGCGCCCCGCTTGGCCATTTTGTGGGGCAGGCATTCCTGCCTGCCGCCGCCTTTAGGCGGCGCGCTCTTCCGAGCGCGGACCTATCCGGTTCAATCTATTTTCTTGCATGGCAAAGCGTCGAAGCGCAAAGCTGTTCCAAAGAGTCGTCAAGCTTCCCATCGGCGTTCATCGGCGTTCATCGGCGGCCAATATTCTCGTCCTCCTTCTCGTCGGCCGTACAAGGATTTTGGAAAATGCCTGCCGCCCCTGGCGAGCGTTGCTCGCCTGCACAAGGCAGAGCCATATGCCACCAGAGAGTTTTGAGTGGGATAAGGCTCTGCCTTGTCCATCCGAGCGAAGCTAGGACAACGGAGGCGATCGCCGCATGATCGCGCCCATCAGCCGCAAGATCGGCCGCTTCGAGATCGTGCGCAAACTGGGGCGCGGCGGCATGGCCGACGTCTACCTCGCCACCGACTCCGAAAACGGCAGCGCCGTCGCCCTGAAGCTGATCGAGCACGCGCAGGATGCCGATACCATTGCCGCCATCGAAGCCGAGCATCGCGGAGCAGACTTGCAGGCGCGGCTCGCCGGAATCGATCCTCACGTGGTGCGCGTGTACGATGCCGGCGACATGGACGGATATTTCTATGTCGCCATGGAGTACATCGACGGGCAGGACCTCGCCGAACTGATGCGCCACGGTCCGCTGACGCCAGAGTTCGCCGCCTTCGTGGCGATTGCCGTGGCCCGCACACTGGATCACGCGCACAATCTGGAAGTCGAGATCGACGGCAAGGATTTTCGCGGCGTAGTGCACGGCGACATCAAGCCGAAGAATATCCGCATCGATGCGCGCGGCGACGTCCGCGTCCTGGATTTCGGCATCGCCAAGGCGCTCTCCATGTCGCGCCGTCTGACGCGCAATGAATTCGGCAGCGTGCCCTATGCTTCGCCGGAGCGGCTGGATTCGGGCGACGTGAACATCGGGTCCGACCTGTGGTCGCTCGCCGTCATGCTGTACGAGATGGTCTCGGGCTTGCAACCCTATCAGGCGGCCAGCACAGAGCGGCTGGAGCGTATGATTCGCTCGCGCATCGCGCCGCCGCCGGCGCCAGATCCCTGCCCCGAAGCCCTGCGGCGCATCCTCATCAAAGCCATGGCTCCCGACCCGGAACTGCGCTATCAGAGCGCTCGCGAGTTGCAGGAGGAGCTGGAAAGCTGGAAAGCCGGCGGCATCGTGCGGGCGGTGAGCGAAGATCTAGACGCGACCCGCCGCACCTTCCGCCCGCGTGAGGATGGCGCGGGCGACGAGACGCGGCGCACCCTCCCACCGGAGACGGACACCGATGGGACGCGGCGGACCCCGCACACGGGCAACGGAGCGCCCACCGGCAATTTCAGAACGCAGGCCAGCGGCACGGCGGCGACCAGGCCGCGGCCATCGGCCTTCAGCCTCACGATCCGGGTGCTGGTGGGATTGCTGCTGGCCGGGGTGCTGTACTCCGCGTGGCTGATCACTTCGCAATACCTGATGTACCAGCACGGCCAGACGCTGGCGCGCGAAATCGAGGCCGAACAACTAACGGACCTGGACCAGATCTGGACGAAATGGACGGAACTTTCGAAGGGCAGCCCCTCGTCTTTCCTTCTGTACGGGCCGCGCAACATCGTGAAGAAGAAGTTTCTGGCGGCGGCGGACCACGTGATCGACAATTACCGGAATAACGAAGCGCAGACCATCTACGAAAAGGACTGGGAGCGGGCCCGCACGGCAGCGGCGCGCGCCCTGGCCGTGAGTCCCGACGACAATGCGCGCGGGAAATTGCGCCTTTCCGAAGGGCATCTGGCGCGCATCAACGGCACGTCGCACCGCAGCGCGCAGGAACTGAACTCGGCGGTGGACAAGTTCAGCGAGGCGCAGAAACTGTTGCCCAAATCGCCGGACCCGGAACTGGGCCTGGCGCGCCTCTACGTCTATGGGCTGAAGGATATCGATAAGGGCTATGAGGCCTTGCAGCAGGCGCAGCGGCGCGGCTACGCGCTGGGCAATCGCGAAAAGAGTTTATTGGCGGATGGCTATCGCGAGCGCGGCGACCGCCTGTGGTGGGATTCGCGCAACGTCCGCGGCCTGCCGCCGGAGAAGGACCAGATCCAACGCGCCGCCGACGATTACAAGCGCGCACAGGAGTTGTACCAGGAGATCGCGCCGTGGGGCAAGTCGATTGCCAACCTGGAGAAACTGCGGTCCAGCCTGGAGAGCGTGAACTTCCGGATGCAGCAGATCGAGAGCGAAGCCCACTAGCATGGCCCTCACGCGCAGCAGAGCGACGGAGCGGGCGGTGGCGCGGGCGTACGCGGGTCCACGCGCCGCGTGGCGAGGATGGGAGTTACTGCTGTTGGCGGCAACCACCCTGCTGGTAGCGCTCGGGCTCTACCAGGTTCACAAGGCAAAATCGGCGGGGCTCGCCGAGGTGGACGCGGGGCTGAGTGCCAAGCGGCTGCTGAATTTGAATTCGCTGAATGCGCGCGAGGAACTGATTCCCGCGCTGTCGCCGTACTTCCCCAAAATGCGCGAACGCGACGCGGCGGCGCGCGACATCTATTACCTGAGCGGAGGACTCACCAACGTCGGCGGAATTCTCCGCAACAAGCTGGTCACCAGCGAGCAATTCCGGCAGTTGAAGCCGCTCCTTGTGGTGCGCACTCCGGCGCAATTCCAACGCGCCTTCTACTTGTGGTGCGGCATTTTCCTGGGCGTCTTTTGGCTGGTACACATCTTCTGGAGCTTGCGCGGTTTCGAGGGCGATCAGGTCTTTCTGCCGGCGCTTTTGGCACTGAGCGGGATCGGGATGATTCTCATGATCAGTCTGCGCGACCCGGTGCGTGACAACGTGCTGTTCGTGGATTTCGCCCAGGGCGCAGCCGCCGGCGCGCTGCTATTGGCGGTGCTGAGCGCCTTCAACTACCAGCGCCTGATGGGAAAACTGAGCTTCGTGCCTTTACTGGCGAGCTTTGTTTTGTCGGCGCTGCTGGTGCTATTGGGCAGCGGTCCGGGCACCAGCGACGCCAAGGTGAATCTGTTCGGCTTCCAACCGGTGGAGGTCATCCGGGTGCTGCTGGTGTTTTTCCTGGCGGGCTATTTTGCCAAGACGTGGGATGTGCTGCGCCACGCGCGCGAGCATCGCCCCTCGCTGGCCGCGCTGACTTCCCGCATCGACATTCCGCCCGTCGAATTCACTCTGCCGGCGCTGGTCAGTGTGGCGCTGTCGCTACTCTTCTTTTTCCTGCAAAAGGACATGGGCCCGGCGCTGGTCTTTGCCTGCCTGTTCCTGACGCTCTACGGCATTGCGCGCGGCAGCGCCCTGGTGCCGGTCGCGGGGCTCGCGCTACTGGGCGCGGGGTTCGGCGCGGGCTACCTGCTGGGAGTGCCGCACACCGTCGGCGAGCGCGTGTCCATGTGGCTTTCACCCTGGGACAATCTGGTGCACGGCGGCGATCAGGTGGCGCATTCGTTGTGGGCGTTCGCCACTGGCGGGTTGGCGGGGACGGGCATGGGGCGCGGCGAGCCGCAGTTCGTGCCGGCGGGACACACCGATCTGATTCTCTCGGTGCTCGGCGAGCAGTGGGGCTGGCTGGGCGTGGCGGCCGTATTCGCGATCTATGCGTTCCTGATCTATCGCAGCTTCCGGATCGCGCTGCGCGCCCGCACCGACTATGAGTTTTTCCTGGCCGCGGCCATTGGCGCGGTCACGGCGTTGCAAATTCTGTTGATCGCCGGCGGCGCGTTGGGCGTCCTGCCGCTGACGGGCGTAGTGACGCCGTTCCTGAGTTACGGGCGCACGGCGATGATTGCGAACTTCGCGCTGATGGGCATCCTGCTCTCTGTGGCGCCGAAGCCGAGCGGCCCCAAACCGAGCCGCGACCGTGAGGGAGCGAGCGAGCATCAAAAAGCGTCCGAGGAAACGGCGGCGCCGTTCCGCGTCCCGCTGGCCGTCGCAGGTATGGTGTTTGCAGCCGGCGCGGCGGTGATCGTAGGCAAAGCCGCGTACGTCCAAGTGCTGCGCAGCGGGCCGATGGTGGGCGCGGGCACGCTGGTGGTGCAGGCGGATGGCGGACGGCGCTATCAATACAATCCGCGGCTGAACGAGATCATGCGCGAGATCCCGAAAGGGACGATCTACGACCGCAACGGCTTGCCGCTCGCGACCAGTAACTGGAGCGAACTGGAGAAGCATCGCGCGGATTACCAGGCGCTCGGCATCGACATCGACAAGGCGTGTCCGCGAGGCGATGCGCGCTACTATCCGTTTGGCGGGCTGATGTTCGACCTGCTGGGCGATTTGCGCACGCGCCTGCGCTGGGGCGCCTCCAACACCAGTTTCGTGGAGCGCGATTCGGCGCGCCGCCTGCGCGGGTACGACGACCGTCCCACGCTGGTCGAAGTGAAAAATCCCGGCACGGGGAAGATGGATCGCGTGCTGCGCTACGACTATCGCGAACTGGTGCCGCTGCTGCGCCATCGCAATGAGCCGGAGCATCCCGACGTGAAGCGCGTACTCGACCGGCCGCGCGACGTGCGCATGTCCATCGATTCGCGCCTGCAGGTGAAGACGGCGGAGATCTTGCGCAATCACTTGAAGCTGGCCGGGCAGACGAAGGGCGCGGCGGTGGTGATGGATCCGGCGACGGGCGATCTACTGGCCGCGGTAAGTTACCCGCTCCCGGTGGCGGGCGGGCAACTGCAAGGCGAACAGGCGCAGGACGAAGGCAACCCTTATCTGGATCGCGCGCGGTACGGACTCTATCCGCCGGGCTCGACATTCAAAGTAGTCACATCGATGGCGGCGCTGCGCAAAGACGCGGGGCTGGCCAGGAAAACCTATCAATGCGACCGGCTGCCGGACGGGCGCGTGGGCGCATTCCTCAAGGGCTCGAAGCGGCCCATACGGGACGACATACAGGACAAATCGCCGCACGGCACGCTCGATCTGGAGCATGGCCTGGTAGTGAGCTGCAATGCGTACTTCGCGCAACTCGGCACCTACGATGTGGGCGCGGACGCGCTGCACGATACCACCGCCCTGCTGGGAATCGCGGCTTCATCCCCGGATACGGCGGCGGAGTTGAAAAAGGCGCTGGCGCAATCGGCGTACGGACAGGGCGAAGTGGTGGCATCGCCGTTCCAGATGGCGCGCGTGGCGGCCACGGTGGCCAATCAGGGAGCCATGCCGGTGGGCCGCTGGCTGACCGATGAAAACAACGGACGCGTCGCGCCGCCGGTGACCATCCTGCCCGCGGACGCGGCGAATCTACTGGGGAAATTCATGCGCGAAGTGGTGACCGGCGGCACCGGCCGGCGCGGCGCGGCGAACGTCCCGGTTGCAGGCAAGACGGGCACGGCGGAACTGGCGGACGCGGCATCGCACGCCTGGTTCATCGGCTACGCGCCGTATGGCGGAGCGGGGCGCAAGATCGCATTCTCCGTCCTGGTGGAAAATGGAGTGTACGGCGGCACGGCGGCGGCGCCCGCGGCGGCCGAGATCGTGAATACGGCTTTGCATTTGGGATTGATTCAGCAATGAGTCTCTTTTCGGAAATCGAGAAAACCATCGAGCGCGGGTTTCACCGCTTCACCGAGCGCATGTTCGGTCCGGCCGATTCCAGCGAGTTGCTACTACTCCATCGCGCGATTCTGACGGAAATCGAAAGCAAGGTAGAGACGGTGGCGCGCGGCCGCCGGATCTTCCCGTTCGCGCAGGTGCTGGTGACCCTCGTGGCGGCGGAACAGGAGCGGCGGACGGTTCTGCAGGCTGCGTTCGGCGAGCGTCTGTGGAGGGACATCCTCGAGGCGCTGGAAGGTAGCGAGACGGAATTGCCGCGCGGGTTCACGGTGGAAGTGCGCACCGCGGAGGCGGGGCTTGGACCTTTCGCGATCGCGTACGCGGCGGCGCCGGTAAAGGCGGAGCGCGTGGCTCCGGTGGAGATGCCGGCGGCGCGGTTGGTGGTGGTGAAGGGCAAGGCGGAGCGCGTGGCGTATCCGCTGGACAAGGCGCGACTCAACTTGGGGAGACTGCCGGAGTTGCTGGATGCCGATCATCGCGTCCTGCGGTGTAATGACGTGGTCTTCGAGGACGGCGCCGATGAGGCGAACGCTTCGGTATCGCGCAAGCACGCACACATCAAGCGTGACGAGGGCAGTTTCAGGCTGGTCGACGACGGCAGCGAGTACGGCACCCGCGTCTTTCGTGAGGGCCGGTCGATCGAGGTTCCCGCGGGCAACCGGCGCGGCGAAAAACTGCGGGCAGGCGACGAGATTTATCTCGGGCGCGCCTGCCTGCGTTTTGAACAGTAGTGGAAATTCCAGCTCCGGATCGCCGGTGTTTCGGTCGATGATTTGTGGACAGGCTTCGGACTGTCCGCGCTATAGATCTGTACCGCGGCGCCAGCGCTCCTCGAACAGGGCCTTCATCGCTTCACCCATGCCTTCGTGGCGAAAGACGACGGCAGTCCAGGTGGGCCGCGTGATGACGGGGTCGAGCAGCGCCAGCAAGCCTTTATCGCCATCGAAGACGGCGAGTTTCATGGGCAGGGAATCGGCGATGCGAACCTGAACACCGCTGGTAACGTATTCGGCGAGGCGCTGCCGGTGCGTAGTGTCGAGCGAGGCCGATTCCAGCAGCAGGCGGCAGGCAACGCCGCTTTGGCCGGCCTGCTTGACCAGCTTCTCATCCAGCGGATCGACCGCGTAGGGCGGTCGCGAAAATTCCAGATATTCGCGTTTGACTTCCAGCAGCATGCGCCGGTATTCGGCCCCGGTTTGCGCGGGCTCGGTCACAATGCGGAGGAAATCGAGGGTACCGCGGCCGCCCTGGCCTTCGGAGTAAAGCTCCTTGAGATCATCAATAAGGGCGCCGCCGGCGCGACCGTTATCGGTGAGTTCCTGTTCCAACACCTGACGTTTGCGTGCGAGATAGCCGGGAATCGCCAGGCTCGGTTCCACCGCCGAGAAGAGCTTCGTCTTCTCCTGAACCACCTGCGCAAAGCCTTTTTCCACCAGGCTGTCCAGTACTTCGTAGATTTTCTGCCGCGGCACGTGTGCGCGCGCAGCCAGTTCCAGCGCTTTGAATTTCGGATGGCCAAGCAGTACCAGATACGAACGGGACTCATACGCATTGAGCCCAAGCTGTTGCAGGCGCCGCCAGAACCTTTGAAAATCAACTTCGCCCAATTCTTCGCTCATATTCCTCAACCTTATCAAAGCCGGGCTCCCTTTCGTTAACCGGGTCTTTGGAGCCCAAAACCCTACCGCTATAGGCTACAATGTTTGCAACGGGTTATCTACGTGCTTCCAGTGGAGTTCTACTTCGGCGCCAGCGAGATTTGGGATTGGAGCCCGCCACCCGCGTTAGTATCCGCGTTAATATCAAGGCAGCCGCAATTGACTTGGTACATTTAGATCTCTACAATTACGGACGGATATTGTATGTCTGAGAACATCATGGGCACCAATGGACCTTCAGGTTTGGGAATGCCGACCAAATCAAAGATCCGGATTGTAGTTGCGGACGATCATCCGATCTTCCGCGATGGATTGTGCCGCTTACTTGCGCTGGAGGAAGACTTTGAAGTCGTCGCTCAAGCGCAGGACGGGCGGCAGGTGCTCGATGTCTTGCAGCAGCACGAGCCGGACATACTGTTGCTGGATCTCAAAATGCCTGGTTTAGACGGCCTGGCAACCTTGCAGCGGCTGCAGATTGCAAAGAATAAAACCCGCGTAATTGTTCTCACTGCCTCGGATGACAAGAATGAATTTGTCCAGGCGATGAAGCTGGGAACCAGCGGAATTGTTTTGAAGCAGACCGCAACGGAATTGCTGATTAAGAGCATCCGCAAGGTTCATGCCGGTGAAATCTGGCTGGATTCTCATACTACGGCCGCGGTGATCCGTCAGTTTGTGGCCAACGATGAAGCGGCGCAGCCGGCCATCCAATCGATGCCCTCGGCGCCCCCCGCCCGCGAGCGCGAACGTTCACCCTTGAGCCAGCGCGAACGGGAAATTGTTGCCCTGGTGGCGCAGGGTTTCAAGAACAAGGAAATGGCCGAGAAGATGTTCATCAGTGAGCAGACGGTGAAGAACCACCTGCACAACATCTTTGACAAGCTCGGCGTTTCAGACCGCCTGGAACTGGCGCTATACGCCATCCACAACAACCTTCACACCGGCAGGTAGCTGGCACGGCACCGGCCTCCGCCGCCCGGGGCGTCAAGCCCCGATGGCAGCTTCTCTGGAACCGTATTCTTTCAGCTTATTGTGCAGCGTCTTGAGGCTGATGCCGAGGATCTCGGCTGCCCGCGTCTTGTTGTTGCGGGTGTGCTCCAGCGTGCGCAGGATGAGCCCCTTCTCCGCTTCCTCCACGGTGGTGCCGATGCGGAACTTGACGGCCTCGGGATCGTCCGGATCGACGGGCAGCGCGACGGCTTGAGGTGCGGAATCTGCGGCAGTTCCGGCAGCGGCGGCCGCATGGAGTTGTAGGAAGGCAGGCAGATGCTTCAGCTCGATCGTGCCTTCACCGGCCAGAATCACGGCGCGTTCCAGCACGTTGCGCAGTTCACGCACGTTGCCCGGCCAGCGGTGAAGCAGGAGAGATTCCATCACGCTGGCGGAGACGTCGGTCACGCGGCAATCGTGTTTGCGGTTCATGTCGGCGATCAACGCGTCGGTCATCCCCCCGATATCTTCCTTGCGCTCGCGCAGAGGCGGCAGATGGACGTGGAAGACATTCAGGCGGTAGAAGAGATCTTCGCGAAGGTGTCCACCGCTGACGGCTTCTTCGGGCACCTTATTGGTAGCCGCGACCACGCGCACATCGACTTCGAATTCGTTGCGGCCGCCCAGGCGGCGGACCTTGGAATCCTCCAGAATGCGCAGCAGCTTGGCTTGGGTCGCCATCGGCATTTCGCCGATCTCGTCGAGCAGCAGAGTGCCGTTCTGCGCGACTTCAAAGCAGCCGGCGCGGCGTTCCGCGGCCCCGGTGAACGAACCCTTCTCGTGGCCAAAGAGTTCGCTTTCGATGAGAGTCTCCGGCAGCGCGGCGCAATTGATCGCGACGAAAGGCCCCTGACGCCGCGGGCTGAGGGCGTGCAAGGTGCGGGCCACCATTTCCTTGCCGGTACCGCTTTCGCCGGTGATCAGGACGCATGCCTTACTGGGGCCGGCCTGTTGCAGCAGGGCGAAGATTTCCTGCATACGCGGCGCCGTTCCCACCATTTCGCCGAGTGCGCCCTTGTAGGAGAGATTGCGTTCCAGCACGCGCTTTTCGGCGGTGAGCCCGGCGTGGGAACCGGCGCGGCGAATCAGCACCTCCAGGGTGGAGGGCGTGATGGGCTTCTCCAGGAACCAGTACGCGCCCAGTTCGTGCACCGTCCGCACGGCGGTATCGATGTTGCCATACGCGGTCAGTACGATGGTGGGAGGCATCTCGCCCCCGTCTTCGCGTAGACGTTGCAGAAAGCCGAAGCCGTCAAGCCCCGGCATGTTGAGATCGGTAAGGATGACGTCGGCGGGAAAATCGCTAAGCTTTTCGATGGCTTCATTCCCGTCGCCCGCGGTTTCGGGGGTCATGCCCCAGGCGGAAACCATGGCGGCCAAGCCGGTGCGCTGGCTGGCTTCATCATCGACAATCAGGACTTTGAGGCGTTGATTCAATTCAGACATCCTTCGCGCGGAGGGGGCGCTCACTTCCATTTTACGCCGGAGCGGGGGAATGCGTCCCAAGGGAGAGTGATAAGCTGGTCAGTTAGTAGGGTGTTTCGGGACGCCTTTGGGGCTACGTCGTTCCCAGAAACAGTACGCCAGCGCACAAGGAATCACCGTGGGAACTCTGGTCCGGCAGGCAAGGCGACGCATTGTAGGCAATCAGCTCTTCGCACAAGGTGCGAATGCGAGCAGCGTTGCGCTCGGGGCCTTCATCCTGCTGTTGCTTTTCGGCACGGAAATTCTGAGCTGGCCCGTGGCGCTCAGCGTGCCGCTGGCTGCCGCCGGCCTGGGACTTTACCGGGTGCGGAAACAGATGCCGTCGCGCTACGCCGTGGCGCAGTTGATCGATCGACGGCTGGGCCTGGCGGATTTTCTTTCGACCGCGCTGTTCTTCCACGAAATCCAACCCGAGGCGAATGTGCCCGCCGAGATACGCCGCGCGCAGTTCGAGGAGGCGGGCCGGGTGGCGCAGGGGGTGGACGTGCGGCGCGCGGTGCCCTACACGCTGCCGAGGGGCGCGTACCTGATGGGGGCGCTGGCAATTGTGGCGGGCAGCTTATTCGCGCTGCGCTATGGCCTCTCGCGCGAATTGGATTTGAAGCAGCCGATAGCGAATTTCCTGCCGGAATCGCTCCGTGCCGGGAAGGCGGTACGCCAGGCGAACAACGCCAAACGCAATCCGCCGCAAGCTCCTCTGCCTGCGGACGACGGTAGCGTGGCGGACAATCAGGACGAGCAGAAAGCCGCGGAACCGGAGCCAGCTCCGCCGGCCCCCACGCCCAATGATGCGCAATCGGACCCGATGGGGAAGCTGGACGCGAAATCCATTCCGATGCAGAAGCAGGGCGATCAGGCGGACACCGAAATGGCGTCCGATGACGCGGAGGCGCAGGGCGACAGCACCAATTCGAAGGGCGAGGGAGACGACAAGGACGGTCCGCCGGGCGAGAGCAAAGGCGGCAAGAGCGATAAGCAGAAGGAAGGCGCCAAGCAGGATTCCAAGGAATCGAGCGACAGCTCCAGCCTGATGAGCAAGATGAAGGACGCGTTCCAGAATCTGCTTTCCATGACCAAGCCGCAGCAGCAGAACGACAAGGGGAACGCGCAGCAGGGGAAAGATCAAAAGTCGGCGCAGAGCAAATCGCAGTCCGGGTCCAAGCAGAACGGCAAGGACGAAAAGGGGCAGAACGGGCAGCAGCAGGCGGATTCGGAAGGCGAGGACGGGCAGGAAGCCAAGAACTCCGACAATGCCCAACAGGGCAAAGGCCAGGGCAAGAGCGATTCGCAGCAGAGCAGCAAGCAGCCGGGTACCGGGGTTGGCAGCCAGGATGGCGATAAGGCGATCAAGAATGCCGAGCAGCTTGCCGCCATGGGAAAGCTGAGCGAAATCATGGGCAAGCGCTCCGCGGCCATCACGGGCGAAGCTACCGTGGAAGTGCAGAACACCAGCCAGCAACTGCACACCAAGTACGAGCAGAAAGGCACGCAGCACACGCAGGGCGGGGCGGAGATCAGCCGCGACGAGGTGCCGGTGGCCTTACAACCTTACGTGCAGCAGTATTTCGAACAGGTTCGCAAACAGGCTGCCGCCGCGCCCGCCGTGAAGAAATAACGTTATTCCCAGATGCGCTTCGGAACGCCGCGATCGCGGTCTTTGACGCGATCATACTGGTAGAGGGTGGAGACGGTGCCCAGGCCCTCGTTATAGAGGTTCTTGAGCCCCAGCAGTTCCTTCAGGTCGCCTTCGAAAGCGTGCAGGTCTTTCAGTTCGCCGGCGAGAGCGGGCTTCTTCGTGCCGCCGGGGGTGCGGAAGAACTTCTGGAACCCGCCATCCACCAGGACGGCAATTTCCTTGCCCATCAGAATTCCGGCGCGATCTTCCACCTTTGCGCCACCGTCCGATTCCTTCAAATCCGCCGCGTAGTTGCCCCGGCTGACGCGAACACTCCCACCAGGTGGGGAATTCACCGTAAATCCGGCGCTCTGCAGTGTGCCAATGCGTTGTTGGAAGCTGAGGGTCTCGACTTTTGCGCGACGAAAGAACATAAAGCCATTATAGAGGGTCTTGGGTATTACCTCTCTTGCTGTAAGCCGTGTAAAATCTTGGGTTCACGCAGGCTCACGTGTACCAGATTGCTGTATCCTTTTGGAACCATGAGGAAATTGTCACTCTGTTTGTTGCTTTCCGCCGCGTCGCTGCTTGCGCAGAGCGCGGACACCAGATTCTTCCGGGCGGTCATGCTGCCCTCCAATGAAGTGCCCGTTGTAAATGCGAGCGTGAAAGGGATGGGGGACCTGATCGCCCACGTAGTTCGCGACAGCTCCGGCCAAATTGTAAGCGGCACCGTTGACTTCGTGATTCACAGCAATTTCGATGTAGACCGCACCGCGACGGGCCTGCACATACACTTGGGCGGCCCGACCGTGTCGGGTGGGGTAGTGATCAATACGGGTCTCAACGCGGCGTCCAATGTGGTGGTGAAGGCGGGCGCGGACGTAGTGCGCCGTCCTGCCCAGGTGGACGGCACGAACGCTGCGGCGCTGACGGCGCTGCGCGGGTTGTTCACGGATCCGGGGAATTACTATGTGAACATCCACACGACGGACTTTCCAAATGGCATCATGCGCGGCCAATTGCAGCCCGCGGTGGGCACGACATTGATGGGCGTGATGAGTTCCGACAACGAAGTGCCGGTGCAGGCTACGGGAAGCGGGATGGGGCTGGTGGTTGCGCTCGCGACGTTGACTCCCAGTGGCGGACTGGCGACGGGCGTGGTGTATCAGACCATCACATACAAGCTATTCGATTCGACAACCTTCACCGGTATGCACATTCACCAAGGTGCCGCGGGAGGCAATGGCCCGGTTGTGATCAATACGGGCATCCCTGCCGGCACGCTGGTAAATCCCAATGGCGGCACGGTCGGTCCGTATTACACGGAGATCGACCCGACGAATGCGACCCAGGTCGCGACCTTTGCCAATCTGTTTCTGAATCCGCAATCCACCTACATCAATATTCACACCAACCTCCACACAGGCGGTGCGATTCGCGCGCAATTGCGGCCCACGGACACGATGGTTTTCCCGATTACGTTGGATTCGGCGAATGAAGTGGGCACGGTCAATCTGAAGGGCACCGCGCCTTCGTTGATCACCCTGCACACGCTGCGCAACGAGGACGGCTCGGTAGCGGCCGGTTCGGTCTTCTTCGACGTCAACTACCGGCTGGCCGGTGGCGCGACCTTCAGCGGCCTCCACATTCACGATGCCGGCAAGGGAGCCAACGGATCGATTTCGGTACCCATGGTGCCGACTTACGATCCGAACTTCACCAGCGATACGGGCTTTGGCAATTACTATAACTACACTCCCGGATTGCTGACGCTCGCCACGCTCAACGACATCACCATCAATCCGGAAAACCACTACGTCAACATCCACACTACGGTGGATCCGGGGGGTACGGCGCGCGCGCAGCTGTCGTCCGTCATTTCCGCCACGCCTTCGGTAGGCGGCGTGATCGCGGCCAATGGGGACAAGAACGCTACGACGGTCACGCCGGGCGGATTGATTTCAATCTACGGCAGCAATCTGACCAAGGTTTCGACGGATCTGAGCGGCTGGGCAGGACTCGTGCTGCCCGGGACGCTGAACGGCACTTCGGTGACCATCGGCGGCAAGAGCGCGGCGATCCTGTACGTAGGGTCGGAGCAGATCAACGCGCAGGTGCCTTCGGACGTGGCGGCGGGACAGCAAACGGTGGTCGTGAAGAACGCTTTTGGTACGACGAGCGCTTTCACCGTGACCGTGGCGGCCAATGCTCCGGCGATCTTCTTCTCTCCGGTGGCGGCGGTACTGAAGAATGTCGACTTCAGCCTGGTGAGCGCCAGCAATCCGGCGAAGGCCGGCGAGGTGATCGTGGTGTATTGCACGGGACTGGGCGCCACTTCGCTGTCGCTGCCGACGGGCACGCTGGTACCGGGCACGGGAACGGCATCGACGACCGTTCCTGTCACGGCGACCATCGGCGGCAAGGATGCGGCGGTGGCTTACGCAATCGCATCGCCGGGATTCGCGGGCCTGTATCAGGTGGCGATCACGGTGCCCAGCGGCGTGACCGGCAGTTCGCCGATCGTGCTGACGCAGGGCGGCGTGAAGTCGAACTCGGTAGCGATTCCCGTACAGTAAGGAACGAAAAATGCCGGGCGCCTGTAACGGGCGCCCGGCATTTTTTTCAAGCGGAAGTGGCATAAGGCTCCAGCCTTTATGTGGCATAAGGCTCCAGCCTTGTGCAGGCGAGCCACGCTCGCCCGGCGTATTCTTCAAACCCTCTCCCCCGATGTGGCATAAGGCTCCAGCCTTGTGGAGGCGACCCGCGCTCGCCCCCTGAACCGCTCGATCCTCCCCGAAAAACATTGATATAGTAGATCTGCCACGGCCTTCAGGGGGGCCAGATATCATGGGGAAAGCTGTTGGTATTATAAAAGAGAGATTCATCCCCCTCCCTGGAAATGGCATTACACTCCGACACGGACATGGGTATCAATAGCTGGCTCGAAGACGAGCTTTATCAACAGTATCTGCGCGACCGTTCGACGGTGGACGAAAGCTGGAAGCAGGTTTTCGCCGAGGCCCCACCGGCCCAGGGGCAGGCCAATGGCGGGACCCCTCCGGCGGTGAAAGTACCGTCCCAGATCGCCGCTCCGGCCACCGCCCCGGCGGTGACGGGCGAGGGTCTCACGGGCGAACAATTGCAGCCGCTGCGCGGCGTGGCCGGCAAGATCGCGGAGAACATGTCCGCGAGCCTCAGCATTCCGCTGGCGACGTCCCAACGGACGATTGCGGTGAAGGTGATGGATGAGAACCGCCGCATCATCAATCAGCACCGCACACTGGTCGGCAGAAGCAAAGTATCCTACACCCACTTGATCGGCTGGGCGATTGTTCGCGCGCTGGATGACAATCCGGCACTGAATCACGCCTACGGCGAGCGCGATGGCCAGCCCTTCCGCGTTGTGCATCCCGAAGTCAATCTCGGGATTGCGATCGATGTGCCGGGCAAAGACGGGTCGCGCAGCCTGATGGTGCCGAACATCAAGAACGCGGGCGTGCTGAATTTCCAGGAATACCTGAGCGCGTTTGACGATCTGGTGGCGCGCGCGCGGAAGGCCAAGATTACGCCCGCGGATTTCCAGGGCACGACCATTTCGCTGACCAATCCGGGCACGGTCGGCACCATGTCGAGCAATCCGCGGCTGATGATGGGGCAGGGCGCGATCATCGCCACGGGCGCGATCGACTACCCGGCGGAGTACCACGGGTCGGCCGAAGAAACGCGGGCGATGCTGGGGCTCAGCAAGGTGATGACGATGACGTGCACCTACGATCACCGCATCATACAGGGCGCGGAAAGCGGCGCCTTCCTGGGCCGCGTGCAGGCGCTGCTGGACGGCAAGGACGGCTTCTACGAAGAGGTGTTCAATCACCTGCGGATGCCGCACATGCCGGTGCGTTGGGAGACCGACAAGAAGCCCTCGCTGCCGGGCGTGAGCGCCGCGCGCTACGCCGAGATCGCCAAGGAAGCGGGGATCATGCAGATGATCAACGCGTACCGCGTGCGTGGACATTTGATTGCGGACCTCGACCCGCTGGGCGCGGAGCCGAGCTACCACGCGGAACTGGATCCGGAAACCTACGGACTGACAATCTGGGATCTGGATCGCGAATTCCTCACGGGCAGCCTGGGCGAGGCGATTGGCGAAGGCGCACCCAAAGCGGTGGCGACCCTGCGTGAAATTCTGGAGACGCTGCGCCGGACCTACTGCGGCAAAATCGGCTGCGAGTACATGAACATCCAGGTACCCGCGCAGAAGCGCTGGCTGCAGCACCGCATGGAGCCGGAGGCCAATAACTGGACTCTCGACCGGGAGACGCGCCTGCGCGCCCTGCGCTCTGTGATGGCGGGCGAAGAGTTCGAACACTTCCTGCACTCGCGGTTTGTCGGCCAGAAGCGCTTCGCGCTGGAAGGCGCCGAAACGGCGCTGGCCATCCTCGACGAACTGCTGGAGCGGGCCGCGTCGCACAATGTGCACGAGGTCGTGATGGGCATGGCGCACCGCGGGCGCCTGAACGTTCTGGCCAACACGGTGGGCAAAGACGTCAAGCAGATCTTCAGCGAATTCGAAGGCGCCATCGACCCGAGCAGCACCCAAGGCTCGGGCGACGTGAAATATCACCTGGGCGCGACGGGCGTGCGCAAGACGGGGAGCGGCCGCGAGATCGTGGTGTCGGTGTCGCCGAACCCGAGCCACCTGGAAGCGGTCGGTCCGGTGGTGGAAGGCATCGTGCGTCCGAAGCAGGATCGCCTGGGCGATACGGAGCGCGAGCGCGTGATTCCGGTGCTGATTCACGGCGACGCCGCGTTTGCCGGGCAGGGCGTGGTGGCGGAAACCCTGAATCTTTCGCAGCTCGACGGCTACTCCACGGGCGGCACCATTCACCTGATCATCAACAACCAGATCGGCTTCACGACGCTGCCGGATTTCTCGCGATCGACGCCCTACTCGACGGACATCGCGCGCGGCGTGCAGGCGCCGATTTTCCACGTCAACGGGGACGATCCCGATGCCGCGATCCGCGTGGTGCAGATTGCGTTCGATTATCGCCAGCGGTTCAAGACGGATGTCGTGATCGACATGATCTGCTACCGCCGCCACGGGCACAACGAAGGCGACGACCCGAGCTACACGCAGCCGCTGATGTATCGCAAGATCAAAGTGCAGCCACCCGTGGGCAAACTGTATGCGCAGCGCCTGACGCGCGAAGGCGTGGCCAACGAGGAAGAATGCGCGGCGCTGCGCAAGGAAGCGGCGGCGCGCCTGTCCACTGCCTACGACGCGGTGCAGGAGCGCGCCGAGCATTACGAATTGCAGGAATTGAGCGCGGTACCGGGCGAAGAGATCGGCGGGTTCTGCCCGCGCACGGCCGTGAATCAGCAGGTGCTGGAGCGCGTGATCCGCGGACTTACGCACTTCCCGGAGAATTTCCACCTGCATCCGAAACTGCGCGGCTTCATCGAGAAGCGGCGCGATCTGGTGGCTAACGGCGGCAATCTCGATTGGGCATTCGGCGAAGCGCTGGCCTTCGGCACGCTCGCGCTGGAAGGCACGCCGGTGCGGCTGAGCGGTCAGGATTCGGGACGCGGCACCTTCAGCCAGCGTCACCTCGCGTTCTACGATTCGGAGACCGGCAAGCGGTATGTGCCGATGCAGCACATCACTCCCGACCAGGGAAAATTCGACGTGGTGGACAGTTCCCTAAGCGAATACGCGGTGCTGGGTTTCGAATTCGGCTACAGCGTGGCGGACCCGCTTTCGCTGGTGATCTGGGAGGCGCAGTTCGGCGATTTCGCCAATGGCGCGCAGATCATGATCGATCAGTTTATCTCCTGCTGCGAGCAGAAGTGGGGCCAACCGAGCGGCCTGGTGATGCTCTTGCCGCACGGCTATGAAGGGCAGGGGCCGGAACACTCCAGCGCGCGCATCGAACGGTTTTTGACGTTGTGCGCGGAGAACAATATGCTGGTGTGCAACTGCACCACGCCGGCGCAGTATTTCCACATGCTGAGGCGGCAGATGTACGGCGGGCACGACCGCCGCGGCACGCGCAAGCCGCTGGTAGTCTTCACGCCGAAGAGCCTGCTGCGCCATCCGAAGGCGATGTCGTCGCTGCAGGAATTCACCAGCGGCGGTTTCAACGAAATCGTGAGCGACCCCGGGGATGCGGCGCCGGTCACGCGATTGGTTTTCTGCTCGGGGAAGATCTATTACGATCTGCTGGCCGCGCGCGAGGAGCGCCAGGCCAGTCATGTGGCGCTGATCCGGGTGGAGCAACTGTATCCGTTCGCGGCCGATCAGGCGCGCGATATTCTGGCGCGCTACAGCCCGTCGGCGGAAGTGGTGTGGGCGCAGGAAGAGCCTCGGAATATGGGTCCGTGGCGGTTCCTGCGGGAGCAAATACAGCCGCTGCTGGATGCCTCGCGGCGTGAAGTTCGCTACGTCGGACGGGCGGAAAGCGCCAGTCCGGCGACGGGCAGCGGGAAGCGGCATCAGCAGGAGCAGGCGGAGATCGTCAACGACGCGCTGACTGCGGGCGCGATCTCGCAGACGCGCAAAGTGCGCGTGGTGGCGCGAAGAAAGAAGTAAGCGGCGGGCGAGGGGACATACACCAATCAGAGCCGCGACCGTGAGGGAGCGACCGTCTTTCGACCCTCTCCTACTGGACCGAGTTCAGGTAGGCGATCAGGTCCGCGACGTCCTGGGGATTCTTGAACCGCGGCCACGCAATGCCGGCCGACTTCATCCGGCGCAGCATATTCGGACCGTGCCGCCATAGCGCGGAAATGAGGGTCACCTCGGAATACTGCGCGGCCTGACCCGGGAGTTGACGCGCGCCAAACTGTCCGCCCGCGTGGCACTTGGAGCACTGCTGGGCCTTGAAGACCTTTTCGCCCTCGGCGACACTGCCGCCCGGGTAGACCAACTGGCGCATCCAGAGGTAGCTCAGCAGTTCGCGCATCTCATCCTGCGTAAACGTAGGCGGCGTCTCCAGCATGCGCGGCGCGTGGTTCCACATGTCGACGGCGATGTCGGTGAGCGTCATATTCTTGAGGCGGCCCTCCAGCGCCAGATTGCCTTTATGACAGTTCACGCAGCCTTTGGCCTGAAACAGTTTCTCGCCGCCGGCGCCGCTGGTATTGGAAAACTGGCCTTCCTGCTGCCTGGTCTGCGGCAGTTCGCGCAGGTAGACAAGGATGTCGTTGAGTTCGCCGGCAGTCAGCACCTGCCATTTCAAACCCCGCCGGGCGAACGCCTGGCGCATGCGATAGCTGTGATTCCACATCTGCTGCACCAGCAGAATGGGGTCGGCGAGCGATTCCCATTTCGCCACGGGGGTGGCGCCTTCCGCCTTGGAATCCGTAATGCCGTGGCAGGTGGCGCACTGCCGGCTTTCGAAAAGCGCCTTGCCCGTGGCGGCTTCGCCGGGCTTATCGAAGAATCGCGCTGAGTAGAAATAGGCGAAGAGGTCCGCCGCGCCCTGGGGCGTGAGTTGCGGCTGCTTGATCTTGGCAGCTTCGATGGCGCCCCACATGGTGGGCGCGTGATTCCACATGTTACTGGTGAAGTGCGCCGGCGTGTAATTGCGATGCACGACGCGACTGAGGTCGAGCCCCATCCTTCCGCCGCGTCCATTCACGGCATGGCACTTGATACATTGCTCGGCCTCAAAGAGCTTTGCACCGCGCCGTGAGTCTCCGGGGATGACCGGCAACACGGCGGCGTGCAAGGCGAGGCAGGCGCCCAAAAATAAACCAGTCCCTCGTCGAATCCCCATCCTTATGAGTATGTCGCGCGGCATTTTACGAATGCAACACGATAGCTCAAAGATATCGATCCCACCTTGCCGTGGTGTTAAGCTAACTTCGGAGAGGCAGCGCATGATTATTGGCGTTCCGAGAGAAATCAAAGACCACGAATCGCGGGTAGGCTTGGTGCCGAGCGGCGTTGCCGCGCTGCGCGAAGCCGGCCATGACGTTCTGGTGGAGACTCACGCGGGCGAAGGCAGTTCGCTCACCGATCAGGAATATGTGGAAGCGGGTGCGCACATTCTGTCGTCCGCGGCCGAGGTGTGGCGGAAGGCGGACCTGGTTGTCAAAGTGAAAGAACCACAGAAGGCGGAGTACGATTTTTTCCGCCCAGGACTGATTCTCTTCACCTACCTGCACCTCGCGCCCTTGCCCGAACTCACCGACAGACTGGTGGCATCCCACGTCAGCGGCGTAGCCTATGAGACCATTCGCGAGCGCGACGGTTCCCTGCCCCTGCTCACCCCGATGAGCGAAGTGGCGGGCCGCATGAGCGTGCAGGTGGGCGCGCAATATCTGGAGCGGCCGAGCGGCGGACGCGGCATTCTGCTGGGCGGCGTGCCCGGCGTAGCGCCCGCCAACGTAGTGATTCTGGGCGGCGGCATTGTGGGGACGAATGCGGCGAAGATCGCGGTCGGCATGGGCGCGCACGTCTCCATCATCGATCGCAATTTGAACCGCCTGCGCGAGCTCGACGACATTTTCAACGGGCAGGTGGTCACGCTGGCATCCAACACGTGGACGATCACGGAGAATCTGCGGACGGCAGATCTCGTGGTGGGAGCGGTCCTGATTCCGGGAGCGTCGGCCCCGCGCCTGGTGCGCCGCGAAATGATCGCGAAGATGAAGCGCGGCGCGGTGGTGGTGGACGTGGCGATCGATCAGGGCGGCTGCTTTGAGACGTCGCATGCCACGACGCATACCGAGCCCATCTATTTTGTGGACGGCGTACTGCACTATTGCGTGTCGAACATGCCGGCCGCGGTGCCGCACACTTCGACCTTCGGGCTGACCAACGCGACATTCCCGTATCTGCTGGAGTTGGCAAATCACGGGTTGGAAGAGGCGTGCCAGCGTCACGCGGCGCTGCGCGAGGGCGTGAATACCTATAAGGGCTTCGTCACCTATAAGGCGGTCGGCGAATCGCAAGGGCGCGAATGGCGCGCCGTGGCAAGCTTGGCGTAAGCCACGCAAACTCGGGCAGGCTCACGCAGGGTGCGGCCTGCTCGCGCTTCGAATGTATTTGTGTGACTCGTCTGACCTGCATGGGCGAGCCCTGATCGCCTGCCGCACCGCAATTCCGGGGGGGAAGGGCCGTCGCTTTTTTGTGGCCCGTCCTCCCCGCTTCGAAGCGCGAAAGTGGGATAAGGCTCTGCCTTGTCCATCTGAGCGCAGCTCGGACGACACAGCAACTTCAAGCACACCGGAAGGTGTATGCTTCGAAAATGGCCGCACCTCAAACCGAAGTCATGCGGGCGCCGTTGACCGCGCTGTCGGAAGACGAAGCGCTGTTCCAAAGCACCGTGCGCCGCTTTGCACGGGAGCAGATCCGGCCGCACGTGCGCGCGATGGACGAGGCCGGAGCGTTCCGCAAGGAAATCATCCAGCAGTTTTTCGAAATGGGTTTGATGGGGATCGAAATCCCCGAGGAGTACGGGGGCCAGGGCGGCACATTTTTTCAGGCGATTCTTGCGGTGGAAGAACTATCCGCGGTGGACCCATCGGCCGGCGTGATCGTGGACGTACAGAACACCATCTGCAACAATGCTCTGCTGCGTTGGGCCAATGCGGAGCAGAAGGCGAAGTACTTGCCGCGGCTGGCCTCCGAAATGGTAGCGTCGTATGCGCTGTCAGAGGCGGGTTCGGGGTCTGACGCGTTCGCCCTGGCGACGCGCGCGGAGGACCGGGGCGACCATTTCCTGCTCAACGGACGGAAATTGTGGATCACCAACGCCGCGGAATCCGGTTTCTTTCTGCTCTTCGCCAACGCCAATCCGGAGGCGGGATACCGCGGGATCACGGCATTTCTGATCGAGCGCGATTTCCCGGGCTTCCAGGTGGGCAAGAAAGAGGACAAGCTCGGGCTGCGCGCGTCTTCCACCTGTGAACTGATTCTGGACAACTGCCGGGTGCCGCGCGAGAACGTGATGGGCGAGGTGGGCAAGGGCTACAAGATCGCGATCGAGACGCTGAACGAAGGGCGGATTGCGATTGGCGCGCAGATGATCGGACTCGCCAGGGGAGCGCTGGACGCAGCAGTGGCCTATGCTCGCGAGCGCAAGCAGTTCGGCAAACCCATCGGCGAATTCCAGGGCGTGCAATTCGATCTGGCGAAGATGGCGGTGGAAGTGGAGGCGGCGCGACTGCTGGTCTACAATGCGGCACGGCTCCGCGATGCCGGATTGCCCTTCCTCACGGAGGCGGCCATGGCGAAGTATTATAGTTCTGAGATAGCGGAGCGGGTGGCGTCCAAGGCCATCGAAGTCCACGGCGGGGTGGGGATTACCAAGGATTATCCCGTTGAAAAGTTATACCGCGATGCCAAGATCGGGCGCATCTACGAGGGTACCAGCAACATCCAGCTCGTCACGATTGCGAAGAAACTATTGGGCAAGTGAATCCGTCTCACCAGTGAGGGAACCATGCGCGTAATCATGCTGACCGCCGCCATCGCGGGCCTATGCCTGCCCACTTGGGCGGCCGACGAGGTCAATGCGGCCGATATCATACAGAAATTTGCGGCCAAGGAAATGGAGTTTCAGCAGGCGCGCAACAACTACACCTACCGCCAGAGCGTGAAGATGGAAGAGGTCAACGGCGGCGGAAAGTGGGAAGAGGTGGACGACATCATCTTCACCCCGGAAGGCAAGCGCATTGAGAAGGTGGTGTACGCGCCCGTCATCTCCCTGCGGCAGATCAGCCTCTCGCCGGAAGACGTGCAGGATTTGCGCAACATCCAGCCGTTCGTCCTGACCACTCCGGAGATTCCGAATTACGACATCGCCTACCTCGGCAAAGAAAAGATCGACGAAGTCGGCTGCTACACGTTCTCCGTAAAGCCGAAAAAGATGTTGGCGGGCAAGCGGTATTTCGAAGGGCAGATCTGGGTGGACGATCAGGACCTGCAGATCGTGAAGACCTACGGAAAAGGCGTGGGCATCGTGAAAGGCGATCAGGCGTTCCCGAAGTTCGAAACCTACCGGGAACAGATTGACAAGAAATACTGGTTCCCCACCTACACGCGCGCCAGCGACACGCTGCACTTCAAGAGCGGCGAAAGCGTGGCGATCCGCATGACGGTGCGGTATCAGGATTACAAGAAGTACGAGGGCCGTTCGACCATCAAGTTCGGCGATGTGGTGGAAGACGGCAAGCCTGCGGGCCAGCCGACCACTCCGCCCGTCCTGCCGCCCGCTACCAAAAAGAAGTAGCTGCATCGGCGTTGCGACCGCAAATTTCGATGGAAGACGCCCGCAATCGGAGCCGCGACCGTGCGTGAGCGACCGTCTTTCGACCCTGCCGACCGCCGACAATCGGAGCCGCGACCGTGAGGGAGCGACCGTCTTCCGACCCTGTCATCCCTCAACAGCCCACGAAACACCATGGTCTGCACAGGTCCGTCCCGCGGATTGCCGGGAGCTACAATGGCGCTTCAGGTCCGCCATGCAATCCTTAAAGACACTTCTCCTCGCACTCACCACCATGTGCCTGTGGCTCGCACCCGGCGCCACAGCTCAGTCCAATTACACCCTCCGGTCGCCCGACCGCAAGATCGAAATCCGCATTCGCGCCGGCGCCCGCATCCAGTACGACGTTCTATACAATGGAGCGCCCCTGCTACAGGATTCGTCGCTCTCGATAAACATCGATCAGACGACACTCGGCCGCAATGTGAAAGTGCTTTCGGCCAAGGAGCGCAACGTCGACCAGATGCTGGAGCCGGTGGTCAAACAAAAGTCCGCGCGCATTCGCGAGCATTACAACGAGGTGCGCATCGACACCGAAGGCGGACTCGCCGTGACGTTCCGCGCCTACGACGAAGGCGCCGCCTACCGCCTGGAAACGTCGCTGCCGAAGGCCGAAGTCAAAGTCTACGGCGAGGAGGCGGTGTTCCACTTTGCCGGCAATCACACGGTGTACTACCCGGTGGAAGAAAGTTTCTACTCGCACAACGAGCGGGTTTTCCTGCCGCGCAAACTCGACACCATCAAGACAGAGACGCTGGCCTCTGTGCCGGCGGTGGTGGATGCAGGCGGCGTGAAAGTCGCGCTGGCGGATTCCGACGTGGATGACTATCCCGGGTTGTGGTTCCGCGGCACCTCCGGCAATGCGCTGACCGCGGCGTTCCCGCCCTATCCGCTGAAGGAGACGCTGACCGGCGATCGCGATTTCAAAGTCACGCAGGCGGCCGACTACCTCGCCGTCACCAAGGGCACGCGGACCTACCCGTGGCGCCTGTTCGGCATTGCGGAAAAAGATGGCGGCCTGATCACCAATCCGCTGGTGTGGCTGTTGCAGAAGCCTTCCCTGGTGCAGGACACGTCGTGGATCAAGCCCGGCAAAGTGGCGTGGGACTGGTGGAATGCGAACAACGTCTACGGCGTGGATTTCAAAGGTGGCGTGAACACGGCGACGTACAAGTACTACATCGATTTCGCGGCGAAGTACGGGCTGCCCTACATCATCCTCGACGAGGGCTGGTACAAACTCGGCAACGTGCTGGATGTGGTGCCTGAGATCAACATGGAAGAATTGATGGCCTATGCGAAGCAGAAAAAGGTAGGCGTAATTCTGTGGGTGATCTGGAAAACCATGGCTGACCAGCAGGAGAAGGCGTTCGACCAGTACACGAAGTGGGGCGTTGCCGGCATCAAGGTCGATTTCATGCAGCGCGACGATCAGAAGATGATTCAGTTCTTCTACGATTTGACGCGGGAATGCGCGAAGCGCAAGATGCTGGTGGATTATCACGGCGCCATCCGCTCCGCCGGGATGACGCGCACCTGGCCCAACCTGATCAGCACCGAAGGCGTGAAAGGCATGGAATGGAGCAAGTGGAGTAAGGATTCCAATCCCGATCACAACATCATGCTGCCCTTCACGCGCATGTTCCTGGGGCCGATGGACTTCACGCCCGGCGCCATGCTGAACGCCAACAAAGACGATTTCGCAGCCAACTTCAACCGTCCGATGGCGATGGGAACGCGCAGCCATCAACTGGCGATGTACGTAGTCTTCGAGAGCCCGCTGCAGATGTTGTCGGACAGCCCGTCGAATTATCTGCGGGAACCGGAGGCGATGGAATTCCTGCAGGCGGTGCCCACCGTGTGGGACGAATCGCGCGTGCTGGATGCGAAGATCGGCGAATACGTCGTAGTGGCTCGCCGCTCGGGGCGCGACTGGTACATCGGCGCGATGAGCAGTTGGAAGGCGCATGACGTAGAGGTCGATTTGTCCTTCCTGCCCGCCGGAAATCTGAAGATGGAGCAGTATCAGGACGGTGTCAACGTGGCGCACATGGCCAGCGACTACAAGCTGGTGAAGGGCACTGTGAAGGCCGACGCAAAACTCAAGCTCCACCTCGCCGAAGGCGGCGGGTTTGCGGCTCGCATACACCCATAGGCGCGATATGCTCGCGCCATGCAGCACGTAATTGTACCGGGCGCGGGCGCTTCCAAGGCGGCTGGAACTGCCCGATGCCGAATAACCGTCGTACGGACCGATGACTTTCGGTGACGCGAACAGTGCAGGCGCTGCCGCCATTACTATTCCCTGCGATGGCGGCGGGCTAACGTCCGCGAAAACGGTCCATCTGGCGGCGGTCGCGTTTGGTCGGACGGATTTCGCCGGCGCGCTCGAAGGGGGACATGGCTTTGCGGGCGGCGGCCAGTTGGAGGCGCATTTCCTTGCTGGCCTCGGTTTCCTGATAGAGCATTTGAGCGACGGGCGCCGGTCCGCGCAATTCGCTGAGCCCCAGCACCTCGATGTGGAAATCGCCGCCCGCGTTCTTGATAAGGAGCGAATCGCCGAGCTTGACCTCACGCCCGGGTTTGGCGACCTGTCCGCTGGATTCGATCCGCCCGAGTTCGCAGGCCTTGGCCGCCAGCGATCGGGTTTTAAAGAACCGCGCCGCCCAAAGCCACTTGTCGATCCGTACGCCCATACGTCATTTTCGTACGGAAGGCGCGCCGGTCAGGGCAGCAGGAGCGGCCAATTCGCAGCATCGCCGCCGCCAGAGCGCCAGAGATCGACGGCAGCCGTACGTTCGTCAGATGCGGGTTCGAAGGGATACCAGCGTACATCCCCGGGTTCCTGCGACCAGAACTTCAGCGCCCCATCGGTGGCACGGTCCACGATTACGTAACGCAGGCAATCGGCGACCACTTTCGAATAATGCAAACGTGTTTGCGAAGGCTCACAAGTCATCTACCTACTCCGGCCGCGCACCGCGCAGCATATTCCACAATTCTTCGAAACTCACACCGCCCCCGCGCAGGGTTTCGCAGCGCTCGGGCGCGGAGAACAAAACACGAGACATCACGTAATCGGAAGGCGTGGCATTGGCAAACCCGGTGAGCTGATGGTAATCCAGCAGGTACGGAATCGCACTTCGGATTGGCAGTCTATCGAAGTGCCTCAACAGTCTTTGGCGCTCTGCATTCCAGGAATCGAAGCGCACTTGAGCGGGTGACAACGCGGTCTCCTTTCGAATACAAAATCATAAACGCCATCTCTCAATAAATCAACTAGTAATCGATTATTGAATTTGCGTATAAACTCGAAGTGGAGGTCATCATGGCCCGCCCGCGCACCATCACAGACGACAAAAAGCTTTTGATTGCTTTGATGCACACCGAGCGGCATATGACCATGAAGGACATTGCGCTAGACCTGAAGGTGAGCGCTTCGGCTGTAACCAAAGTGATTCAGGAGTGTTTTGCGGAGGGCCGGCTGCGCCTGGTCTTCAATCGCGACGGGCTTTCCGCGCCGCAGTTGGACGCGCTCCAAACCATGGTCACCGGCGCGTCGGAACTGCGCAAACGGCTGGCCGCCATGCGCAAGGATGCCGCGGCCGTCATCGAGAGTCCGGAGGTGCGGGTCTTCGACAGCGGCAGTTCCGAAACCACCCCGGCCGCGTGGGCCGCACGGCTGGAACTCTTCGGCCGCGCTTCGGCGCCGTACCTGGGCGACCTGATTTCCGGCTCGCGCGTGGTGGGCACCAGTTGGGGCGAGACGTTCGCCTCCGTGGTCCGCGCGCTGGCGGAGCGCCCGCCGGTGCGGCCCAAGCGCCCCATCGAATTCTTCGGGCTCTGCGGAGAAATGTTGCAGGGACCTCCGCGGAAAGTGAGTGCTTCGAGTCTCGCGCACCAGTTGGATCTGATCGTGAATTCGGACCGCGCCCACTCCCACGCCTACTGGCTGGCGGGGGTTCCCTCGCGCCTGCCGCTGCCCGCGCGCAACCGGGAGGAAGGGCTGACCGTGGCGGAGTGCGAGACGGTGCGGCGCTACATCAGTTTGCTGCCGGGCTACCGGAAAGTGTTCGGCGCCAACGCGGAGGGTCCGCAGCCCAAGGGGGAGGAAGTCCCGCTGATCGACAAGGCGGACCTGATTCTGACCAGTTGCGGGCCGAAGGAGCGGCCCTTGGGTTACGGAGGCGTGCAGGAACTCCACGCGGCGGGGCTTTCCCTTTCCGAGGCGCGCCGTTTGCTGCACGGCGACATCTCCGGCTACCTGCTGCGCAATCCGGCGATTGAAGATCGCGAAGGGCGGATTGACGCGATCAACCACCAGCTGGTGAGCGCCAATCTGCTACAGCGGCTGCGCAATTGTACGGAACGGGCGCGGGATGGGCGCGCGGCCGGTACCGTACTCTGCTGCATTGGGGCGAACAAGGCGGATACGGTGCTGGAGATCGTGCGCCTCGGGCTGGTGGCGAAGATCGTAGTGGATCTGGATCTGGCGGGCGAACTGCTGCGCAGGCTGTAGGCGGCCGGCCCATTTCGGACCGCGGGCGATTTCACTTTTTTGAAAACTATATTTCCCGTGAATCGAAGTACTTACAAATTTCGCCCCCGCTCAGCCCAAAATCGGGATGCTATTTCTGTAAGTGAAAAGAGTTGCTCGCTCGCCAAGAAGCAACCCGATCGGTACTCTATGCGGGAGCCCACACACCTCGAGGGGGCCTTCGATAATCCCGAGCCCATAGTTTAAGCGTCGAATAGGCGGCCAACAGCGGCAGCTGTATCCTTCCTTAGAGAAGGAAAAAGGGATCGATTCCTTTTGCTGTCCCGGCTCACCCGGGCCAGCATTTAGCAACACCTCGCTCTTTGAAAAGCAACACCCTACCAGGCGCTGCGATTAGAGATCTGCACCCGGAACAGCGGCTTCTCTTTTTCCGCAGCTTCCTGCTCGTATTGCTGTTCGGTCTTGGCCGGGTCGTACTCGCGCCAGAGCCAGGCCAGGGATTCGGGCAAATCCAGCCCCGCCTGCGCGCCGCCATGCACGGCGGTGCCGAAGCGGAAGTGGAAATCGTAGTTCATCATCTTGAGCGAGTTCGCCATGGCGATGTTCTGCATGGGCCACGATCCGAAGTTGTTCTCCAAATCTTCCGAGCCGTCGCTCAGCCACACGCGGAGATTCTTTTTGGGTTCCTTGCGCACCTTGAACGGATAGACGTTACCGCCGTCCTGGTTGTCCTGCGGACGCCATTGAATCGAGGTGAAGCTGGACACCCACGCGTGCACGCGGCTGAACTTGCCCGGCATCTGCCACGCGACATTGAAGGCGCTGATGCCGCCCGAGGATTCTCCGGCGACGGCGCGGCTATAGGCGTCCGGCCGCAGTTTGTAGGTCTTCTCCACTTCAGGCAGCACCTCCTCCATCAGAAAGCGGGCGTACTTGTCGCTCACCGTGTCGTACTCGACGGAGCGCATCGCGCGGCCATTCAGCGTGCCGGGCGCGATCATCACGTGCACCATGGGCGGAATCAACTTCTGCGCGACCAGGTTCTCGGTGACGGTGAAGAGACGGATGCGCGTGTAGTCGCCGGGCAGGTTTTGCCCGTCATGCCAGACCATCAGGGGCGCCGGCACGTTGGGGTCGATTCCGGGCGAAGCGTATACCCAATAATCGGAGACCATGCCGTCGTACAGTTTGCTGGTGATGGTCAGTTTCGCGGTGACCTTGCCTTTCGGCACGCCGGGCTTCGGGTAGGAATCGGGATTGTAGCCCACCACGTCGTTGCGCGCGCCCACGTTTTTTCCGCCCGAGGAGAATTGGTAGGAGTGCGTCACGCCGGTGCGCATTTTGGTGAGCAGCATCCATAGGTTCGAGCCCTCCACCTGCTTCAAGGGCAACGGGGGCTGGTTGTCGATCGACACCAGGACGGGGGTGGGCGAATCGTAGACGAACAGGAAATCCTGGCCCCACACGGTGGCGCCGTTTCGCGCTCCCTGGGTGCCGGTGATTTTTTCCTTCAGGCCGGGGGATGCGGAGCCGAGTCGCGCCGCGGCAATCAACTCTTCGGGGGTAACGGTCTGCGCCAGGAGAGGAGTCGCGAGGACCGCTGCTACAAACAAAAGTGAAGTGAAATTCTTCATGCAGGCACTCAGTATATACCAGGCCTTCCAGACCTCACGGGCTACCAGGTTAACCCCCGATTTTCTGTTAAGACGGCGACCGGAACCGGGCTGCTTGTGACCGCTTTCTTATTAATACCCTCAATAGATTCTTTTTGTGCGGTAGTTGGCGCTGGCTCTGCCATACTGGCCCTAATGTTAGTTGCCGTTTTACGCACGAATCATCACGCGAAGATTTCGCTTGCCGTATTCCTGCGTCTGACCGCGATGGATGTCTGCTGCGGCCCTCCCACCGGCTCGTAAGCCTCACCCGATTCACCGGCCCGCAAGGGCGACACATCTGAGGACAAGGTTGATATGAGCGATACGCCCATTCTATGGGAGGAGACTGTCCAAGGCGGCGCCAACTGGTCGCACGTCTTGAAACGGGGCACCGCGCTGCGCCTGGTGGACTGCGAAGGCGGCGCCAACGTGGCCGCACTTTTCTATAACTTCGAGTGTCCGGTGGAACGCTATAACATGCCGGATACGCTGAAGGCACAACACATTGCGCGGCTGACCGAAGGCTTTGTGCTGTATTCCGACATGGGGCGCGTGCTGTGCTCGCTCACCGGCGATTCGGTGGGCTGGCACGACCCGCTCGGCGGCCTTTCGAATGCTGTCACCGTCCTGAAACAATACGGTCCCGGCCGCTATCAGGAGTGCCGCAACGATTCGCATAAGAACGCCCTGGACGGCCTGCTGGTGGAACTTGGGAAGTGGGGACTGGGGGCGCGCGACCTGGTTCCCAATGTAAATTTCTTCAGCCGGGTGGACGTGGGCGAAGACGGCGGCATGAGCTTTCACCCGAACAATTCCAAGGCCGGCGATTGGGTGGAATTGCGAGCCGAAATGAATGTGCTGGTGCTTCTGAACACCTGCCAGCATCCGCTGGACCCGAATCCGCGGTACGCACCGAAGCCGGTGGAGTTGTCCATCCGGCGGGTTCCGGCGCCGGGTCCGGAAGACCCGTGCCGCATTTCACGCCCGGAAAACGACCGCGGTTTCACCCTGACGGAGCGCTATTTCCTATGAGCGGAATTCGCATGGTGGAAAGTAATTTGAAGGCGGCAGAGGCGATCTACAGCCAGGAAGTGCCGGCGGGCGAACCGTGGGTTTACGAAGTGCTCAAGGGGCAGACCCTGCGCATCGTGGACCTGAAGGGGAATCAGGCGGCCGACACGCTGTTTTATAACGCGCACGATTACTCCGATCGCTACAGCGCGCAGGACACGATTCGCGCGCAGGGCAACATCTACCTGACCACCGGCACGCGCCTGATGTCGACGCGCGGCACCGTGCTTTTGACCATCACCGCGGACACCTGCGGGCGGCACGACACGCTGGGCGGCGCCTGCGCCAACGAAAGCAACATGGTGCGCTATGCGATCGAGAAGCGCTTCATGCACGCCTGCCGCAGCAGCTTTCTCAAGGGCCTGATGGATTGGGGCCGCGGCATGGAAAAGCGCGACATCACCTGCAACATCAATTTCTTCATGAACGTGCCAGTGACGCCCGAAGGCGGACTGACCTTCGAAGATGGCATTTCGGAGCCCGGGAAATACGTCGAAATGCGCGCGGAGACCGATGTCCTGGTGGCCATCAGTAACTGCCCGCAGTTGAATAATCCGTGCAACGCTTACGATCCGACGCCGGTACAGGTGCTGATCTGGAAGGCCGCGGAGAACTGATGTTCCGTAAGGTTCTTATTGCCAACCGAGGGGCCATCGCGTGCCGCATCATCCGAACCTTGCGGCGCATGGGTGTGGCCTCCGTGGCCGTATATTCCGAAGCCGACCGCCACTCGCTGCATGTGAGGCAGGCGGATGAAGCGGTGGCGATCGGTCCGGCAGCCGCCGCGCAGAGCTACCTTTCGATTCCGGCGCTGCTGGACGCGGCGGCCCGTACAGGCGCGGAAGCGATTCATCCCGGATACGGCTTTCTGAGTGAAAACGCGGGCTTCGCGGAGGCGTGTGCCGCGCGCAGCATCGTGTTCATCGGCCCGACGCCCGGGCAGATGCGCGATTTCGGACTCAAGCACACGGCGCGGGAAATCGCGGCGCAAGGCGGAGTGCCGCTGCTGCCGGGGACGGAACTGCTGGCGTCGCGGGCGGAAGCGCTGGAACGCGCGGCGGGCATCGGCTATCCGGTCATGCTGAAGAGCACGGCGGGCGGCGGCGGTATCGGCATGCGCCTGTGCCGCACGGCGGAGGAGTTGGCGCAGGCCTTCGAAGCGGTGGAGCGCTTGAGCCAGGCTAGTTTCGGCACCAGCGGACTGTACCTCGAAAAGTTCGTGGAGAACGCGCGCCACATCGAAGTGCAGATTTTTGGCGATGGACGCGGCGGCGTGGTGGCGCTGGGCGAACGCGATTGCTCCGCGCAGCGGCGCAATCAGAAGGTGATCGAAGAGACTCCGGCGCCCGGGTTGAGCGAGACCTCGCGCGCCGCGTTGTTGGCAGCAGCGCTGAGTCTGGGACGCGCTGTGAAGTATCAGTCGGCCGGCACGGTCGAGTTCATTTACGACAACGACACGCACCAGTGGTATTTCCTGGAAGTGAATACGCGCCTTCAGGTGGAGCACGGTGTGACGGAAGAGGTCACGGGCTTCGATCTGGTGGAGTGGATGCTTCGCCAGGCGGCAGGCGAGATGGCGCCGCTGGAGACGCTCGCGATTCGCCCGGAGGGAGCTTCGCTGCAGGTGCGACTGTATGCGGAAGATGCGGCGAAGGACTTCCAGCCGAGCGCGGGACGCCTCTCCCTGGTGCGGTGGCCCGACAACGCGCGGGTGGAAACGTGGGTGGAATCGGGAACGGACGTCACGCCGTTTTACGACCCGATGCTGGCGAAGATCATCGTGCACGGGGCGACGCGGTCGGAGGCTCTGGAACGCCTGCGCGGGGCGCTCGCGGAATGCCAGGTCGCGGGCATCGAAAGCAATCTCGATTACCTGCGCCAGGTGGTGGACGATGCCGCGTTTCTGGCGGGCGGGATCACGACTTCGTACCTGCGCGGCTTCGATTATCGGCGGCGCGCCATCGACGTGATCGATGGCGGCGTGCAGACTACGGTGCAGGATGTTCCGGGACGGCTGGGCTATTGGCATGTGGGCGTGCCGCCTTCGGGTCCGATGGACGGTCTGGCATTCCGCACGGGCAATCGCCTGGTGGGCAATGCGGAGAGCGCGGCCGGACTGGAAATCGCGGTGATGGGTCCGACTCTGAAATTCGCGTGCGACACCACGATTGCGCTGACGGGCGCGGATTTCGGCGCGAAGTTGGATGGCGCAGCGGTGGCGTTGTGGCAGGCGATTGAGGTGCCGGCCGGCGCAGTGCTGGAGTTGGGAACGGCGCAGGGCGCGGGGGCGCGGGCGTATCTGGCGATCGCAGGCGGAGTCGCGGTGCCCGAGTATCTGGGCAGTAAGAGCACCTTCATTCTGGGGCGATTCGGCGGGCATGCAGGACGCGTGCTGCGCGCCGGGGACGTACTCAGGCTGGGGACGGATGCGCCTGAAAAGGCGGCGGCGCTCGCAAGCGAACTGGACAGGCCGGGATGCCTGTCCTACACGAACGAGTGGGAGATCGGCGTCGTCTACGGACCTCATGGTGCACCGGACTTTTTCACGCCCGATGACATCGAGATGTTCTTCAGCACGGCATGGAAGGTGCACTACAACTCCGACCGCACCGGAGTGCGCCTGATCGGGCCCAAGCCAAAATGGGCGCGCCAGGACGGCGGCGAGGCCGGCCTGCACCCTTCGAATATCCACGACAACGCATACGCCGTCGGCACGGTGGATTTCACGGGCGACATGCCGGTGATCCTCGGGCCCGACGGTCCCAGCCTCGGTGGCTTCGTTTGCCCGGCCACCATCCGGCACGATGAACTTTGGAAAATGGGACAGTTGCGGCCGGGCGATACCATTCGTTTCCGCTGCGACGAAAGGCAAGATCCGGTGCTGCGACGCGCCCCCGGAGTGGTCTGCCGGGCGGATGGCGACCGTTCCCTGTTGGTGGAATACGGCCCCAACGTGCTCGACTTCAACCTGCGTTTTCGAGCGCACGCGCTGGAGCAGGAAATCCGCCATGCGGCGCTACCGGGCATCCTCGATCTGACGCCCGGCGTGCGTTCGCTACAGATTCACTACGACACCGGACGCTTGAGCCGCGAAGCGCTGCTCGAAGCGTTGGAAGCGTGCGAGGCGCGGATACCGGACCTCGACAATATTTCGGCGCCTTCGCGCACCGTCCACCTGCCGCTCTCGTGGGAAGATCCAGCCACCCTGCTTGCAATCCGCAAGTACATGCAGAGCGTTCGGCCGGACGCCCCCTGGTGTCCCAGCAATATCGAATTCATCCGTCGCATCAACGGCCTGGACTCGGTGGACGAAGTGAAGCGCATTGTATTCGATGCCAGCTATCTCGTGCTCGGCCTGGGCGACGTGTACCTCGGCGCGCCGGTGGCGACTCCGGTGGATCCGCGCCACCGCCTGGTGACGACGAAGTACAATCCGGCGCGCACCTGGACGCCGGAGAACGCAGTCGGCATCGGCGGCGCGTACATGTGCGTGTACGGCATGGAGGGTCCGGGCGGATATCAGTTCGTCGGGCGCACGGTGCAGATGTGGAATACCTTCCACGCTTCCCCGCCCTGGCTGCTCCGGTTCTTCGACCAGATTCGCTTCTATCCGGTAAGCGCGCGGGAACTGCTGGAAATTCGCGAGGACTTCCCCTATGGCGGGTACCCGCTACGGATCGAAGAAGGCGAATTCAAGCTCAAGGATTATCACGCGTATTTGGAATCGATCCGCACGCAGAGCGCGGAATTCAAGCTTACGCAACAGGACGCCTTCGAAGCGGAACGCGAGCGTTGGGCACTGGCCGGCGTAGACCAGTTTGTCGCGGCGGAGAACGACGGCGCTCCGGGACCGGAACTGGACGCGGTGCCCGAGGGCTGCCGCGCGGTGTGTTCGCCGGTGACCGCGAGCGTCTGGAATATCGCGGTGCAGGCCGGGCAAAGGGTGCAGGCCGGAGAGAAATTGTTGGTGCTGGAGGCCATGAAGATGGAGATCGCCGTGGTGGCGCCGGGAGCGGGTGTTGTGGAGATGCTGAATTGCGTCCCGGGCGCCATGGTGAGTGCAGGACAGCGTCTGGTGACGCTACGTCAGGAGGCATAAGGATGTATCGGGATATCAAGCTCGATCTGGGCTCGCTGCGGGAACTCTACAAGTCCGGCGCCGCGGCCCCTTCCGATGTGATTGCGATGATTTACGACCGAATGGGTACGCAGCCGCTGGGACCCGTCTGGATCAATGTAGTGCCGCGGGAGAAGGCGCTGTCACGCGCACGCAAGTTGGAACGCGACCCGGTGGGGCCGGTGCGGCCGCTGTACGGAGTCCCGTTCGCCGTCAAAGACAATATCGATCTGGTGGGACTGCCGACCACGGCGGCGTGCCCGGGCTACGCCTATACGCCGGGGCGCAGCGCGAGTGTGGTGCAGGCGCTGGTGGATGCCGGTGCGATTCCCGTCGGTAAGACGAATATGGATCAGTTCGCCACCGGCCTGGTGGGCACGCGCTCGCCGCACGGAGCGCCTTCGAGTGTCTACGATGAGCGCTACATTTCGGGCGGTTCGAGTTCGGGTTCGGCCGTTGCCGTGGCAAGCGGTCTCGCGAGTTTCGCGCTGGGCACGGACACCGCGGGGTCGGGACGGGTGCCCGCCGCCTTCAACGGGCTGATTGGCCTGAAGCCGACGCGCGGCATGCTGAGCACGCGCGGCGTGGTGCCGGCCTGCCGCTCGCTGGATTGCATTTCGATTTTCTCGCTGACTTGCGACGACGCGTATACGGTTTGGGGCGCTGCGCGGGGGTTCGATCCCGATGACGGCTACTCCCGGGTGCCGCGCGCAGGCGACGAAGCGACGCCCTGGCTGTCGGGAAGTTTCACGTTCGGGGTGCCGCCCGCGACCCAACTGGAGTTCTTCGGCGACGATGCCGCATCGGCGTTGTTCGAGCAGGCGGTGGAGCGCATGGAGGCGTTGGGCGGCAGAAGGCTGGAGATCGACTATTCGGTCTTCCAGGCGGCGGCGAAGCTGCTCTACTCGGGTCCATGGGTGGCAGAGCGGTATGCGGCAATCCGCGAGTTCATCGAATCGCACGCTGGGGAGATGAACCCCGTGGTGCGCGGAATTATCGAGGGGGCTCGGCGCTTCTCGGCGGCGGATGCCTACGCGGCGGAATACAAGCTGCGCGATCTGCGCCGCGCCACCGAAGTGCAATGGGAGGGCATGGACGTCATGCTGCTGCCCACCACCGGCACGATTTATACCCACGAGCAGGTGGCGGCAGAGCCCGTGGCGATGAACACCAACCTGGGCTACTACACGAATTTCGTGAATCTGCTGGACCTGGCAGCGGTGGCGGTGCCCGCGGGAAGGCGCGCCAACGGGCTGCCCTTCGGCGTCTCGCTGATTGGTCCGGCGTTCAGCGACCCGGCCTTGTTGAACCTGGCGGACCGCTTCCACCGCGCGCAGGGACCGGTACCGGGCGACGTAATGGATCTGTCCGCCTGTCCGCCCGGCTGCATCCCCGTGGCTGTGGTGGGCGCGCATTTGACCGGCCAACCGCTCAATCACGAGTTGACGAGCCGGCGCGCGCACTTGATCCGGAGCTGTCGTACTTCGCCGCAGTACCGTTTGTACGCGCTGGACGGCACGATGCCTCCGAAGCCGGGCCTGGTGCGCGATCCGCGCTACAAGGGTCCGGGCATCGAGGTGGAGGTGTGGGCGGTGCCGGAGCATCAGTTCGGCAGCTTTGTGGCAGGCGTGCCCGCGCCGCTGGGGATCGGCAACGCGGTGCTGGACGATGGCTCGAAAGTGAAGAGTTTCATCTGCGAGCCCTTTGCGGTGGCGGGTGCCACGGAGATCACCAAATTCGGTGGCTGGCGCGCCTACCTGGGGCAAGCACTGTCCACAAGATAGCGGGGAAGGGAGGCCCGAATTGCGCTGCCATTCACAAGGCATATCGGGCAGATAAGAAATACTGCAGCGGCTCTGTGCGCCGCCAATGCTAAAATTCGGGAATACCACTGGCCGTGTCGCCACTGATTCTCCGAGGAATTGGATGACGATGCTCAGGCGAACTCTCTTACTTTTGTCATTGGCGGCAAGCGCTTTCGCGCAGAAGCCCGCGTTTACCGTTGGATGGTCGGTGTACGCCGGATGGACGCCCTACTACTACCTGAACAAGAGCGGCATTCTGCGCAAGTGGGCCGATAAATACGGCATCACCATCAAGGTACAGCGCTTCGATTACGCGCCCTCGCTGGACGCCTTCGTGGCCAAGAATATCGACGCCTGTACGATGACGAACATGGAGGCGCTCGACATGCCGGCGGCGTCGGGCGTGCCCACCACGGCGATTCTGGTGGGCGACTACTCCAACGGCAACGACGCGCTGCTGGTGCGCAACGGACTTCAACTGAAGGATCTTCCCGGCAAGAAGATGCTGCTGGTAGAGAAGACGGTATCCGAATACCTGTTCGACCGCGCGATGACCATCAACAATCTGCGCGAGCAGATCAAGAAAGTCCGCAAGATCAATACCAGCGATTCGGACATTGCGATGGCGTTCATCGGAGATACCAGTGCCTCGGCGATCGTGACCTGGAAGCCCATGGTGAGCCAGGTGGCGAAACAGAAGGGCGTGACCTCGCTCTTCAATTCGTCGCAGATTCCGGGAGAGATTCTGGACCTCACGGTGGTGCGTACCGACGTGCTGAACCGGCCGGACGGCGCGGGACAGAAGTTCGCCAAAGCGCTGACAGGCGCGTGGTACGAACTGCTGGGACAGATGACGAACGACAAGGTGCTGGCGGGGATCGCGGAGGGTTCGCAGGACACGCTGGCGAGCTATAAAGAGCAGCTCAGCACGACGAAGATGTTCTACACCGCCAAGGAGGCTACGGTCTTCGGCGCGTCGTCCGATTTGAAGGCCAAGATGGCGCTGGTGCGGCAATTCTGCTTCGAGCACGGGCTGTTGGGCGCAGGAACGAAATCGGTGGACGACGTCGCCATCAAATACCCGGACGGCAGCGTGCAAGGCAAAGCGGATCGCGTGCGCCTGGTGTTCGATGTCGGCTTCATGCAGATGGCGGCAGCGGGGAAGTTGTAGGGGGCTATATGTCGGCAGGCTTTTTTCTGATTCACGCCAAACCGAATCGCTTCTGGTCGGCGGGACTTTCGTGGGTTCTGTTTGTGATGTCGATTGGCGCGTACCTGTGGGTGTCGGACGCGCGCCACCGGGATAACGCGGAGGATCGCGTCACGCCGACGGTGGCGCAGATGGGCGCGGGAATGCTCAAAGCGGTCATGGAGCCGGCGGAGGAAGATGAGGCCGCGGGCGAAGCGCACGGCTGGTACGATCGGGTCTCGCGCAGCATGCTTTGGAAGGACACACGCGCTACGGCGCGGCGCTTCTTTTTCAGCCTGGCGCTGCTGATTCCCGCGGTCATCCTGGGCCTGCATATGGGGCTCTTCCCGTTCGTCGGCGAGTTCTTCCTGCGCTTCGTGCTGTTCTTCGACAAGATCGTGGCGCTCTCGCTGCTGCCGATTCTGTTCATCGCGTTCGGCATCGACGAGTTATCGAAAATCATGCTGATTGTGATCGGCGTGACCCCGACCATCATTCTGGATAGTTTCAACCTGACGAAGGGGGTGCCGCCGGAGCAGGTGGTCAAGGCATTCACGCTGGGCGCCGGAGATTTCGACGTGGCTTACCGCGTGGTGCTGAAGCAGATTGCGCCGCGCGTGTTGAACTCAGTGCGCCTGAACTTGAAGGCAGTGATGCTGTTCCTGTTCGCGGGCGAGATGATCGCGTCGACCGACGGCTTGGCCTACCGCATCGCGCTGCTGCGCCGCCACATGGGGATGGACGTAATCATTCCCTATGTGCTGTGGGTGGCGCTGCTGCTGTTCCTGGTGGATTGGGGAATGCGGGTGCTGAACCGGAGACTGCACCCATGGTTTACGGAGGCATAGCACGATGGCGCTGATTCGAGTGGAAGACGTGTTCGTGGCATACGGCACACCGTCGCGCGCCGTGCTGGCGGGAATCAACCTGGAGATCGAAGAGGGAAGCTTTGTCTGCGTGCTGGGGCAGACGGGTTGCGGCAAGAGTACGCTGTTGCGGCTGGTGCTGGGCTGCGAGCAGGCCATGCGCGGGCGCATTCTGATCGACGGCATGGAGCATCCGCAACCGGACCCCTCGCGCGGCTACGTGCCGCAGAAGTACAGCCTGTTTCCGGATAAGAGCGTGCTGGACAATATCACGTTCGGTCCGGAGGTCAGCGAGTTCGGGCTCTTCGGGCGGATGACGCCGGCGTTCTTCCGGCGGCGGCGGCAATTGCGCGAAGTGGCGCGTGAATTCATCCAACGCATCGGACTGAGGGAAAGTGACGCCGCGAAATATCCGCATCAACTTTCGGGCGGCATGCAGCAGCGGGTAGCGATTGCGCAGGCGCTGATTATGCGGCCGAGAATCCTGTTGATGGACGAAGCGTTCAGCGCGCTGGATTCGGGCACGCGGCGCGAAATGCAGGGACTGGTGCGCACGCTGTGGGCGGAGACGGGAACGACTGTGCTGTTCGTCACACACAATATCGACGAGGCGCTGCGTCTGGGTACGCGGGTGGTGGTGCTGGCCAAGGAAGGGCCGGACGCCGGATCGCGCGTGGCCATGGATCTGACGGTGCCGGACCCGTGCCGCGAGGAAGAGATTCCGGAACTGATGCGCCGCCTGGAAGACGGCGTTCTACAGGCAGGTTAGCCCCTCACGACGCCTTGCCGGGCGGTCGCGTGCTTTTCAAATTAACAATTCAAACTTGGGTACGATCTCAGGTGCCTGTGCGCGAAAACCGTTCTTATCAATGAGATATCAATATCCTTTATATTAAGCCGGGGCTGCCCGTGCGGTTGTGACGGAGAGAATTCGAGGCTCTAGTACTATGGTCTCCCTCAATTCTAGTACCTTGAAATCAAAAGGGTTGCTGGGCAGGGTCAGGTATCTCCCTCAAACTAAATAGCTTAGAAATTCGGGCTTGGCTCGAATATCTTATGGACATGCTCTGGTCCATGAGGTATAAACGTACAAACGCGAATACTGCAATCACCATCTTTATGAGTACTATCTTCAGGTTTCTGGGCTTGGCCCTATTGACGCTGGGTGTATCGAGTTCCCCGGCAGCGGCTACGATCCTCTACTCCAACGTAGGTAATTTTGCGTTAGACAACGACGTGCTGCTCGTACCGTTTACGGTTTCCGACCCGTCGCTGGTCAGCTTCAGGACGTTGAGTTACGGCGGGGGAATCAACGCCAACGGCGCCGTGATTGCCAAGGGCGGGTTCGAGCCGCTGCTGCAATTATTCAACTTGGACGGATCGGTGAACGGCGGGAGCATCTTCCCGGGGCCCGGTTCTGACCCATGCGGACCGCGTACGCCAGATCCCGATAGGGCCAATTTCTGCCTGGATATCTTCGCGCAGGTGGCCTTGGGCCCGGGCGATTACCTGCTGGCGTTGACCCAGAATGACAACGTGACTGCGGGGTCGGATCTGAGCGGCGGCTTTATTTACGACGGCGATCCGAACTTCAATAACGGTTTCGCGACCCTTTTCTTTCAAGGCGACAGCCACTGGGCGCTGGACGTCACGTCGGACCAGGTGCCCGAGCCGGCCTCCTTATGGATGACGGCATCGGCACTGCTGCTGGCAGGGTGGCGCGTCCGGCGTCGCACCAATTAGGACTCGCAAGCAACAGAGGGAATTCTCAGGAGGGCAAGCTATGGGAGTAGGACAAAGACTAATACTCGGAGTGTGCGCGGCGGGGCTGATGCTGTTGCCTTCAGCCGTCAACGCGGCGGGGGCGAATGCCGTCGCGGACACATATATCAACTCCGGCTCGGGGGCAACCAATTACGGCACGGCGACAGCCATTGCCATCGGCTTGGGTAACACCGGATTGATTCAGTTCGATTTGAGCGCGCTGCCTGCCGGATTGACTGCGGCCAAGGTCAACAAGGCGACGATGACATTCTTCGTGAATAGCGTTTCGGCGGCCGGCGGAGTGGACATTTCGCAGGTGACGAGCGCGTGGACCGAAAACGGCGTTACCTTCAACACGCGTCCGACGTATCTATCGGCTTTCCTCCTGAATGTGCCGACGGCGAGCAACCGGCAGTATGTGACTGTCGACGTGACGCAGTTGGTGAAGGATTGGGTAAGTGGTGTGGCGACGAACTACGGCGTGCAAATTTCCGCGGCCTTGTCGGCGCCGGGCACGGTGATTGTTTTGGATAGCAAGGAAAATGCGACCACGAGCCACCCGGCGTTTCTCGATGTGGTGATTCAGTCGGTGGGTCCGGATGGGCCGACAGGGCCTCCGGGAGCTCCCGGCGCAACGGGTCCGACGGGCCCTTCGGGTACTGTTGGCGCGACGGGTCCGACCGGTTCGACCGGCCCCACGGGTCCGACTGGTCCCACGGGTTCAGGTCCAACGGGTCCCACGGGTCCGACCGGTGCGAGTGGTCCGACTGGTCCGACAGGTCCGACTGGTTCAGGTGCTACGGGTCCGACTGGCCCGACGGGTCCGAGTGGTTCAGGTCCCACAGGTCCAGCGGGTTCTAGTGGCCCCGCAGGTCCGACTGGTCCGACTGGTCCGAGTGGTTCAGGTCCCACAGGTCCCACTGGTCCCACTGGTCCAACGGGAAATACTGGCACCCAAGGTCCAACTGGTCCGACGGGTCCGACTGGTACAGGTCTTACTGGTCCGACTGGTCCGACGGGAAATACTGGCGCGCAAGGTCCGACTGGGCCAACAGGTCCGACTGGTGCGGGCGCCGCGGGTCCGACGGGGCCGACGGGTCCGACTGGTGCAGGCACCACGGGGCCGACGGGTCCGACAGGAGGCCCTGGTCCGACCGGTCCGACGGGAGCGCAGGGGCCGGCCTCGACGGTAGCTGGTCCCACGGGTCCGGCTGGTCCAACAGGAGCAAACGGGGCGGGTGTATTCGGAACAGGCTTCGTCAATCCGAACAACTTGACTCCCTTTTACCTGCCTCTGACGGGCGATACTCCGCAGACTACGAACGGTGCGCAGTTCACCGGCCTTGCGATGCCGGTGGCTTGCACTTTCGATACCTTGACCGTCAAGTCGATCTCGATTACCCCGGCGGGCGTCGCCGATAACATAGCAGTGACCCTGGTGAAGAACGGAGCCGACACCGGTCTGACGTGCACACTCACCACCTCACTGTCGGTCCTGGGAGCTGGGAGTTGCTCGAACGGCACGCCGGTAGCTGTGGCAGTGGGAGACATCGTAGGGCTTCACGTGACTCAAACCAATAACACGCCGATTATTCGCGTTGGGATCGGCACCAGGTGTAATTAATCGTTGGAACTGCCCGGTGCGCCTCCAGCAACAGTGAGGCGCGCCGGGATCTTCCTCGTACATGGCCTTCAACAGTCCTTGGGAACCATCGCTTAGGAGACGAAAGGAAAAGACGATATGTCTACGGAACCGTTTATTGGAAGTATCGTAATGTTCGCGGGGAATTTCGCCCCGCGGGGATGGGCATTTTGCGCGGGGCAACTGCTGCCGATCGCCCAGAACACCGCGCTGTTTTCGATCTTGGGAACCACCTATGGAGGCAACGGCCAGACCACGTTTGCCTTACCGGACTTACGCGGGCGCACGCCTGCAGGAGCTGGCCAGGGGCCGGGTTTGCCGAATGTGGACCTGGGGCAGGTGGGGGGGTCGAACACGGTGACCTTAACGGTACAAAACCTGCCTGCGCACAATCACCTGATTATGTGCGATAACACTGGCCAAACCTCGACGCAGCCTTCCGGATTAATTCCGGGCGTCTCCGACGACCGCACCACGACTCTGCCGGTATACAGCGGAAACCCGGCGAATGCGACGATGAGCCCGCAAATGGTGGGGATGGCCGGCAGCGGACTGCCAGTCAGTGTGCAGGACCCCTACCTGGGTCTGAACTACATCATCGCGCTGGAAGGCATTTTCCCGAGCCGGAATTAGGCTGGCGACACACGGAAAGGAGAGGACGATATGGGAGCCAACCAACTCATGGGCACGATCACCATGTTCGCTGGTACTTTCGCGCCGAAGGGATTCATGTTCTGCGCAGGCCAAATCCTGTCGATTGCCCAGAACTCCGCGCTGTTTGCGATTTTGGGCACGACGTTCGGTGGGAATGGAACAACCACGTTTGCGCTGCCGGATCTGCGCAGCCGCAATCCGATCGGCACTGGGCCCGGTCCGGGACTGCCGCCGGTGGTTCTGGGTGAAATGGCCGGGGTGCCCAGCACTACACTGCTGACATCCAACATGCCGGCACACAATCACAGCGTGGCGTGCGACAACACCGGGCAGACGGCGACAACGCCGGCGGGCAATATTTACGGCGTGTCGGACGATCGTGCAAAGGCCTTGCCGATCTACTCCAGCAACAGCAATGCAAAGATGAATCCGATGATGTGCTCGGTGATCGGAAGCAATATTCCGTTCACCTCGGAGGATCCGTACCTGGGGATGAACTATATTATTTGCGTGCAGGGGATTTTCCCAAGCCGCAACTAAGACACGCCAGAGAGCCCCGCTGGGTGGGGCTTGAATTTGAACCACCACGCGGCCATCCTTTCTCCTGCTCAGGAGAAGGGGGCCGCGTTACTTTTGATAGCTGGGCCACGGACAGGTAGAAAAAGATGTACCGGATGCACCGAGTATTTTGTGCCAATGACTGGGAGTTGGAAGAAGAACGCGTGGCGTTCGATGAGATTCTGAGCAGCTTCAATGAGCATTCGGCCATGCCGGCCGGCGTGCTGTATGTGCCGGTGTCGCTGGCCCACATACACGACAAGCGGCCGTACCAATACACGGTGGACGAGAACGTCCGCTCGTGCCGGCATTACCTGTTGTTGCCGGGAGAAGATTGGGGGCCGAAGGAACGGGCTCTGGAGCGGGACTACCGCTTGGCGCGGAAGTGCGCGGAAGATCCGGCGATGCCGATGCGCGGTGTGGCGATTTTGCTGCGGCCCCGGCCGGACGGTTCGTCTCCGATGGCGGCGACGCTCGACACGGCTGGTTTTCCGTACACCTTGTGCGCGACGACGGAAGACTACCGCGCGGCGGTTACGAGGCTTTTTGAGTCGTGGCTGGCCGAGGATTTGGCGGCGGCATGACGGTACTGCTACGACCGGAGGACGCGGGGGACGACGAGTTCCTGCTCGGCTTGCTCGCCGAGACGATAGCCATGGAGCTGGGCGCGGAGCAGTGGCCGGAGAGCCTGCGTGTGCAGATTGTGGGGATGCAGGTAGGCAACCGGCGCATGGGTCCGCGGGCCGGTTATCCGCAAGGCCAGAGCAGCGTGATTGTGGCCGATGGCGAGCGGGCGGGATGGATCTTCAAGGCGAGCCTGCCTGGCGAAGTTCACATTGTGGAAGTGATGATCAGACCCGCCCTGCGCGGCCGCGGCGTCGGTGCCGCGGCCATCGGGCAGGTGCTGGAGCGTGCCAGGCAGGACGGGCGAAGAGTGACGCTCACAGTGAACGTCCTCAACTCCGGTGCGATCCGGCTCTATGAGAGGCTGGGCTTCCGCAGGGTCGGCGGAACGCCGCTACAACATCACATGGAGTGGACCTGAACGTTAGCGGCGGTAGCCGTGGCCACCGGGACGGAAGCGCGGCGCTACGTAAACGCGGCGAGCACCGTAGACCGGCGCGCGCCAGTATCCGGGAACCCAGACGCGGCGCGGGCCCCAATAGCCGGCGGTCCAGCTGTAGCCGGGGCCGGGAGCGGGCGGCATGTAATACGGATCGTATACCGGCGCCACGGAATAGACCGGAGGCGCGTAGTATCGCGGAGCCGGTGTGCCGATGCCGATGCCGACGGAGATACGTGTCTGTGCGAACATCGAGCCTCCAGCCAGGGCCGCCAGGGCGATTACTTTGTTGATGGTTTTCATGATTGCTTCCTCCTGCCGAGATAAGTTGCAAGAAGCGTGCCAAAACGTAAGGCGCTCAAAACAGACGGCGAGACGGAAGTGGCGGGGCGGCAATGGTGGTGGATGTTGACCGCGGGTGGTGGTAATCCACCAAGGTCAGCGCGGCCAGATCGTGAAATCGCGAAAAAGCGCACGTTCGGGCTTGGCCTGCATGGCTTCGAGTCCACCCAGCAATTCGAGGAGTTGAGCGCGTCCCATTTCGAGTGAATGCTCATGCGGCTGGTAGGTGGTGCGCACCGGGTAATCGACGAAGGGAGTGAAGGACTGTTCGATATGACACCCCACGATGTGGCTGACGGGGCGGGTGGCGGTAAACTCCACGAGGCGGCGCGTGCTGGCCAGGTAGGCTGGAAAATCGCTGACGTAGAGACGGCCCGGATAGAGGTGGTCGCCGGTGTGGAGGATGCCGGTCTGGCGGTCGTAATAGGCGACGTGCGCGGGCTGATGTCCGGGGATGGCAAGCACGTCGATGACGCGTCCGCCGAGATCTATGCTGCCAGCTTGCGTGGGCCACTCGGCGATGCCGAAGGCTTTCTGCGCGGCTTCCACAGTGGCGGGAATGAGGGTGGTATTGGGGAGTCCGTCGAAGCCTTTGTCACCTGCCGTGTGATCGCCGTGCGCGTGGGTATGGGCGACGACGAGCGGGATGGAATCGCGCTTGTTGCGCTTCAGCCATTTGGCGATGAGCTTTTGCGTGACGGCGGCGGCGTCGCTCGCGCCCGCGCCGGTATCGATGAGCAGCGCGCGTTCGCTACCGAAGAAGAGATAGAGGAAGGGCTTTTCGTAGTTGGTGCAGCCCGATTCGCGCAGGATGTAGAGGTTGGGATTGTATTCGTGAATCTGCCAGTCCGGCACCTCGATGCAGTTGGGGCCGCCGGTGATCCAGCTTGACGGGAAAACGCCCTGCTCGACGCCAGGAATACTGGCGGCGAGCAGGGCAATTGGACAGATCAGATATGCGAGTTTGGCCACGACTAGAATTCGTAGCGCAACGCAAACTGCATAACGCGAGCGGCGGAAGTACTGGTCAATTCACCGAAGGTCGAAGGAGTCGCGAGACTCAGGTTCGGCGTGGTGAAGTTGACGTGGTTGAGGCTGTTGAACGCTTCGCCGCGCAGGCTCAGGCGGTGGCCTTCAAACGGCATCCGGAAGCTCTTGCTGATGGAGGCGTCGAAGTTGATATTGCCGGGAACGCGGAGGATGCCGCGGGTGCCGACCGTGCCGGGGTCCTGGCCGGTGAAGGAGGTGACCGCGGTAGTCGAAGGAAGGATGCTGGGGATTCCTTTCTCGTCGGTCTGGAGGAAGTTGGCCGGCATGGTCGCGCCGGGCTTCAGGATACCGATCGCCGAGCTCAGGTAGTTCGTGGGATAGAGGCCGGCGTTAGAGATGTTGACCGGAGTGCCGGTGCGCAGCGTGCCGAGCAGGGAGACCTGCCAGCCGCCGATCACCGCGTCCGCCCAGCGGGGCATGGTTTTGAGGAACTTCTTGTTGTGACCGAAAGGCAGTTCGACGACGGTGTTGGCCGTGACGTTGTGACGGATATCGAAGCCAGAGGGGCCGCGGAAGCCATCGGGATTGAAGGCGTCCTGCACGCCGGTGCCGGTGCTATCGCTTTCGGCGCCGGAGAGATTGTCCAGGGAGTGGCTCCAGGTGTAGTTGAAGTCGAAGCCCCAGCCACTAGAGAAGGTGCGGCGCAGGACGACCTGCAGGCCGTTGAAGCCGCTCTTGCCGGCATTGGTCCAGGCGCTGAGACCGGCGGCCTGGTTGGCGAAGAACGTGTTGCAGCCGTAGACGGAGATGCAGGTGCCGTTGGACTGGCGCAGGCGATCCATATCGTTAAGCGCATCGAGATCGCTGCCGGCGTAGGTGCCGTACACCGAGTAGTAGTAATTGGCGGAGGCGCTGCCGTTGAACTTGTAGTTCTTGGCGCCGGGGAAGATATCTTCGAAGAACGGAATCTGCGGAATCAGGGACGGGTTGGCCTGCACCTGCGCCGGGGTGATGCCGCTGTCGTAGAGGCGCTTCAGCATGGTGGAAGCCTGCATCCAGGTCTGGCCGCTCTTGGTGTCCTTAAAGAGCGTCATGGGCTGAGCGAAATCCTGCTGCATGAGTCCTTTGTGGCTGAGGCGTCCGATGTAGCCCACTTCGATGGTCATCTTCTTGGGCAGGGGGCGCGCATAGCTGAAGTTCAGCAGGTACTGGTAGGGCGCGGCCAAGTCGGAAGCCACGCCGCTGAAGCTGGTAAAGCCGCCGATCACCGTGGGAGGCGTGAAGGGGAAGCCGGTGGCGGGCGACGGGGGGATGGCGGGCAGCGCGCCGCCGGCGTAGCGGAACGAGGTGCTGAAATCTGTATTGAGCGGCTGCGACACGGTGGTGGAAAGTCCGGGGGAACCGGAGGAGGCGAAGGACGTCACCATGCTGTTGCCGTAGTGATCGTACATCAAGCCAGCGCCGCCGCGGAGCACGCTGCCTTTACCGAGGAGCCGATCGAAGAAGCTGTCGCCATCCGGTGCATAGGCCATGGAGAAGCGCGGCGCGAGATTGTTGTTATCGCGCGGGAACCAGCCGGGTCCTTTATTCACAGGCCCGCCGAGGTTGTAGGTGAGCACCGAGGTGGGCAGCCAGGCGTTGGGGATGCCGCGATCCTGTCCGCCGACGCGGTCCGCGAAGAACTGGCTGAGCGGCGTCTGCGAAACACCCTCGATGCCGTTACGTTCGTAGGGCACCGTGTCCAGCGAATAGCGCAGGCCGTAGTTGAAGGTGATGTTGCGGCGCCACTTGAAGCTGTCCTGCACGTAGAATTCGTACTCCTGGGTGCCGAAGGATTTGGGCACGGGATTGCCGAAGGGAATGGCCTTGCCGTCGGCGCCCACGTTATAGGTGGCGCCGTACTGGTTGATGAGGCCGTACATCGGGCCGAGCGCATTGGTCACGTTGGTCGCGGACGAAAGCTTGATGGCGCTGCCGTAGCGCGATTGCATGAGGGAGAGCACGTTGGCCGTAACATCGCCGCCCAGCCCGAGCAGCGTGTTGCGGCTGAAGCTGTAGTTCGGCAGATTGTTGAACGCCGTGCGGTCGTTTGCGATGAAGCGCAGATTGCCGCCGAATTGCACGGTGTGGCGGCCTTTGTTCCAAGTGAGGTCGTCCACGATGTTGGTGGTGGGAGCGACGCGCTGCGACGCGCGGGGCGTGGTCGTCAGATTGGCGAAGAAGAACGACGGGACGACCGTGGTGTTCCCGGTGGAGGCGGCGCCCAAGCGTGTGTAGCCGTAGCCGAACACGTTGACCACGCTCGGCGAAATCACCGTCGTATAGCGAGCAGCGAGTCCGCGGGAATTGTCGAGGCTCTTGGCGGCGGCGGATTGTCCGGGGAATTGCGCGAGACTCGAATCCTGCGCGTTATCGGCGAGGGTGCCGCGCAGCATCAGGGTGTGCTTGCCGGCGGAGTCGAGGTTGAAATCCATGCGTCCCACGTAGGCACGGTTGTCCAGTTTCTGCGGCGCGTTGAAACGCAGCACGGAGAAGTTCAGCCCGCCATCGGCCGCCGCCTTGGGATCGTTCCCCGAGGGGTAAAGCTTGAACTGGCTGAGCATGTAGCTGTTGATGCCCTGGTGCAGCGGGTCCACCGCGGCGATATCGGCGGAGTTGAGTTGCGCCGTAGTGCCGTTGTTGAGCGCCACCTGCACCACACCCTGCTTAAAGGTCTCCGAAGGCACAGTTCGGGTGACTGCGCTGCCGCTACGATCTTTGCGATCTTCAAAATTGAAGAAGAAGAAGGCGCGATTGCGAATCATGCGGCCACCGAGGGAAGCGCCATACTGATTGCGAACCAGCGGCGTGCGCGCCACACCAGCGCGGTTATTGAACCAGGTGTTGGCTGCGGTATAGGTGTTGCGCATGTACTCGTAGAGCGAACCGTGGAAGGCGTTAGAGCCGCCTTTGGTGACGAGCGAAACCTGCCCGCCGGAGGAGCGACCCTGATCGGCTCCCTGGCCGGCCACCGTGGTGCGAAACTCCTGCACGGAATCGAGCGGCACGGGAAGCACGGCGTTAAAGCCGGAGTTGCCTTCCTGGTCGTTTACGTCTACGCCATCCAGCGTCACGTTGTTCTGGTCGGCCTTGGCGCCAAGCACCTGGCCGGTGGGGGCAACGCCGGGCTGCAGGCTGAGCAGCGCAACCACGTTGCGGGTCTGTAGAGGCAGACCCTTTACCTGATTTTCGGTAAACGGATTGCCGATGGATGCGTTCTGGGTATTGATGGAGAGCGCCTCGGCCTCTACGCTGACGGATTCGGTGACCTGACCGAGTTCGAGTTGGATGTTGAGATTGGCAGGCGTATCGACCTGCAGGGTAATGTCCGCCATTGCGCTGCGAAAGCCAGGCTTTTCAACGGCAAGCTTGTAGGCGCCCGGGGGCAACTGGGCAAAACTGTACGCGCCGGCGGCGCTGCTAAGCGCCTTTCGAGCGGCGGCTGTACTCTGATTGGTAATCGTCACGACGGCTTCGGGAACGGCGGCCTGAGATCCGTCAGTGATGTTTCCCTGTACCGAGCTGGTTTGCGCGGCAAGCGAGAATGCTACCAGCAATAATGCGACGAGAGATCGTTTGAGCAAAATATCCTCCAAAACGCAGGTTTCTTTGAGTGTGTTGTGCAAGCGTTCCGACGGGGGACTTGCTGTCTCGACAAGGAGGGTATTACTGACCCTTGAGTAAGGTTATTGTTGGAGTTTAGGTTAATGGCGTAGGTTAAGTCAAATCAAAATGTCGTATGAGGGAGATAAGTTTGCAGAGTTTACCTGGGGGAACTTTGGTAAATGGGATTTCGGTTTACGGAGTGGGCGGACGAGTCGAAAAATGCGGGGGAATTTGGTGGAATGGGCACGAAAGGGGAGCCCCCTCACGGTCGCGGCTCTGCTATGTGAGGGAGCGATCTTACCACGAGCTACTAGGCGATCAGATCGTGAAGCACCTGGCCGGAGACGTCCGTCAGGCGGAAGTCGCGGCCGCTGTAGCGATAAGTCAGCTTGGTGTGTTCGATGCCGAACAGATACAAGATGGTGGCGTGGATATCGTGCACGTGAACGGGCTTGTCGACGGCCTTGAAGCCGAAGTCGTCCGTGGCGCCGTAAATCGTGCCGCCTTTCACAGCGCCGCCGGCGAGCCACATCGTGAAGCCGAACGGATTGTGATCGCGGCCGCGCTTCACGGAGCCGCTGGCGCCGCCCACTTCGCGCACCGGGGTGCGGCCGAATTCAGAGCCGCAGACCACCAGCGTGTCTTTCCACAGACCGCGTCCCTTGAGATCTTTGACTACCGCGGCAAAGGCCTGGTCGGAGTTCTTGGCATTGACCTTGTGGGCAAAGATATCGCCATGCGCGTCCCACGGGTCGCCCTTGGAATAGTACACCTGCGTCATGCGGACGCCTTTTTCGGCCAGTCGGACAGCGGTCAGCGCACCACGCGCCACAGGACCGGGACCGTACATGTCGAGCGTGGCCTGCGATTCCTTGCGAACGTCGAAGACCTCGGGCGCTTCGGTCTGCATGCGGTAGGCGACTTCCATCGATTTGATGACGCCTTCCACCTGCTGGTCCGTGCCCACGTTGGACTCGCGCATGCCTTCCAGTTTCTGGAGAAGGTCTAACTCGCGCCGCTGCTCGGTAAGTGAGAACTTCGGATTGTTCACGAAGCTCACGAGTTTCTTGGGGTCGAAGGTGCGCTCAATCGTGACTTTCTTGGGCTTTTCCTTACCGTCCTTATCCTTCTCCTCCTTCATTTCGTCGGGCATGTCCTCGCCCATCGCCATTTCGCCGTCCGCGCCACCGGCGCCGTCGGCAGCGGTCTGCACGCGATTCGAAATGAAGGTGCCCTGCGTGACGGCGGGAAGGAAGCCGTTGCTCCACAACGGAGGGCCGACTGTGGTTGGGACATCCGGACAAAGCACGACGTAGCCCGGCAGATTCTGGTTCTCGGTGCCGAGACCGTAAGTCAGCCAGGCGCCCATGGAGGGGCGTCCCGCCTGGTTGGCCCCGGTGTTCATCATGAGGCACGACGGCTCGTGATTCGGAATCTCGGTGAACACGGAGCGCACCCAGCAGATGTCGTCGGCTACTTCACCCAGGTGGGGCCAGAGTTCGCTGACGTCCATGCCGCACTGCCCGTATTTCTTGAACTTGAAGGGCGACTTCATGAGTTCGCCGGTGCGGCGCTCGGTCTTGACGGTGCCGCCGGGCAGCGGTTGGCCGTCGTATTTTTCCAACGCCGGCTTGGGATCGAAGCTGTCGATCGATGAGCAGCCGCCATTCATGAAGAGGAAGATGACGCGCTTGACGCGCTGCGGGTGATCGAGCCCGGAGACTCCGATGTTGCCTTCGGCATCGAGCACGGCACCCGCGCGCGCCAGAGAACTGTTCACCATGCTGGCGAAGGCCAGCATGCCGAAACCGTTACCCACTTTGCGAAGGGCCTCGCGTCGAGTTACCGGGTTAGAGGATTTATGACTGGACATAGGGTCTCCTAGTTAATGAACAGAAATTCGCTGGAGCTGAACAGGACTTTGGCATAGCGGCCCCAAGCTGAAGGTTCGTACTTGACGGTGGCCGGAGCGCCGGGACCGGCGCCACGACGTCCGCCGCCCGCTCCGGGGAAGCCTCCCATGCCGCCCATCATGCCCATACCCATGGGAGCGGCGCCGTCGGCCGCGGGTGCCGCGGGGGCCGCTTCGGCCGTAACAGCAGCAGCGTCGGCAGCGGGTTTTGTTGCGTCGGTGGTGACCGCGGGTGCGCCTCCGGTTCCGCCTCCGCCGCCTCGACCGCCGCGTCCACCCGCGGGAGTGTCGGCGGGCTTCAGTTTGTTCTCTTCGAACTCTTTCATCGGTTCGGTGTGCAGGTATTCGAGGCCGAGTTTGATTTCAGTCTCGCTGGGCTCCCGGCCGTAAACCAGTGAATAGGCTTTGCGGATTCGCGCCCGATTGTCCGGCTCGGTTGCGACGCGTTTGGCAAGCTGCTCGGCCTCCGCCTGCATGAAATCGCTATTCATCAGGAAGAGGCGCTGCAACGGCACCGTGGTGGTGAAGCGCTTCTCGGCGCTGATATTGGGCGCCGGAAAATCGAAGAGCTGGAGATATTCGTCGAGCTTGTAGCGGCTGACCTTACCGTAGACCGTACGGCGGGTGAAGGCCGGGGTGAGATCGATGGACGGCCCGCCGGCAGATTTATCGAGGTTGCCGGAGACCATCAGCACAGCGTCACGGAGTTGTTCGGCTTCGAGACGTTTGCGGTCGAAGCGCCAGTAGGAACGGTTGCCGGAGTCTTTCGCGGCGTTGGCCGGGTCGTTTTCCGTGGAGAGCTGGTAGACCGAGGTGAGCATGATCTCGCGATGCAGCTTCTTGATGGACATCCCGTTCTTGACGAAGGAACTGGCCAGATACTCGAGTAACTCGGGATTGGTGGGCCGTTCGCCGGTGGTACCGAAGTTACTCGGAGTATCCACGATGCCGGTGCCGAAGTGCCCTTTCCAGACACGGTTTACGATGACCCGCATGCTGATGGGCTGTTGCAGAATGTCTTCCGCCAGCTCCAGACGGCCGCTGCCGGTGGTGAAGGGTTTGGGCTCGTCCGGCGAGAGAATGCTGAGGAAGTGGCGCGGCACTTCGGCTCCGAGATTTTCCGGATTGCCGCGAATCGCGAGCTGTAATTCGACGGGCTTGGCCGCGTCTTCCACGCCGTGCACGAACGGATAAGCGGGGTCGAGTTTCTTGCGCCCCTCTTCGATGTCGGTGCGGATGGTGGCCATCTGGGTTTGAGATTCAGAGCCGGTCCGGCTTTCGAGCCCCCAGCCGCGGAAGAGCAGCACGCCGGGCTTGCCGCCGCGTCCGCCTCCCATGGCCATCATGGCCGCGGGGTCATCGGAATCGCGCAATTCGCGTTGGAAGACTTCCGTCCAGAAGTTGTTTTCTTCCTCCGGCATGTTCTTGAGGCGCAGGCCGCAATTGGGGCAGAAATCGTCGTTGGTGATGAATTCGTTGGGCTTGTTAGCGCGCTTCTTTTTCTTGGTGCCGTCCAGCGATTTCGCGACGATGACTTCGTTCTCTTCGTTCAGGTCTTTGCGGGCGAGCATGACTTTGACGACGTTCTCCTGGAACTCGTCGGCAAGCTTTTTGACTTCCGGGTTGCCGCCACCGCCTGCGCCACCGCGTCCGCCGCGTCCACCACCACCGCCTCCAAAGCCGCCACCACCGCCACCACCACCGGCGGCAGGAGTCGCCGCTACTGCTTTCGGCGCTTCGGGAGTCGCCGGCATGGGGTCTTTCACCACTTCCGGAGCTGTCGCCGCTTCCGGAGCTTTCGCCGCTTCCATTTCCGGCGCGGGTACGGCGGCCGCGGCGTCAGGCGCCGCCTTGGTCGCCGGCGCGCTTGCCGGAGTTGCCGGAGTTGCCGGAGTTGCCGGAGTTGCCGGAGTCGCCGGAGTTGCCGCAGGCGCCGCCCCCATGCCGGCCGCGCCGCCGCGTCCACCGCGTCCACCGGCGGGGCCCGCGTTGGCCGCCAGGGCGCGCTTGATCATGGTCTGCCAGGCTTCTTTGTATTTGTACTTGTCGGTGGGCTTTTCCATGTACTTGATCCACCGGTCCAGCAGTTCGTAATCAAGCTTGCGGTTCTCGACAACGGTATCCATCTCGCGCTTCGACACGACCACGTCGTAGACGCCCTGTAAGTAAGCCGAAGCCTTGAATGCCAGCGATTCCGCGAGTTCCGTGCCGAGATTGGTTTGCATGGTCTGCAGCATCTTTTGCTTCTTCTCGATCTCGTCCTCGACCTTGGTATAGGAATCGACCACGGATTTGGGCACGCGCGGATACTCGTGGTACGAAGTGTTCAGGAAGACGCCGGCCAAGGAATAATAATCGGTCTGCGGAATGGGATCGTACTTGTGATCGTGGCAGCGGGCGCAGGCGACGGTGAGTCCGAGGAAGCCGCGCGTGACCACGTCCACACGGTCGTGCCGCTCATCGGCGCGGGTGACTTCCACCGAGCCGTTGTCGTAATACCAGGGGCCGAGACCGAGAAAGCCGGTGGCGGGAACAGTCTTGTAGCGGGTCTTGGGATCGAGCAGGTCGCCGGCAAGCTGCGCCTTCACAAACGCGTCATAAGGCAGGTCGTCGTTGAACGCCTGAATCACCCAATCGCGATAGATGAACGCGTTGGGATAGGGCCGGAAGCCGCGCGGATTGGGGTTGAGGCTGCGGTAGTCGTCTTCGCCATAGCGCGCGACATCGAGCCACTCGCGGCCCCAACGTTCGCCGTAGTGAGGCGACGCAAGCAGGCGATCCACCACCTTCGCGAAGGCGTCGGGCGACTGATCTTTGTCGAAGGCGGCGATCTCTTCCGGCGTCGGCGGCAGGCCCGTGAGGTCGAACGTGGCGCGGCGCAGGAGATCGCGTTTGGCGGCGGGCTTTACCGGTTTGAGGCCCTGCTGATCGAGATGCGCGATCACGAAGCGGTCGATTTCCGACTTGGACCAGCGCGGGTCTTTGACCGCGGGCGCCGGCGGATTCTTCAGCGGCTGCAGCGACCAGAACGCGCGGCGCTCCGGGGCGATGTGATACTTGCCGTCGCTGGTGGAAGTTTGTACTGCGCCGGACGCCGGCCAAACAGCGCCGGCCTTCACCCAGGCAACGATATCGTTGATCTCGCTGTCCTTGAGTTTTCCGCCCTGGGGCATTTTCAGAGTCGAGCCCGTCTGCCGGATGGCAGTGATCAAAAGGCTTTTATCGGGCTCGCCGGGCACCATGGCAGCTCCGGACTTGCCGCCCTTCATGAGGCCTTCGCGGCTATCGACCCGCAAGCCTCCCAGGGCGGAATTGCCGTGACAATTCCAGCAATTGTTTGCCAGTACCGGGCGGACCTTGGTTTCAAAGAAATCGGGTGACGATGCCGTGGGAGTTTGCGCCTGCACAGTACAGGCTAGGGAGACAAGGACGAGGAGACGTCCGGCGATACGAACAGCAATGCTTGGCATAGTAGCGTCTGATCCGTAAATCCGAGTGAAAGACCCGGGAAGAAAGCGACGCAACAGGGGATCGGGTTTCCAGACAGGGGAGAATCGCGCCAGACAGGGGCGATACGGCCGGAGTGCATGCGGCCGGTGGAACCGATGAAGCAAGTTGTAGCATTTGCTGGCAAATATGTCAAGAAACCTTCCACTGGCGGGGAGTTCCGCGCTATACTCGGGAAAACCTTCCGAGGCCGTGCCGCCTCATTTCCGTCCCGTTACGCGGAAAGCATCCCACGTCGGCGTGTTAGTCAATCACATCACCCAGAGGGAAATGCCATGCGTCTAGTTACAGGCACAAGTTATGTACTATTTGCCATCTTTGTAAGTAGCGGCATTGCCGCGGACAAGAAGGAAATCAAACGTACGGCGCCGCCCGCCGGCGGCATCAAAACTCCAGGGATACGGATTCCCTACACTGAGTTGAAGAGCGAGGCGGAACTGGAGGTGCCTGCGCCTCCCGCCTGGCTAGCGCTGGCCGATTCCGTTCTGATTCCCGCGAAGGACGGGCTGGCGCGGGTGGACCCAAAGGCCAAGGAGAGCAAACTCGGCGAGGCCATCACCGGTCTCAAGCAGCCCTGCGGAGGCCTGGTGAATGCGTTCAACAGCCTCTGGGTGGCCAATTGCGGGGACGGCACGCTGGCGCGGCTCGATACGAAGAGTTTCAAAATTACCAAGACCTTGAACACGGGCACCGGGAACGCGCGCGCGGGCATCGCCGCGACGACGGACAGCGTGTGGATGTTCACAGATGGGCGCGGCACGCTCTCTCGCATCGACCCGGTGCAGAACGAAGTGGTGGCCGAATTCCGCGTCTATGCGGACTGCAACACGCTGGCATTCGGCGAGACGGCATTGTGGCTGACCTGCCCGGCGGAAGACCGCGTGCTCCGCGTGGATCCGCAAACCAACCTGGTGGACAAGTCGATCGAAGTGTCGGGTGGTCCGACCGCGCTGGCATTCGGCGAGAGTTCCGTGTGGGTGCTGTGCGAGAAGGATGGCAAGATCGACCGCATCGATCCCAAGACGAACAAGGTGACGAAGACCATCGAATTGGGCGCTCCGGCTACGGGCGGCGCGATGGCGTTCGGCGAAGGCTCGCTATGGGTCAGCATCACCGGTTTTCCGATCACGCGAATCGATCCGCAGGCGGAAAAAGTGGTGCAACAGTTCTATGGCGAGGGCTCGGGATATCTGCTGACCACGCAGAATACGGTGTGGCTGGCGAATCAAGCGGCAGGCAAGGTGATCCGGTTGGACACGCGCCGCATCGCGGCAACGCTGGCGGAATAGGGGAGCAAATGACGACCAAACAAATTCTACGAACCATCGGGACAGTCAGTTTTGGCGCCTGCATGCCCCTGCTACTGGTCTTCGGACAGGATCCGGCGGCGCCGGCAGCGGAGAAGAAGGAACGGCCGAAGCGTCCGCCGCGCACCGGAGTCAGCGACCCCGCGGTGAAGCGCGAGATGACGGCGATCACGCCGGCCGCGGTCTTTCCATTGCCGGGCACTCCGGACTGGCAGGTGATGACCGACGATGCGATTTGGGTGTCCAACGGCCCGAAGAACACAGTCCACCGGCTCGACGTGAAGAGCAATCTGGCGGTGGCGAATATTGAGGTGGGCAAGCGGCCCTGCTCTGGACTGGCCGCGGGCTTTGGCAGTGTGTGGGTGCCGCTGTGCGGCGACCGGCCCGGTACGGAGAATGGAGCCAAACCGGCACTGGCCCGCATCGACGTAAAGACGAATCAGGTGGCGGCGACGATTCCCGTGGGACCGGCGAACAGCGAAGGCGGCCTGGTGTCTTCGCCGGATGCGGTGTGGATGGTGAGTGACATCAAGGGCACGCTGTCGCGGATTGATCCGGCGACGAATCAGGTGACGGCGGAGATCGCGGTCGCGCCCGGGTCGGTCTCCTGCGTTTATGGGGACGGGGCGATCTGGGTGAGCAGTCCGGAGAAGAGCGTCGTGACGCGCGTGGATGCGAAGACGAACGCGGTCACGGACACGATTCCCGTGGGTCCCGGCCCGCGCTTCCTGACGATGGGAGCGGGTTCGGTCTGGACGCTGAATCAGGGCGACGGCACGGTGTCGCGGGTCGATATGAAATCGCGCAAGGTGGTGGCGAATATCGAACTGGGCATACCGGGCACGGGCGGCGAACTGGCATTCGGCGAAGGCTACGTGTGGGCGACGGTGTTTCAAGTGCCGCTTTCGAAAATCGATCCGGCGAGCAATAAGGTGGTGGCGCAGTGGCTCGGGGCGGGCGGCGATTCGGTGCGCGCCGCTCATGGATCGGTATGGCTGTCGAATCTGCGGGAGCAGAATGTTTGGAGGATCGATCTGGGGAAACTCTAGAGGCTGCTGAAAAAAGGCCTGGAACCTTTGGCCGCCGATGAACGCCGATGCACGCCGATAAGAAAACGGAGGTAAGAAAACGCTGTGTTATCGGCGTTTATCTGCGTTGATCGCGGTTGAATATCGTTCGACGCGCCGAGGCAATCGCGGGGGGTTGACGCCCGGAGGCGGGCGCGGCGGATTGGCGCGCCGAAGCGGGCGCGGAGGATGGGATATAATGCCAGTGGGTTTGCGCCGTGTCTGCGCGTCTACTGGCAACGTTGTGCCTCGTCTTCGGTAGTGTGCCCGCAAGTTCGGCCCCGTCGGCCGCCTCTGCGGATGCCACGCTGGTGGTGTATCTGAAGGGCGGCAACAACCAACCCGCGGCACCTTTGGCGGAAATGAAGCGCGAAGTGAGTGTCCTGATGGGTCAGGCGGGATACAGCGTCGAGTGGCGCAGCGTGGGCGCTCAGACCGGTGAAGAGTCGAACGCCGAAATGCTCGCGGTGTTGGAATTGAGCGGCAATTGCGGACTGGCGCCCGGCTACGGTGCGGCCGAAGCCCCAGCGGTCGCCACCAAGAGTCTGGCCACGACATCGATCAGCGACGGTCAGGTGCTCCCCTTCAGTCAATTGAATTGCACGGCGCTGACGCGCAGCGTGTCCTCGTCGCTGGCGCAGACTGCCAGAGCGCAGCGCGATTTTCTTTACGGCAGGGCGATGGCGCGCGTGGTGGCGCACGAGTTGTATCACGTGCTGACGCGCAGCACCGAACACGCTCGTGCGGGTGTCGCGCGCAGTTGCTTCACGCCTGCCGACCTGTTGACGGAGCGCTTCGAATTCGAGGGCGCGACGGTGGCCCGCCTGCGCACGCGCATCGAGCCGGTAGCTGCCGAGGTAACGAGCTTCGGCGAAGAAGCGGCCGTCCGGCAGTAGAAATCTGGCTGACAGGGGGACGCGTGAATCGTCGCAGGTTTCAGGCAAGTTCGACCGCCCAGAGCCGGCGTTTGCGCGACCTCTGCCGGAATGTGCAGGCGCTGCCCGATGGGGCTGAACTGGCCCGCGCGGCGGCGGTATAGTTCGTGGCGGCAGGCCCTCCCTTTTATCGGACGCTCTACTTCCGCGTGATTGCCGGCATCGCAGCGGGCATCGCACTCGGGTCGCTGTTCCCCGCGGCCGGCGAGGCGATGAAGCCTCTGGGCGATGGCTTCATCAAACTGATCCGCATGATGATCGCGCCGGTCATCTTCCTTACGGTGGTGACGGGGATTGCGCGCATCGGAGACATGGGCAAGCTCGGGCGCGTGGGTTTGAAGGCGCTGGCCTATTTCGAAGTGGTCACGACTCTCGCCCTGCTGGTGGGATTCTTCGTGGTGAAGGCTGTGCAGCCGGGCGCGGGCATCAACGCCAATGCCGCCACGCTGGACTTAAAATCCGTACAGCAATACACCACGCAGGGCAAGCAATTGCACACCGTGGATTTCCTGCTGCACATCATTCCCGACACGTTGATTGGCGCCTTCGCGAGCGGCGAGATTCTGCAGGTGCTGCTGATTGCGATTCTGTTTGGAATCGCGCTGGCGGCGTACCAGCAGCGCCAGGCGATTGTGGAGGCTGCGGACTCGCTGACGCACCTGACGTTTGAAGTGATCGCACTGATCATGAAGGCCGCGCCAATCGGGGCGTTCGGCGCCATGGCATTCACCATCGGCAAATATGGTTTGAAGACGCTGCTGCCCCTGGGCAAACTGCTGCTCTGCGTCTATCTGACGAGCGCGCTTTTCGTTTTCGTGGTGTTGGGAGGCATCGCCCGCCTGCACGGTTTCAGCCTCTGGAAACTGGTGAAGTATCTGAAGGAGGAGTTGCTGCTGGTGCTGGGGACTTCGTCGTCCGAAGTCGCTCTGCCGCGCATGATTGTGAAGCTGGAGCAGTTGGGCTGCTCGAAATCGGTAGTCGGTTTGGTGGTGCCCTCCGGCTACTCCTTCAATCTGGACGGCACCGCGATCTATCTTACTATTGCCGCACTTTTCGTAGCGCAGGCGACGAATACGCCGTTGACCGGGAGCCAGGAATTCACGCTGCTGCTGGTGCTGATGCTCACGTCGAAGGGCGCGGCGGCAGTGACGGGCGGAGGCTTCATCACGCTGGCGGCGACGCTGTCGGCGCTGGGCACGGTACCGGTCGCGGGGATTACGCTGCTGCTGGGTGTGGATCGCTTCATGTCGGAAATGCGCGCGTTGACGAACCTGGTGGGCAATGGCGTGGCGACGGTGGTGGTCGCCATCTGGGAGGGAGAATTCGACCGGACGCGCGCGGAGCGCGTTTTGAACGGCGAAGTCGACGTGGAGGACCTGGATCCGCTGCTGAGCGAAGGCCACGTCAAATAGCGCGCCGCTTAGAGCGAATAACTGTGAAAGATGTAGAGGTAGGTCGGCCCTACGCCGGGAGTCGCGTTCCTGACGAACTCTCCCGAAAAGAAATGTCCGTAGCCGGCGCCCAGCGTGAAGTGCCCGTGTTTATAGGCGCCGAAGAGGTCCGTCCCCTGCCCGATGTGGCGGCCGGCGGTACCGGTGGCGGAGCGTGCAATCTGGCGTCCCTGGCCGTTATAGAGCGCGTCCTTGACATTGGCCAGCCACGAATTGTTGTACATGAAGTTCAGCGAGAGGGACTTGGTGATGCCGAAGGTGGCTTGGGAACGGGCGTTGTGAATATTGCGCCAGCCGAAAATGTCCTGGTGGCCGAACTTGTCATGGTTGGCCGGATAGAGTTGATCGAAGGTGCCGGAGCGCGTGGGGTCCGCGGGATTCGGCGTGCCGGACGCGAATTTGTACTCCGTAATCGCCTCGAGGTTGTGGCCGCCCACGGTCCAGTGACGGCTCAGGCTGGCGAACCAGGCTTCCGCCGTGTGATTTGCGGGACCGACTTTGCCGTGCTGTAGCGCTGCTTCCAGACTGTACTTGACGCCGTGCGTGAGCGGACCGTTCAGGCGGAAACCAAAGGTCTCGTGGCCGATTTTATCGGTGCCGTCGCGCGTGGTTCCGCCGGTAAATCCGCCGGGCCGGTTCTGCTCGCGGCGCAACAGGTAGACCTCGAGCAGGTGCGACTTATAGAAGTTGGGGAAGGAGTTGTAAGTGCCCCATACGCGGTCGCCCAGCACCGGACGGTTGAATTCGCCGAGCCGGATCTTCACCGGCGAGACGAACAGAAACTCCAGACGCAGGTGGGGACGGCGCCAGTAGACGCGCGCCTGGTCGTAGGTCCTGGAGAGAGGAGCCCATTCGGGAGTGCCGAGCAGCCGGCCTTCGCCATAGTTCAACATCTTGCGTCCGGCGAGGAGACCGAAGCCGGTCTTGGCCGCGGGGAAGAGTTCGATGTAGCCTTCGTGCCAGTCCAGTGGATCGCGCACGCTGTTGGGAGCGTTCTCGCCATACCAGGGGGCTCTGGCGTCCTGCGCCATGCCCGAAAGTTTCAACCATGGCACGGGCGTGTAGTTGAGTCCGAAGCGGGTGCGAATCAGGCCGGTGGCGATATCGGGGTCGCGCCCGAACGTGGTGCCCGTACGTTCTTCAAAGCGGCTGCGCTGCTCGAATTCCAGATTCAGCTTGCGCCCGGTCTCTTTCGACAGCTCGCTCGCCGCCTGACCCAATACGTCCCACTGCTGCGCCGAACAGGGCAACGCCAGAAGACACAAAAACGCAAATCGGAGGGCCGTGAAGTAGCGCAGCAACAAGGGACTTTATACCGGCTGCTTTTCTCGAATCTTGAGAAGGGGACGCAGTTTTTCAAATGCCCCCTCCGGCGTGATGCCGTACTTGGCGCGCAACGCTTCCAGCTTGCCATGCTCGATGAACTGATCGGGCCAGCCGATGCGAACCACGGGCGTCGAGAGCCCGAGCAGGTTCAATTCTTCCAGCACCGCACTGCCGAAGCCGCCGCGGAGAACGTGATCTTCCAGGGTGAGGATGACTTCCGCCGAGCGGGCGAAGAATTCGAGCATCTCGACGTCGATGGGCTTGGCGAAGCGCGCATTCACAACTGCTGTGGGAATGCCCTCGCCTTCGAGCTTGCGTGCAATCTCTTCCGCCATGGGAACGAGAGCGCCAAGAGCAAAGATCGCCACGCGATCGTGATCGCTGTGCTGCAGGAGTTCCGCCTTACCGACGGGGATGGCGCGCGGCACGTCCTTCACAGGCTTTCCGGGACCCAGTCCGCGCGGATAGCGCACGGCGATGGGGCCATTCCATTGCTTGGCCGTGAAAAGCATATCCGCGAGTTCGTCTTCGTCTTTCGGAACCATGTGTACGAGGTTGGGCACGGAGCGGAGATAGCTGATATCGAACAGGCCGTGATGCGTGGGGCCGTCGTCCGCGGACAGACTGCCGCGATCCATGCAGAACACGACCGGCAGATTCTGCAGGCAGACGTCGTGCACGATGGGGTCGAAGGCGCGCTGCAGGAAGGTGGAATAGATCGCGCAGAAGGGTTTGAAGCCCTTGGTCGCCAGTCCGGCGGCGAACAGCACGGCGTGCTCTTCGGCAATGCCCACATCGAAGTACTTGTCGGGGTGATGCGGCTGGAAGCGATCGAGGCCGGTGCCGTTGGGCATCGCGGCAGTGATCGCGACCACTTTGGGATCGCTATCGGCGAGTTTCACCAGGGTGTCGGCGAAGACTTCGGAGTAGGTGCGGCGGCCCAGCGGCTTGGTTTCGCCGGTCTCGGGGTCGTAGGGTCCAAGGCCGTGGAATTTCTTCTGCTTCTGCATGGCGGGCTCGAAGCCGTTGCCTTTTTGGGTGAGCACATGCAGGAGAACGGGACGGTCCTGCTTCTTCAGGAATTCGAAAGTCTTGATCAGCGTGGCTGTGTCGTGGCCATCGATGGGTCCAAAGTATTTGAGGCCGAGCTCTTCGAAAATCACGCTAGGCCATAACATGCCCTTGGCGACTTCTTCCGCCTTCCGAGCCATGCGCAGCGCGGTTTCGCCGCCAACTTTTTCGACCAGTTTGCCGGCAGCTTCATGTAAGTAATCGAAGCGCGGGCTGGTTACGATTTTATTGAGGTAACTGGCAATGGCGCCGACATTCTTGTCGATGGACCATTCGTTGTCGTTGAGCACGACAATCAGGCGCTTGGTGTGGTGCGCGATATTATTGAGCGCCTCGTAAGTGATGCCGCAGGTGAAAGCGGCATCCCCTGCCACGGCGACCACATGTTCCTTGCCGCCCTGCATGTCGCGCGCCGTGGCCATTCCCAGCGCGGCGGATAGCGCGGTGCCGGCGTGCCCGGCGCCGTAGCAATCGTGCTCGCTTTCGGTGCGCAGCATGAAGCCGTTGAGTCCGCCGGGAGTCCGGATGGTATCGAACTGCTTCTGGCGCCCGGTCAGGAGTTTGTGCACGTAGGCCTGATGGCTCACGTCGAAGAGGAAGCTGTCGGCGGGCGTATTGAAGACATAGTGCAGCGCGATGGTCAGTTCCACAACGCCCAGATTGGGCCCAAGGTGTCCGCCGTTGTGGGAAAGAACGGTGATCATCCGTTCCCGAATCTCAGCAGCGAGCTGGTCCAGTTCGGAAAGCGAAAGCTTCTTAACCTGCTCCGGAGAATCGATGCCTTCAAGTATCGTTGCCATGTCTCTGTGCACCAGTATTCGATCCGGACCCTTGCCGGATCAACAAACCGCCCTCAGAATTTGCACGCGTAATCTATCCATTTTCGCACGACGAGGCAACCTCCGAGTAGCCAATTCGGCCCAGAAAGATGAAGACGCTGGGCATCGGACCGAAAGGAATAGAGAGTCGAAGGACGGTCGGTCCCGGTCTCGGCTTGGCCTGGGGCGTCTTCCATCGTTATTGGCGTAAAGCCGTTGGATTTGGGGTGGGGAACGTCAGGAAGGAGTTCTGGAGGCGTGGATGGGACTCGAACCCATGAATGTCAGTTTTGCAGACTGATGCGTTACCAGCTTCGCCACCACGCCCGAAATTCCATCTTACCTCAGTTTTCACCTGCGGCGCGGAGAGGGTCAGACGGTGGAGGCGGGAGTCGGAATCGAACCGACGAATGAGGGCTTTGCAGGCCCGCCCCTTACCACTTGGGTATCCCGCCGAGATTGCATGAGGTACCTGCAAAATAGCGCGTCCGGTGCGCCTAAGTCAAACCGCGGCAGCCTGGCGTAAGGCTCGTCTTACCGCGCCCGCCGCCATGCGATGCGCCTTCGCCCTGCGGGGGTCGCCGCCCGGACGGCCGTGCAGCGCCGCCAGCCAGCGATGTGCCGTGGGCATCCCCGGCACCATGGTCAAAGCCATTTCGAATGCCGAGACCGACCGCTCCCACTGTCCGAGACGCGCGAGGGCGATCCCCAGGTGGACGTGCCCGACGGGCGAATAGTGCTGTAGTCCGACTGCGGTGAGGGCCTCGCGTGCCGCGTCCGGATTGCGCTTGAGGCGCAGCAGCGCGGCGGACATTCCGAGGTGGGCGCCCGCGCTGTCGGGATCGGCATCCACCGCTTTCGTGAACGCTCGTTCGGCGTCGGCCCAACGGCGCAGCCGAAGGTACGTCTCGCCAATGTGCAGGTGCAGATCGGGCAGGCGCGGCTCGGCCTGCCCGGCACGCGCCAGGTATTCCAGCGCGGCTTCGGCATCGTTCCCGGCGAAATGAATCATGCCAAGCAACATCTGGCTCCACCCCGAACTTTTGCCCTTCCCGGCCAACGGGTTCAGCAGCGCGGTCGCTTCCTCGACCTTGCCCAGCGCCATCAGGCATTGCGCGTACAGCAACTGGTAGCGCTCCGCCGCGGGATCTTCCAGCGAGAGCGCCTCCAGAACGGGCAGGGCGAGATCGGCACGGCGGCGATCGAGATACACCTGCGCGAGATTGAACTTCTGCTCGCGAATCGCCAGCGCTACCGCTTCGCCGGCCTTCTCGCCGGGAGGGTCCACATAGCCGAGCGCGACAAACTGGTCGACCAGGGCGCGCAAGCTCTCGGCGTCGGTGCGGGTATCCGGAGAGTGCATGCCACTCTCGCCCGGCTCGCTCTCCCAGCTATCGATAAACTCGGGAACGATGCGCTCTTCGAACGCTTCCGCCAGCACGCGGCCATTCATGTCGCGACCCACCGGCAGGCCGAACAGCGAGAGCACAGTCGGTGCGATATCCAGCAGCGTGGCGCCGTAAATGCGTTCGTCGCGGCGGATTCCCGGGCCCGCCATGCAGAATACGCCCATGGGCCGGTGCCACACCGCCGGACCGGCCGGCTGATTGGGAATGCCGCGCGGGCGCAGATGGTCCGAATGAAATCCGTGATCGCTCACCAGCAGGATAGTGGCGTCTTCGCCGGCCAGTTTCAGCAGGCGTTCGAGCATCATGTCGTGGTAACGGTAGGCCGCCGTGACCACGTCCCGATAGGTTTCGAAAACTTCCTCGGGCACCGCGTCCATACGCGGCGGATGGAAGGGCATGAAGGCGTGGCAGAAGTGATCGATGGCGTCGTAATAGACCGCGCAGAAATCCCACTCCTCGTGCTCCATGGTCCAGGTGGCCGCGTTGTGGACGCTGCAGCACTCCGCCAGAATGCGGCGCAGCGTCAGCAGGTTGTGATCCTTCTGCTGATCGATCTTGGCGGCACGCGGCACAAACGGCAGCACCTCCCGCGCCCCGAGTTCATGGGGGTGGACGCGCATTTCCGCCAGCGTCTCGCGCAGACGCACGGGATGAACGCAGCCATCGGGCAGCTTCCATTCCTTCTCGAAGGGTCCGGTTGCCAGTTGGAAGAGCGGGGATACGGCCACGCCATCGATGGGTTCGGCGGGATGTCCCGCGTACCAGCCCAGCACGTGGGAGCGCAGGCCGCGCTGCGTCAGGATATTCCAGAGGGCTTTGACTTTGCGCGACGTGCTGGTGACGGGGCGAACCGAACCGGTGTCGGGATCGGGTTCGATAAAGCCCAGAATGCCATGCTGGTCCGCCGTCTTTCCCGTGGCGATGGAGTTCCAGAGCATGGGGGAAAGAATGGGCTGCAGCGTGGCGATATTGCCCATCACGCCGCGCTCCACCAGTCCGCGCAGCGTGGGCATCCAACCGCGATCCAGCAGGGGTTGGATGATTTTCCAATCCGCGGCATCCCAGCCGATCAGTAAAACTTTTCTGGCCCTGCGCTGTGTCACGCGGCTATGCGGCCTTGCGGCGCGCGCGCCAGGCGGCCATTCCGGCGAAGCCCAGTGCCAGCAGTCCCAGGGTCCCCGGTTCCGGCACCCCGGTGTCGCCCGCATGGATTCCGGTGAAGGGCTGATTTTCGTAGGCGTAGTCGAGCAGCCTTACGGAAATGCCGGGTGAATCGGTATTGCCATCCACCTGAAAACGCGCCCACCCGAAAAAGTAAGACGACCACGTGCCGAAGCTGAAGCCCATGATTCCGACGCGGTTCGCCCAGGGACCATCGAGATGCGGCCCATAGTAGGAATCGGCCTTGAACGCGAACATCATCGGGCCGCCGCTGCTCCAAAAGCCTGACGACGCGCACCCGCCGCAGCCGATGTACGATCCGGGAGCGAGGTTGGCGACCCACGAGCCGCGGCGCAGAATATAATTGCTCGGCTGCCCATAGGCAAAGAGCGTGAGCGCCGCGAACGAGGGGTTACTCGAAGCGCCATACAACAGGCCCGCAATCCCAAGGTTGAAGAGCGGCGTGTCGTCGGGCACGGAAGGGAGGCCGCTGACCGTGAAGAATTGCAGCGTGCCGAGCAAGCCCGAACTCGACACGCCATTCACCGAGAGGCTGTTGGGCGAGGGGTTGATGACGTGGACGACGCTGGCCTGGGCAGCGGGCACGGAGGTCAAAGCGGCGCCGGCAACCAGCGCATAGGCCGCGAGCCGGTGATCCAATTCGGGCAGCGGCACCGCGCTTCGCGACGCCAACTTTCTGCGTGTCACGGACTCTTCCATACGCCCCTCCGGTTTAGCAAGTTTAGTACAGAGGTTCCAGAGGTGTCCAGGGGGATTTTACCGAGTCGGGGCCTACTGTTCAGACTTCCGGACTGCCGCCTTGGCGAGGTCGCGAAGGGCATCCTTCCCCACCCAGCGCGCCGCGGCGCCGGACGACGCGGCCAGGCGCCCGGCCACTTTAGCGGACGCTTCCCGCAAGGCGGAGTTACGGGTAGCGATGCGGCGCAGCGCCCAGCTCACGCCCTTCTTGACGAAGTTCCGAGGATCTGGCGCCTCGCGTTCAACCCACTCCAGCCCTTCGAGAAACTGCGCGTCCGTGGCTTGCTTGTCGTGACCCGCCAGACTCGCCAGTAGCGCGAACCCGGCTCGCTTCTCGAATTCGGCGGCGCGCCGGCACCATTCCTCAGCCTTCGCCCAGGCATGCGGTGTCTGGTCGAATAGCTTGAAACAGACCGTGTCGCAGATGCCCCAGTTGTCGAAATCGCGGCACCACCGGTCCATTTGCGAGGGGCTCACACGGCCTGGCTCATCGACAAAGGCGGCGAGCAGGCGCGCTTCGTAGCATCCGCTCTTCCAGAGCGCCGCCGCCAGTTCATGACTGTGGCCCAGGCGCTTCGCCAGCACCTGGATATTGGCCATCGATACACCTAAAGCGTTCTTGGCATCGATACCAAACCGCTTGAGGTTGGCGGCGTCCTTCGCCGTACTCTTGGATTCGAGCCACGCCAGTGCGTCGCGCAGCGCAACCTCGCTGCCGCTCTTCGACTTCATGCCAGCACCGTCAGAAGGCCCTCTAGTGCGTCATAGATCTCCGCCACGCAGTCCCCTTTCGCCCAACCCTAGATTTTGTGGAATTGCATGCCCGCGAAGCTGACCACGCTGTTCTCGTCGATGTTCCATTGCTCGTAGTGCAGCAACTCGCCGCGCGCCTTGGGCGCAGTCTTCAAAAAAGTATAGAACGGCGACGAACCGCACCACTTCAGGTCGTCCTGACGCTCTTGCACCAGGTCCCAGAAGCCGCCGGAATCCATGGCATTGATTCGCTGGATGCGTTGTTGGTCGCGCGCCTCCACCGCCTGCATCAGGCCCTCTCCGGCCACCGCCTGAAACTGGTCCTGATAGCGCGCGCCCATGTGCGCCATATCGACGCCCATCACCCACATGAGGCGATCGCCCTCGCGCTCCCGCAATTCGCCCAAAGCGTCGAAGAACGCTTTCACCTTGTCGTCGTCCTCGGGCATGCCGCCTTCATAAATGCTGTGCGCGAAACTGCCCACCAATACGGGCAGGATCTTCACGTCCGGACCGAGCACGTGCTGTAAAAAGATCAACTGCAACTCCACCGTATGCTCGAAGCTGTGGCAGTAATCTTCCATGCGGACCCCTTTGCCGGCGCGGCGCTCCAGCGAGTCCACCAGCGCGGTGTCGGTGCGGGCATCACCGAGCGGAGTACGAAACGTCTTCCGAGTCAGGCCGAAAGTTTCGGGCTCGCCATAGTGCGAGGTCGCGAGGATCACGAACGTACGGTCCTTATGTTCGGGACGCAGCACGTTGTACGCGGCGCGATAACTCTGCCAGCCGCCTACGGGACTCACGTGGGGGGCGGCGATCGCAATGAGGTCGCCATTGGAACCGGACGGCGGCGCGGCGCCTTGCATCCACTGCCCCATGACCTCACGCATTTCCGCCGGATCCTCCGGGTAGGCCGACCCGGCATGGGCCGGTTCGCGCCACGGCGCTGCCGCAAACTCACGCTCGCACGCTGCACGCATTTGTGCGTAGTGGGCGTCCTCCAGGAAGCCGGCGGTGCTCAACGTCTCCCTCAGCGAATCGGCCATTTCGCCGACTTCGAGATCGTCCGTAATGCGTACCATCAGAGCGCGCAGATCGAGCGCCGTCTGCGTGCCATCGAAGCACTGCAGGCATTCGATCAGCGGCGGCGGAATCACCAGCATGGCGTCGCTGAATTTGTAGGGGTCGCGAATCAGCAGTCCGGGATAATCCTCGGACGGCGATGGCATGAAGTCCAGGTTCATGCGCAGGCGGGGCAGGGTCTCGGGCACGCTTTATCGTACGCCCAAGGCCCGGTATTTGCGCAACAGCTCGTAGAGCACGACACCGCCTGCCGTGGCCACGTTCAGCGAGTGCTTGGCGCCCAGCATGGGAATCCGCACGTGGGTATCGCACAGTGACGAAATCTCCGGGCCGATGCCCTCCACCTCGTGGCCAAATACGACGCAGACCGGAAAGCGCGGCTGCCAGTCGAACAGGTCCACTGCATGCACGCTGGTTTCGATCGCGGCGATTTCGTAGCCACGGGCGCGGACGGCTTCCAGCGCGGGCAGCGCCTCCCAGGAATGCTCCCACGGGACGGTATCTTCGGCGCCGAGCGCGGTCTTGGCGATGGCCTTCATCGGCGGGCTCGCGGTGATACCGCAGAGGAGAAGTTTCTGGAGGCTGACCGCGTCCGCCGTCCGGAAAAACGCGCCTACGTTGTACATGCTGCGCACATTATCCAGGAGCACAGTCACCGGCAGCGTGACGATGCCTTCGTAGAGAGCGCCACCCGCCGTCGCCTGAAATGGGACCCGATCCATAAGCGCGAAGTAGTTTAGCATGGCGCCCTGAAGCGGGCGGCGGGGCGGCCAATGTTACACTGATATTTCATGGCAATGCTGTCGATCGTTGTACCCATTCACAACGAGGAGCCATCCATCCTCCCGTTGTATGATCGCCTGACCGCCGTCCTGGAGCACTTACAGCGCCCCTACGAAATTCTCTTCGTGGACGATGCGTCGAACGACCGCAGCTTTGAACTTCTCGCCAACCTGGTGGAGACCGATGGGCATTTGAAGGTGATCCGCCTGCGCCGGAATTTTGGCCAGACGGCCGCCCTTTCGGCCGGCTTCCACGAGGCTAAAGGCGATGTCATCATCGCCATGGACGGCGACCTGCAGCACTGCCCGGAAGACATTCCCGCCCTGCTTGAAAAAATCGATCAGGGATACGATATCGCGAGCGGCTGGCGCCAGCATCGTGTGGACAACGCCATCATGCGCAAGATTCCGTCGCGCATTGCCAACTGGCTAATGGCCAAGGCGAGCGGCGTGGACCTGCGCGATTTCGGCACCACCTTCAAGGCATACCGCGCCGAGGTGCTGAAAGACGTCAATCTCTACGGCGAACTGCACCGCTTCATTCCAGCACTGGCCAGTTTCTACGGCGCGCGCGTGGTGGAAGTTCCGATTCGCAATGTGCCTCGCGCGGCAGGCGATTCGCATTACGGAATCGGGCGCACCTTCCGCGTACTGTTCGATATTCTCACCATCAAGTTTCTGCTGAAGTACTTCACCCGCCCGATGCACTTCTTCGGTTCGCTCGGACTGGCGGGGACGGTGTCCGGCGGCGGCATCATGGCCTATCTTCTGGTACTGAAGATTTTGGGCTACGAAATCGTTATCGAGCACGGTCCGCTGATGATTGCCGGAGTCCTGTTACTGCTCAGCGGACTGATGATGTTCTCCACTGGCTTGATCGGCGAAATGATGATGCGCACCTACTTCGAAAGCCAGGATCGCCGCATCTACGCGGTACGCGAGATTCTCACGCGGAAACAGCGCGGCGTCGCGGGCGGCACCAAGAGTTAGCCTAACCGGCAAGCACGTCGTGCAGCGCGGCGCCCAACTCCGGAAAGCGGAAGCGGAATCCCGCTGTCTCCGCCGCGCGCGGGACTACACGCTGGCTGGCCAGCAGAATCTCCGCCATTTCCCCAAATAAAAGCTTCAGTCCGAAAACGGGCACCGGGAAGATCGCCGGACGATGCAGGGTTCGCGCCAGGATGGCTGTGAAATCGGAGTTCGTCACCGCGATCGGCGCCACGCCATTCCACACGCCCCGCACCGGATTCTCCAGCGCGTACTGAAACATCGACACCAGGTCGTCCAAGTGGATCCACGACATCCACTGCCGGCCATCGCCCAACCTGCCGCCTACACCCAGGCGGAACGGCGGCAGCATCTGGGCGAGCGCGCCGCCTTTTGCGGCCAATACGATGCCGATCCGAATGCGCACCACCCGAATTCCCAATCGCTCCGCGGCCACGGACTCCCGCTCCCAGGCGTCGCAGACTTCGGCCAGATAGCCCGCGCCGGCAGGTGAATCTTCCGCCAACACCTCGTCGCCGCGCGAGCCGTAATAACCCACGGCGGAGGCGCTCACCAGGGTGCGCGGCGGCTCGCTGAGTTTCGCCAGGGTCGCGATCAGATTGCGAGTGCCGGTGATGCGGCTCTCGCGGATCCGCCGCTTCACTTCGGGATTCCAGCGCTGCGCCACCGGCTCCCCTGCCAGATGAATCACCGCGTCCGCACCGCGCAGTGCGGTCTCTGGAGCCGGCCCCTTCATCGGATCCCAGACGGCGGCTGAAACATCGGGCGGGACACTGGTTCCCGCATGCCGGCTCAACACGGTAAGCCGGTGGCCACTGTCCCCCAGGGTCTTCAACAGACGGCGCCCGATTAATCCACTGGCGCCGGTCAGCGTAATATTCACGACGTCAACTCCTTACCTGTGCATTCCAGGTGCCCGATCTCGCGGACGTACGCGCCCACGTTCGTCTTCCGCTCCATTCCCGAGCGCACCATCGAGCGGATGGCACCGAAGACCGGCCGTTCGGGCCACGGGCGGTCGTGAAGGCCGAAGCACCACAGGATGTTCGTGTAGGTATTCGGATCGTCCCCGTCCAGGGCGTAGCGGTCGTGCAGGTACAACATAATTTCGAGAGCTTCGCCTGCGCTCGCAGCCCATTCTACAATTTTCTTGCCCCAATACATGCGGTAATATCCGTGGATCTTCCCGCGCAGGCGCAGTTCCGTCTGCGTCGCATTCCAGAGTTCGTCATCCGTTTGGGCATGCTCGAATTGTGCGCGAGTGTAACCGGCGCGGGCATCGCGGCGATGCTCGTGAATGGTTTTGCGCGCCCACTCCGGCAGAGCGTCCAGGGTCTGGTAGTTGTCCGTGTGGCGCACGAAGTTGTGCGCCAGTTCGCGGCGCACAATCAGCTCCTCCAGGAATTCGTCAGCGATCAGCTTGTGCTCGCGCGCCTGTTGGCGCACGGCCAGCGCAACTTCCAACGCACCGATGTGGCCGTAATGCAGGTAGGGACTGAGTTCGCTGGTCGCATGCGCGGCCGGCTCGTTCTTCTCCCGCGCATAGCGCCGCAGGCGATCGTTCAGGAAGCGGCGCAGCGCCTTACGCGCCGCCGCGCGTCCACCGCGAAACACCGTGGAGGGAGGAATCGCATGGTCGATGTCGCAAGACGCGACGAGGGGGGCGATCTGGTCCGCCGTCACTTGTGTGTGCAGGTGGCTGAAGTCTTCCCGCGGCGCGCAGCGAACCTGCACGGCGGGCACCGGGCGCAGGTATTCGGGCAGCAGGCGGTGAATCTTCGGGCGAATCGAGTAGGCCGCGTAGCTGCGCTCGGGAATCCGGTTCATCGGAACGATGCAACTGGCGTCGACGGCGAGCAGTTGTACATCCAGCGACGGGGTGGCACGCAGGCAATCGTCCGTGATCACGGTGGCGGCGCCGGCGAACACCTCCCGCATGCCGGCGTCGCTGCGCGTCTTGCGACGCGGCAATTGGAAGACGAAGCCGGCGCCGAGTTTGCGCAGTCCCGCCTCGAACTCGGGAACACCGTCCAGGACAAAAGTGTGGAAACGATCGCAAGCCGTCGGGTAGGCGCAGGAGAGGCGTTCGAAACAGACCAGCGGCAGGTTCATGGAGTTGGCGGTTTCGGCGGCGAAATGCAGCGCATGATTGCTCTCTACCCTCCGGTTCCAGCGGCACCAGTACAACACGTACCTGCCGCCCTTCCTGACCGGCCGGTCATTCAGGGCGCGCACACGATCGTCCATTCTGAATTCGATTCCGCACTATGGCTGGCAGGTACAATAAATTAAGTGAGGGCCTGGAATCGCACAAAACTGTTGTGGGGATACCTGACGCGCCAGGCCCGGCTTGACGCGCTGCCGGTGGAGTATATCGTGGAAACCACCGCCAAGTGCAACCTCTACTGTCCCATGTGCCCTCGCGAGACCCATCCGCAGCCCAAAGCGGACATGTCCGACGAGGTATTCCGGACGCTGGTGGACGAGGCCGGCGACACGGCCGAACACATGATGTTGATCGGCCTCGGCGAGCCTTTCATGGACGCCAAGATCTTCGAACGCATCGAATACTGCCACCGCCACAGCGTCTCCACCCTGCTTTCCACCAACGGCACATTCCTCGACGAGCGCTACGCGGGCAAGGTGCTGGATTCGCCGCTCGAACAGATCACGCTGAGCTTCGACGGCTTCAAGAAGGAGACGTTCGAGTTCTACCGGAAAGGCGCGAAGTTCGAAAAAGTGCGCGACAATTTTCTGCGCTTCGCCCGCCTGAAGCACGAGCGCCGATCCAAACTGCAGATTGTTGTACAGATGGTGCGCATGGAGGGCAATCGCGACGAGGTAGACGATTTCCTCAAGTTCTGGAACAGCGTCCCCGGCGTGGACCAACTGCGCGTCAAAGAGGATGAAACCAACCTGATGCGCCCCGACGCGGGGCACGCTTCGAGCGACTGGAAATACCCCTGTCACTACCTGTGGCGCGGCGCCGTGTACGTGAAGCAGAACGGCGACGTCTACCCCTGCTGCCAGAGCTACATGCTGGATGGAAAGCCCATCGGCGTCATCGGGCAACAGCCGCTGGCGCAGATATGGAATTCCGACGCCATGCAGGAAATGCGCCGCCTGCACGCGGCGGGACGCGGCGGCGAGGTGGATATTTGTGCGCGCTGCTGCACCACCATTCCGCACCCCGTATTGGTAGCGGGCAGCCTGCTGTTGCACGGCAAGACCGTCCGTCGTATGCTGCCTGTCGTGGAACGGCTCACCTATCTCGCCAAATTGCCGTCGCGATTGCTGCGCCCGCCGGCGCGGACTTCGTGAGCCGGTCCCTGGCTTACAGCGCGACCCAGACAGACTTGGTGCTGGTGTATTGCTCCAGGGCGTCCATACCGAGGTCGCGGCCGAAACCACTTTGTTTATAGCCGCCAAAGGGAGAGCCGGAATCGAATGCGTTGTAGGTATTGATCCAAACGGTGCCCGCTTTGATCTCCGCCGCTACACGATGCGCGAGTTTGATGTCGCGAGTCCAGACCGCAGAGGCCAGCCCGTAACTGGTGCCATTGGCAATGCGGATCGCCTCCTCGGTGTCCTTAAACCGCATCGCGCAGATCACCGGTCCGAAAATCTCTTCCTGGGCGATGCGCATCTCTGGCTTCACGTCGGCGAAGACCGTTGGTTTGACGAAAAAGCCGCGAGCTTTGTCGCCTTCCGTATCCCGCTCTCCCCCGCAAACCACGCGCGCGCCTTCCTGCCTGCCCTTTTCGATGTAGTCCAGGATGCGATCCATCTGGCGGCCTGAAATCTGCGGCCCCATCTGCGTCTTGGGGTCGAGCGGATCCCCCAGGCGAAGCTTGCGCGCGCGCGCCGCCAGTTCCTCCACGAACCGGTCGTGGATGTCTTCGTGGAGCAGCAGGCGCGAGGCAGCAGTGCACATCTCGCCTTTGTTCCCGTACACTCCCCACAACGCGGCGCGTATCGCGGCTTCGAAATCAGCGTCGGGAAAAACGATGTTCGGCGATTTCCCACCGAGTTCCAGACTCAGCCGTTTGAGGTTAGAGACGCCGGAATTCTGCAGGAGTTTGCGCGCCGTTGCAACGCTTCCCGTGAAACTCACCTTATCGACATCTTCGTGCAGCGACAGCGCTTCCCCGGCCGTCGGTCCGTAGCCTGTGACCACCGTGAGCACGCCCTCCGGCAGGCCGCCCTCCTGGCAGATCTCTGCGAAGCGCAGCGCATTGAGCGGCGTCAACTCGGAGGGCTTCAGCACCACGGAGCAGCCGCATGCCAGCGCGGGCGCGACTTTCCAGGCGGCGATCTGCAGCGGGAAATTCCAGGGCACGATCGCGCCCACCACACCCACCGGTTCGCGCAGCGTGTAGTTGAGATACGGGCCATCCACCGGAATGGTCTGCCCGTACAATCGGCGAACCCAGCCGGCATAGTAGTGAAAGCAATCGGCGGCAGGATGCACGTCCGAGCCCGCGGCTTCGCGCAGTGTCTTGCCGGTCTCGAGCGAAATCGTCCGCGCCAGTTCGTCTTTGTGCCGCAGCAGCAGATCGCCGATGTCGTGCAGTATGCGCTCCCGCCGGGACGGATCGAGCCCGCGCCACACCTTGTTTTCGAACGTCGCGCGCGCCGTGGCGACCGCGCGGTCCACCTCGGCGGCATCGAAATCGGGGACTGTGCCAAGGAGTTCGCTGGTGGCTGGATTACAGACGTCGATCATGGTGGAGGGCATGGTCCTTACAGTTTGCCAGAGAACCGCGCTACGGAGTGCCGCGCACGCTGATGCCCACCAGCGCCAGAGTCAGCCCGACCATGATGACGACGGTGACCCACGAGACGCCGTTGAACCAACGCGAGTTGGTCCACTCGCCCATGATCTCGGTCTTGTTGATCAGGATCACCATGAAGATCAAGACCAGCGGTAATAGGACGCCGTTGAGCACCTGTGAGAGCAGAATCATCTTGACCAGCGGGAACCCGGGCAGCAGAATGGCGCCCGCGCCCACCACGATCAGGAGCGTGTACAGCCCGTAAAAGATCGGGGCTTCGTTGAGCCGCTTATTGACGCCCGATTCGAAACCCAGGCCTTCGCACACCGAGTACGCAGTGGAAAGCGGCAGAATACAGGCCGCAAAGATCGAAGCATTGAACAATCCCGCACTGAACAGAAGCACCGCGTACGGACCGAAGGGACGCAGCCCCTCCACCGCTTCCTGCGCGGTCTGAATGTCGCGCGGATTCTTGCTCCAGATGGCGCCGGCGCACGCCACGATGATGAAGAACGCGATCACCGAAGTCATCACGCAGCCGACAATCACTTCCACGCGCGACGACAAATAGTCCTTGGCGGTGATCCCCTTCTCGACCACCGCTGCCTGCAGGTAAAACTGCATCCACGGCGCAATGGTGGTGCCCACCATGCCGATCAGCATGTAGATGTAGGCGGGCTCCAGCAGCAGCACCGGCCTCACGCTGTAGAGCGCGGCTTCCTTCCAATCCGGCTTCACCAGAAAGCCGGAGAAGATGTAAGTGACGTAAAACACGCAAGCGAATAGAAAGATCTTCTCGACGCTGGCGTAATTGCCCTTCACGACCAGCAGCCAGACGGCCACCGCGGCCAGCGGCACCGTGATGTACTTACTAAGTCCGAATAGCTCCAGCGACCCCGCAATGCCGGCAAATTCGCTCATCACGTTGGTCAGGTTGACCACCACTAACAGGGCCATCAGCAGGAACGTGATGCGCAGTCCGAACTCCTCGCGTATCAGGTCCGACAGCCCCTTGCCGGTCACCGCTCCCATGCGCGAGCACATCTCCTGGGTGACAATCAGCACCAGGGTAATCGGCAGCAGAGTCCAGAGCGGCAGGTAGCCCCAGCGCGCGCCCGCCTGCGAATACGTGAGGATGCCGCCGGCGTCGTTGTCCACCACGGCGGTGATAAAGCCCGGCCCCAGGACGGCAAAGAAGACGGCTACGTGATAGCGGAACCTGCTAAAAAGCTTTCCCATCCGTCACTTTTGCCTTAACACGGAGATCACATCGTCGGCGGTGATCACGCCGGTGAGTTTGCCGTCTTCATCTACAACGGGCAAGGTCAGCAGATTGTACTTGTCGAAGAGTTCCGTCACCCGGTTCTGTTTCTCGTCCACGGTTACCTGAATCAGCGTAGCGGAAGCCAGATCTTTCAGGTGCGCAATGCCAGAGGCAATGAACAGGCGAGCCATGGGGATGGACGCGGTAAGGCGCTCCTCCGCATCCACCAGGAAGAGGGTATTCAACGTTTCCAGCAGATCTTCATTCCCGCGGAAGGCGCTCATGGCATCGGCCACGGTCGCGTTCTCGTGCAACGAAACGTATTCGGTATTCATCATCCCGCCGGCTGTGTCCTCGCGGAAATCCAGCAATTCCCGCACTTCCGTCTTGGGTGCCGAATCCATTTCATCGAGAATCTCTTCGCTGGTCTCGTCTTCCAGTTCGTTCAAAACGTCGGCCGCCTGGTCGGGAGACATTTCCTCCACGATATCGGCCGCTTTCTCCGGCTCCAGGCTTTCCAGAATGCTGGCCTGCAACTTGGGATCGTCCACTTCCGAAAGCGCTTCGGCCGCGGCTTCGCTGTCGATTGTCTCGAAAATCGCTTCGCGCTCCGCCGGACCGAGTTCCTCGACGATGTCCGCCAGGTCGGCGGGGTGCATCTGCTCCAGTTTGGCGTACGAAATGTTCAGGCGGATCCGGCGCAAGGGGTCGGGCTCCAGCACATTGGCGAATTCCCACGAAATCGAGTTGGGAGAGATCCGCCGCTGCATGCGCCGGATCCATAGCGGCGGCAGGACGCCCTGGAAGACGCGGCGAAAGATGCTGCGCACCCCGATGTCCACTTCCAGCACATTCAACGTGTCGCGTTCGCCATCATGCTGGATGCCCATGGTGATGTCGTTGACGCGCACCACCTTCCGTCCGGTGACGTCGATGATCTGCTGATCCAGCAGGTCGCGTGCGATGCGCAGCAGAAACTCGTCGTCGTGGTAGGGTACCAGCACTTCGTCGCTCAATTCGATGCCCTTGGCGAGCGAAATGGAGTGGACCTGATCGAAGCGTATGGCCAGCCACGCATCGGTGCCGCCGACCAGCAGGCGATCGATGCGCGAGGCGTGGACGAGCGGAACGATGGCGGCGTCCTTGACCCGGCCAATCCGGCGGCCTTTGAGGTCCACCACCGGCATGGACAGGAGTTCCGTAAAGTAAAGGAGGTTGTCCGCCATCGAATTCGTCCCAGCGCCAGACAGATGCGAGCGCCCCGATCGGGACGGACCTTCGACAGTGTTTCGGATGCGCTCTACACGGCTTTTCTGACGCTATTTTAAATATGGCGCATCGCTTGCAAGGCCGCAACAAAAAAGTACGCCGCGCCCGGGAAATCCCTTAGCGGCGCGTACTTGCCGGAGGCGCCGGACTTTCCGACCCCACCCGGCGGCGCCGCGAACGGGCGTATGTCCGGCGTGACCACTACGTTCGTAGTGAAGACGGCGGCGGGTCCCCTGGGGGTGCATAACCGAACTGGGGATGCCGAACGCTCCCTCGCGTTCGCGTCTCTGTAAGTATCTGCTCTGCCGGGCGTGCGCCGCGACACACTGCCGCCCCCCGGCGGCGGCGAAATGTAAGAGCCATGTAGAAGTGTCGTAAATTCTGACCCGCTAAGGTTCGTAAGAACAACCGCCTCCGCTATGATTTGAGGGGCAGTACTTCGATAAGACTCGGGATACAGCGCCGGGAAGTTCGATTGTTACGGGGGAGTGAATGCGAATATTGTTGTTGCTGCTGCTGCTAAGTTCCGCAGCCGTCGCACAGAACCAGGCGGCCACGCCCGCCGCCATCACCACGGGTTCCGGATTTGTTGGAAGTAACGCATGTAAAACCTGTCATGCCGACATGTGGATGAATTTCAATAAGAACCCACATTACAAAAGCATCGCTTCCGGTAAAGACCCCGAGGACAAAACGGGCTGCGAGGGATGCCATGGGCCGGCAGCCAAACATGTGGCGGCCGGTGGGGGAAAGACCACGATCCCGCGGGCATTCTCCCTGCTGACGCCCAAGCAGGCGCTCGACACTTGCCTGGGCTGTCATGCGCGCGACCTCGCACGCAGCAATATCCAACGCTCGGAGCACACCAAGAACGATGTGGCGTGTGTCAGCTGCCACTCCATCCATCACTCCACTACGCCGAAATATCTATTGGCGAAGAAACAGAACGAGCTGTGTTACACCTGCCATGCCACCGTGCGCGCACAGTTCTCCATGCCTTCCAAACATCGCGTCAACGAGGGCTTCATGCAGTGCTCCGACTGCCACAATCCACACGGCTCCTTCGACGCCACCTGGAAGATGGGGCAAAAGCCGCGCATGATGGAGCAGGCGCTGAACACCGAATCGCCCTGCATCAAGTGCCACACCGATAAACGCGGGCCCTTTGTGTTCGAGCACGCTCCGGTGCGCGTGGAAGGCTGCGAGACCTGCCACAGTCCGCACGGTTCCATGAATGCCAAACTGCTGCGGCGTCCGGTGGTCTTCACGGTTTGCCTGGAATGCCACAACGGCGCCCCGGGCTTCGGGACGCGCGATGCTACACAGGGCGTTCCCCTGCAAACTTCCAAGCATAATATGCTGGATCCCAAATTCCAGAAATGCACCACCTGCCACGTCCAGGTGCACGGGTCGAATAGCGATCCCTACTTCCTGAGGTAACCGCCATGACGACACGACTCTGGATTATCTTCGCGGCAATCGGAACCCTGGCGGCGCAGCAGGTAGTAGCACCAACCCCGGAAACGGTGGGCGCGGCGCGCGGCGAGAATTACGGCAATTACAACATCACCAACTCCTTCGAATTCGGCTACCGCTGGAGCCTGGTTGGCGGTAATGAAGGCGAGTACCGCAGCGCTGTGAATTATCGCAACGGGCTCCGCCTGCTGGGCAGCAGCTTTTCAATCGACTCTAAAGATGGCCACGGCCATTACTTCGATCAGATCCTGCTGAACACCATGGGCCTGGGCAACGACCCCTACCAATCGGCCACCCTGCGCATTCAGAAGAACGGACTCTACCGCTACGACATGAACTGGCGGTCGAATGACTATTTCAATCCCGGCCTCACCGTGGCCGGCGGCCTGCATCGCATGGACACTGAGCGCCGCCTGCAGGATCACGACCTCACGCTCTTTCCCCAGGGGAAATTCCGCGTAAGAGCCGGTTACAGCCGCAACGTGCAGGACGGCCCCACGCTTGCGACCTCGCTCGAGTTGGACAACAACTCCACCAACAGCAGCGGACTGCCGGTGTTCGCCGATCTACGGCGCGAGTGGAACGAATACCGCCTGGGCGCGGACGCGGACGTCGCCGGTTTCAAACTGACCCTGCTGCATCGCTGGGATTTCTTCAAGGAAGATACGCCTTACAGCGCCTTCCCGGGTTCCAGCGCCGCCTTCATCGGCATTCCCAACGATTTGACCGCGCTGCAGCAGTTCGCCAAATCGGTGCCCGTGCACGGGCGGAATCCGGGGTGGCTGGCGACCCTGATGACGAATCGCCAGCGGTGGGCCGTCAATGCGCGCTTCAGCTATACCGATGGCCACAACAATTTCGCACTGAGTGAATCCGCCGGCGGTATTTCGCGCTTCGGCGGCGCCGCCACCCGGCAGATCGCGGTGACCGGCGATGCCGACCGGCCGATGATTGCCGGCGATTTCAATTTCACGGCGCAGCCCACCAGCCGCCTCACGGTAGTCAACAATACTTCCGTGAACAATGTCCGGATCAGCGGACCTTCCAGCTATACCGATGTGCAGAACGGGTTCAATACCGGACAGACCATTTACTTCCGCTACCTGGGCATCCGCACTGTCACCAATTCGACGGACGCCAACTTCCGCGTGAAGGATTGGGTCTCGTTCTACGCCGGCTATCGCTACACCAATCGCCTGGTCCGCTCGATTGAGGAGTTTTCGCTGCCCGGCACCGCCAGTTCCGCGGTCAGCGACACTTACGAAAACACCAATATGCTGCACTCCGGGACAGTCGGCGTGCGCTTCCGCCCTGTGAAGAACCTGACCGCGAACCTGGAGGCCGAAATCGCGCGCGCCGATCACCCGCTCACTCCGGTCAGCGACCGGAATTACCATAGCATCAACGGGCGCATCGCTTACCGGACACGTAAGTTGCAGTTATCCACCAGTTACAAGCAGGTATATAACGTGAACGCGCCGGATGCGTTTTCGGCCTATAGCTCGCACTCACGTAATTACTCGGCCAATGCAAGCTGGGCGCCGAAGGACTGGTTCGCGCTGGATACCAGCTACATGAAGCTGCATCTGGACACGGTGGGCGGCATCGCGTATTTCGCGGGCAGCGGACGCGCCACCCTGCAGCGCAACGTGTCCCTGTACACCAGCAACGTCCACGCAGGCAACTTCGGCGCGCATTTCATGCTTGCCAAACGCGCCGATCTGTATACCGGGTATACCATCACACGGGATACGGGCGATGGCCGCGCCACCGCCTCCCAGGGCGTCGCGGACCCGGTAAACGCGCTTTTTGTCAGCGCGCAGACTTTCCCGCTGTCGTACCAATCGCCGCTCGCCAGATTGTCCGTGCGTATTACGCCTAAGTTGCGCTGGAACGCGGGATGGCAGTTTTATAACTACCACGAAGACTTCGGTATCTTTGGCTATTATCAGAACTTCCACGCCCACACGGGTTATACCAGCTTGAGTTGGGCGTTCTAACCAGGGATTCACGGAAAGCGCATGGGCCGCCGATGAACGCCGATTCACGCCGATAGAACAAGAATTCTTAGCTGTGTTTTCTTAGCTGTGTTTTCTTATCTGCGTGAATCGGCGTTTATCGGCGGCCAACATTCTCTTTGTCTCAATTAGCGCCGGCCCACACGTCCCGCAAGCGCCGGCGCCAGACCAGCACCAGCATGAGGCCGATCGCAATCAAGGCAGCGGTCAGGCCCGCCCAGATGCCGGCGACACCCCAACCGAAGGGAAAACACAGGACGTACGCTATGGGCATCCCCAGGACCCAATATCCGCCGAAGTGCGCGTAGGCCGGCGTGCGCGTGTCACCCAGACCGCGCAGCGCCCCGGTGGCCACAACTTGTAGTCCGTCGAAGATCTCGAATAATGCCGCAATCCGCAGCAGGCCGGCGCTCGCGGCAATCACCTGCACCTCCGGCGTGTATAGGCGGGCGATGGCGCGCGGCACCAGCGCCAGCGCGAGTCCGGCGGCGGACATGAAGGCGGTGGCGATCCCAAGCGCCGTCCAACCGGAAACCGCCATGCCCTGCGGAGACTGCCGCCCCGCGGCCTGTCCCACCCGGACCGCAGCCGCGGAACTGATTCCCAGCGGCACCATGTACGTGATCGAGATCACGTTGACCGCAATGCTGTGGGCCGCCAGGGAAACTTCGTCGAAGCGCGCCGCCATCACGCTGACAATTCCGAAAACCGCGCCCTCCGCCAGAATCTGCATGGCCGATGGAAAACCGAGAACCGATAGGCGCTGAATCAGCGGCCACTCCGGACGCCAGGAGAAGCGCCCGCGCACGAAACTCTTACGCTCGTGCTGAATCACCGCAAGCAACAGCACTGCCGCGATATAGATGCGCGAAATCGACGTGGCATATCCCGACCCTTCCAGCCCCATGCGGGGAAAGCCCCAGTTCCCGTACATCAGCAGCCAGTTGCCGGCGAAGTTCAGCAGGTTGGCGCTGATTACGGCAAAAGTAATCGGCTTGACGATATTCATCGCCTGCAAATAGCGGCGGAAGGCGCTGTAAAACATCAGGGGCGGGATACCCCACAGCAGGGCTCGAATGTAGGGCGCCAGCAACACCATCACGTGCGGATTGGTGCCCACCGCGTTGAGCAGCGGAACGGTCAGCGCCAGCAGCGCAGCCACCACGGGACTGAGCCCGAGTGCAATCCACATGCCCTGCACGAGAATCCGGCGGCAGGCAGCGTCATCGCGCGCCCCGAAGGCATGCGACACCAGGGTGTCCATGCCAAGCAACATGCCCGTGCCGCAAATGACGATGGGGAAGAACAGCATGCTGCCGAGCGTGCCCGCGCCGATGGCGGCCGCGCCCAGGCGTCCGGCCATCACGGTATCGACGAAGCCCATCGCCATCCAGCCGAGTTCGGCCATGGCCAGCGGCGTGGCGAGGCGCAGCATGGGCCGGATCTCCTGACGAAAGCCGGCAATCATGCTTTGGGGTGCGCCTTGTCGTAGACGGCCATCAGATCGGTCAGTGAGACCTGGGTGTATTTCTGCGTGGTGGAAAGTCGCGAGTGGCCTAACAGTTCCTGAATGGCGCGCAGGTCGGCGCCGTCTGCCAGCAGGTGGGTCGCGTAAGCATGCCGGAAGCTGTGCGGATGCACCGAAGGGTCGCCCGCGAGAAAGATCGCGTACATCTTGACGATGCCGCTGATGCCGCGCGTGGTCAGGCGGCCGCGCCGGTGATTCAGAAACACGGCGCGCTCTTCAGGCACCACCGGGCGCTCCGCCAGATACCGCTCCAGCGCCTGGCCGGCCTTGCCGGGCAGCGGCACCTGCCGCTCTTTCCTGCCTTTGCCGCGCACCCGCAGCCAGCCGTCCGAGCGGTCGATATCTTGCAGGTCGAGCCCCGCCAGCTCGCTCACGCGAATGCCGCAGCCGTAGAGCAATTCGAAGATGGCGCGATCGCGCGCCGGATCGGGGCGGTCGAGCTTGCCGGCGGCCACTCCATCGAGCAGCGTATTCGCCTGTTCCGCGCTCATCACTTCGGGCAATTTGATGGGAGCCTTCGGCGTGCGCACAAGGCGCGCCACGTTCAACGGGACGACGCCTTCCCGCAGCATGAATTTGAACAAGCCGCGGAGCGCCGCCAACTTGCGCCGCACGCTGACTGCGGTGAGTTCGTCGCGGTAGAGGGACGCGAGCCATTCGCGCAGCAGCAGCAGGTCGATCGCGGTTGGTTCGGGAGGAGCCAGACCGGGCGGCGAGAGGTACGTCAGGAACTGTCGCAGATCGCTCTCGTACGCGCGAACGGAGTGCTCGGAGTGCCCGGCGCGCGCCAGGTCCGCCAGGTAAAGTTCGACCTGTAGCGCCAGTTCCGATTCAGGTTCGGACATGGCGATCCGCCTCACTCACATACTCCGCGAACGCGGCGAGCGCCTGCGCGCAGATCAGCGCATGCCGCGCCTTCTTGTCCTTGCGGACACTCTGGCGGGTGGCCTCGTCGAGTTGCGGCAAAAGATCGAACGTGATGTTGGCCGGCTGATAGTTCTTGGCCTCGGCGCAGGAAATGTAGTGGCACAGGGAGCCAAGGGCCGTGGCACGCGGTAGCGGGCGGACCTCTTCACCGCGCACGAACGAAGCCGCGTGCATCCCCGCCATCAGTCCGGTGGCGATGGATTCCACATAGCCTTCCACGCCGGAAATCTGGCCGGCGAAGAAGATCTCGGGACGCGCCCGCAGTTGCAGGGTAGCGGTCAACAGCGCGGGCGCATTGATGTAGGTATTGCGGTGGATCTGGCCGTAGCGCAGAAACTCAGCATTCTGCAGTCCCGGAATGAGGCGCAGTACACGCTGCTGCTCGCCGAATCGCATGTGATTCTGAAATCCCACCAGATTGAAACTGTTGGCGCGCGCATTTTCCTGGCGCAACTGCACCACCGCCCAGGGACGCCGGCCGGTGCGCGGATTGTCCAACCCCATCGGCTTCATGGGGCCGAAGCGCAGGGTGTCGCGGCCGCGGCGCGCGATCTCTTCAATCGGCAGGCACGCTTCGAAATAGCAGGCCTTGTCCTCGGCAATGTGCGCCGAAACCGAATCCGCCTTCAGCACTTCGTCGACAAAATGTTCGTACTCTTCGCGATTCAACGGACAGTTCAGGTAATCGTCCGTGCCGTCCGTGGATTTCCCGTAGCGCGACGCCCAGTACGCAATCTCGGTGTCCACGCTGTGCGCGTCTACAATCGGGCTGATGCTGTCGTAGAAATAGAGGCGGTCCGACCCGGTCAGGCGAGCGATCTCCCCGGCCAGCGGACCACTGGTCAGGGGACCGCTGGCCACAATCCAAATCGCGCCGGGGGTCAACTCCGTCACCTCGTCGCGGCGCAGTTCGATCAGCGGCTCGGCCGTAATCGCGGCGGTCACTTCGGTGGCGAAGACATCGCGGTCCACCGTCAGAGCGTGTCCGCCGGGAACGCGCGCTTTGGCCGCGACCTGGAGCAGCAGCGAATCCAGGCGGCGCAATTCCTCTTTGAGCAGCCACGGCGCGGTATTCTCCGATTCGCTTTTCAGCGAGTTGCTGCACACCAGCTCCGCCAGGCGATCCGTCTGGTGCGCCGGGGTGGGCCGCTCGGGCCGCATTTCGTGGAGCACGCAGGCGATGCCGCGCCGCGCCAATTGCCAGGCGGCCTCGGTCCCCGCGAGCCCGCCGCCGATGATGTGGAGGGGCGTCATCAAAGCTGCAACGTTTCGCCGAGATCGGCAACCCGCAGACGCACGCCCACATAGAACGAGCCGAACAGGGCGTACACCGCGCTGACCTCGTCGAAACGCATCTCATAGATGAGGCGCTTGAACACGGCGGGATCTTCGGAGAACAGATCCACGCCCCACTCCCAATCGTCCAGACCGATCGAGCCCGAGATGATTTGCTTCACTTCCCCGGCGTACCGGCGGCCCACCGCGCCATGCTTTTCCATCATGCGCTGGCGGTCGTTCAGCGATTCTTCGTACCAGTTCTTGGCTTCCCCGCGCTTGCGGTCCATCGGGTAGAAGCATGCGTATTTGGCAGGCGGAACTTCCGGCCAGAGGCGCGGCGCCATCGCCTGCCGGTGGCGGGCCAGCGTCACTTCCAGTTCGGCCTTCCACTCCGGCGAGAACGGCTGTATGCCCTTGTCGATCAGCGCGCTATACACCTTGGCGGTGGATTCGTAGATCCCCAGTTCGACAATCGACAGATACGAAGTGGTGGGCTCGAGGAAATCTCCGATCGCCAGACGGGCCAACTGCTGCTGCACCTGATTCAGCTCTTCGAAATTGCGCCGGAAGTGGATGAACATCAGGTCGCCCTTGTGCCCCAGCATGGAGTACAGGGCAGTCTGGCGGCCCTCGGAAAAAGTCTCCAGCGGCAGCAGCGCTTGCGTCGCTTCGGCCAGGATGTCGGAGCGCGTAGCGGCGGAAAGTGCGCGCCATTCGGGCCGGCGCAAGCGCATCATCTGATGGAGCACGCTGGCCCCTTCTACCGACAGCGGAACGGGCGGAATCGCGGGGGTGGCGAGCGTCTCTGGAGTCATTTCTCCATTATAGGGACGACGGCATCGCGGTGCCGCTTCATCCCCCATCCGCAGCGCTATCGCGCCTCGCCCAGGTGGCCAGGAACGATTCCGCCGCGATTTCGTCGAGTTCTTTGTCCCGCGCGACCGTCCATTCCCCCAGCCGCCGCTCCCGCAAGCGCTCCAACAGCCGGCAGCGACGGCGCGCATCGAGCATCAGCTTCTGCTGGTCGGCCAGTTTCTTCTGCGCATCCATCCGGCGACGCGCCAAGTCCGCTTCGCCGGCCTTCACCTTGAGCCGGTAGGCCCCGAGCGCGACAAGGTCTCCGGAGGAAATCGGCCGCCACTCCCGGACCTCCACTTCCGCCCGTATGCCGTCGGCTTCGATCTCCGCCCGCCGCCGGTCAATGGCCGCGATCGAAGCCATTTGGCGCTTGTAGTGCGCTTCTTCCAGTTCGAGCTGTTTGCGGCGCAAGTCCAACACCTTGTCCAGTGGGAATTGGAAGCTCTTCATTTACGCCCCTGCGATTGCGCCGGCAGCATTTCCATGCGCGCCGACAGTTGTTCCAGACGCGCCAGGGTCTCGGGCAGCGGGGTATTAACCAAGTGGTCCTGTCGCAGGAAATCCAACAATTCCGGGCGAAGCCTGATGCTGGCATCGAGTTGCGGGTTCGAACCGGAGACGTAAGCGCCCAGTTGAATCAGATCTTCGGCATCGCGATAGGCCGCCAGCGCTCCCCGAATCCGCCTCGCCGCCTCCTTCTGCGCGGGGCCCGCAATGGCGCTGGTCAGACGGCTGACAGAATGCAGGATGTCGATGGCCGGGTAGTGCCCTTGCGCGCCTAACTGGCGGGATAGGATGAAGTGCCCGTCCAGAATGCCGCGCACCGCGTCACAGATGGGTTCGTTGAAATCGTCGCCCTCCACAAGCACGGTGAAAAAGCCCGTAATCGACCCGCGGGCGAAATTGCCAGCCCGCTCCAGAACCTTCGGCAACAGGTTGAAAACAGAGGGAGTATAGCCCTTCTGGCTGGGTGGCTCTCCGGCCGCGAGGCCGATCTCGCGTTGCGCCATCGCCAGACGCGTCACGGAGTCCATCACCAGCAGCACGTTCAACCCCTGATCGCGGAAATATTCCGCGATGGCCAGCGCCACAAAGCAGGCGCGCACCCGCAAAGGCGCGGGACGCTCGCTGGTCGCACAGACCACGACGGACCGCTTCCTGCCCTCCGGCCCCAACTCGTTCTCCAGAAACCCCCGGACCTCGCGATTGCGCTCGCCGATCATGGCAATCACCGTGACGTCGGCGGAATTGTGGCGCGACATGGAGCCCAGCAGCGTGCTTTTGCCGACTCCGCTCCCGCCGAAAATACCAATGCGCTGCCCTCGCCCGCAAGGCAGCAGGGCGTCGATGGCGCGGATCCCGGTGACCAGTGGCTGGGTAATGTGCTCGCGCGTCAGCGGGTTGGTCGCCTCGCCGTGAAGGCTGTACGTATCATGCACTTCCAGCGCCGGGCCGCCATCCATGGGCCGCCCGAAACCGTCGATCACCCGTCCCAGCAAGCCGGGCCCGACTTCCACCCGTGCGTCTTCAGTCCTGGCGGACAGCGGGTCCCCCAACTGCAGTCCCTCGATCTCCTCCAGGGGCATGGAAAGCACCCGTCCGTTGCGAAATCCGATCACCTGGGTGCGAATCCGGCGGCCGTCCCGGGTGCGCACCTCGCAGAAATCGCCGATGGCGACACTTGGCCCGCGCGACTCCACCAGGAGCCCGACCACCTCGGTCACCTGGCCCGTCCAGCGCATCGGATCCATGGCGGCCACATCGGTGAGATAGGGAGCGAGCGAGAGGCTCATACCTGCCTCCGCAAACGGTCCGCCAAGCCCCGTTCAATTTCCTGTAGCTGGGATTCCACCGAGGCGTCGAGATTGCCGCGCTGCGTTTCGAAAACCACTTCGCCGATGGCCCGGCTCGAGTCGGCCAGAATCTCCACTTTGGCACCCCCACTGCGCTGCCGCAAACACTCCGTAAGTGCCGCGGCATGAGAAGGATGCACGCGCACGCGGGAAATCTCCTGGCCCGCGAGTTTCTCCAGGGCGCCGAGGATCAGACCGTGCAGCGCATCGGGGTCCATGGCCAGTTCGCGGCGCAGAATCCGGCGCGCGATCGCCAGGGAAAGCTGCACCAGATCGGCCTCTGCCTCTGCCCGCAAGCGCGCCCGCAGCCCGCCGATTTCGTCCACGGCGCGAGCCAGGCGATCGAGCGCGGGTTGAATTTCGACGGCGGCGCGCTGTTTGCCCTGCGCCTCACCCTCCCGCTTCCCCACAGCGTGTGCTTCCCGGACCCGCTGCTCGGCCTGCGCTTGCATCGCGGCAAGATTTTCCCGCGAATCCGGGACGTTCTCCCGTTCCGCGCTCCTGGCCGAACCGGCAGCGTGTAACTGCCGCCAGACCACCGGCTTGACGCCCGGAGAATCCGGTGGGTGGATTTTAGAGGACAACGCCACCACCATCGAAACAGGAGGTCCAGCGGTTACTGATTTGACCGACCGAAGCGCGCAGCATCTTTCATCCCATTCATCGGCATTCCCGGCCAGGAACTTTATGTCTAGTGACGCCGGAGGCGAACAAATCCGGGTCAAGGTGGAGGCCGTTTGTACCTGGAGCCTGGCGGCGGAAGTCGCAGTCCGTTTTGGCCTGACGGTCGCATTGAAGTGAGCAAAACTGGAGTGGGACGGGCCCGCGTGGTGCGGGCCTGTCTCGCCTTACACTACGTACTGTTCTCCCACCGCGCCCTTGAGGCTCAGGACGCCTTCGCTTTCCAGTTGCCGGACCACCGCGATGATACTCTGCTGCGCGGATTCCACTTCCTTAATCTTGACCGGCCCGAGCGACTCCATGTCCTCCCGCAGCATGTCGGCGCCGCGCTGTGACATGCAGGCCAAAATGTGATTGCGGAGCTGTTCGCTGGTGCCTTTCAGCGCGATCGTCAGCATCTTGCGGTCCGCTTTGCCGAGCACTTCCTTCAACCCCATCGGATCGATCAGCAGCAGATCTTCAAAGACGAACATGAGATGGCGAATCGTCTCGGCGAGATTGGTGTCCTGCTGCTCGATGTGATCCAGAATCTCGCGGCTGGAACCAGAGTCCAGCCGGTTCAGCATCTCCGCCACGGCTCGCACGCCACCGTAGGATTCGCGGCTGAATTCTCCCAGGGCTTTCAACTTTTGACCGATTACGGCCGAGATTTTGATGATGATCTCGGGCGAAATCTGGTCGAGACTGGCCATGCGCTGGGAAATATCCGCGCGCATCGCCGCCGGCAGCGAAGTCAACAAGGCCGCGGCTTGCGAGTAACTGAGGTGCGAGAGCACCAGCGCGATGGTCTGCGGATGCTCGTTGTGAATGAACTTGGCGAGTTGCTGCGGGTCGGCCTTCTGAATGGCGTCGAACGAAGCGGCGTCGGCCCCGAGCGCCTTCGTCAGGCGGTCCAGCAGGCGCTTGGCATGGTCCGGTTCGAAGGCCCGCATCAGCAACTTGCGCGCGTAGTCGATGCCGCCGCGGGCCACGTAATCCCCCGCCGTGGCGATGTTGTGGAATTCCTCGAGTACTGCCTCTGCGTGTTCGGCCGAGATGGCTGTCAGCTTGGCCACCTCCCTGCTGACTTTCTGGACATCTTCCTCGCTCAGTTGTTGCAGCAACTGGGCGCTTGAGCCTTCCCCCAGGGCAACCAGCAGAATCGCCGCCTTCCGCAAATTGGTCAGCGCTTCGTCGGAGTGATTGGTCGTGTTCAGGATCATTAGTTATAGTTGTCTTCCTCGCGGATCCAGCCACGTAGGATTTGGGTGGAAATCTCAGGTTCCTTGGCGATCTTCTCGCGCAGATGCTTGGCGAACACTTCCGCCTTCTTGGTGATGACCGGCGCCAGTTTCAAAGAACTCAGCACCTGAGCGTCCATTTTGGCCTGTAGCGCGTCGCGTTCGGCGAGTTGCGTTTCAATCTGGCTCTCCACTTGCCCCGGCGCCATCACTGCCGTGGAGGGCGGCGCGGTCGTGCCCACCGGGAGTCCCTGCGGAGCCGAGGCGGCAGGCGGAGGGGCGTTCTTCTTGCGTTTACGGCGCAGCAGCAGCGCTGCGATCCCGAGCACCAGCACAGCGCCCAGGACGCCGCCGCCAATCATCAACGTACGTTTGTCGAGCGCCACCGGGAACGGTAGGCCTCCGGTGGGAGACGGTTTGCCCGGCAGGTTCGCGCCCGGCACTCCCGGCGGTTCCAGCAGCAGCGTAGTTTCGAAGGGCAGGGTCTCGATCACCAGTTGATCGCCGCGATCTTCGGTAAAACCGGTGATCCCCGCCACCAGGTCCCGGATCACCTTGAGCTTCTCGGGAGTGGGCGGCACCAGGACCCGTTTGTAGGCGCTCTTATCCTTCTCCCAGGTCACTTCCTGATCTACCAGCACCGACAGCGACATGCGTTTGACTTCGCCGGCCGGAAGGTGCGTCTTCTTGACCGTGCGGCTGGACTGGTAGGAAATGTTTTCCGTGGTGCGGTTGGCCCGGCTGTTGCCTGCGTTGGGCCGCGACGTCGGGCGCGGCAGGGTGGACGCGGTGCCGGGCACCCCGTTGGCGGTCGCCGCCCCGGTGCTGTCTTCCGTGCGTTGCGAGGTGACCATCACACTGCGCGCCGGGTCGAAGGTTTCTTCGCTGAGTTCTCCGCCCGTGAAATCGCATTCCACCGACACGCCGGCGCGGAATTTCTCCGGGCCAAGCAGGGGACCCAAGGTGGCGCCAATCTTGGCGAGCAGGTCGGTCTCAATCTGGTGCCGGTAATCCAGGGCTGCCGCCGAGGGCGCCGTGCCATCCAGGGGTCCGGCCACCTTGGGGCGGCTGAGCAGGTTCCCATTCATGTCCAACAGCGAGACCGCGTCGGGCGAGAGACCTTCCACGGCGCTCGCGACCAGGTGATTGACGGCGGAGACATTCTGAGGCGAAAGCTTCGCGCCAGGCTTGAGGCGCACCAGCACGCTGGCTTTGGCCGGCTGCTGGGCTTCGAGAAACACCGAGTCCTTGGGGAAAGTAAGATGAACGCGCGCCAGTTCGATTTCGCTCAGGGTCATCACCGTACGCTCCAGTTCGCCCTCCAAAGCGCGCCGGTAATTGATGTGTTCGGTGAATTCAGTGGCCCCGAGATTCACTTTGTCGAACAACTCGAAGCCGATCCTTCCGGATTTCGGCAGGCCGATGGAGGCCATGGTGAGACGCAGTTCGGCGAGCCGCGCGGACGGCACCAGCACCGAGCCGCCGCCCTCGGGCAGACGGTACTCCGTGCCGGATTCTTTGAGCTTGGTGACGATGCCGGCGGCATCCTCCGCGGAAACGCCGGTGAAGAGCGGTTTGAAATCGCCCTCCTTCTTCCACTGCACCAGCAAGTACATCCCGGCCATCGCCGCGATGGCCACCACCGCGATCATGATGCGTTGCGGGATGCTGAGGTTCGCCAGGATCTTGCTCATGAAGTTTGCCAACGCCCGGATGTCGTAGTTTCCGTCAGGCGTTCAACGGATAGATCGGCAGGCCCGGGCAAAAACATGAGGCCTACATCTGCATTCGCATGATTTCCTGGTAGGCGCTCACCACTTTGTTGCGCGCCTGCAGAAACAGGTCGAAGGAAAGCTCCGCCTGCTGCGTCGCCAGGACCGTGGTATGCAACTCTTCGGTCTCGCCGGTCAGAAAACGCTCCACCGAAAGCGAGGCGTTCTGCCCGATGGATTCCACCTTCTGGATGGCGTTGGACAGCACGTCCTGAAACGCGCCTGCTCCGGCGGTCGACGCTTGCCCGGCGGGACGGATCGCTTCAGGCGCAGTGATCGGGGAGATCCCCGGAATTGTGAGTGCCATGTCTTCCTCGCTCAGCGTGCCAGATCAATGGACCGTTGAATCATGTCTTTGATGGCCGAGATCGCCGAGATGTTGGCGCCGTAACTGCGCGACGCGCCCATCAGGTCTACCATGTCCTCGGCGGGACTGATCTTGGGGAATGCCACATAGCCGTCTTTGTCGGCGTCCGGATGTCCCGGAAGGTAGCGGCGCTCCGGCTCACTGTTGTCGGTCACCACGCCGGCTACGGCGACCCCGCCGGCCGACTGGAGCTCGGAACTGAAAATCGAAGCGAACGGAGAATCCACCGTGGAGGTTTCGAACACCGCATCCTTGCGGCGATAGGGCCCGCCCTCGGGCGTGCGGGTGGTCTCCGCATTGGCCAGGTTCTCAACCAGTAATTCCGCGCGCGCACGTTGCGCCGCCATGCCGGAAGCACCCACCGAAAGCGCCGAAAAGAGACTCATTATTTACCATCCTGAATTGCCGACCGCACCAGGCGAATCTGCGATTTCATCAGTTGCGAAGCCAGTTGGAAACGCAGTGCATTCTCCGATAACAGCCGGGCTTCCCGATCGAGACTGACATTGTTGCCGTCGTTCTTTACGGCCAGGTCGCCTACCTCCTGCACCCGCGGGGCTCCGCCCGTGGCATCCAGGAACTCGGCTTGAAAATCAATGTCCCGCGTGTGATAGCCCGGGGTATCGGAATTGGCGATGTTGGAGGCCACCAATCTCTGCCGGGCACTCAGCAGGTCCATGTACCGTTCCAGTTGTCCGGTGACTTGTTGCAGCATGACACTGGGCCGGTTGCAGATGGGGGGCCAACCGGTAAGTTACTTGAAATCAGCAGTTGCTCTACTAAACCGGCGGCAGGAGTTTGGCGCGGCGACAAGATCTTGCCGCAGGTCTTCCCTGCCCTATGCCCGCCCGGCCCAACGAGCCAGCACTTCACCCAGATCTTTCAGGGTGACCGGCTTGCTTAGATAATCGTCCATCCCCGCCGCAAGACACGCCTCCCGGTCGGAGACGTAGGCGTTGGCGGTGAGTGCCACCACGGGAACACGCTGGCCGCCATTCTCCCGCCGGCGCAATTCGCGCGTGGCTTCAAAACCGTCCATACCGGGCATGTGGCAATCCATCAGCACCAGGCTGTAAGTTTTGTCGGCAAGTGCCGCCAAAGCGGCTGTGCCATTTTCCACCACGTCGCTCTCGAAGCCGAACTGCTTCACCTGCAAGCGCGCCACCCGCTGGTTCACCACGTTGTCTTCGGCGATCAATACCCGCCCACGCGCAGCGACTGCCACCGGGGGAGGCGCGATCTGGGGCAACGGCGCCTCCCACCGGTGTCCCGCGTCCCGCAAGCGCCGCAGACACTCAAAGAGCGCGCGCCGCTTCAAGGGTTTGGTGAGATTGGCCGCCATCCGGCTGCATTGCGGCTGGGTTCCCACAGAGGAAAGCACGACCAGTTGGGTCTCGCTGAGCGTGGCGTCGGACGCGATCTCAACGGCGAGGGCGGCGCCGTCCGTTCCCTTCATATGCCATTCGAGCAGAGCCGCATCGAACGCCCGCTCTTCCCCGCGACGCGCGCGCAGCAGCCCCAACACCTCCTCCGGGGTACCCGCGGATTCCACTTCCGCCTGCCAGGATCGGGCATAGTCAGTCAAGATCTTGCGATTGGTGGCATTGCGATCGGCGATCAGCAGGCGCATCCCTGCCAGGGATTGGTCCCGTAAAGTAGGATCGGAAGCCGGATCCACCGCCAGCGGCAGCGTAAACCAGAACGTGGAACCCGTGCCCGGCTCGCTCTCCACCCCGATCTGCCCAGCCATCATCTCGATCAGGTGGCGCGCGATCGCCAGCCCCAGCCCGGTGCCGCCGTATTTTCGCGTGGTACTGTTGTCCGCCTGGGTAAAGGCGTCGAAGAGGTGAGGCTGCGCGGCCTTGGGAATGCCGATCCCGGTATCGGCCACCGTCACCCGTAAGGTGGCGTTGCCGCCGTCCCGCCCTGCGCACTCGACGCGGACAGTAATTTCGCCTTCGGCGGTGAATTTCGCGGCGTTACCCACCAGGTTCAACAACACCTGCCGCAGGCGCGCCGGGTCGCCAATCAGCCTCGACGGCACGCCCGCCTCCTGGTAGCAATTCAGTTCCACCCCACGTGCCGCGATGCCCGGCGCCAGCAAATCCACCACCGATTCCACCACGCCCACGAGATCGAACGGGACCCGCTCGAGTTCGAGCTTGTCCGCCTCAATTTTGGAAAGATCCAGAATGTCGTTGATGATCGCCAGCAGATGCTCGCCCGACTGGCTGACGGACTGCGCCAGCGTGCGCTGCTCCTGGTTCAGGCCGGTGGCCAGCAGCAACTCGGTCATGCCCAGCACTCCATTCATCGGGGTACGGATTTCGTGGCTCATGTTGGCCAGAAACTTACTTTTCAAGTGGATGGCGGCCTGTGCGGCATTGAGCGCGGATGACAGAGCCTGATTCTTCTCGGCCAGCGCGGCCGCGAAGGCGTCCAATCGCGCCTGTGCCTCTTTCCGGTCCGAGAGATCCACCATAAACTGGCGAAGCCCCTGGCGCTCGCCGGCCTCGTCCAGAATCGGGCTCTCGTGGACTTCGAAAGTAAGCACTCTGCCCTCGCTCGCGAGATAGTCCCCTTCAAACGGGGTCAGGCTCTGACGGCCAGCGAGCTTGGCCTGCACCGATACGCGGGCCACTTCGCGGAGTTCCGGCGCGACAAACTCCCAGGCGGCATGACCCACGATTTCCCCGGCCGGAAAGCCCAACAACCGGCAGGCGGTCCGATTGACCCGCCGGATGATTCCGTCGCGATCGATTTCGTGGATGGAGACCGGCGCCTCTTCGAACAAAGCGCGATACCGCTCTTCGTTGCGAGCCACCATTTCCGCCATGCGATGCTCCAGCGTGATGTCGATCGCCGTGCCCCCCACTTCGCACCGTCCGGCCGCGTCTACCAAACGGAATTTCAGGACCAGCCAGTAGTGCGTCACCCCATCCGCCCCGGATAGCGCGTGGACATATTGCACGGACTTCCCCGAATCCAGGACTGCGGAGTCGGAACCGCGGATCTCCTCTACAACGGCGGCAGGCCACAGCTCCTGATCGGTCTTGCCATGCACCTCTTCGACCGCCCGTCCCATCAGGCCGGCAAAGGTCGGGTTGGCAAACCGGTAATGCCCCTCGGAGTCTTTGATGAAGGCCACGGCGGGGCTATTCGCCATAAAGGTCTCGAACCGCTGCTCGGAATGCCGGGCACGCTCCCAGGCCTCGCGAGCCTCGCGCCGCATGCCCAGCGATCGCCTCAGGTGCCAGGCATTGAGTAACACGAAACCGAGCAGCGCGAGACCGGACAGAATCCAGCGATAGCGGCGCTGCTGCTTCTCGAGCCGCACCCGCGCGGAACCCTGTTGGGCAATGGCGAACCAGCGATTGCTGATTTCCGCAATTTTGCCCTCGAGCTCCATTTGCCCGACCGCCCCGTACAGGCGGTCCGCCGCCGCTCCGACTGCGCGGTTGGCGGCCGTCGCCAACTGCGTGGAAGCTTGGGGAAGCGGCACGGCCTGCAGTTTCACGCCCGCGCAGGACGAGGGTTGATCCAGAAGTTGCTCGTACAACAGCCGCCCGTCGAGCAGTGCCCCCGCCACGGTTCCGCCACAAACCCGAGCGAGCATCTGATCGTACGCATGTATCGGCACCAATTGGGCGCCCGGCAGATTTGCCGCGGCCAGGCGCGCGGAAATCGCCTGATCGCGGATCGCAATGGATTGGCCCGCGGCATCGGAGGGCTTGTCGAGAGGCTGCTCCCGCCGCGACACCAAGCTGTACGTCGAGCCCCACCACGGTACGCTCATGTGGAATTCCCTCTGCCGCTCCGGTGTCCAGTTAATGAGCGGGATGAGATCGACCTCCCCCGAACGCAGCGCTTCCCCGGCATCCTTCACTTTGACCCACTGCAGACGGATTCCCGCACGCCCGGCGGCCTCCCGGATCACCTGCGGAGCGAGGCCCGAAGGTTCCCCGGAACCCGGAAGGGTGTAATAGGGGTACAAATCGAAATACCCCACGCGGAGGGTCTCCGCATTCCGGGAGCAAGCTGCCAGAACGAGCAGCTCGATCACCATCAAACCAGCAGCGCCGGCGGTTCGGGGGCGAATGCGGCAAAAACAAAATCCGATCCGCTTGTAAACGGATGCCGGAAAGGCAGTCACGTGATAATTATCGTCTGATATTGAGAAAACCTGACCTGGAAAACCCAGGCACTGAGAGTCTCCAGCTACAGATGACACAAACAAATATTTTTCTTTCCTTTTCTTTTCAGCGTTTTGAAATTTTTAGACCTGCCAGGCGGGTCTCGCGGGGCTAGGTTTGAATCAGTAGGGCGGCCTTGCAAGAGCCCGCCCCGACAGTGCAGATGCCAACAGAACCGATTATTATCATCATTGACGGAATGTGGATCTAAGCTGAAGCTGCTGTAAACTCACTCGCGCTACCCACTTGCGCGCATCTAAAATACTCCCCAATGGGGGAGGCCTATTCTTAGGCGAAAGCTGGTACTATTCTTTGGGGGTAATCCTTACAGGGGATATCCCCAAAGAAAGTTCAGCCGTATTCCTGAATATAAATGGCAGGAAGGCAGGGTCCCTGTGAAGTCGGCCCGGATTCTGGCTTGTTGCCTGCTCGTATTTCCGCTGATCGGCACGGTGCCAAAATCCGTACCGAAGGCCAGGACGCAGAATCCAGCCAAGCAGGAAGAGGACGCGGCATTCCAGTGCGGCGCCAAAGCGATCTCGCGCGCAGGCGCTGCCATCTTCCAGGCCGGCCACTATCAGCAGGCTCTTCAAAAATTCCGGGAAGCACAGGCCACTGCGGCGGCGGCCAAACTTCCGTGCACCGCGGCGCGCGCCCTGGGTAACATCGGCGCCGCGCAATTCGCGCTCCATCAATACCGCCCCGCGCTGGAATCCTTCCTCGCTGCCAGACGCCAGTCCGAAGCGGCCGGCGACCATAGCGCCGCTGCGATCTTCGACGTCAATACCGCCTCGCTCTACTCGGAGCTTGGCGAACTCGACGCCGCCGCCGAATGGATTCAGGGCACAATTCAACGGCTGGACCCCAAGGAGCGTAGTTTTCTTCCACAAATTCTCATCCAACTGGCCACCCTGCGGGCCCGCCAGAATCGCATGCCGGAAGCCCACAAGCTGTTCCGCGAGGGCATCGAGGCGGCGGACGCAGCGGGCGATCTTCAGCTGTACGCCAATGGTTGGAATCGTCTGGGCGAAGAGCACCTCAAGCGCGGCGAACTGGCCCGGGCCGAACCGCCGTTGCTCGAAGCCTACCGCATCCGCAAGCTGAACCGCCTGGCGCTGGACGTTTCCTACCGCAGCCTGGGCCGCCTCCGCCTGGAACAGGGCGACCTGACCTCTGCCGCCGCGCTGCTCGATCGAGCCGTGGAACTCTCTTCGCAGCCGAAGGGGCGGGTTCCCACCTGGGATACGTATCATTACCGCGGCCGGGTTCGCATGGCGCAAGGCCGCCTGCGCGAGGCGTTGGACGACCTGCGCATTGCCATGCAACTGGCCCGCGCCTGGCGCTGGAGCGCGCCGCCCGACGACGCCTCCCGCATGGGCACCGAAAACTGGCTGGAACTGGTGCATTCGGCGCTGGTGGAAGCGGGCAACCGGCTCTACCTGGAAACCGGCGAATTGGCTTTGATCCGCGAAACCTTCGAGGCCGCCGAAGAGAATCGCGCCCGCAGCCTGCGCGACGTGGCCTCCCGCGGCCGCACGCCCGAGCCGTCGAATCTGCCACCGGTCTATTGGGAGGCGTTAGCCCGCTTACAAGGTGCGGAAGTGCAGGCGCTTCGATCCGGCGACCGCAGCTCCAAGGAAACCGTAGCCCGGGTGCGCGCGGAACTGGTGCGCATGGAACTCGCGCTGGGGCCCGCTGTTTCGCCGCCGCCGTCCGGCGTCCTGGAGCGAGCGCGGCACGCGTTGGATCGAGATAGCGCGCTGCTCAGCATCCAACTGGGCGACCGCAATTCCTGGCTCTGGGCGTTGGACAGCGAAGGCCTCGCGCTCTATCCGCTGCCGGCCCGCTCTCTGGTGGAAGAACGGGCGCAGGCCGCCGCCCGGGCGATTCGCGAGAACTCGCCCGATTCCGGCGCGCAATCCCACTTATGGCGCACCCTGTTCGGCAGCCTGGCGCCGCGATTCCACCAGAAAACCCGCTGGTTGGTCGCGCTCGACCGCGGCTCCACGCTCTCCGATTCGCAAAGCCGCTTCACCGCGGGCGGACTGCCGTTCGAAGCTCCCCTGGCAGCACTCATCGACTCCAGCCGCCAGCCTCCCGCCTATCTGGCCGAGCGCCACGTGATCGAGATGATTCCCGGCGCGGCCTTCTGGGTGGAGGCCCGGGAGCGGCCGGCCGCCGAACTCACCTCCGTCTTCGTCGGCGTGGGCGACGCCATCTACAACACGGCCGATCCCAGGCTCCCTGCCGCTGGATGGGGCGCGGCCAAGCCTTCCCTCTCCCTGCCGCGGCTGGTGGCCAGTGCGGCTGAACTCGATTCCTGCGCGCGCGCCTGGCGGGGAGACCACGTGCTGCTGAAGGGCGCCGACGCCTCCGGGAAAGCCCTGGCCGCGCAACTGGAACGCAATCCCGCAGTGTTGCACCTGGCCACCCATGTGGTGGAATCTTCCGAGCGCCCGTCGTATGGCTTGATTGCACTGAGCCTGACGCCGCAGCGCGAAAGTCAGCTATTGCCGCCCTTCGAAATCGCCGGCTGGCATACCAATGCCGCTCTCGTGGTGCTGAGCGGCTGCAACTCCGCCAGCGGCGCGCGCCTGCCGGGCACCGGGCTGCTCGGCCTGACCCGGGCATGGCTCATGGCCGGAGCCCGTAGTGTGATTGGCAGCAATTGGGCCACTCCCGACGAAAGCGGCGCTTTATTCTGCGCTTTGTACCGAAATCTGAGCGGGCAGCGCAATGGCTCCCCCGCAACAGCCCTGCGCGCCGCGCAGTTGGAGATGATTCGCTCCGGAGGCTGGCAAGCGAAGCCGGGCTACTGGGGCGCTTACTTTGTGGTGGGGAGCCAATGAATCCAGAAACCATAACCCAAGTGCAGCCCGAGATCGACCCCCTCGCGCCATCCTGGTCCCGGCTGGTGGAGCGAATCCAGGCGGGCGATCCCGCCGGCATGGAGGAACTGTACGCCGTTTTCGTCAAAGGCGTTCGCTTCTTCCTCTGGCGTCAACTGGGTCCGCAGGACCTGGATGACAAGGTTCACGACGTGTTCCTGATCATCACCCACTCCATCCGCAAAGGCGAATTGCGGGAACCCGACCGCCTGATGGGCTACGTGCGCACCGTGGTACGCCGGCAGGTGGCCATGCATATCGATTCGAACGTGCAATCGCGTCGCAATTACCAGGCCCTCGACCCGGCCCTGCCGCTGTCCGACCACCAGCCCGACCCCGAACAGCGCTGCATCGAGCGCGAAACTCAGGATGTGGCGCTGCGCATGTTGGCCGGCCTGCCCAAGCGCGATCGCGAAGTGCTGGTCCGCTTCTATCTGCGCGAGCAGACCGCCGAGGAGATCTGCCGCGATCTGGAATTGACGGAAACGCAATTCCGCCTGATCAAATCGCGGGCCAAGGCGCGCTACGGCGAACTCGGCAAACGGCGATTCTCGCTCCGTACCCGCCAACAGGCGAAGTAAGGTACTGTTTATTACCAAACATTTCGTGAGAGTCCTGGTTCGGACCCGGCACCTTTTCAATAGAGCTGCCAATGCTCCAAAATAGAATACTAGAGTTCCGAATCATGAGAAATATCCATCGCCATGTGGATGAGGACGAGCTGGAACAGTACTCCCTGGGAGGTATTTCCCCGGAGGATACTGCGGTACTCGAAGAGCACCTCCTGACCTGCGAACCTTGCCGGGATCAGCTCGCGAGCACCGATGAGTATGTGCTCGCCATGCAGGCTGCCGCGCTACACGAGAGGCAAGTGGCCGCAAGCCGGCATCGCGCGTGGCGGTTGCCGGTGTGGTTTCCCGCTGTGGCGGCAGTGGCCTGCGGGGTCCTCCTGACGGTGGGGATCGCGCGGTGGATCAGTGCCAGCCCCGCTCGGCCGGTCAGCGTGACGCTGCTGGCAATGCGCGGCGCGGGCCCGGGCAGCACCGCACCCAAGGGGCGCGACCTGCTGCTGTATCCGGACGTGACAGGTCTCACCGAGGCTGCATCCTACCATGTCGAAATCGTCAGCGATTCCGGCAGGCAGGTGCGGCAGAGTAATGTCGCCAAAGGCGCCGGTGTGAAGTTCGCCGCCCTTGCGGCAGGCACGTACTTTGTGCGCGTCTCGCTGCCGTCCGGCCAGCTGCTGCGCGAGTACGGCCTAGAAATCCGCTGATTTCTCTACACAGATTTCTCTACACTGATTTCTCTACGCTGATTTCTCTGGGGTTCCAGCCCCCTTCCGGTGACGCGGCGGTAAAATAGAGGGATGCCGCGTCAGGACGCAGGCGCTGCTGTCAGCGTCGAGCGTTTCTTTCAGTTTTCGCTTCTCGGCCTGGTAGCCAGCGGCTACCTCGCGGTGGCGGGCTCAGGCTACCTCGACACTCCCACTATCGCGCTGACCACTGCCGGACTTCTGCTGCGCGCCGTGCTGATCGGCGGCCTCTTCCGCCTGGAGCTTTCCGACCGGCTGACCACCATCGTCACGGTCGCCTACTCCGCATTCTTTTTCGCCGACTACTTCCTGCTGTCCCACGATTTTCTGGCGGCCACGGTCCATCTGCTGTTCTTCCTGGCCGTCATGAAGACGCTGACGGCCAAGAGCAATCGCGATTATCTTTACACTGCGGTCATCGCGTTTCTGGAACTGCTGGCGGCCGCCATTCTCTCCATCAATCTGAACTTCTTCCTGTTCCTGGCGCTGTACCTGCTCTTCGCGATTGCGGCGCTGACCTCCGGCGAGATCCGCCGGTCGCTGAACCGCTCGTCGGTTACCGCGCGCGGCGGCAGCCGGACCATGTATCCCCGGCTGGGAGCGCTCTCCGTGCTGGTCACCCTGGGGATCCTGGCGTTGACCGCCTGCCTGTTCTTCATTCTGCCGCGCACCGCTGAGGCCGCGTTTTCCCACCTGATCGCGCATCGCGTGTTTCTCCCCGGCTTTTCCAACCAGGTGAACCTGGGCGATATCGGAGAGATCAAGACCAGTTCGCGTCCGATGATGCATGTCCGCATCTGGAGCGCCCAGGCGGTCGCCCCCATGAAGTGGCGCGGCGCGGCCCTGAGCGATTTTGACGGCAAGCGCTGGACCAACCCCACGCGCAAACAGGACTTGCTTCAGGTGGAGAGCGAGCACGTGGTGCTGACGCCCGCGGACCTGCAGCCGTCGGGACGGCGCATCGACTATCACGTCGAACTCGAGGCGCTGGAAAACGACACGCTGTTCTTCGCCGGCACGCCGGAGTTGTTGGATTTGAAGGCGCGCACCCTGTATCGCCTGGAACACGGCGGCTACCGGCTGGGCCGGGCCGTGCCGCAGGGCTTCGGCTACGAAGTCCGGAGCCTGCTGGAAGATTCGCCGGAACGCGCGGCGCCACTCTATCCGCCGCCCGTGCTCCCGCTGGCGGCGCGCGAGACTTATCTACAGCTTCCCACTCTCGACGGCCGGATCGCGCCGCTGGCTCGCACCTTCATCGAAGGCGCCACCGACGACCTGTCGCGCGCCCGCGCCGTGGAGCGCCACCTGCGTTCGGATTTCGGCTACACCCTGGAATTGCCGAAACAGGAGACGGTCGACCCGCTCGCCCATTTTCTGTTTGTCCGCCGCAAAGGCCACTGTGAGTATTTCGCCAGTACCATGGCGGTCATGCTGCGAACCCTGGGAATTCCCTCGCGCATGGCCACAGGATTTCAGAGCGGCGTCTACAACCCGGTCTCCGAACTCTGGCTGGTGCGCGCCAGCGATGCCCACAGTTGGGTAGAGGCCTGGATTCCAGGGCGCGGCTGGACCACGTTCGACCCCACGCCGGCCGACCCCAGTGCCGGTTCGTCAGGCCTCTTCAGCCGCATCGAGCTCTATCTCGACGCCGCCGAGACCTTCTGGCAGGAATGGATCGTGGCCTACGATCTGGCGCGCCAGGGCACGCTCGCCTACCGCATGGAACAGAGCGCGCATCGCGCCGGAATTCGCTGGTCCGGCGCCGTCTTGTCTCTCCGCGACGAGTGGAGCCGGCATGGATCGGGGTGGCTGCGCCGTTACGGGTGGCAGGCGCTCTTTGGAGCCGTCTCGCTGATCGCGTTGGGTATGACGGCCGGTCCGCTCTATCGCCTGTTGCGCATTCGCCGCCGCGTCGAACTGGTGCGCCGCGGCCAGGCAAGCGTCGCCGATGCCACCCTGCTTTATATAAAGATGCTGCAGATATTGAAGCAGCGCGGGTATCAAAAGCCGGTCTGGTTCACGCCCGCCGAATTCGCGGCTTCGCTGCCGCGCGGCCCGCTGGGAGAATCGGTGGGCGAGTTCACGGCTACCTACAATGCGCTGCGCTTCGGCGGCCACGCCGCGGCAGCCTCCCGGCTTTCGGTGCTGCTCGACCGCATGGAACGCGAGTAACGCGGAATCGCGCTGGTGGCCGCGCGTGGGTCAACTGCCCGGCGCGCACAGATGGCGCAGCAGGTAGCGGCAGGCGGCCAGCTCATCGGCATCGCCGGAGCCGTTACGCCATGCACTGATCACGCTCTCGAAGACTTCACGGCGCTCCTCGGCAAAGCTGGCGCTCTCTGGTTCGACGGGAGCGTTCCCCTTGGGCACCTGCACGTTAACCGTGAGATGGCTGACCGGCAGCAGGTTCATGTTCCCCTCATCGGACCGCGGGAGGGTTCCATTAATGTTCGCCGCCTTTTCCGCCGATAAGATCTTTGGTTATGATCCGGCTCACTCGTCTCAACCGCGCCGCAATGGTATTGAATTCCGACCTCATCGAACATATCGATGTCACGCCCGACACTGTCATCACGCTCACCACCGGGCAGATACTGCGGGTGCGCGAAAGCGCCGATGAGGTGCTGGAGCGCATCGTGGAATTCCGCCGGCTGATCCAGGTGCGGCCCCTGCGCCCGGACGGGGAAGATCCGGCCTTCGGGTGTGACCCTGCCGACGACACGATGGCAGACTGACCATGGCAACCACCGCGCAAGCTAAACTCGCCGCTCTCCCGGCCGAGGGGAATGCCGTTAAGGCCAAAGCAGGCGGGTTGCGCCCCGATCTTTCCACTTTGTGCGGCATCGCGCTGGCGCTGGTGGGGATTATCGGCGGGCTGATTCTCGAAAAGGGCACGATCCAGGACCTGACACAGGGCACCGCCGCCATGATCGTCTTCGGCGGCACCTTCGGCGCGGTGATGGTGACCACCCCGATGGCCATCGTTCTGCGCGCGGTGCGGGGCGTCGGGCAAGTGTTCTTCGAACGTGCGGCCGACACGGCGGAGACCATCGAACGCCTGATCCAGCTCGCCACCAAGGCCCGCAAGCAGGGCATTGTGAGCCTGGAAGCAGACGCTGCAGCCATCGAAGATCCTTTTCTGCGTAAGGCACTGAGCCTGGCGGTGGACGGAACGGACCTGCAGGAACTGCGCAAGATGATGGAGATCGACATCGCCCTGGCGGAACACCATGCGGAGGCGGAATCCAAAGTTTGGGAGGCCGCCGGTGGCTACGCGCCCACCATCGGCATCATCGGCGCCGTGATGGGGCTGATCCAGGTGATGAAGCACCTGGAAGACATCAAGGAAGTAGGACACGGCATCGCCGTGGCCTTTGTGGCGACGGTCTACGGGGTGGGTGCGGCCAACATTCTATTGCTGCCCGCGGCCTCCAAACTGCGCACACGCATGCACCAGGCCTCGCTACGCAAGGAGATGATTCTGGAGGGCGTTACGGGCATCGTAGAGGGCCTGAATCCGACCCTGATCCGCATGAAGCTGGATGCCTATAGCGAAGCGGCGCCCGTCAAGAAGACGAAACCCGCGAAGACGGAACCATCCGGGCCGGGGGCGAAAGAGGGGCCATAGGTGAGACGCAAAAGGGCGGTCGCACATGAGAATCACGAGCGCTGGCTGGTGTCCTATGCGGATTTCATGACGCTGCTGTTCGCGTTTTTCGTGGTGATGTTTGCCTCCACACAGAGCGATAAGAATAAGGCCAAGGACGTCTCGGATTCGGTCCGGCAGGCCTTGGAACACGGCCAGTTCAGCGCGGCTATCTCTACTGTTCTCGGGCGCGGCAAGCACGAAGTACACAAAGCGCCGCTGAGCAAAGATCCGACCAATGAACGGGAGAACCCCACCCCGCCGCCGCCACCGCCGCCGCCCTCGCCGGATCTCGCCCAATCGCTCAACACCTTGCAGAAAGGGCTGGAGGCAGACCTCAAGAACGGCAAACTACAATTGCGGCTCGATGCCCGCGGCTTGATTATCAGTATGCGCGAGAAGGCTTTCTTCGCCTCCGGAGACGATGGCATTGCGCCCGATAGCCTGCCGATGCTGGCGAAGATCGCGGCGGTGGTCCAGTCCCTGCCCAACCCGGTCAGGCTGGAGGGGCATACCGACGCGCGGCCGATCCACAATTCACGTTTCCACAGCAACTGGCAGCTTTCGTCCGCGCGCAGCATCGCGATGCTCGAGTTATTGCGCGACCGGTTTGAGATCCCCTCCTCGCGCATGGCAGTCGCGGGTTACGCGGACAACTACCCCACCGACACGAACGACACCGAAGAAGGGCGCGCACACAATCGCCGGGTGGACCTCGTGTTGCTTTCGGCGGTTGCGGTGACCGCCGAGCCCCAATCGGCCGCCTCGATCCTTCCCGCGGCGCCGCCGGGCCCATCCAGGAAATGAGCGCCGTCAGAATGCGACGCGATTGCGCTCCCCCTGCGACAGGCGTTCCACAAGCACGAACAGGCCACACAAAACGATGGCCTGTTCCACCCAATGCATTGCTCGTGGTGGGACGGCTCCGGCAGTCCCGTGCTTACAGCGCTGCAACCCCCTGCACGCGTCCGTAGCCGTTCTCCTGCACGAACACAATGACCCGCCCGGCATTGGCCGGGACTTCCACAGCGCGCGAGAATGCTGTTCCCTTCTTCAACGCACCGATCTTCGTCAAACTGCGCAGAATCGCCACATGATGCAGCGTGCGCCCCTGGTTCTCACCGGCGTGCACCTGCTGCGTGCCGCTCTCGTCGGCCAGAGCCAGCCACACATCCCCGCCCTTGGACGACGAGTCGATCTGCACTTGCACACCGGCCGGAGTCCGCGCCAGATGCACGGCGATCTTCTCACGGGATTTGGCTCGCTCCAACTCGGCCTTGGCGCGCTGCGCGTCGTTGCCCACGAATTCGGTGGCACCGTCCACCACCATCTGTGGCGTATACGGGCCTTCGGCGCCGAACAGTCGGGCGTACATCTGTTGCCGCGCCGTATTGGCGTGGGAGCTATAGGGATCGCGCCATCCCAGACGGTCCCAGTAATCGACGTGCTCGCTGAGCACGATCGCCTGCGAATCCAGTTCGGCCAGGAGACGGTCGGCCGGCGGACAACTGGAGCATCCCTCGCTGGTGAACAGTTCGATTAAGACGGGAGCGCGGGAACTGTCGGCGGCGATGAGAGGAAGCGCGAGCAGCACAAACGCAAGATTGCGGAACATGACCCCTCCTACTACAGGAATACCGCGAATCAGGCGAAATATTCCCGGCCCTAGTATTACTGGGTGGCGTGGTTGGCGAAGGCGATCTTACTGCGTGGAGCGCGCAAACCACAAGTACATCTGAAGAAAACTGTATACCGTAATCAGAATGCAGAGCCCTGCGGCAACTCGCCACAGTTTCTCCGTCCACCCGATGCGCCCCGGAGTTCCGGTGAGATAAGCGACTCCAAAACCCGCTGCCAGACCGCCGATGTGCGCCGCATTATCCACATTAGGGAACACGCCCACCATGCCGAACGCGAGCCCGATCACGGCGCCCCTCAGGTACATGCCGCGGATGGCCGCACCCATGGCGTTGCGATGCCGCACGCCGAGCGCGATCATCGCGCCCACCAGGCCGAAGAGTCCGGCGGAGGCGCCGACGGAGACCGCGGTGCTCCAGACCGCGCTGGCATAAAAGCCGCCCACCGTGGCGGCAAAATAAATCACCAACATACGGCTGGAACCGTAAAGCTCTTCCACCTGCGCGCCCAGATCGAACAGCACCCAGGAATTCATCAGGATGTGCAGGATGCCGCCGTGCAGAAAGCCGGCCGTCACCAGCCGCCAGTACTCGCCCTGCACCAGCGCGACATTCCATTTGGCCCCGAAGGACACCAGGGTCCGGATGTCGATATTCATGAAGGCTTCGGAGTTGCCGCCGCGCATGCTGAAGATGGTGCACGCGATGTACAGCCCGAAGTTCAAGAGCAGAATAATGGTCGTATTGAAACGGAAGTGCGGGATGAATCCGCCCACCATTTGCGACGCATCGTCGCGCTGCACCTGGCGCGGCGCTACCTCTTCATTACAGTAGGGGCAGACGCGATCTTTAATTGTGATAAATGCCCGGCAATGCGGGCACATGCGGCGTGGATCCATCTGCTTCATCATACGCTGTATGGCGCAGCGGCCATGAAAAGGGGGGCACGGGGTTGTCTGCTACAATCGGTATTCCCGCAATGGTCAAGACAGAGCGCGAATACCGAGAAGATATTTGCCGGATCGGCCAGCTGGTCTTTCAAAAGGGATGGGTCGCGGCCAACGATGGGAATATCTCCATCCGGCTGGACCAGGATCGCATTCTTGCCACTCCCACCGGCGTCTGCAAGGGAATGATGCAGCCGGAAGACCTGATCATTGTGGACCTCGAGGGCAATAAGATCTCCGGCCGGTTGAACCGCACCAGCGAGATCGCCATGCATACCACCGTGTACGGGCTGCGTCCCGACATCAAAAGCGTCGTCCACGCGCATCCTCCGGTTTCGACCGGGTTTGCGGCGGCGGGGCGCACTTTGAACCTGGCGCTACTGCCCGAAGTGGTCATCGGCCTGGGCTGCGTCCCGCTGGTGGATTACGGCTTGCCGGGCACCGACGCGCTGACCGCGCCCATGTTGCCCCTGATTCCCAAGTACGACGCGCTGATGATGGCCAATCACGGAGCAGTCTGCTACGGCGAGGACGTTTACAAGGCCTACTTCAAGATGGAAACGGTGGAGCACTTTGCCCGGATCCAACTGGTGGCCGAACTTCTGGGCGGCCCCAAAGCACTGCCACGGGTGGAAGTCGATAAACTATTGGATTCGAGGACGCGCTACGGGGTAAAGGCTGCCAGCGCAGGGGAACCGGGTTGTCCGGTGGCGGCGGAGGAAGTGGGCACCACCCACTGCGGCACGGGCGGGGGCAAGCCGGCTCGCGCCGATGAAGAACATTTTTATGTCTCTCGCTCGGAACTCGTCCAAATGGTGGAAGAGGCGCTCAGGGCGCGCGGCCTGGCATAGTACGATTTCTTTTGGAGATTAATCGATGGGTGAAGCTTTAGGAATGATCGAAACACGCGGATTGATCGCCATGATCGAGGCCGCCGACGCGATGGTGAAGGCTGCCAAGGTCAACCTCGTGGGCTGGGAAAAAATCGGTTCCGGCTATGTGACGGCCATGGTGCGCGGGGATGTTGCCGCAGTGCGCGCCGCCACCGATGCCGGCGCCGCCGCCGCGCGCCGCGTGGGCGAACTGATCGCGGTGCACGTGATTCCGCGTCCCCACGAAAGCCTGGAAGCGATTCTGCCGATCGGCAAGTCGGCCGGTAAGTAAGACGGCACAAGGAAGCTCATGATTCTCGCCCGCGTGGTGGGTACCGTGGTGGCCACCCGCAAAGATCCCCGTCTCGAAGGCAAGAAGCTGCTCATTATCAAGCCGGTCTCTCCGGATGGTAAGGAGGAGAGCGGTTATATTGTCAGCGTCGATACCGTAGGCTCGGGTGTCGGCGAGCGGGTGATCGCGGTGGCCGGCAGCAGCGCCCGCCTGGCGGAGGGCTGCAAGGATACGCCGGTCGACAACGCCATCGTCGGCATCGTCGACGAAGTCCACCTGGATTAACCCATGTATTTCGGTCGCGTAGTCGGTACCGTCTGGTCCACGGTGAAGCATCCGGGGATGACGGGCTGCCGCATGCTGGTGGTGCAACCGCTCACCCCGGAGTTACAGGATACGGGAAAACAATTGATCTGTGCCGATACCACGGGCGCCGGCGCGGGCGAACTGGTCTACTGGGTGCGCGGCAAGGAAGCCACCTTCCCGTTTCTACCCGCGGAGCCTCCCTTCGACACAACCATTGTCGGCATCGTGGATGAGGTCCACGTCACCCGAGCGGGCATTCCTCCGGAGGCGGCGAAGGCACCCTCCCCGGTCCACCGGAAAAGCGCGAGGAAGGGCTGAGGTATGCTGATCGCACGCGTCATCGGGGAACTGGTGGCCACTCAGAAGCACGCCAGCCACGAAGGGTTGAAACTGTTGCTGGTTCAGCCCCTGAATCTGGACGGAACCGACCGCGGCGACGCGGTGGTGGCGGTGGATTCGGTGGATGCCGGGGTGGGCGACAAGGTGCTGGTGGCCACGGAAGGCTTCAGCGCCATGACCAGCGTCGGACGGCCCAACTCACCAATTGACATGTCGGTGATTGGCTTTATCGATCATATTGAACTGATTCATGGGGTCCACTGAGCGGCGGCCGCTCATCACGATCACGCCCAGGATCAGGCCGAACCCAAACTTCACCGCCTCCACGCCAAGGTAGGCGTTGTGGAGCAGCCAGAAGCGGGCACGCTCCTGTGCCGCCAGGTCGGTGGGCGCATACTCCAGAATCCGCGACGAGACTCCGAGTTCCGGCGAGATCAACAGGCGCTGGAATAGGGTAAGGCAGACCATCGCCAGCATGACCCCCAGCGAGACCTTGCCCTCCATCGTGCCGAACAGCAAATAGGCGAAGAAGATCGCTCCCAGAAGGAGCTGCATATTTTCCCAATTGCGGAACATCCAGCGGTTCTGTTCGGCCAGGACATAGCGCAGGGTGAGGCGGGTGACCGCGGGGCCGAGCGGCTTGGTCTGGGCGACGAAGGCCGGATTGGCCTGGGTCATAATGCCTTCTACCGTGTTGAACCCACGGGCGCCGTACCAGGCCATGAGCAGGCCTCCACCCAGCCATATACCCAACAAAAAGCACACGATGCGCCTGTAATGCATGACTTTTGATTCTAACGCATGATTCTGACGCAGGATTCTAATGCAAGGCCGGGCAGGCAACGGAGCATAAATTTTTCAAGAAATATCTAAAGGTTTCCCTATTTCTGCCGATCACCGGGCAGTACGAGGTGGTATGCCAGTAATGGAAACGAAGAATTTTGGAAAGATCTCTTTCGAGCCCGATTCGGAGCTCGAATTTCCCCGAGGTCTGCCTGGCTTCGACAGCCGCAAGCGATTTGTGGCGGTCACGTATGTAGAGTCGGACCCGCTGGTCTATCTGCAAAGCCTGGAAGATCCCAACCTGTGTTTCATCACGATGCCGATTCTGGCAGTAGACCCGCGCTACAAACTGAGAGTCAGTGGCGAGGACCTGGATCAGATCGGGCTCCCCCCGGTGCGGCAGCCCAAGATCGGCGAAGACGTTTTGTGCCTGACCGTGCTGTCGGTAAGGGAAACGGGCCCGACGGCGAACCTGCTGGCGCCGATCGTGGTCAACCTGCGCAACCGCCGCGCCGTACAGAGTGTGGCGCCGGAATCGGATTATCCGCTGCGGCACGAACTGTTCCCCGCGGACACGCCTGACGAGATGCCTCACGAGGCATCCGTATGCTCGTAATGTCGCGCAGACAGGGCGAGACGATACTGATCGGCGACGAAATAGAAATTGTAATTGCGCATATCGGGCGCTCACGCGTAAAGGTGGGCATCCGGGCGCCGCGGCAGCTGCAGGTGATCGCCCGCGAAATGAAACTGGTACGCGAGGAGAACCTGGCCGCAGCCGCCATGGCTCCCAAGCCGGCGTTATCCGGACTGGTCGCGCACCTGCAACCGAAGCCTGCGCTGCAACCTTAGTCAAGAATGCGAAACAAAAACACACAGGACGTCAGCAACAAGAAATAGAGAAAGGATTTCCCATATGCCGTTTTCCATCCAAACCAACGTAAATTCCCTGATCGCGCAGGAAAATCTGCGCGTCAACAGTAACTTTCAAAGCCAGACCATTCAGCGACTGACTTCCGGCTACCGCATCAACCAGTCCGGGGACGACGCTGCCGGCCTGGCCATCGCCAACAAGTTCCGGAGCGATACGGCGGAACTGATGCAGGGCGTACGCAATGCCAACGACGGTATCAGCACGCTACAGATTATCGATGGCGGTATGAACAATATCGGCAAGATGCTGGACCGGCTGAAGACGCTGGCCACGCAGTCTTCATCGTCCACTTTCACCGGAGATCGCAGCGTGCTCAATAAGGAGTACCAGACACTGGTCAGCGAAATCGACCGGCAGGCGCAGGGTATCGGGCTGAGCACCGGTGGCCGGTTCGCACAGAGTATGGGTGTCTACGTGGGCGGCGGCACCACTGCCGCCGGGGTCGCGGATACCGCGAACGGAACCGTTACGCTCGACCTGGCCAATTCGGCGGTGGACACCAAAGCGCTCGGCCTGAAAACGTCGGTATTCAGCGCGGAGGGCCGCGTGGGCGCAGACATCGGCTCCGGCTCGGCCACCAGCGTGGCTGCCATCGTGGGGAACACCAGTAACACGAACCCCACTACAGCTACCTTCAATTTCTCCGGACCGGGCTTCAAGAATGTTGCGGTGACGGTTACTCTGTCCACCGCTTCCGACGCCAAGTCCCTGGTGAGTGACCTGACTGCCGCAATAGGAACTGCTGCCAACGCAGGCACCTCCAACACCAACAACTTCCGCAATGCCAATATTCAGGCATCGCTGGTGACCGACGCCAATGGGGCGCAACGCCTGCAATTCACGTCGTCCAGCGCGGCCTTCCAGGTAGACGCGGGCACCAAGACGGCCAATGCACTGATGGGCAACTTCAAGGCCTCCGCAACTGTAACTTCGGAAGGTGCCGACGTGGCGTCTACGGTCACGGGAGCTGGCGTTGTGAGTGCCGCCATACCCGGCGCCAACGAAACCGTCGATCTGCTTGTCGTGGGCCCCGACGGGGTAGAACACACTACTACTGCAACCATCGCAACCACCGACACAACCGCGGCACTAAAAACCACCGCCATCAACAACGCCATAAAAGGATGGGGCGTGACCGCTGCGCTGGACGGCGGTAACAAGATGATCTTTTCGGCGGGAGCCGGACAGAGCTTTCAGGTGGCCATCGGCAACGACAAGGCTAACTACACCGGATTGGGCGCGTGGCAGGGTAATTTTGCCACCAAGAGCTACACGGGTGCTGCCCCCGCCGGAATTGGCGCAAGCAATACCTCGACGTACCAGTTCTCAGTCAACGGGGGCCAGTCGATCACGGTTCAGGTTCGGGCCGATTCGGTGGCCAACGCCCAGACCGACCTGCAGGCTGCTTTCGACGGCAACGCGACTCTTAGGGCAGCGGGTTTAAGGGCCACACTGGTCGGTGGCATAACCATAGACTTAAGCAGCACCACCGACAACTTCCGGATGAGCCTTGCGGCAGGAAGCGACTTGAAATTGAGTGGCGCCGCTGCGGTAGCGGTGGCTGGCACTTTGGTGGCGAGCAACGCGGGAAAGAGCGCCAACAATGTCAGCATCGAAGCGACGAGCACTTCTTCCACAGGCCTGGATAGCGCCAACGACGTCATCAGTTTCTCCGGCATGCGGACTACCAGCGATTCACAGCAGGTGAGCATCAGCACGGTGGATGACATGGGAGTGCTGCAGGCCACCAGCATCACCTTGAGCGGGAATTCGTCCCCTGCCAATAGTGCCACGTACGGCGGCAATATTGATGTGGCGATCACTAATATCAATGCTCAATTGCAGAGTACGGGCAACGCGTCTCTGATGAAGATCGCGGCAGTGAAAGAACTTAACGCGGCTGGCACGGCCGAAGGCATACGCTTCATCAGCTCGGATGCGAGTTTCAGTCTGAAGATCGGGTCTGCCGTGAACAATACGGTGGCGAATCCCGTGGGACTTTACGATGGCACGGCGGGTGCGAAAGCCACGCAGAACATCATCGTGAACTCATCCACCAGCGGAACCCTGGATATCAGCTCGGCAAGCGGGGCGCTGCAGGCGGGGATAGCTATCGGACAGGCTGTTTCGAAGCTGGGAACTGCTCAGGCCGCGATCGGCAAGGGGCAGAACCAGTTGGGCTATGCCATCAACCTGGCCAACTCGCAGATCAGTAACTTCTCGTCAGCACAGGCGCAGATTCGGGACGCCGACGTCGCCTCGGAAGCGGCCAACCTGAGTAAGGCGCAGGTGCTGCAGCAGGCGTCGATCGCGGCCATGGCGCAGGCCAATTCGGCGCCGCAAGCCGTGCTCTCGCTTCTGAAGGGCTAACTCACTCTACCGGCGGGCTATTTACCCTAGTCGGCCAGCCGGAACAACCTAGACGGCGGACCCGCTTGTGCGGCTCCGCCGTCGTTTTTTTGCTTAGAACTTTCTGGTCTTTTCAGCTCTAAAATTTCTTCTCAATCGCTCAAGCTCCGTTGGCTTCAGTCGAAAAGAGAAAGTGACCGGCAAGATGCCGGCAACAGAAACTGAAAGGACTTCAAATGTCATTCTCGATCCAAACTAACGTCAATTCCCAGGTTGCGCAGGAGAATCTGCGCGTCAACAGTAACTTCCAGAGCCAAACCATTCAGCGGCTGACCTCCGGGTACCGCATCAATCAGTCCGGCGATGACGCCGCGGGCCTGGCTATCGCCAATAAGTTCCGCAGCGACACGGCGGAATTGACGCAGGGCGTGCGCAACGCCAATGACGGTATTTCGCAGCTCCAGATCATGGACGGCGGAATGAACAACATCGGCAAGATGTTGGACCGGCTCAAGACGCTGGCGACGCAGTCCGCATCGGCCACCTTCACTGGCGACCGTACCGTGCTGAACAAGGAATACCAGTCGCTGGTCGGTGAAATCGACCGGCAGGCGCAGGGAATCGGCCTTTCGACGGGCGGCCATTTTGCGCAGAGCATGGGCGTCTACATCGGCGGCGGCACGACCGCGTCCGGCGCGGCGGACACCGCGAATGGTACGGTGACGTTGGACTTGAGCAACTCGGTAGTGGACAGCAAGGCGCTCGGGCTGAAGGTCTCCGAGTTCACCTCGGCGGGCAAAGTGGGCACCGATATCGGTTCCGGCTCGGCCACCAGCGTGGCATCGATCGTCGGTAACAGCAACAACAGCACCACCGCCACGTTCAATTTCACCGGCGCGGGCTTCAACAACATCGCAGTCTCGGTGACGCTCTCCACAGCGTCCGACACCAAGAGCCTGGTTTCGAAACTGAACGACGCCATCGCGACGGCCTCCAACGCGGGCAGCGCGGCGACCAACAGTTTCCGCGCCGCGAACATCAAGGCGTCGGTAATCACGGATTCCATGGGCGCGCAGCGCCTGGAATTCACCTCCGCGGACGCGGCCTTCCAGACCAACGCGGCCACTAAGACGGCGAACGCGCTGATGGGCAACTTCAAGGCGTCCACGACCGTAACGTCCGAAGGCGCCGCCGTGGCATCCACTGCTACGGGCGCAGGGGATGTCACCACCGCCAACGGCAACTCTGGCACCATCATTCGCTTCGTCAAGACCGATGGCACTGAGGCCAATATCACCGTTGACCTCTCCGGCGCCACCACGGCGGCCGATAAGAAGGACGCGATCAACACCGCACTCACTGCCACCAACGACATTCAGGCGAGCCTGGATGGCACCACTTCCGGCAAATTGGTGTTCACGTCGTCGGCCGGCAAGAGCTTCCAGGTCATGGTCGCCAACGACCAGTCCAACGCTCTCGGAATGGGAACGTGGGGAGGCGATTTCGCAACCAAGACCTACACGGGGGGCGATATTTCGGGCACCGGCCCCACCTCCACGTACCAGTTCTCGGTCAACGGAGGAAAGGCGATCACGATTCAGGTTCGAGCCGACACAGTCGCCAACGCACAGAGCGACCTCTCACTGGCCTTCAGCCAGAACGAAACACTGAGAGCCGCCGGACTGGCGGCTGTCTTGCATGGCGGCGGTCTCAGCATTGACGTCTCCAGCACCACGGATAACTTCCGCATGAACTTTGCGGCCGGTATCGACCTGCAGTTGAGCGGCGCCACGAGCACCGCGGGCGGACTTGCCGTGGGAGCGACCGCGGGCATGAGCACCAAGAACGTCACCACCGAAGCGGCGAGCACTTCCTCCACCGGCCTCGGCACTGCCAACGACGTAATCAGCTTCGCCGGAATGCGCGTGAAGTCGGATTCGCAGCAGATCAACATCAGCACGGTCGATGCGCAGGGCTCACTCCAGTCCACCAGCATCACCCTCAGTGGCGATGCCGCCAACACCACGACCTACGCCGGCAACATCGACAAAGCGCTGGTCAACATCAACGCGCAGTTACAGGGCACGGGCAACGCCGATCTGATGAAGATTACCGCGGTAAAGGAACTCAACGCCGCGGGCACCGCCGAGGGCATCCGCTTCATCAGCAGCGCTTCGAGCTTCAGCGTGAAACTCGGGACGGCCACGAACAATACCACCGCCAACCCGGTCGGCCTGTATGACGGAACGGCCGGTGCCAAGTCCACGCAGAACATCAGCATCGATTCGTCCACCAGCGGCACCATGGACATCAGCAACGCGGCCGGCGGCAAGGATGCCGTAGAGGCACTTGGCAAGGCTGTGAAAGCGCTCGGCAGCGCCCAAGCCGCGATCGGTAAGGGACAGAACCAACTGGGCTACGCCATCAACCTGGCGAACTCCCAGATTTCCAACTTCTCTTCCGCTCAGGCGCAGATTCGCGATGCCGACGTGGCTTCGGAAGCGGCCAACTTGAGCAAGGCCCAGGTCCTGCAGCAGGCTTCGATTGCTGCCATGGCCCAGGCCAATTCCGCCCCGCAGGCAGTGCTTTCGCTGCTGAGAGGCTAACCTTAACTCACCCATAGACGGGGCCGGAACAACCGGCCCCTTTTTGACGAATAAAGTTTCGGGCCGAATCTGACGATAAGTCTATTCGGCCCGGGAGTATTTTATGGGTACTACGAGCAGCACGTTATTCACAGGCAGTAGCCAGTTCGCGGCAGACTTCCAAAACAGCATCACCCGTGCGGTGGGGATGGCCTCGCTCCCTATCACGCAGATGAAGCGCGATGTCATTAGTCTGCAGGGCCAGTCGGATGCCCTGGGCACGATCAACACCCAGTTCACGGCGCTGCAGACGGCATTGGCGGGCATCACGCAGGCGATGTCGGGCGCCTCGTTTCAGGCCGACGTCTCCGATTCCTCGCTGGTCAGCGCGACCCTCGGGAACGGCGCCATGGAAGGCACCTACTCGGTCGATGTCCAGAAAGTGGGCGCCTATGCGATGAGCATGACGGCCGCCGATTGGGACGGTAGCGCGCTCGAGCCGCACACCTACCAGTTGTGGGTGGGAGATCGCAGCAACGCGGCAAACCGGGTGGATATTACGCCGGCGGATAGCAGTGCCACCTCGGTGGCAGCGGCGATCAATGCCAAGGCGGGCAGCAAGGTGCGGGCGACGGTGGTGAATGTCGGCTCCACCAGCAGTCCGGACTATCGTATCTCCTTGCAGTCCGCGAAGTTGGGCGACCTGCCCGCGGAACTGGTGGATCCGGCGCGCAGCCTGCAGACCCAGCAACAACCCGGCGATGTGGCCACCAAAGCGGTGAGCGTCTCTAGCAATACGTGGCAGGAGCGTACCAATCCGGCAGGCGCCAAGCATACCTACGACCTCTGGATTGGCGATAAGGGCGACCCTGCCAACCGGATCGGGATCACGCCCGACGACAATAGCCCCGCGAAGGTGGCTGAGGCGATCAATGGGAACGCCACCGCCGCCGCTAAGATCCATGCGACGGTGGTGAATCTGGGCACAGCGGAAGCGCCCGACAACCGGCTCCGGCTGGAGGCTCTGACGGAAGGCGAACTTCCCCTGGATCTGGTCGATTCGAGCCTGCAGGATCAGAAGACCACCGGCGAGCTGGCGCAGTATGAGATCAACAATTCCGGTAAGGTGGTGACCAGTTCGAGCCGCCAGATTTCGATTTCCGAGGGACTGACGGTGAACTTGCTCTCGGCCAGTTCGGGGCACCCCGTCAACATCACCGTGACCCGTTCCACTTCGGCGCTGTCCAGCGCCATCAGCGCTTTTGCCGACGCCTACAACAAAGTGGTCGATGGGCTGGATGCGCAGCATGGCGCCACACAGGGTGCTTTGGGCGGGGCACCGATCGTTTCGGACCTGGCCAGCGCGCTGGCCTCGCTGGGGACGTACAACGACAGTGGCACGGCAGCCAGCGGGTTGTCTGCGGTGGGTCTCGACCTCGGCAGCGACGGGCACCTCACCTTCAATCAGTTCTCGCTGATCGCGGCGGACTTCACCAACTCTTCGGTGGTCACCAATTTCTTCGGCAGCGCGAGCGGTGGGGGATTTCTGAAGGTGGCGACGGACGCACTGGACAAGGTCGCCAATTCCACGTCGGGAATGCTGGCTACCGCGAAGACCAGCATTCAGGACCAGATCGACAGCACGAACGAGAGCATTGCCGCCAAACAGGAGCAGGTGGATGCGCTGAACGAGCGGCTGCTGCTGCAAATGTCCGCGGCCGACGCGGCTATTGCGGCCATGGAGCAGCAATACTCCTTCCTGAGCAGCATGTTCGCGGCAATGAAATCGGCCAGCGATTCGTATCAGTAAGCCTTATGCACGATGCCATGCAGCAAGCCATCCGTCAGGCGCTCGCCTCCGAAGCGTTCGGCACGGCGCAGCGCCTTTGGGAAGAGTACGCCGCCACGGTGCGCCAGGAAATTGAGGCCGGCACCGCCACGGCGGCTGGCATGGCGGAGATGCGCGAACTGGTGGAGTGGTCGCGCCTGGTGACCCTGAGTTTCCGCGCTCACGCCGCCGGCCGCCTGAGTCAGTCTCATGCGGCGCGCGCCTACAGCGGCGGCTGACGAGTCAGGTTTGGCCGCGCCGATTTGTAGGCGCTGGCAGCACCCTGCCTGCGCTCACCGTCCGGCCGCCCACCGTCCGGCCGCCTGGCTCAGTCTCATGCGGCGCGCGCCTACAGCGGCGGCTGACGAGTCAGGTTTGGCCGCACCGATTTGTAGGCGCTGGCAGCACCCTGCCTGCGCTCACCGTCCGGCCCTCACCTGGGACGTTGCGATACCGCCCCCTCACAGCCGGTTCGGCCCGACTGGAGGGGGCGGTATCAAAATTCCTTACTGAGTTTTGGCGATCGGCGAGGCGCCGCCCATGGACGCCGTCCCCAGCATTCCGCCCAAGCCCATGGTTTCGACCGCGGACGACGGCACGATCACCATGGAGCCTTTCTCTTTGATGGCCTCATACAGCATGTTCATCGCGCGCAGATGAAGCGCCACCGGATTGTTCTGGTAAGTGAGGGCCGCCTGGCCGAACTTCTCCGCAATCTCGGTCTCGGCCGTGCCCAGAATGATGCGCGCACGGCGCTCGCGTTCGGCCTGCGCCTCCCGCGACATGGCGTCCTGGAGGGCCGGCGGAATCTGCACATCCCGAATCTCCACCGACTGCACCGTGATTCCCCACCCGGTGGTCTTCTCGTCGAGAATCCGCTGCAATTCCTTGCCCATCAATTCCCGCTCCGCCACCATCTGGTGCAACTCGTGGCGCCCGATGGATTCGCGCAATGCCGTCTGCGCGCTGAACTCGATGGCCTGAGTGAAATCCTGCACCTCCAGAATGGATTTCTCGGCGTTCCACACCATCCAGAACACAATGGCGTCGACGTTCACCGGCACCGTATCCCGCGTCAGCGTGGACTCGGCCGAGACGTTCGCCACGCGCACACGCTGATCGACGTAGCGGCTCAGCGTGTCAACCACCGGAATCACGAAGAACATGCCCGGCCCGCGCAGCCCGATGTAGCGGCCGAAGCGCAGCACGGCCACCTTCTCCCACTGGTCCGCCATCCGCACGGCAAATACAAGGTAGACCCCAAGGAGCGCGAGCGCCACCCTGGGAATGGGATTGTCGGTGACCGCGGAGAGCCCCACCCCACCCAGAATGCAGATCACGAGCAGCGCAATCCCAACGGGGCTTGGCTTAAACGGCAATTGATCCGATCTCATCGCGTTATCTCCTCTTCGCGCCGCCCTCGGCGGCACGTTCCTTCAACTGCTCCAACAACTCTTCCAGCGCGAACCCGGCAGCGCCGGCCCGCGAGACGAATTCGTCTACCAGTTGGGTGAGCGCACGCTCCCGCTCCACCTGGTCATGCTTCACCTTGCGCCGGCTGATGAAAGTGCCGGTGCCCTGCTGGGTCTCCAGCACGCCGCGGATTTCCAGCTCCCGGTACGCCCGTACGACTGTATTGGGGTTGATCGCAAGATCCACCGCCACCTGCCGTACCGTCGGCAACTGATGCCCCGCGGCCAGCGTCCCAGCCGCCATCCCGCCCAGCACCTGATCGATAATCTGGCGATAAACCGGCACCCCGCTGTGCAGGTCCAGCCGGAAGGTAAAGCGCCGGTTTTGCTGCGTATCATTCATCTGTAGATCTAGTGTACTAGTTTTATGATACATTGCAAGAGTTTTTTTGCATGGGTGATATTCTGGTCCTGAACTCTGAGATTTCTTATGACGAAATGGCTTACCCTCAGCACCGCCGCGCTACTTTCCGTAGCCCTGGCCGGCGCGCAGAATTTGACCGGCCGCTGGACTGGAAATGCCGGCACGGCGGACGACGGACTGGAGGTGGTGGTGGCAATCCATCAGACCAGCGACGGAGCGATCACCGGCTACATTCAAGGACAACGGAGCACCGATACCATCACCAGCGGTAAGGTGTCGGGCAATGCCGCGACGTTGGAAGCGGAGCGTGCCGGGCGCGGCGGCACCGTGCAGAAGGTGACCTACACGGCGACCGTGGAAGGCGACAAGTTGAAGTTGACGCTGCCGGCATTCGGCGGCGCAGGGCGCGGACGAGGCGCTGCGCCGGGTGCTGCCGGTACGCCGGGCGCTGCGGGTGCTCCGGGTGCTGCCGGTACGCCGGGCGCTGCGGGCGCTGCGGGTGCCCCGACGACTGCCCCGGGCGCGCCGGCCCCTCCTGCCGCCGCGGCCGCTCCGGCCGCCGGGCGCGGACCCCAGCAACCTCCGCTGGAATTGACCCGTATCAACACGGACGTTCCCCAGCCGCTGCCGCCCCGTCCGGCGCTGGTCTCCCTGCCGATGCCCACCACCGCGGTCAAATCGAACGGCATGGCCAAAACGCCGCCCATGGGCTGGAATAGCTGGAACAAGTTTCGCAATCGCGTCAGCGACAAGATGGTGCGCGAGATGGCCGACGCCATCGTCACGAGCGGCATGCGCGATGCCGGCTACATTTATGTCAACATCGACGACACGTGGGAATCCGCCCGCCGCGACGCCCAGGGGCGAATCGGCACCAACAACAAGTTCCCCGACATGAAGGCGCTCGCCGATTACGTGCACGGCAAAGGCCTCAAACTCGGCATCTACTCGTCCCCCGGACCCAAAACCTGCGAAGGCTACCTCGGCACCTACGGGCACGAAGAGCAGGACGCCAAGACGTTCGCCGCCTGGGGTATCGACTATCTGAAGTACGACTGGTGCAGCGCCCCGCAAGTCTACGAGAGCAATCAGGCGACGATGGCCGCGGCCTACGCCAAAATGGGCCTCGCGCTGCTGAACTCCGGCCGGAAGATCGTCTACAGCCTCTGCCAGTACGGGCAATTCGACGTGGGCGATTGGGGCGAAAAGGCGGGCGGCAATCTGTGGCGCACCACCGGCGATATCAGCGACCGCTGGGTCTCCATGGAGAACCTGGGCTTCAAGCAGCAACTCGGCCGCGAAAAGGTGGCCGGACCTGGGCACTGGAACGATCCGGACATGCTCGAAATCGGCAACGGCGGCATGACGGACACGGAGTACGAAACCCACATGAGCCTGTGGAGCCTGCTCTCGGCGCCGCTGCTGGCCGGCAACGACATCCGCGACATGAAGCCTGCGACGGCCGCCGTCCTCATGAATAAGGAAGTGATCGCGATCGATCAGGACAAGCTCGGCAAACAGGCGGTCCGCGTGTCGCAGGATGGCACGGTGGAAGTCTGGGCGAAGCCTCTGGCGGATGGCGGGCAGGCGGTGGGCCTGTTCAATCGCGGACCCGAGAAGGCGAAGGTCACGGCGAAGTGGAGCGACATCGGCGTCAAGGGTCCGCGCAAGGCGCGCGATCTGTGGAAGCACGCCGACCTGGGCAAGCTGGATAACGAATACTCCGTGGAAGTGCCGTCTCACGGAGTGGTCATGCTGCGACTCTCCAAGTAGTGGACGGGGCGGCCGCCTGCACCGGCAGGCGGCCTTATCCCAGATAGCGCTGCAAATCGTCATTGCGGTAGCCGTGCGCATAGGCCGTTTCCCGCGTGATTCGATTGACCCGCACCAGGTCGGTCAGCGACTGCTCCATCGTCATCATCCCTTCGGCCTTGCCCACCGAAATCTGCGACCGCAGTTGATGATCGTCGCCCTTGCGTATGAGTGCGCGCACGGCGTCGGTGGCGATCATGATTTCCACCGCGGGCCAGCGGCTGACGCCATCCATGCCCGGCACCAGTTGCTGCGCCACCACCGCGGCCAGCGCGAGTGAGAGTTGCTGCCGGATCTGCGGCTGATTCCCCGCTGGGAACGAATCCAAAATGCGCGACATCGCCTGAATGGTGTCGTTGGTGTGCAGAGTGGAGAACACCAGGTGGCCAGTTTCGGCGGCGGTCAGCGCCGTCGCGATGGTCTCGGCGTCGCGCATCTCCCCCACCAGGATCACGTCGGGCGTCTGCCGCATGATGCTGCGCAGCGTGACCGCGAAATCCGGCGTGTCGCGCCCCACCTCGATCTGCTCGATGATCGCGCTGCGATTGGCGTGCTGATACTCCACCGGATCTTCGATGGTCACGACATGCGCGGCGCGCCTGGTGTTCACGATATCGATCAGCGCGGCGAGGGTGGAACTCTTGCCGCAGCCGGTCGCGCCGGTGACCAGCACGAGGCCCTGCCGGCGCTCCGCCAGTTTCGCCAGATGCAGCGGCAGGTGGAGCGATTCGAGCGAAGGAATCTTCGAAGGCAGCAGGCGAATGCTGGCGGCGAGCGTGCCTCGCTGATGGTGGATATTCACACGGAAGCGCCCCAGATTCTCACGCACGAAGCTGAGATCGACGCTCTTCTTCTTCTGCAACTCGTCCAGTTGCGCGGGCTCGAGCAGCGGCAGGACGAAGCTGCGCACGTCGTCGGCCTCGAGTGTCGCACCGCCCCCTGCCACCAGGTTACCCGTCACGCGCAGCATCGCGGGCGCGCCGGCAATCAGCAGCACGTCGGACGCGCCGCGCGCGGCAGCCGTATGCAGCAACTGGTCCAGCGACGGCGTGGGCTGGACCCCGCGGAATCCGGCGTACTTTTGACTCGGCGCCGCGCGGTTCAGCTCGGCTACAATCTTCGATAGTTCGTTATCGTATTCACTCATGGGAATCGATGCCCAGACTACTCATATTCTCCGACATTCATAACGATTGGAAGACGCTCGAACGGCTGCTTTCCGTGGATGCCGATTATTACATCGCGGCCGGCGACCTTGCCACCTGGGGCCGGGGACTCGACCGCGCCGGCCAAATCCTAAAGACGCAGGGAGAAAAGGTCTGGGTACTGCCGGGCAACCACGAAACCGCGGGGCAAATTGCCGCCCTGTGCGACCAGTACGGCTTCCACGACTTCCATCGCCAACACTTCCAGGCGGGCGGGTGGCACGTGGCCGGACTCGGATACTCCAGTCCAACGCCCTTCGACACTCCGGGCGAATACAGCGAGGCACAAATCGCCGAGTATCTGGAACCGTTCGCCAAATTGCAGCCGCTGGTGCTGGTCTGCCATGCGCCGCCCTACGGCACAGCGCTCGACCAGGTACATCCGGGGCTGCAGGCCGGATCCACCGCCGTGCGCGATTTCATCCAAAACGTGCAACCGGGCCATTTCTTCTGCGGCCACATTCACGAAGCCGAGGGCGTCGCGATCGAGATGGGGAAGACGCAGGCGCGGAATGTCGGGAAGAAGGCGTATTTGTTGGAAGTGGAGTAGCTGGGAGTTATCAGTAATCAGTTTTCAGTTATCAGTTTTCAGTTGTTAGTCGGCGGACTTCCGGCACCGCCGCCGGCGAGAGTGAAAGCTGAAAGCTAGACTGACAACTGAAAACTGACGACTGACAACTCCCTTCTGACAACTGAAAACTGACGACTGAAAACTTCGAAATGTTAAACTGGAACCTGACACCCCATGACCCTCGACGAACTGCAACGTCAATATCAACCTTTGCGCGACCAGGCTTTGGCCGTGCGGAGGTATCTTTGACGCCCCCTCACAGAGAAAGAAGCTAGCCGAAACTGCGGAACAGATCGCCGCGCCCGACTTCTGGAATCAGCCCGAAAAGAGTCAGAAGATCATGCAGGCGCGCAAGCGTCTGGAGGAAGCGTTGTCCAATGACGAACGCATCCGCAGCCTGACCGACGATCTGGACACGATGTTCGAACTGTCGCGCGAAGGCGAAGACATGATCGCCGACATCGAGCGCGACCTGAAACCATATTCCGAATTTCTGGAACGCCTGGAGACCGCCATGCTGCTGGGCGGCCAGAACGACGCGGCCTCGGCCATCATCACCATTCACCCGGGCGCGGGCGGCACCGAGAGCCAGGATTGGGCGGAAATGCTGCTCCGCATGTACCTGCGATGGGCAGAGCGTCAGGGCTTCCCCACCGTGATGACGGACCGGCTGGAAGGCGAAGGCGCCGGCATCAAGAGCGCCACCTTCGAAGTCAATGGCGAGAATGCGTACGGCTTGCTGCAGTCCGAAATCGGCGTGCACCGCCTGGTACGGATTTCGCCCTTCGATGCCAATGCGCGCCGCCACACCTCGTTCGCCAGCGTTTTCGTTTTTCCGCAACTCGACGACGAAATCAAGATCGACATTCAGGAAAAGGACCTGCGCATCGATACTTTCCGCGCATCGGGCGCCGGCGGCCAGCACGTCAACATGACCGATTCGGCGGTGCGCATGACGCACTTCCCCTCGGGCATCGTGGTGCAGTGCCAGAACGAGCGTTCGCAGCACAAGAATCGCGCCACCGCGATGAAGCAGCTGCGCGCGCGGCTGTATGAGTTCGAACTCGAAAAGAAGCGGGTGGAGACGCGCGAGTCCGAAGATACCAAGCTGCAGATCAACTTCGGCAGTCAAATTCGCAATTACGTGCTCGCGCCGTATCGCCTGGTGAAAGATCTGCGCAGCAGGCTGTCGATCGGCGATCCGGACCGCGTGCTGGACGGCGATCTCGAAGGGCTGATTCACGCCTTCCTGGTCTGGCGCAAGACCGGCAAGATCGCGGGCGACGATAAGGACGAGTCGCCGGAGTGACCTCCGAAATGGAACGCGCCGCCGGATTGATTCGCGCCGGGCGCCTGGTCGCGTTCCCCACGGAGACGGTATACGGCCTCGGCGCCAACGCGCTGGATGCCGGCGCGGTAGCGCGCATCTTCGCGGCCAAGGGGCGGCCGCGCACCAGTCCGCTGATCGTGCACGTCGCGTCGATCGAGATGGCGCGCGGCTTGGCAATGCGCTGGCCGGACACGGCGGAACTCCTGGCCACGCGCTACTGGCCGGGCCCTTTGACCCTGGTTGTGGCCAAGCGGCCGGAGATTCCGGACATGGTGACCGCGGGACTGCCAACCGTCGGCCTGCGTATGCCGGCGCATCCCATGGCGTTGGAATTGATTCGCGCGGCCGGAGTCCCTATCGCCGCGCCGAGCGCCAATCGCTTTACCGAACTTTCCCCCACGGCCGCCTCGCACATCCCGCGGGAACTGGCCGATTACACGCTCGATGGCGGGCCGGCGCGGGTCGGCATCGAATCGACTGTGCTGTCGCTGGTCGATACACCGCTGCTGCTGCGTCCCGGCATCATCCCGGTGACGGAGTTGGAGGCGCTGATTGGACCGATCGGGCAGGGCTCCACCCCGTCTGAAGGCGGGCACGCGGCGCCGGGCATGCATGCGCGTCACTACCGCCCGTCCACCCCGCTGTATCTGGACACGGTGGAGCGCCCCGGCAAGGGTGTGGTGCTACGCCTAGGTAAGGAGATGCCTGCCGATCCTGCTGCCTTCGCAGCGACACTTTACGACACGCTGCATCGTTTGGACAGCGAGGCCCTGGACTGGATCGCGATCGAAGCGCCGCCCGATACGCCGGAGTGGGCGGGCGTACTCGATCGCCTCAAGCGCGCGGTGGCGTAGGAACTCGCAGCGCGATCTGACCGCGCGATTGGATGAGTTCGATTGTGAGATGAAATGCGCCGCTCTCGCTTTGGTAAACCAACTGGCCCTGCGGAGTGAGGGTACCGGGGGCAGTGCTCGCGGAATTCGTCAGGCCGGTTGAGTCCATTCCTGCTGTGTGACGGGAGCCGAAGTCGTACGCCACGTCCGCGCGCAGGGCGAAGTCAGCCAGGCGGCCTGTGACGACGACCCTGATCTGATCCCTGCTTGCGGGAGGCACGAGCGCCACATCCCACGTGATGATTCCGCTGTACGAGAACAAAATCAGTGCCAGGCACAGGATGAGATTGCGCATGATTACCTCGCTGTGCCCGCGCCCGCGTGGGCCAAATCGGGCGCCGAATTTTCCGCCGCGCCGATTTGCAGCAGCGGCTCGGGCGGCGGCGCAGTAGGCAGCACGTCCCGCTCTTGCCGCCGCGGCTTCAACCCCAACAGCACGCGTTCCAGCACCGGGCGCATATAAGCGACGCGGCGGGCGCGCAGCACGAAGTTCCACAGGCCCTCGAACTTCTTCCAGCCGGCGGCGTACGCAAAGTGGCGGGCGCTGGCGCTCCATTCCGGTTTGTGCCATGCGCCGCGGACGATGGCGCCCCAGCGGTAAAACTCTCGATAGGCACGCCAGTAGCCTTCCTCCAGTTGCCGCGGCGACATGCGGGCCGGGCGGAACACCGTGTGGCGCGTATCGTACAGGTCCCAATCGCTGTGCAGCAGCCGTCCCTGCTCGCGCATCCGCGCATAGAGCGGCGTGCCGGGATAGGGCGTGAGAATGTGGAAGGTGGCGGTCTCGATGCCTTGCGCGATCGCCCATTCGACGGTGCGGTCGAAGACGTCGGGACCGTCCTGGTCCATGCCGAAGACGAAGCTCCCGTTAATCATCACGCCGAGCCCGTGAAGGCGCTCGATGGCCGCGGAATAATCGCGATTGATGTTTTGAAATTTGCGCTGCGAGCGCAGGGCTTCCGGATGGGTGCTCTCAAACCCCACGAACAGACTGCGCAGTCCACTTGCTACGGCTTTTTCCAGAAGCTTGGGTTCGGTGCGGGTTTCGAGCAGGGAATTCACGGTGCCGGCGCCCTGCCAGACGCGCCCCATGCCCTTCATTCCCTCGAACAACGCGGCGGCGAAGCGGCGATCTCCGAAAAGGTGGTCGTCCAGGAAATACAGATGGCGGCCGGGCAGGCGCTCGATCTCGGCCAGCGCGTCGTCCACCTTTTGGGTGTAGAATCCGCGGCCTCCGGCAAAGAAGGCCTCCTTGTAGCAGAAGTCGCAGACGTGAGGGCACCCGCGCGTCACTACGATCGAATTGGGCACGAGGTAGAGGCGCCGCTGGATTAAATCGCGCCGGAGCGGAGGCAGTCCTTCCAGCGTTCGCACCGTGGAATCGTAACGCCGCGCGGGTTTGCGGGCAGCGAAATCGCGCAGGAAACGCGGCCACGTGTCCTCTCCCGGCCCTGTGAAGATCACGTCCGCGTGAGCCGCAGCCTCTTCGGGCAGCGAGGTGACGTGCAAGCCGCCGAGCGCGACGAAGATGCCGCGCCGCCGGTAGGAATCGGCAATCTCGTACGACCGCCGCGCGCTGGTGATGTAGACCTGGATGACCACCAGGTCGGGCGAATCGTCTGTGCGTAGCTTTTGCACGTGCTCGTCGACGATCTCGGCGCGATCGCTTTCGTCGAGGTAGGCGGCGAGCGTGGCCAACCCCAGCGGGGGGAAAAGGGAATATTTGATCGGCCGGAAGACTGGGCTGGTGGCTTCGGTCAGCGCGGGGAGGATGAACTTTACGAACATCGTGAATCGATAATAAAGTACTTTTTGCTGCAAAGTCAATAGCGATTTACGGCGTTTGGCGGAGACCGTCGCGAGAGCGCTGGCGGCCAGCACGTTTCGCGGAGCCGGAGCTTCCACGCGCGGCTTCATCAATTTCGAGGGCTCCAGCCTCCGCCTCGCCGCCTCCAACTTTTTCCGCCGCGAAATGGAAGAAACCTTTAACCATTTCGTCGAACTCGAATTTTTCTTCTGTGTGCTTTCAATCGGTTAGCGGGAGTTCGGGGTAGAATCCCGGCGCACGCGGAATATCGTACAGGCATGAGGACTCCGAAACCGTCCCAGGAAATACTCGACCAGATCGCGGGTGTCGATCGCACCGAATACGACGCCATCCTGCAGGACCTCCAGAAGAAGCACGCCCCGGCCGACATCGACGAACGATGCCTCGTCGAATCGCTCGCCTACGACGTGTGGACCAGCCGCCGGATGGTGCTCTTCCGGACCCTGTGCCCGTACGACCCGGAAACTCCCGGCCTCAACGCGATGCTCGATCTGGCCGCAAGGCGGCTGTCCAACGCCGCCCGCAATTACACGCGAACCTTGAAAATGCTCACCCGATTCAAGAAGTCGCGCCCGGCGATTCAGCCGCCCTGTCTGCCCGTCGTGGAGACAGGCGAGTGGGTTAACTGAACGCTGGTTCACGGGAAACAGCGCGACGGGGCCGGGGGACTGTGTCCCGTGAAACGGCGCAGCCCCCAGGTTGCTAAGTTCGGCTGCTAAGATCGGGCGTAATGCGACTGATGTTGATCAGCAGTTCTGTTGCCCATGGCCACGGCTATCTCGAGCATTGCGCCGCCTCCCTGCTCGATTTCCTCGGCTCCATCCGCAAAGTCACCTTTCTGCCTTATGCGCTAAAAGATTGGGACGCTTACACGCGCAAGGCCCGCGACGGGTTTGCGAAATTCGGCGTCGAGGTGGAGAGCGTGGGGGCGGACGGACGGCCCGACCTGCAGACCGCGGAGGCGATTTTTGTAGGCGGCGGGAACACCTTCCGCCTGCTTTGCCAAATGCAGGAGTACGAGCTCATCGAGCCCATCCGCCAGCGCGTCGCCGGCGGCATGCTCTACATGGGCGCGAGCGCGGGATCGAACCTGGCCTGCCCCACCATCAAGACCACCAACGATATGCCGATCGTCTTTCCCCGCTCCTTCGACGCCCTGGGGCTGGTGCATTTCCAGATCAATCCGCACTACATCGATGCGGATCCCGCTTCGACCCACATGGGCGAGACCCGCGAGAAGCGCCTTGCGGAATTTCACGAGGAGAACGACACGCGGGTGATCGGCCTGCGCGAAGGCTCGTGGCTGCGCGTCGATGGCGATCGCGCGACGCTCGGGGGCACGACGGGAGCGAAGCTGTTCGTCAAGGGCGCCGCGCCGGAAGAATGGCGCGAAGGCACGCGCGAATTTCCTCCGCCTGCTTCACGACGATAGTTCGGGGGGCGGACCCGCTGCCGCAAAAGCAGACTCCACGGCGGCCGGATGCCACAAGTTATAATCTGGGGGTATCCCCAAGAAAAAAGGAGTCTGTTTTGCGAAAGAAAGTCACGGTTGTGGGCGCCGGCAATGTCGGCGCGAACTGCGCGGTACGCATTGCCGATAAGGAACTCGCCGATGTCGTCCTCGTGGACGTAGTGGAAGGCGTCCCTCAAGGCAAGGGGCTCGATCTGCTCCAGTCCGGCCCGGTACAAGGCTATGACGTCAACATCACCGGCGCGAACGATTACGAACCGACGGCGAATTCCGATATTGCCATCATTACGGCCGGATTCCCGCGCAAGCCCGGCATGAGCCGCGACGACTTGCTGATGGCGAATTTCGAGGTGATCAAGACCGCGACCGAGCAGGTTGCGAAGTACTCCCCGAACTGCATCATCATCGTGGTGACCAACCCTCTGGACGCCATGGCGCAGGCGGCGTACCAGGTTTCCAAGTTCAGCAAGAACCGGGTCATCGGCATGGCCGGCGTGCTGGACAGCGCCCGCTTCCGCACCTTCATCGCGCAGGAACTGAACGTTTCGGTGGAAAACGTGACGGCAGTCGTGATGGGCGGACACGGCGACACCATGCTGCCGCTCACCCGTCTCAGCAACGTAGCCGGCATCCCGCTTTCCGAACTGATGGACGAAGCGACTCTCGCCCGGATTGTGGACCGCACGGCCAACGGCGGCGCGGAAATCGTGAAGTACCTGAAGACCGGATCGGCATACTACGCACCTTCGGCCGCGGCCGTCGAAATGGCGGAGAGCATTCTGAAGGACAAGAAGAAGGTGCTGCCCTGCGCCGCGTACCTCGAAGGCGAATACGGCATCAACGGACTCTATGTCGGCGTCCCCGTGAAACTGGGCGCGCGCGGCATCGAGAAGATCTACGAGATCAAACTCACGCAGGACGAATCGGCCAAGCTCCATAAGAGCGCCGCCGCCGTCAAAGAACTGATCGACGTTTTGTCCAGTAAGTGGTAGCACCAGCAGCACGAGGTAGCAATCGCTCGCTCACGGTCGCGGCTCTGAAATCGTTGAATCAACAGAGCGGCGCACGTCAGTTCTAGCCTGCCAGCAGTTGGGGCGAGTTCGCTCGCCCCGCATGCTAGCATAAACAGATACCCCTAATACCTTGATTAAAGCCGTCAAAGGAACCAGAGACTTACTGCCTCCAGCCACCGCCGTTTGGAACCGCGTGGAAACGGTGGCGCGTGCCATTTTCAAGGCGTACAACTACCACGAAATCCGCACACCGATTCTGGAAGAGACGCAACTTTTCGCTCGCGGCGTGGGCGCGGAGACCGACATCGTCACCAAGGAAATGTACACCTTTGACGATTACGGTACCTCGCTGACACTGCGTCCGGAGAATACCGCGAGCGTGATTCGCGCGTACATCGAACACCACCTGGATCAGCGTCCCGGCGTGCAGAAACTCTACTACATCGGACCCATGTTCCGGCGCGAACGCCCGCAAAAAGGGCGCTACCGGCAGTTCTTCCAGATCGGCGCCGAGGCCATCGGCAGCGATACGCCGCTGGTGGACGCGGAAGTCATCGAAATGGTGGTGGAGATTCTGAAGGGCGTCGGGCTGACCGGCTTCACGCTGTTGATCAACTCCGTGGGCGACGCCAACTGCCGCCCGCAGTACATCGAACTGTTGCGCAGCGCGTTAAAAGACGTGGCGCACACCATGTGCCCGGATTGCCAGCGGCGCGCGCAGACCAATCCGCTGCGCGTGCTGGACTGCAAAGTGGAGGCCGATCAACCGATCATCGCCACGCTGCCGGTACTGAGCCACTCCCTCTGCGATCCGTGCAGCCAACATTTCGAAGCGGTGAAGCGCTTCCTCACGGAGCGCGGAATCGATTACGAAATCAATCACCGCATGGTGCGCGGACTCGACTACTACATGCGCACCACATTCGAAGTGGTGCACGGCGGTCTCGGCGCGCAGAATTCGGTACTGGGCGGCGGCCGCTACGACGGGTTGGCGGAATCGCTGGGCTCGAAGATTCACTCACCGGGCATCGGTTTTTCGATTGGCGAAGACCGGCTGGTGATGAGCGTGGAAGAAGCCCAGCCCACGGCAACTTTGGATTTGTTCATCGCTCCGCTAGGCGAGGCCGCGGTAAGCCGCGCCAGCCTGATGGCGCGCGATTTCCGCCGCGCCGGGCACTCCGTCGAACTGGTGGAGGCCAAACTCAAGCGCGCCATGGAACTGGCCAACAAGCTGGCGGCGCGCTATACGTTGATTGTGGGCGAAACCGAACTGGCGTCCGGACTTTTCGCACTGAAGAATATGTCCACGGGCGAGCAACTTAATCTGACGCAAGATGAAATCGCCGCCAAGCTCTTAGCGGCTTAGAACTGAAAACAATCGATATGGAAACCTCTGTGGTACTGGATTTTCTGGGCGACCTGAAGCGCACGCACATGTGCGGCGATTTGCGCGCCTCGGATGCGGGCAAAACGGTCCTGCTGATGGGATGGGCGCATCGGCGCCGCGATCACGGCGCCGTGATCTTCATCGATATGCGCGACCGCACAGGTCACACGCAGGCAATTTTCCACGAGGATGTGGACCCGGTGGTTCACAATCGGGCCGAAGAGGTGCGCGCCGAGTACGTGATCGCCGTGCAGGGCACGGTGGAATTGCGCAGCAAGGAAACCATCAATCCCAATATGCCCACGGGCGAGGTGGAAGTACTGGCCAACAAGATCTGGATTCTCAACGAATCCAAGACACCGCCGTTCCCCATGGAAGAGCATGTGGAGGTGTCGGAAGACGCGCGCCTGAAATACCGGTACGTCGATCTGCGGCGTCCGCAAATGCAGCGCAACATCGTACTGCGTTCCAAGATCGCGTTCGCCGTGCGGCAGCAGTTGACGGAACTCGGCTTCCTGGAAATCGAGACGCCGTTCATGACGCGCTCCACGCCGGAAGGCGCGCGCGACTACCTGGTACCGAGCCGGGTGCAGCCGGGGACCTTCTATGCCCTGCCCCAGTCGCCGCAGATCTTCAAACAATTGCTGATGGTGAGTGGCTTCGAGAAGTACTTCCAGATTGTGCGCTGTTTCCGCGACGAAGATTTGCGGGCCGACCGTCAGCCGGAGTTCACCCAGATCGATCTGGAGATGAGCTATCCGCAACAGGAGACCATCTTCAGCGTCGTGGAGCCGATGGTGCAGAGGGTGTGCGAAGTGGCGGGTTATCAGGTCTCCGCCCCGTTCACGCGCATCACGTACGCACAGGCAATCGAGAACTACGGAAGCGACAAGCCCGACCTGCGAGTTCCGCCGATGTATCCGGTACACGATTTGCTACCCGATCTGGCGAATGGGGGCCTGCCGCTGGTGGCCATTCATATTCCGGCGTGCGGCGCGCCGAGCCGCAAGGAACGCGACGAGATCAAGGCCTTCGGGCAGGAGCGCGGGCTGCGCGTTTACGACGACGCCAAGCGCCTGGAACGCGATTTTCCGGAACAGATGGCGAAGGTCCGCGAACGCTGCGGCGCCAAGGAAGACGGGCTGCTGGTGCTGGCTACCTGGGCTGGCGAGCCCCAGGGGCATCGTCCGCAGGAGACCGTCTATCAGGCGTGCGGGCAACTGCGGCTGCACTGCGCCAACAAGTTCAACGACCGGCACAAGCTGCTCGATCCGAAAAGTTTCCAGTTCCTGTGGGTAGTGGATTTTCCGATGTTCGAATGGAATGACGAGGACAACCGCTGGGTTGCCGCGCATCATCCTTTCACCTCGGTGCACGACGAAGATCTGGAGCTGCTGACCAGCGACCCGGCCCGCTGCCGCGCCAAGTCCTATGACCTGGTGCTGAACGGGGTGGAATTGGGTTCGGGCTCGATTCGTATTCACCGGCGCGATGTGCAGGCGAAGGTGTTCGAGGCGGTCGGCTTCAGCCAGGATGAGGCAAAGCGGCGCTTCGGCTATTTGTTGGAAGCGCTGGAATACGGGGCTCCGCCGCACGGTGGGATCGCGCTCGGGCTGGATCGCTTTGTAATGATTCTGGCGGGCGAGACCTCGATCCGCGAAGTGATTCCGTTCCCGAAGACGGCGCGCGGGACGGACTTGATGTCCGATGCTCCGGCGCCCGTGCCCGAAAAATCCCTACGCGATTTAGGGCTTCAGTTGCGAGTGAAGCCATCGTAGGCCGGGAGGCTCGCCCTACGTTTTCAAATAGCGGTACACCATCGAGACGGGCAGTCCCATGACGTTGAAGTAATCCCCGTCGATGCACTTGACGAATTTGGACGCGAGGCCCTGGATGGCGTACGCGCCGGCCTTATCCATGGGTTCGCCGCTCGCCACGTAGTCTTCAATTTCCTGCGGTGAAATGGGCGCGAAGATCACTCCCGTCGAGACGTAATCCCGAATGACCCGGCTTCCGCGCCGTAAGCAGATTCCGGTGAGCACTTCGTGGCGCCTTCCAGAAATCAGGGTCAGCATGCGCCGCGCATCCGCGGCATCGGCCGGCTTGGCGAGGATATGGTGATCGACCACGACGGTGGTGTCGGCGCCGAGCACGGTTTCGTCTTCCGCGGCATTCACCGCGGTGGCCTTTGCCACGGCCAGGCGCTGCACGTATTCTTCGGGAGGCTCGCCCTCGATCAGGGATTCGTCGACATCCGCGATGCGTACGGTGAAATCGATTCCCGCCTGGCGCAGAATTTCGCTGCGGCGGGGAGACTGGGAGGCCAACACGAGCATTCCACCAGTGTAGAATGAAGCCGGGATGAAACAGCTTTCCAAAGAACTTCTGGTACGTCCGGATTCGCGGTTCAGGCTGGGCGACATCGACCCCAGCGACACCTTGGGCCACGGAAAGGCTGCTGCCGCCGCGCAACTCGAAAAGAACCTCGCTCGTCTGAGCGTGCTGCAGTATCTGCTGTACGCGGAGTCCCGCCGCTCCCTGCTCGTCGTGCTACAGGGCATCGACGCCGGGGGCAAGGACGGCACGATTCAACATGTGATGAGCGGCCTCAATCCGCAAGGCGTGCGCGTGACGTCGTTCAAGGTCCCGGAAGGTGCGGAGAAACGGCACGACTATCTCTGGCGCGTGCACAATGCGGTACCGGAGTTCGGACAGATCGGCATCTTCAACCGCTCGCACTACGAGGATGTCCTGGTGGTGCGCGTGCACAACATCGTACCCAAGTCGGTGTGGAAGAACCGCTATGCGCAGATCAACGATTTCGAGCGCATGCTGACCGAGAGCGGCACCCGTGTGATCAAGTTTCTGCTGTACATCGATAAGGACGAGCAGGCCAGGCGTTTTCGGGAGCGCATCGACGACGCGCAAAAGAACTGGAAATTCTCACCGGCCGATCTGAAAGAGCGTGAGCACTGGGACGAATACATCGCGGCGTACGAGGACATGCTGCACAAGTGCAGCACCAAGGGCGCACCCTGGTACGTGATCCCCGCGAACAAGAAGTGGTTCCGCAATCTGGCGGTGTCGCAGATCGTACGGGAGGAGCTTGAAGCGATGAGCTTGAAGTATCCTAAACCGGTCGCCGACCTCTCGCAGATCAAATTCGAATAACGCGGCGCGCGCGCACAGTGCAACAATACGGGAATGAGGCACCTTCTCGTGCTATTGGCTGCCGCCGCCGTTATGCCCGATCTGAATCAACTGAAACAAATGAACGCGCGCTTCGCGCCCGTCACGCTGAAACACGACGAGGCCGCGCTGTCGCCCGGAGATCGCAAAGCGCTTCCGAAACTGGTGGAAGCGGCGCGCGTCTTGAACACGATTTTCATGGACCAGGTGTGGAGCGGCAATCGCGCGCTCTACGCGAAACTGCAGAAGGACACGTCGCCTTTGGGAAAGGCTCGTCTGCATTACTTCTGGCTGAACAAGGGTCCGTGGAGCGATCTGGACGAGCACTCCGCCTTCCTTCCGGACGTGCCCGCGCGCAAGCCGATGGGCGCCAATTTCTACCCGGAGGACATGACGCGCGAAGAGTTCGAAAGCTGGGTGAAGACGCTTTCGCCCGCGGACAAGGAGCAGGCGATTGGCTTCTTCACTGTGATTCGCCGCGACGCGAACAAGAAACTCACGATTGTGCCGTACAGCAAGGCGTACGCCGCCGATCTCAAGAAGGCCGCCGGATTGTTACGCGAGGCTGCGGCGCTCACGGAGAACGCATCGCTGAAGAAGTTCCTGACGTTGCGCGCGGACGCTCTTCTTTCGAACGATTACTACGCGAGCGACCTGGCGTGGATGGATCTCGACGCGCCGCTCGACATCACCATCGGGCCGTACGAGACGTACAACGACGAAATGTTCGGCTATAAGGCGGGCTTCGAAGCGTACATCACGCTACGTGACGACACGGAGACCAACAAGCTGAAGACCGTGGCCGCGCATCTGCAGGAAGTGGAAAATAACCTGCCGATCGACCCCAGGTTTCGAAATCCGAAACTGGGTGGGTCCGCGCCGATTCGCGTCGTTAACGAAGTGCACGCGTCCGGCGACGGCGCGCACGGGGTGCGCACGGCGGCGTTCAATCTGCCTAATGACGAGCGCGTGATTTCGCAGAAGGGCAGCGCGCGCATCATGCTGAAGAATATTCAGGAAGCGAAGTTCGCCAGCATTCTGATCCCGATTGCGAGCCGTGTCCTGCCCCAGGCGGCGCGCGAGGACCTGAGCTTCAACTACTTCTTCACCCACATCCTGGCGCACGAATTAAGCCACGGGATCGGTCCGCACCAGATTCAAGTGGCCGGCCGCGCCACTACGCCGCGCCAGGAACTGAAGGAACTCTACAGCGCGATCGAAGAGGCCAAGGCCGACGTGACTGGACTGTTCATGCTGGAATACCTGTTCGACCACAAGCTGATGGACGGGCCGAATTACGAGAAGCAGCTCTACACCACGTACCTGGCGTCGGCCTTCCGCAGTGTGCGTTTCGGCATCGTCGAAGCGCACGGCAAAGGCATGGCGCTGCAATTCAACTATTTCCTGGATAAAGGCGCGTTCACGGTCAACAACGACGGCACGTTCAATGTGGACGTGCCGAAGATGAAGGCCGCTGTGCGCGACCTGACGCACGACCTGCTCACGCTCGAAGCCGAGGGCAATTACGCCGCTGCCAAGAAGATGCTCGATACCCTGGCGGTGATCCGCCCTTCGATGCAGCGCGCGCTCGACGCTTTGAAGGATCTGCCCACGGACGTCGATCCCGTGAACGAAGGCAACGAGTAGGCTGTGACGCGGCGAATACTGATTGCGGCGACCCTGTTGGCGGCGCTGTGCTGCGCCCAGGCGGACCGCCACCCGATCACGGGTAGACGGTATGCCGGCGTGATGGGGGTGGGCGGCGCGGACTGGCTGGTGCGGCCGGAACGCAGCGAAGAGGAGCAGCCCGACAAGGCGATTGCGCTGCTCAACATTGCCAGGGGCGCGACCGTGGCGGATATCGGCGCAGGCAACGGCTACATCACCTGGCGACTGGCGGAGCGCGTGGGCCCAACGGGCAAAGTCTACGCCAACGACGTGCAGCCGGAGATGCTCGACATGCTGCGCAGGAATATGCAGCAGCGAAAACTACTTAACGTGGAGACCGTGCTTGGCGGATTGGACGACCCGAAACTGCCGGCGAACGCGCTCGATCTCGTGATCATGGTGGACGTCTATCACGAGTTCTCGGAACCGCAGAAGATGTTGCGCAAGATTCGGGAATCGCTCAAGGCCGATGGCCGGTTGGTGCTGCTGGAGTATCGCGGCGAAGACCCCGCGGTGCCGATTCGCGCGGAGCACAAGATGACGGTGGCGCAAGTCAAGGCAGAGTTGGAGCCCGAGGGTTACCGTATGGATCGCGTGCTTGAAGATCTACCGCGCCAGCATATTCTAATTTTCAAAAAAACTCCTTGACCTGTCTAAAGCTTCAGGGTTGAGACTAAAGAAAGAGCGATGTCACTGACCGTCACAAGTCTGGCGCGTAGCTGCAATCTGGCACGCAGCACGGTGCTGTATTACGAATCCATCGGGCTGCTCACGAGGCCGAAGAGGTCCGCCGGGAACTACCGAATTTACGGCGGGAAAGATCTCGAGCGGTTAAGGCAGATCTGTACCTACCGCGACGCGGGCTTGACGCTGGCTGATATTCGCTCGATCCTCGATGCGTCCGGCGGCAATGCCGCTGCCGTGCTACGCCGCAGGCTGGAGGAACTCAGCCAGGGCATAGAGCGCATGCGAGAACATCAGCGGGCGCTGGCGCGCCTACTGGCAACCACAGATCGATTCAGGAGACTACCCGTGGTCACAAAAGAAAAATTCACCGCCGTGCTACGCGCCGCCGGTTTCAGCGAAGAAGACATGCGCCGCCTTCATGGCGAATTTGAAAGCAGCGCTCCCACAGAGCATCAGGAGTTCCTGGAATTCCTGCACATTCCCGCCGACGAAATTCGCCAGATCCGCGAATGGAGCCGCGCCAAGAACTAGTCCTCCGCGGCAATTTGCCATAACCATACCGGCTCGCCATCCTCCGTCTCTTCGCACACGAATCGCATTCCGATTTTTTCCAATATCCGCACGGAAGCATTGCGTTCGCGCAGCGTGTGCGCCGTGATGAACTTCACCTCCTGGAGCGCGCGCGCACGCTCCAGGAGGAATTTGGCCATCGCGGTGGCGATGCCGCGGCCTTCGTGCCCGGGGAACGTATAGTAGGCGATTTCCACTTTGCCTTCGACTGGGGGGCCTTTGAAACTGCATACGCCCACCATTTGCTGGGTCCCTCCTTCGACGACCAGATAGCCGAACCAGTGAGCGGGCGTTTCCAGGGAAAACGTCCGCATGAATTCCAGGCCGCCCTGCGCCACGTTTTGCGCCATCTCGTGCAGTTTCACGCCGTGTTCGACGGCGAACTCCGCCGGGTCTGAGGCGAGCAGGCGCAGCACTCTGCGGGTGGCCGGAAGAAATTCCAATACTTCCATCGATTCCCACTGTAGCCGAAGGGACGTCCTGCCGGTCGATCCGGCTTAGTACAATACCGTCGAGAGGCACTGTGTATGGGAAGGTTGTCGGGAGCAGCGCTGGCAGTTTGCATGAGTGCGGGGGCGCTGTGCGCGCAGCAGGTAAAAATCGAGCCTCGCCAGAAGACGCCGCCCAAGCAGGAAGAATCGCGTGGCGCCAACATTCGTGTAGGCACGACTCTGATTCTCGTCCCGGTAACCGTCAACGATCCGTTGAACCGCCCGGTATCGGGCCTGGAGCATGAGAACTTCCGCCTGTTCGAAGACAAGATCGAGCAGAAAATTACGCAATTTGCGATGGACGACGAACCTGTTGCCGTGGGCCTAGTGTTCGACACCAGCGGCAGCATGGGGGAAAAGCTGCGCCGTTCGCGAATGGCGGCCAAAGAATTCTTCCGCATCTCCAACCCGGAAGACGAGTTCTTTCTGGTGGAATTCGATAACGCGCCGCGACTGGTGGTACCGCTCACTGCCGAAACCGGCTCCATCGAAAACGAACTGCTCTTTTCCAAGTCCAAAGGCTCCACCGCGCTGCTGGATGCGATTTATCTTGCACTGCACGAGATGAGGCGTTCCAAGAAGAACAAGAAAGCGCTGCTGATCATCTCCGATGGCGGCGACAACCACAGCCGCTATTCGGCAAAAGAAATCACCAACCTGGTGCGCGAGAGCGACGTGCTGATCTACTCGATCGGCGTATTCGGCGGCGGCAATACAGTGGAAGAGTATGGCGGCTCCGGCCTGCTCAACAAAGTGTCTGAGCAGACCGGCGGCAGGCTGTTCGAAGCAGACGCGGCGGAACTGCCCGACATTGCCAAGAAGATCGGCATCGAACTGCACAATCGCTACATTCTGGGGTATGCGCCTCCGAATCAGGTGCGCGACGGAAAGTATCACAAGATCACGGTGCAGGTGGTGCCGCCGCGCGGCCTGCCGAAACTGACGGCGCATTGGCGGCTGGGATATAACGCGCCGATCGAGTGACGCTCAGGCTCCGTTGTGCGGCTGCAGGTGAACTATCGGCACGTAGTATTTGCGGTAGCGGCGGCCGTCGCTGAAGCGTTCGCCGTCGGCATCTTCCACCAGCACTGTGGCACGTTTGGTGAGCCGGTTGACGCGTCCGGCGAGGCGCCTTTCTTCGAACAGGAAGGTGACTCGCGAACCGACACCGATACCGGATTGGGCGGCCCGCTCGCGCCGCGTGATCAGCTTGTGGGTGTGAGCGCGATGGAGGAAATGGCGGTGCGCGATGTCCTGAAAGCGCGGCGCGGAGCAGTTGCTGTGTTGCCAGCACACTTGCTCGATCAGGTGGACAGTCTCATGTTCGAAGATGCGCTGCAGCGCCTCCAGGCGGTCGGCGCAGGCCAGGCCGCAGACGGTGACCTGACGGTCGTTCTGGCCGAAACCATCGAACAGCATGCTGCTGGCAACGGTGATTTCGTAAAGGGTTTCGCCGGTTGACGTCACGAAGCGAGCGGTGGTGCCGCCTGCCTTCGTCATGCGCGGCGAGAGGCGAAAGCGCAGCCGGCAACTTTCCAGAGCCTGGCTGCACATGCCGGTGAAGAACTCCCGGTCGTAGGCCGCGAAGAGCAGTTCGAGGTCCTGCGGATGAATCGAAGTGTAATTGGGCTGGCGGATGTACTGGGAGCGGTTCAGCACCCACTGATGGATCGCGCGCACCCGTTGTTGAATGGCCCCTTCGGGCGCGTGAAACCCGAGCGCCGCATCGGCTAGGGTCTTCCTGGCAGAGGCTGGAGTCATACTCCCAGATATTGTCGCTCGATCCGGCTCGGGGTGGGGAAGCGGCTGGTGTGGGTTTATGAGCACGGAACTCGCCGGCGGCAGGGTGCCCCACGTGTGCAGGAAATCGTGTACAGAGCACGGCGTACAGGGCATCGCAAAAGATCACCCTGCCAGCCACGATATAATCGATGGAAATGGCCGAAATTCGACATTCCGTGTGCGCTCTGGACTGTCCGGACTGTTGCTCGTTAGTGGTCACCGTGCAGGACGGCAAAGGGACGAAACTGCGCGGCGACGCCGAGCATCCTGTGACACGCGGATTTCTGTGCGGGAAAGTGGCGCAGTATCTGGAGCGGGAATATCATCCCGATCGGCTGCTGTATCCGCTGCAACGCACCGGGCCCAAGGGCTCCGGCAGCTTCCAGCGGATCACGTGGGATGAGGCGCTGGATACGATTGCCGCGCGTCTGCGCGCTACCGCGGACGAGTTCGGCAGCGAGGCGATTCTGCCCTACAGCTACGCCGGCACGATGGGAATGCTCAACGGCAGCGGCATGGACCGCCGCTTCTTTCACCGCCTGGGCGCCTCGCGTTTGGACCGCACCATCTGCTCGACGGCGGGCGGCGCGGGACTCACCCAAGCACTTGGTTTGCGCTACGGCACCGAACCGGAGCAGTTCCGCCACAGCAAACTGATCATCGCGTGGGGCGCGAACATTCTCGGCACCAACGTGCACTTGTGGCCCTTCGTCATGGAGGCGCGGCGCAACGGGGCGAAATTGTACGTGATCGACCCGAATCGCAATCGCACTGGCGCGGCCAGCGACAAGCACTTCTTCATCAATCCGGGTAGCGACACCGCGCTGGCGCTGGCGATGATGCACGTCATCATCAGCGAGAATCTGCATGACGCGGATTATGTGGAACGGCACACGGCCGGCTTCCCCGAATTGCGCGAACGCGTGCGCGCGTGGACACCGCAGCGCGCCGCCGAACTTACGGGGATTGCGGCGGAAGAGATTGTGCAACTGGCGCGCGAGTATGCCACCACCCGCCCGGCGGCCATTCGCCTGAATTACGGCGTGCAGCGCAGCGAGCGCGGCGCCACCGCGATGCGCACGATCGCGCTATTGCCCGCGATCACGGGCAGTTGGAAGGATGTGGGCGGCGGACTGCAGGCCAGCACGTCGCAGGCATTCCACTTCAATCGCGAGGCGCTGGAGCGACCCGATTTGCAGCAGGCGGCGTTGGGGCGTGAAGCGCGCATCGTCAATATGTCGCACCTGGGGCAGGCATTGACGACGCTCGACGCTCCGCCCGTGAAAGCGATGGTGGTGTACAATTCCAATCCCGCGGCCATCGCACCCGATCAGAACACGGTGCTGCGCGGACTGCGCCGGGAAGATCTTTTCACCGTGGTGTTGGAGCAGTTTCAAACCGACACCGCGGACCATGCCGACATCGTGCTGCCGGTGACTACGTTCCTGGAGCACACGGATCTATATCTCGCCTACGGCCACTATTACCTGCAACTGGCGCGTCCGGCGCTGCCGGCCCCCGGCGAAGCGCGCAGCAATGTGGAGATCTTCCGGGCGCTGGCCGCGCGCATGGGGTTCACCGATTCCTGCTTCGCGGAGACGGAAGATGACATGATCCGCGGGCTGTTGGATTCCGGGCATCCCTTCCTCAAGGACATCACGATCGAGCGCCTGGACCGCGAGCGCTCGGTGCGTTTGAACATCGCTGCGGAGGGCGCGCCGTTCCTGCCATTCGCGGACGGGCACTTCGGGACGCCGGATGGCAAGTGCCACTTCCACGCCGAAACGCTCGATTATCAACCGCCGGTGGAGAGCCGTCACGGTGACGCGGCGCTGCGCGCGAAGTATCCGCTGGAATTGATTTCGCCGAAGAACGACGACAGCATGAACTCCACCTTCGGCCATCGTGATGCGGTGGACCTGAGCACCGCGACGCTGCACGTGAGCGCGGCCGATGCCGAGGCGCGCGGCATTCGCAACGCCGACCAGGTGCGCGTGTATAACGACCGGGGCACGGTGCTGCTGATGGCGAGCGTGGACGAACGCGTGCGGCCCGGTGTGGTCTGCGCGCCCGCTGTGCGTTGGGGCAAACGCGCCGGTGACCGGCGCAACGTCAATGCGTTGACCAGTGACCGTCTCACGGATTTCGGTGGAGGGCCCACGTTTTACAGTTGCCTGGTGCAAGTAGAGAGAAGCGGAGACTGATGACACACAAATTATTGAGCGAGCGCCGCGCCGTAGTGCGCCTGAGCTGCTCTCTGATCCTGCTGGCGCTGGTATTGACGCCCATGGGCTGCAAGAAGAAGAAGGTTCGGATTGGCGCCACCGACGAAGAGACGCCGAAGATGCAGAGCGTCCTGAATATGGGCGATCCCAAAGTAGAACCGCAGTTGGTGAAAGGGTTCCACGGCGTGGAGGCGGCCGCTTGGCGCTGGACCGAAAAGCAGTTCACCGTGGCGCTGCGTCCTCCGTTCGGAAGCAGTCAGAAGGGCGCGAAGCTGAGCGTGAAGCTGACGATTCCACCGGTCACCATCGAGAAGCTGAAGAATGTTTCGCTTTCCGCCAGCGCGCAGGGTAGCGCGCTGCCTCCAGAAACGTACACCACGGCCGGCGACTATTTTTACGTGCGCGACATTCCGGCGAGCCTGCTTACCGGAGATTCGCTGCGGGTCGATTTCCAATTGGATAAGGCCATTCCGTCGAGCAGCGCGGACATTCGCGAACTGGGAGTTATCGTGTTGAACATCGGCCTGGAAAGCAAGTGAGTCCGGCGCAGGGGCGGCGATCCGGCTGGCATGCCGCCTACTGGCTGGCGCCGTCTCTGCTCTGCCTGGCGCTTTATTGGCGGGGCTTCACGGGCTGGTTTCGTGCCGACGATTTCGCATGGCTGGGCACCGGCATCTACATTCAGAACTTCCACGATCTACTGATTGCGATTTTCGCCCCGCAGGCGCAGGGCACGATTCGTCCCCTCAGCGAGCGCCTGTTTTTTCTGGCGGGCTTCAGCATTTTCGGAATGGAAGCACTGCCCTTCAAGATCGTCATCTTTCTCACGCAGTTTGCCAACCTGGTGCTGGTGGCATCGATCGGTTCGCGGATTACCGGGAAGCGCGCAGCCGGATTCGTAGCGGCAGTGCTGTGGGTGCTGAATGCGTCGGGAATCCTGCCCCTGGGCTGGGTCTGCGTTTACAACCAGGTGCTATGCGGCTTTTTTCTGTTGCTTGCTTTGCATTTTTTGATGCGGCGGGTGGAGACCGGTGAGCGCCGCTACCGGCTTTATGAATGGGCCGCTTTCGTGCTGGGTTTCGGCGCGCTGGAACTGAATGTTGTGTATCCCGCGATCGCGGCCGCGTATCTATATTTGTGCGCACCCGGCCGGAAGTATCTGCGCGGCACCATCCCGATGTTCGCGGTTTCCGCCGCGTATTCCGTGGTGCACACGCTGGCCGCGCCGGCGCAGAAATCGGGCGATTACGCGATGCACTTTACAGGCGCGATTTTTCGCACCCTGGCGAAATACTGGACTTGGTCCGTCGGCCCCACATTTGCGTATACGCCGCTCGCCCTGCCGAAGTGGGTGCTGCCGCTGGGAGTCGCGCTGCTCTCGGCGGCGCTGCTTGCGTTCGCCGCGTGGAAGGTCCGCCGCGGCGTGCGTGCCGCACTGTTCTTTCTCGCGTGGTATCTGGCGGTGATTGCGCCCGTGCTGCCGTTGCGCGATCACATGACGGAATACTACGTCTTCCTGCCGGTGATCGGCTTGTGCTGGCTAGGCGGTTGGGCGGCTGCAGAGGCGTGGCATGCGGGAGTGGCCGCGCGCACCGGCGCCATCGTGCTGGCAGTGCTGTACGCATTGCTGGGGGTGCCCTCGCTAGTGGCAAGTTCCGAGTGGAATCATACGGTCACGATGCGCGTGCGCACGCTGGTGGAAGGCGTCGCGGGCATACACGAACTGCATCCGAAGGAGTCCATTCTGCTGGAGGGCGTCGATAGCGATCTGTTTTGGAATGCGGTGCTCGATCGCCCATTCCGCCTCTTCGGCCTGGATCATATTTACTTGGCGCCGGGCAGCGAGAAGCGCATCGAGGCCCACCCGGACCTCGGCAATGTCAGCGACTTCATCCTTCCCGCCGACGTCGTGACGCAGGCACTGAAGCGCAGCGAGATCGTGGTGTATGACGTGCGCGGTCCACGCCTGCGCAACATTACGGAGATCTACGCATCCACGCCGCACGACAACACGAGCGGCGTGCCGCAGCGCGTCGATGCTGCGAGTCCACTGACGCAGTATCTTTTGGGGCCGGAGTGGTACGAAAGCGACGGCGATCATCGTTGGATGCCGAAGCGCGCGACGTTGCGTATGGGCGCACCCGCGGCTGCCGGCCTGAAACTCTACCTGCGCGGCGCCTGTCCCGAAGAGTTGCTGAAGGAGGGCGCATTGCCGGTGCAGGTTACGGTGGACGGAATCGCGCTGCCAAAAGCCGAGATCCGGCCGGGCGAAACGGCGTTCGAACTCGCCTTCCCTTTGCCCGATTCGCTGGTGGGTAAAACGGCGATGCGGGTCACGGTGGAGGCGGGCCGCAGTTTCCGTCCGGCCAGCGATCCGCGCGATCTCGGGCTGGCCTTCGGGTCGTTCGAGGTGAGATAAGGTCCCAGCGAAACGGAGTGTCGCCCAGCGGGCAAGGCAAGATTGCCGCTGCCACACTAGAATTGAAGGATGTCCCCCGCCATTCTGGTGCGCGGTTTACGGAAGAATTACGGATTGAAAGCCGCGGTAGACGGCGTCGATCTCGAAGTGCCGCGCGGCAGCTTCTTCGGCTTTCTCGGTCCCAACGGAGCAGGCAAGTCCACCACCATTCGCATGCTGACCGGTTTAATTCCGAGCGATGGCGGCAGCATTGAGATTCTGGGTTACCAACTGCCCGCGCAGGAACTCGAGATCAAGCAGCGCATCGGGCTGGTGCCGGATGAATCGCTGCTCTTCGACCGGCTTACCGGCGTGGAATTCCTGGAGTTCGTGGGACGCATGTACGGCCTGCCGCGAGCCACCGCCGTGGAGCGGGCCGGCGAGCTGATGGATCTTTTCCAGTTGCAGACGGACCGCAAGATCATCGGCGAATACTCGAAGGGCATGCGCAAGCGCACGGCCATGGCCGCCTCCCTGATTCATCATCCGGAGTTGTTTCTGATGGACGAGCCCTTCGAGGGAGTGGATGCCGTGGGCGCGCGGCTGATGAAAGAAATCCTGATCGGCCAGGTGGAGCGCGGCGCCACCATCTTTCTGACGACGCACGTGCTGGAAGTAGTGGAGCGCCTGTGCGATCGCGTGGCCATCATCAATGAAGGCCGGATTGTCACCTCCGCTACACTGAGCGAGTTGCAGGCCGGGGGCGAATCGCTGGAAGACGCATTCGTGCGCCTGGTGGGCGCGGGCCATCAGACCGGACGCCTGGAGTGGCTGTGATCGGCGCCATCCTGCGCGCGCAACTGCTCAGCATGCGCCCGGGCGGCCGTGGGCAAATTCTAGGCTTGATCACGGGGCTGCTTTGGTACGGCGTCTGGGTGGCGGTCGCCTGCGCGGTATTTCTGGGCGTGTCGCGGGCGTCCTCGGATCGACTGGCTTACTTGCTGCCGCTGGGCGCGCTGGCGATTTGCGCGTACTGGCAGGTGATGCCGATTCTGTCCGCCAGCATGGGCTCGTCGCTCGACATGCGAAAGCTCATGGTCTACCCGGTCCCGCACCGCCGGCTGTTCCAGGTGGAATTGCTGCTGCGCCTCACCAGCGGGGCTGAAATGGTGATGGTGCTGCTGGGCGCGATGGGCGGCATGTTTCGCAATCCATCGGCGCGCGGGTGGCTGGCACTGCCGGCGATTGCGCTCTATCTCGCCTTCAACCTGCTGCTGGCCAGCGGGACGCGCAGTCTGCTGGAGCGCCTGCTTTCGAAGCGCAAGGTTCGCGAAGTGCTGGTGTTCCTGATGTTCATGCTGTGGATGGTGCCGCGCTTCGTTTTCGCCACCAGCGACCGTCCGCATTTGCCAGAGAGGTTTCTGCACCTCTTTGAGAATGCCGCGTGGCCCTGGACTGCTGCCGGGTGGGCCGCCCTGGGCAGGGCCGAAGGCTGGGCGCTGCTCTCGCTCGGACTTTGGACGGTCGGGGCCGCGTGGTTCGGGCGCACGCAATTCGAACGCAATCTGCGCTTCGACGCGGTGGCCGCGCAAGCCACCCCGGTACGCAACGGGAATTCGCGAACGCAGGCGGCTGTCGAATGGGCATACCGACTTCCGGGACGATGGCTGCGCGACCCGCTTGCGGCCATCGTGGAGAAGGAACTGCGGTCGCTGGCGCGCACGCCGCGTTATCGCATGATCTTCGTGATGGGTTTTTCCTTCGGGCTGATGGTATGGCTGCCGCTGATTCTGGGCCATCGCGGCGAGCGCAATGGCAGCATCTCCCGTCATTTCCTGACGGTGGTCTCGGTGTATGCCTTGACGCTGTTGGGGCAGGTCTCGTTTTGGAACTGCTTCGGGTTTGACCGTTCGGCGGCGCTGATTTACTTCGCCGTGCCGCAGCCGTTAGCACGAGTATTCGCGGGCAAGAATCTGGCGGCGCTGATTTTCATTTATCTGGAAGTGTTCATTCTGGCTGCGGTTACGACGCTGTTCGGAGTGCGCTTCGGGGCGGCGCAGTTATTGGAGACACTGATCGTGGTGGCGGTCTGCGCGCTCTACATGCTGGCGCTGGGGAACATCAGCAGCGTGCAATATCCGCGCGCGCTGAACCCTGAGCGTGTGTCGCAGGGTGGCGCATCCAGCCGTTTTCAGGCGCTGGTGATGTTGCTGTATCCGCTCTCGCTCTTGCCGGTGCTGCTGGCGTACCTGGCGCGCTACGGCTTCCAAAGCGAGATCGCGTTCTACGCGGTGCTGGCCTTCGCCGCGGCGGTGGGCGCGGCGCTCTACTGGATCGCGCTGGAATCGGCGGTGACCACCGCGCTGAAGCACCGCGAACGCATTGTGCGCGACCTCTCCGGCAACGATGGCCCCGTGGCAACAAGCTGATATGATGAGACTAGTCAGACTAGTCGACCAGGATCCCAATGCCGAGAAAATCTCCACTCCGTAAACCCGTCATGCCGGGCTCCGGCTGGCAATTGCAGACTGCCAAGGCCCGCTTCAGCGAATTATTTCGCCGCGCCCGCACGGAAGGGCCGCAACTGATCACGCGGCAGGGCAAGGAGGCAGTTGTGATGCTCCCGGTTGAGGAGTTCGAACGGCTGCTTGGAAAATCCCGACAGCCAAAAAGTCTGGTGCAGTTCTTTCGCGATTCCCCTCTGGTGGGCATCGATCTGGATTTGGAACGAGACAAAGATGCCGGCCGGGACCTTCATCTATGAAGGGCTTCCTGCTGGACACGAACTGCATTTCCGAGTTGGTCAGCGTGAAACCCGAACCACGGGTACTGGACTGGATCGGCTCCGCGGACGAATTGCTGTTGTTCGTCAGCGTCCTCACTTTAGGGGAGATCCGAAAGGGTATCGCCGGCCTGAAGCAGGGCAAGCGAAGAGATAGGTTGACGGCGTGGCTCGATACTGAATTGACGAGCCGTTTCGAGGGGCGGCTTCTGGTTATCGATTCGCAGGTAGCCCAACAGTGGGGAGTTCTGGCGGCGAAGGCTGCGCGTGTGGGGCGTCCACTCCCTGTAATTGATGGTTTACTGGCCGCGACCGCACTTTGCCACGAATTGACGGTGGTCACGCGAAACGAGAGCGACTTTCTGAATACCGGCGTGACCATATGGAATCCCTGGAAGGCCTGACGCGAATCCCGGTAAATCCCGGAGCGGCTCGGGTGAATCCCACTGCTTGGGCGTTACAATCGACATATGCGCCGGATACTGCTCCTGCTGGTTGTGTGCGCGCTTGGGTTCGCACAGAAAACGCCGTTCGACATCAATGCCCTGTTGGAGTTGAAGCGAATTGGCGATCCGCAACTATCCCCCGACGGCAAGTTCGTGGCATTTAGCGTACAAACCGTCGACATTGCGGCCAACAAGAAGCCGGTACAGGTCTGGATCGTGCCGCTTGAGGGAGGCACGCCGAAGCAGATCACACACGACGGTGAAGCCAATAGCCGCCCTCGCTGGTCGCCCGATTCCAAGCACATCGCCTACATTTCCGACCGGGGCGGGTCGTCCCAAATCTGGATGATGGATCCCGAGGGCGGGGATGCCAAGCAGGTCACGAACCTTGCGACGGAGGCCGATGGGCATATCTTCTCGCCCGACGGGAAGAACCTGGTATTCACGAGCAGCGTCTACCCGGATTGCGCGGCGGACGACGAGTGCAACAAGAAGAACCTGGACGAAGAAAAGGCGAGCAAGGTCAAGGCGCGGATTTACACCGAACTGCTATACCGCCACTGGACCAGCTGGCAGGGAAAGCGGCGCAACCACCTGATGGCGGTGCCGGCTGGGGGCGGAGCGGTGCGCGACCTTACGCCCGGCAAGCGCGAGGTGCCGCCCTTCTCGCTCGGCGGCGCGGACGATTACGATGTCTCGCCGAACGGCCTGGAAGTTTGTTTCAGCATGAATGCGGATCCGATTCCTGCCATCAGCACGGATTCTGATCTCTACGTGGTCAACATCGCGGGGGGACAGCCGGTCAAAATTACGATCACCACCGGCGCGGACGTGGCGCCCCGGTATTCGCCCGACGGGAAGTTTATCGCGTGGCGTGCGCAGGAGCGCGGGGGCTACGAAAGCGACCGCTGGCGGCTCATGTCCCTGGAGCGCGCCAATGGCAGGGTGACGAAGTTGACCGACAGTCTGGACCGATGGGTAAACAGCTTCACCTGGTCGCCCGATTCGGCAAACCTGTTTTTTACGACTAACGATCGCGGGCGTCAGGCCATTCAGGTGATGCCGGCGGCGGGCGGCGCGGTGCGAATCGTGGCCAGCGGCGATAGCGAACTGGATGACATGCAGTTCACGCGTAACGGCCAGACGATGGTCTATACGCAGCAGACCGGCGCCTCGCCAGTGGAGATCTATCGCGCCTCGTCCAAGGGCGGCACCGCACAGGCGCTCACGCATTTGAACGATCAGACGCTGGCGGAGCATCAGACGGCGCCGCTGGAGGAATTCTGGGTGGACGGCGCGGACGGCGCGAAGGTGCAGAGTTTCCTGGTCAAGCCCGCCAATTTCACGGCCGGGCGCAAGTACCCGGTGCTGATGCTGATTCACGGCGGTCCGCAGGGATTCTGGGGACACGGCTGGACGTATCGTTGGAATGCGCAGGTGTTTGCCGCCGCGGGCTACGTGGTGGTGATGCCCAATCCGCGCGGTTCCACGGGCTACGGCCAGAAGTTCGTTGACGACATCAATAACGATTGGGGCGGGCGCGCCTTCGACGACATCATGGCGGTGACGGACCATATGGTGGCCAACGTGCCGTTCGCGGATGCCACCAGGCTGACCGCCGCGGGCGGCAGTTATGGCGGCTATATGGTGGATTGGATTCTGGGTCACACGCAGCGCTTCAAGGCGCTGATCTCGCACGCCGGCGTCTACAATCTCACCAGCGAGTTCGGGGCCACCGAGGAAGTATGGTTCCCATTGTGGGAGTATGGCGGTACGCCGTGGGCGAAGCCGGAGAATTACGCAAAATGGTCGCCCAACCAGTTCGTTTCCGAATTCAAAACGCCCACCCTGGTGATCCACGGAGAGCAGGATTTCCGTGTGCCCTACAATCAGGGGCTGGAACTTTTCACCGCGCTTCAGTTACAGAAAGTGCCTTCCAAGCTGCTGCTCTTTCCCGATGAAGGCCACTGGGTTCTGAAGCCGCAGAACAGTGTGCTCTGGTACAAGACGTTCATTGACTGGCTGGATTCGTGGGTGAAGAAGTAGATCAATAAATTCATAGGACAGAGAGTTAGGGCCAAACAGTGAAAGTAATCATCGCAGTGGTATTCCTTGTGGTCATTGGTGTGACCACGCTTTTCTTTATGTCTTCGCACAGCGTGCTGACGCTGGCGCCGGAAGTGAAGATCGTGGGCGCGAGCACTCCGGTATGGGCGAAGATCGCCAATCCGCACGGCGTGCGCCACATTGGCGCCTACATCGAGCAGGGCGGCGCACGCAGCAAGTTGTTCGAAGTGAACACGCCGGCGCATCGCTTTCTATGGCGGCGCAATCAAGCTTCACAGACCGTGACATTCGACGCGGGCAAGAGCAAAGCGCCGAACCTGAAGGAAGGCGATGCGCGCATTATCGTGGAAGCCACGGCGGACGATCTGGCGGGGAGCACGGATTCCGTTTCCGCGCCAGTGAAAGTGGTGCTCGCGCCGCCGCGCGTGGCGCCCGACGACGCACAGCATTACATCAATCAGGGCGGCATGGAATTGGCCGTGCTCACGCCGGGCGGATCGTACAGCGAGTCCGGCGTCAAGGTGGGCAAGTACACGTTCCGCAGTTTCCCGCTGCCGGGCCAACCCGGCCAACGCTTCGCTATGTTCGCGTATCCCTGGGACCTGCCGGACAACCTCACGCCGCTGGTTTACGCGCGCAATATGGCGGGCACGGAGGCCACTGCGCCGTTCTGGTTCAAGCTCTTTCCCAAGAAATTCCGCACGCGCGACTTCCCGATCGAAGAGGCTCTGATGACGAAACTGGTCAATCAGATCGATCCCGACGGAACGCTCGCGCCCGGTCCCGACGTGCTGTCGCGCTTCCTCAAGATCAACGGCGAGATGCGGCGCAAGAACAATCAGCAGCTATCCGATCTGCGCCTGAAAACGGAGGAGAAGATTCTTTGGAACGGTCCATTTCTCCACTGGGGCAAAGAGGAATCGCTGTTTGCTGACGTGCGCAATTACATCTACCAGGGCAAGCAGATCGATCAGCAGGTGCACCTGGGCTTCGACCTTTCCGACACGGCGAACGCGCCTGTGCATGTCGCTAATGACGGCCGCGTGGTGTGGGCCGCCAACCTGGGGATTTATGGCAATTGCGTGGTGGTAGATCATGGTTACGCGCTGCAATCCATCTACGGCCACATGAACCGTATCGATGTCAAAGAGGGCGAACTGGTGAAGAAGAATCAGAGCCTCGGCGTGGCCGGCGCTACGGGGATGGCCGGCGGGGTCCACGTGCACTTCAGCATGCAGATCGATGGCGTGCAGGTGAATCCGCGCGAATGGTGGGATGAGCACTGGATTCACGATCGCATCATGAGCAAACTCGACCCGACTGCCGCTGCGGCGGCGAAGAGCGAGGCGGCGGCCGCTGCCGCCCCCGTCGTCACGAGCCACCCGCGCAAGGGCCACAAACGTCGGTAAGGCGGACTTGCGAGCTTCGCTGGTTTCGCGGCCGGGCGGAGAGTCCCTGCGTGACTCGCGAGTTCGTGCCTTGTGCAGGCGGCCATCGTGGTGCGCGCCGCCTGAAGGCGGCGGCAGCCAAGAATGACTGCCCCACAACGACTGCTCACGCAGTTTCCCGAGTGCCGGCGGTCTCGTGGCGAGTCTACCAGACGCGACAGGCGTTCTCGCTGACCATGGGCTGGCTGGCCTGGCACGAAAACGCCTTTTGGAATTCCGGCATATTCTGCAGTGTGCCATTCACGCGATAACGTCCCGGGGAATGCGGGTCCGTCATGGCGCGGGCGCGGATTTCCTGGGGGGCGGTATTCTCGCACCAAATTTGCCCGTAGCCGAGGAAGAACAACTGCTCGGGCGTGAAGCCATCCACCTTGCCGGCCTTACCCTTCAACGTATCCTGCAGGGCCATCAGGGCGATGCGGACGCCACCGTTGTCGGCGGCATTTTCACCAAGCGTCAACTTGCCGTTCAACTTGACGTCTTCCACCGCGGTGAAGTTCGAGTACTGGTTGGCAATGCAGGCCGCGCGTTTTTCGAATTCCGCCCCGTCGGCCGGCGACCACCAATCGCGCAGGTTGCCGTCGCCATCGTACTTGCGGCCCGAATCGTCGAACCCATGCGTCATCTCGTGGCCGATGACGGCGCCGATCCCGCCAAAATTCAGCGCCTTGTCGCGGCGCGGATCGAAGAACGGCGTTTGGAGAATGCCTGCCGGGAAGTTGATGCTGTTGTTCGTCGGGCTGTAGAATGCGTTGACCGTCGGCGTGGTCATGCCCCACTCCGATTTGTCGGTGCGCTGCCCGATCTTCACGATATTGCGGTCGTACAGGGTCTGTGCGGCGCGCGCGCTATTGCCGAAATGGTCGTCGCGCGTAATGTCGAGTTTGCCGTAATCGCGCCACTTCACCGGCGCTCCCACGTTGTTGGTGATCGCCTTGAGTTTGACAAGAGCCGCCTTTTTCGTATCCTCCGTCATCCAGGAGAGGGTGCGGATATCGCTGGCCATGGCCGTCTCGAGCGCTTCCACCATCTGCGTGATCTGGGTCTTGGCATCGCCTCCGAAGGTGAGCTCGATGTATTTCTGCCCCAACAGATCGCCGAGCAGTTGGTCGACATTGGCGACGCAGCGGCCGGTGCGCGGACGCGGTTCTTTGGTCCCGCTGAGATAGCGGCTCCAGAAATCGAAGGCTTCGTCCTCGAAGTTTTTCGGCAGGCTCTCCGCGGTCGCGCGCAGCAGGTGGTACGTGAAGTAGGCGCGCCACCGCTCCATCGGCATGCCGTCCAGATCGGCCGAAATCTGCTTGACGGTATCCGGCTGACTGACGTTCAAGGTATCAAAGGCCGGCGCTCCGATGCCGCGGAAATACGCATCCCAATCGAAATTCGGCGCCAGCTCGGCAAGTTGTTTCTTCGTCAGGATGTGGTAGGTCTTGTTGGGATCGCGCATCGACACGCGGTCCATCGCCGCCTTTGCCAGGATGTTCTCGAAGGCCAGCACCGATTGCGCATTGACCCCGGCAGCATCCGCCGGCTGCCCAGCCAGTTGGAACATGTTCGTGACATGCGCCACGAAGCGCTGGCGGATTTCGGCGCTTTTAGCATCGGTCTTCAAATAGTATTCGCGGTCGGGCAGCGACAAGCCGCCCTGGCCCAGTCCGGCGATCGTGCGGTTGGAATCCTTCGCGTCGGCGCGCGCTCGGAAACCGAACAAAACACCGACTCCCAACCGGTGCAGACGAGCTACCTCGGCAACCACATCCGCGAATTCCCGCATGGCGGCAATACGATCGAGCTCAGCCTTGATGGGTTCGAGGCCGCGGCGGTTGATGGTCGTGGTATCCATGCAGGCTGCGTAGGCGTCGCCGATCTTCTGATCGAGCGCGCTACGCTTCGCGGTCACCACGGCCGCACCTTGCAGCACGTCCAGCAAGACCTTTTCGTTATGATCGCTGAGTTCCGTGAAGCGGGCCCAACGAGCCCGATCCGCGGGCAACGGGTGGGTGGCAATCCAGTTGCCGCACGCGTATTGGTAGAAATCCACGCACGGGTCTACCTTGGGGTTCATCGCGGAGGCATCGACACCGGACGCCGTTTTCTGCTGCGCGAAAGCGCCCAACGCGAAAAAAGAGAGGCTGAGGGTAACGCTGAGGGTAGCAAAGAACTTCATAATCGTACCGGATGTTCTGATTTTAACGCAGTGCAGGGACGCTACACTAAATGGTTGATGAGCAGGCTTGCGATTTCTTTGTGCATTCCTTTCTTGCTGGCGCCCGCTTACGCGCAGAAGGCATTCGAGTATTGGCCCGGTGCGGCCTACGACCCGAAGGTGCCTACCGTTCGTCAGGTGCTGGGTCATGAACCGGGCGAGAAGGTCACTAACCACGCCGGAATCCTGAAGTATATGGAGGCGCTGGCGGCCGCCGCGCCGAACCGCGTCAAGGTGTTCGAGTATGGCGAGAGTTGGGAGGGCCGGAAGCTCATCTACGCCGCGGTCGGGTCTGAAGCCAATATTCGCCGCCTGAGCGAGATCAAGAGCGGACTGGAAAGGCTGGCCGATCCGCGCAAGACCAGCGAAGCCGAAGCGCGCAAACTGGCCGCCGGCCTCCCGGCGATTGTCTGGCTCTCCTACGGCGTTCACGGCAACGAGATATCTTCCCCCGACGCGGCCTTGCTCACCGCCTATCACCTGCTGGCCGCGCGCAACGACAAACTGGTGGACGATGTACTGGCGAAGGTGCTGGTGCTGCTCTGCCCGACGCAGAATCCGGATGGGCGCGACCGCTTCGTCAATTATTTCGAAGAGACGCGTGGGCTTTCCCCTGACGCCAGCCCGAACGCCGCGGAGCATAACGAGCCCTGGCCCGGCGGCCGCGCGAATCATTATCTTTTCGATTTGAATCGCGATTGGATTGGGCTCACACAGCCCGAGATCGCCAGCCAGGTGAAGGCGCTGCGCGAATGGCGGCCGCAGGTGTATGTGGATCTGCACGAGATGGGCGCGGACGCCACCTATTTCTTCACCCCGGAATCCGATCCATACAACCCCAATCTGACGCCGAACCAGCGCACCAGCCTGACGCTCTTCGGCAAGAACAACGCGAAGTGGTTCGACAAATACGGCTTCGATTATTTCACGCGCGAAGAGTATGACGCGTTCTATCCCGGCTACGGGGCGAGCTGGCCATTTTATTACGGCGCCCTGTCGATGACGTACGAGCAGGCTTCGGTGCGCGGCCTGGTGGTGCGCCGCTCTGACGATACGCTGCTGACTTTTCGCGATACCGTACGGCACCATTTCGTTGCGTCGATTTCCACCTTGGAGACGGCGGCGGTGAATCGCGAGAAGCTGCTGAACGATTTCTATGCCTACCGCGCCAGCGCGATTGAGGAGGGCAAGAAGGAAGCCATTCAGGAGTACATTCTGCCGCGCAATCGCGATGCATCGGCCACTGACAAACTCGCCGGGATCCTGATGGAGCATGGCATCGAAGTCAATCGCGCGAAGGCTGCGTTTAAGGCTGGCGACCGGGAGTATCCCGCGGGCACCTACGTGGTCTCGATGGCGCAGCCTGCGAAGCGCTTCATTCGCACTCTGCTCGATCCGGAAACGAAGATGGACGACAAGTTCCTCGCCGAAGAGGAAGCGCGCAGGAAGTTGAAGCAGCGCACGGAAATTTACGACGTGACCGCGTGGTCCCTGCCGCTGCTTTTCAACGTGGAAGCGATTGCGAACGGCAGCTTGTCCACGGGGAGTTTCGAAGCGGCAAAACCTTCGCGGATCTTGCCGGGGCAACTGCGCGGGGCGGGCGCCAGCGTGGCGTATCTGGTGCCCTGGGGCAGCCAGGCGGCGGGCCGGCTGCTGGCCGCGGCGATGCGTGCGGATTTGAAACCGCACACCAGCGACAAGGCTTTTACGCAGGATGGCGTGAAGTTTCCCTCGGGCAGCCTGATCTTCAAAGTGGCTGCCAATCCTGCGGACCTTGGCGAACAGTTGGCGCGCCTGGCGCGCGAAACCGGCGCCGACGTTTATGGCACGAATTCCGGTTGGGTGGACGACGGCGTCAATTTCGGCAGCCGGTGGGTGATGCCTGTGAAAAAGCCCGCAATTGCCATGGCTTGGGATACGCCGACGCAATCGGGATCCGCCGGCGCAACGCGGTTTGTGATCGAGCGGCAGTACGGCTATCCGGTCACGCCGATCCGCACTTCACAGTTGGGCAGCGCCGACCTCGCCCGCTTTCAGGTATTGATTTTGCCTTCGGGCGGAAATTACGCGGGCACGCTGGGAGAGACCGGCATCGAGCGCATTAAGGATTGGGTGGCGGCGGGCGGCACGATTGTCGCGCTGGGCGACGCCGTCAGCTTCCTCGGCAATAGCAAGGTGGAATTGATGGACCTCGTGCAGGAGAACGCGCTGCGCGACGACGACAAGAAACCGGCCGAGAAAGATAAGGGCTCCGGCCGCGTTCCCGGCACCTCCATCGCGAGTCTGGCCGACTTCGAGAAGAATACGCGTGCCACTACGGAATTGCCGGACAGCGTCCCTGGTGCGATCGCGCGAGCGCGCGTCCGCCCCGATTACTGGCTCACCGCCGGTATGGGCGAGACGGTGTATACGATGGTGGAGGGCCGCGCGATCTTCGTTCCGCTGCGAGCCGATAAGGGCGTCAACGCAGTGTATTACGATGCCGCCGATAAGCTGGTGGCCAGCGGGTATCTGTGGGCGGAGAACAAGAAGCAATTGGCGTTCAAGCCGCTGGTGGTGTCGGGAACGTCGGGACGCGGCATCGTGATCGGCTTCACGCAGGATCCGAGCTTCCGCGGCATCGAGGACGGCATGAATGTCCTGTTGCTGAATGCGATCTTCCGCGGCCCGGCGCACGCGCGGTAATGGGATTGCTCGCGGCTGCGGAAATTGCTGGCACATGTCGGGTTTTCTTGCCGTGTGAATCCGTGGCTCAAGTGGATCTGTTGCGATGCTGAAGGCCACATTGCGAGGCATCACTCAAAGCGGCGCGCCATTTGCTTGGTAGGACAGACCTCCGGGTCTGTCCCGGACAGGCCGGGAGGCCTGTCCTACGAACGCCGCAGGCGCGTCACGCGGGCGAAGAGGGCGGCACACTCGTCGACTTTCAGCAGCCACGCAACGGCGAAGTAGGTGAGGCCGTACGGTATCAGGATCATCGCCGCCGCCGGAATCGGATGCATCTTGCCGAGCGCCAGTTTGATGCCCCATGCCACCGCGGCGCCCACTGCCGCCGATGCCCATAATTGCGCGACGAAGGCCACGGGCAGCCCGGTCGCGCCGATGCGCTGATTCAACGTGCGTCGCAGCAGAGTGAACTCAACCCAGCCCGCCACGCCCGCCGAAGCCGTCAGACCCGCGGCGCCCCACTGCGGCGCGAGATTCAGCCAGCGCGGCAGGGGTAAGGCGCAGAGGTAGCCCATCCCGATGGTCAACACCACCCGCAGAATCGCGTAGCGCAGTGGAGTGCGCGTGTCGCGCAGCGCGTAATAAGTGGACGCATACAAGCGTCCGAGCGTCGACGCCAGCAGTCCGACAGCCGACCCGGCGATGATGCCCCAGACGTAGATCGAATCGGCATGCGTGAATTGCCCGTGCTCGTACAGGGCCGCCACGATGACGTCGCCGAGCGCGAAGAAGGCCATCGCCGAAGGCACGATGAAGAACGCGATCTGTCGCAATCCGGCGTTCAAACGCGTCCGCAGCCGCGCCGCCACTTCCGATTCCGTGCCTACCGCGCTGGACATCGCCGGCAGTTCGGCCGCCGACACGGCCATGCCGAACAGACTCACCGGCAGCGTGTAGATGGACTGCGCCGCCGTCATGGCTGCCATCGCGCCCTTGCTGATCAACGAAGCGATCGCCTGGTCGACAAAGGCGCTGATCTGCACCACGCCGCGGCTCACCGCCACCGGGACGAAGTTCTTCAACACCTCGCGCACGTGTCCCGAATGGACCTCGGGCCGCAGTCGCAAATCCTTCGCGTGGCGCAAGACTATGGGAACCTGCACCAGGAACTGCAGGGCGCAGCCGAGCAGCGTGCCCCACGCGAGTTTGATAGCCAGATCGTGCAGGGAGTCGTGGCGGAAGATCAACATGGTGGCGATCATCGCCAGGTTCCACACCACGGGCGCGGTATAGGAAAGGAAGAATTTGCGGTGGCTGTTCAGAATGCCGAGGCACCACGCGGAACAGACCAGCAGTCCTGCGCCAGGAAACAGGATGCGCACGAGCAGGATGGTGAGTTCGCGCTTAGGGCCGCTGTAGCCTGGGGCGATCACCCACATCAGCCACGGCGTCGCGACCACTCCCAGCGCAACCAGCAATGTGGAAGTGAGCGCCAGGATCGCGCCCACCGCGCCGGCGACCCGATCCGCCTCCTTATCCTGCCCCTGCGCCAGAAGGCGCGCGTAGACCGGAATGAAGGACGCCGACAACACACCCTCGCCGAACAGATTCTGCAAAAAGTTCGGAACGCGCAGGGCGGAAGCGAACGCGTCGGCCTCGTCCAGCAGGCCGAAGTACGTACTGAAAACCCGTTGCCGCACCAAGCCCATGATGCGGCTCAGGAGTATTCCGGCGAAGACCAGGAACGCGTGGCGACCCGGACTGTCTTTGGCCACTAGGCGAGTTTCTCCAGCACTGCCTCCGTGACTTCCTCCGTGCTGCTGCGGCCGCCCAGATCCGGCGTGCGCACCTTGCCATCGGCGAGCACAGCAGCCACGGCGGCTTCGACATCGCGCGCGGCATCGGCCATACCGAGGTGTTCGAGCATCATGCCGGCGCTGAGAATCGTGGCCAGCGGGTTGACGACACCCTTGCCGGCGATATCGGGCGCGGACCCATGCACCGGCTCGAACATCGACGGGAAGCGGCGCAAAGGATCAAGATTCGCGCTGGCGGCAAGCCCCATGCTGCCCACTAGAATCGCCGAGATATCGCTCAGAATATCGGCGAACAGATTGGAGCCAACCACGACATCGAAACTCTCCGGGCGCCGGATGAAATTCATCGCCGCCGCATCCACCAGCAGGCTCTCGGTTTCGACGTGCGGGTATTCGGCGGCCACTTCCTCGAACGCCCTGTCCCACAACACCATACTGTAGCCCTGCGCGTTGGACTTGGTGATCGACGTGACCCGCTTCTTCTTGTTGCGCTTCACGGCGAGGTCAAAGGCGAAGCGCACAATGCGCTCGATGCCGCGGCGGGTGAAGACCGAAGTCTGAATCGCGATCTCTTCGGGCTGCATTTGATACACAAAGCCGCCGACCTGCGCGTACTCGCCCTCGGTATTCTCGCGCACGACCACGAAATCGATATCGCCTCCTTTGGGACGCGCAAGCGGAGATTCGACGCCGGGATAGAGGTAGGCGGGACGCACGTTGGCGTACTGATCGAAGGCGCGGCGGATGGGCAGCAGCAGGCCGTTGAGCGTGGTGTGGTCTGGAATTTCGGGATGGCCAACGGCGCCGAGCAGGATGGCGTCGCAGGGCTGCAAGAGGTCGATCGCGCCCGCGGGCATCATGCGACCCCAGCGGAAGAAGTGATTCGCACCCCAATCGAAATTCTGAAATGAGAAGGCGACGTCGTATTTCCGCGCAGTCTGTTCCAGAACGCGAATCGCCTGCGGGATGACTTCCGTGCCCACGCCGTCTCCGGCGATCACTGCAATGGTGTAGGTCTTCATGGCTCCGAACTTAATTGTAGCCAGATCTATACTGGGAGCAGATGACGCAGGACTTTCTGCGCGTGCCGCTCGGTAAGCTCGGCACGCCCGTCAGCCGGATTGGTCTTTCCGCCAGCTATCGCCCCGGACGCGAGACGGTCTTCAAGGCGCTCGACGAGGGGCTCAATTATTTCCTCTATTTCGGCTTCGACAATCACATGACGAGGGTGCTGCGCGAGGTCCTACCGGGGCGGCGCGAGCAGTTCGTACTGGCGACCGGCGCCTACAATTTGATCTGGGGTCATCAGAACCTTCGCAAAACGCTGGAGCGGCGGTTGCGCCAGTTGCGAACAGATTACATCGACGTCTTCCACTTTCTCGGCGTCACACGCCGTTCCCACTTCACGCCGCAGGTGCGGGAGGAACTGCAAGCGATTCGCGAGAGTGGGCTGGTGCGCGGCGTCAGCGTCTCCACGCATGACCGGAAATTCGCCGCCGAGCTGGCGCGCGAGGGCACGCTGGACGCGATGATGGTGCGCTATAACGCGGCGCACCCCGGCGCGGAGACGGACATCTTCCCGCACCTGCCGGAGTCCAGCCCGGCGGTGGTGGGGTTCACGGCGACGTGCTGGACGTCGCTATTGCGCCCGCCGAAAGGGTGGCTGCGGGATGGGCGCGTACCGACCGCAGGCATGTGTTATCGCTTCGTGATGTCGAACCCCACGGTGCACGTTTGCCTGATGGCTCCAGGGAATTTGCGGCAGTTCGAACAGAATCTCGCGGAGATCCGGCGGGGTCCGTTGGCGGAAGACGAGATGGAGTTTATGCGGAAATTCGGCGCGGCGGTGTATGGCCGGCATCAGTACTTTATGTGAGCAGGCGGGCGTAGGCGCGGCGCACGTTGTCGGGGATTTGATAGCGGTCGAACTCAGCAGGCGCGCACCAGGCGACAGCGTGCGACTCTTCCGAGGTCTGTATGTCTTCCGATATGGCCTGGAAGGCGAAAAGTAGGTCGTGGTGCAGGTGGTATGGCTCGCCGCGCTTGGCGGGAATGCCGTGAACGTCCGCGCCGGCAATGGTGTACGCCGGGTTGACCAGAGCGCCGGTTTCTTCCTCTACCTCGCGTCGCGCGGCACCGGCGATGCTCTCATCCTGCGGCTCCACATGTCCTCCGGGCAGCAGCCAGCGCTCCAGACGGCGATGGTGCACCAGGAGAACTCGACGGCGGTCAGGCGCGAGCACCAGGCCGCTGCAGGTGATGTGCCCGGGAGTGAATTGGTTACGCGAAAAGGGAGCCGGCGAGCATTCCAGGAGTTGGAGGACGAGTTCGAGGCTCTTCTGCGCCTGTCCGTCGAACGCCTCAGAGCAATTTCGCAGTATGAGGGAGACAACCGTAGCGTCGGGCATAAATGAAAAAGCCTCCCGTTTGAAGGGGAGGCTTAATTATAAACCGGGCGACGTCCTACTCTCCCACACACTTGCGCGTGCAGTACCATCGGGG
>JBDTMZ010000167.1:0-12574 GCA_039934035.1 Candidatus Solibacter sp. | reverse complement strand
GATTCAGAACGACTTATCTGCCGCCAACCCCTTCAACTGCGAAAGACAGGCTAATTCGCTTTCGCCAGCGCTTTCTTCTGCGCGTCCACAATCTCTCCGAAGATCTTCGGTAGATCGTATTCCAACTTCCAGTTCGGGAAATGCGCGTAGATTTTGCTGAGATCCGAGATGTAGCAGATATGGTCGCCGACCCGGTTGGCGTCGCGGTAACTGTGCTTTAGCTGGTACCCCATCCCGGCGAGGAGGTCGATCGTTTCCAGTATCGAAATGCTGTTCTGCCGACCGCCGCCCATGTTGTAGACCTCGCCGCAGCGCGGCGCCTTGTAGAATTCCATGAACAGATTCGCCACGTCGTGCGAGTGAATCTGGTCGCGCACCTGTTTCCCTTTATAACCGTAAATCTGATATTCCTTGCCCGTCATCGCGCAAATGATGATGTAGACCAGATAGCCGTGCAGTTCCACCGCCGAATGCTGCGGACCCGTGAGGCAGCCTCCGCGGAACACACCCACCGGCATCTGGAAATAGCGGCCAAACTCCTGGCACATCACATCGGCGGCCACCTTCGAGGCGCCGAAGAGGGAGTGGAGGCAGTTGTCGATCGACATGTTCTCGTCAATCCCATCCAGCCCGTTGGCATACTCCCAGCGTTTGTCGAGTTCCTGCAGCGGCAGGTAATTGGGGCGGTCGCCGTAAACCTTATTCGTGCTGGTAAAACAAAAGGGCGAATCCTTGCAATAATCGCGGGCCGCCACCAGCATGTTCATCGTGCCCAGGGCGTTTACGTCGAAATCGTCATAGGGAATCGACGCGGCTTTATCGTGCGAAGGCTGTGCCGCGGTGTGAATGATAAAGTCCGGCCGTTCCGCCGCCAGCAGGTCGCGTACGCCCTGCCGGTCGCGTATGTCCAGATCGTGGTGGTGGTAGCCGGGAATCGAAGCCACCAGATCTTTGACCACGGCACGGGTAGTGCCCGCCGGTCCGAAGAACTGCTGACGCATATCGTTGTCCACGCCGACCACATTCCAGCCTTCCAGTGCCAGCTTGCGCGCGCACTCGGAGCCGATGAGTCCGCCGGACCCAGTGACCATTACCTTTTTGGAGCCTGATGACATAAATTTCATTATGACCGTTGCCCAGAGGCCGGTGGGGCTGGCTTTGGCTGCCGACTCACCAACCAGCACCAGAAACCTCCCACCGATCGTTTATCATTTGGGTGGTGAGGCACACTCACGTCCTCTTCGTCTTTGGCACCCGCCCGGAGGCCATCAAGCTCTGCCCGGTGCTGCTGCACATGCGGCAGCGGCCGGATGAGTTTGCCGTCAAAACCTGCGTCACCGCGCAGCACCGCGACATGCTCGATCAGGTGCTCGCCGCTTTTCAGGTGACACCGGACTATGACCTCGATGTGATGCAGGCCGGGCAGACCCTGGCGCAGTCCACCGCGCGCATTCTTTCGCAGTTGGAGCCGGTGCTCGCCGCGGAACAGCCGGGCATCGTCCTGGTGCAGGGCGATACCACCACCACCCTCGCCGGCGCGCTGGCCGCGTTTTATCAGCACATTCCGGTCGGCCATGTGGAAGCCGGGCTGCGCACCGGAGATCTTGCGGCGCCCTTTCCCGAGGAAATGAATCGTGTCGTGACCACCCGTCTCTCCGCCCTTCACTTTGCCCCCACCCCGCTGGCGGCTCGTCGGCTCGCCGACGAAGGGGTCGCTGCCGACCGCATCGCCATGACCGGCAATTCCGGCATCGACGCCGTACTGTACGTGCGCGATGCACTGGCCTCGGGCACCATTCCCGAGCCGGAACTGCCGCCGTTGGACGCGTCGAAACAATTGATCGTCGTGACCGCGCACCGCCGCGAAAGTTTTGGTCCCGGTTTCGAGAGCATCTGCGCGGCGCTCAAGCGCCTGGCGCGGCGCGGCGACGTGGAAATCGCCTACCCCGTGCATCGCAATCCGAACGTGACCGAGCCCGTGCAGCGGATATTGGGCCGCGAACCCAACATCCGCCTGCTCCCACCGCTCGATTACGTGCCCTTTGTCAGTCTCATGACTCGGGCGACTCTATTGCTGACCGATTCCGGCGGCATTCAGGAGGAAGGTCCCTCGCTCGGCAAACCCGTGCTGGTGATGCGCGAGAAAACCGAGCGGCCGGAAGCGGTCCAGGCGGGTACCGTCAAGCTGGTGGGCACCAACGAGCAGCGCATTGTGAGCGAGGCATCCTTTCTGCTCGATAGCGAAAGCGAACGGGAGCGCATGTCGCGGGTGCACAATCCTTACGGTGATGGCCAGGCCAGTCGCCGCATCGCCGATTTCATCCGGGGAGTCTAAGGGGCGCGACAGGTTCTTTCCTGAGCGCTCGCGCCGTATAATCGCGGAATGGTCCGCACGATCTTATTCGCACTGGTACTAGCTGCCGCGTTGCCGGCCGAGGAGCGCGTCACTTTCCCCACAAGCGATGGCGGCACGGTCTGCGCGGACCTCTCCGGGAAGGGCCCGAACGCGGTGGTGCTGGCTCATGGTGGCCGGTTCAACAAAGAGAGCTGGCGTCCGCAGGCCAAGGAACTGGCGGCGAAGGGGTTCCACGTGCTCGCCTTCGATTTCCGCGGCACTGGCTGCTCGACCGGGCCGGGCCAGGAGGATTTCTACGGTGCGCCCGTCTACAAGGACGTGCTGGCGGCCGTCCACTACATGAAAGCGCAAGGCGCGAAGACGATGGCGGTGGTTGGAGGAAGTTATGGCGGCGCGGCAGCCGGTGACGCGTCGATCCAATCCGAGCCGGGCGAGATCGATCGCATCGTGTTACTGGCGGCAGTGCCCAACCTCCCCGCGGAAAAGCTGAAATCGCGAACTCTGTTTCTGGTGGCGCGCGAAGATGCCAGCGATGCGGGCCCGCGCCTGCCGGGCATTCTCGCGCAGTACGAGAAGGCGCCGAGAGGAAAGAAGCTGGTGATTGTCGAAGGCTCGGCGCACGCGCAGTTTCTGTTTCAGACGAAGCAGGGCGCGCGTGTGATGACCGAGATTCTGCGCTTCCTCGCGACGCGGTGAACCGCGGGTCTGACTGGCGATTCACCGGCAGAGACAGCACCCTCGAACACGGTTAAGCGGGATTTGCGGATGTCCGGCGAGCGAGGCGGCCCAAGGGCCTTCGGGCTTCCTGACGGCGGCGGGTCCGAGCTGCGCTCGGATGCACAAGGCGGAGCCATATGCCACATTTGCGAGGCAGCACGCGAAGGAACGCACCGCCTGGAGGCGGCGGCAGCACGAAGGCCAGGCACGCAACGGCCAGGCACGCAACGGCAGGCTTGAAGGCCTGCCACTTTGGCGCTCTGTTTAAACGGCCGAGACAGGCCAGGAGGCCTGTCTTACTTAGGGTTCGAGGAACATTTCGCCGCAGACGGCGTCCCAATCGGCCTTGGGATAGGCGGCGGCGATGTCGGCGACGGGAACGCCGCCATCGGCCAGACTAGGCAGTGATGCGCCTTCCATGGTAAGTGCCAGTTGCAGGCGTTCGAGTTCGCGCATCATCCAGGGTTTGACTTCGGCGCCACTCAGTAAGTGGCGCATGTCGATTTGACCCGCAAGCGGTTTGACGCGCAGGAAGTAACCGCGATCGACCCCACCGGTTTCCACCACCTCGCCATCCACCGGAGACAGAATGCGCACGTCGGCCTCACGGCGGCGAATGCGGAAGGCCGTGCCGTTGGTCTGCACGCGCGTGCCCGGCTCGGGCAGTTCCACCGTGTCGGGCGTGCCGAACAGGCGCGCGCCCAAATCATCGAGTCCCACCGTGACGGTGCCATCGGCTTCCGGCTTCGCCCAGGTATGACCGCGATGATACAGGCGGTCTGCCGGGAACGACATGCCGAAGATTTCAGACTCCGCGGCGGGAGCGAGCGGATGGATCGCGACCAGTTTACGGTGCGTGTCGCACTCGCGGCAATCGAACTCATTGGGACAGACGCGGCTCTTGAATTCGCCGGTCAGGACGTGGCGGCAGGTGCGGTCGGCGGCGGGCAAGTCGTGAAAATCGGAATGCCAGCGGATCTTCTCAACGTTGCCCTCACTCAGGTCGCCGCGGGAACGCCACAGCGCATTCAGCAGCGTGGTCACCACCACCACCAGCACGATGTAGAAAGCGCCCAAAAAGATGAAAGTCCCGGGGCCCGGGTGAAAGCCATAATTCCACGGAAACATGATTAGAATCTCCCTGCGAGGACGGGCTCTTCCTGTTGCTCGGGCCGCACCTCAAGTTTGAGCTCCCGCTCTTCCGGAAAAAGGCGGAAGTAGCGGAATGAGAACGAGTAGACGATTACGCCGTAGGCGAGCACACCGAGAAACGTCCCGGTCTCCTGCCAGCTCGGCGTGTAGGAAAGGAACTTGTCGAACGAGAGCGTAGGCAGCGCCAGCGTCTGCACGGTCTGCACATAACGGTTGAGAGCGACGCCTGCGCATGCGAGCATGGCGGCGGGAATCAGCCACGCGCGGCGGGCGCGCAGGCGTGGCACCAGCAGGATGACGGCGGGAACTAGGCCACAGCCCACAATTTCGGCGAAGAGAATCCAGGTGCCGAAAGGCTGCCAGCCGTAATATTGCGATGCCTCGAAGCCCAGGCTGGGCGACGTGCGATTGATCCAGATGATGGTATCGAGCGCCTTGGCGAGCACGTAGACGGAAAGCAGCAGGCCCGAGATGCGCGCTAGAAGGTCGAAGACGCGATCTTTCACCAGCCGTTTGCCGCTCAGTTTTTCCACCAGCCAGGTGGTGAAGATGAGGAAGCTGGGTCCCACGGCAGCGGCCGAGAGGATGAAGAGGAAGAACGTGGACGGCCACACGAAAATGCCTTCCCGGAAGGCGAAGGGGCGGCCGCGCAGCACGCCGTAGAGTCCGCCGAGCGAGCCCTGGTGAAAGAACGAAAGGAACGTGCCGACGCCGGCCAGCACGTAAATCAACTTGTGCAATTCGAATTCGAAGACCAGGAAAGAGGGCACATCGCGCAGTTTGCGATTCTTCAACAGAATCGGCAGGTACTCGATCAGGAGCACGGTCAGGTAGCAACTGATGCAGAAGGTGACCTCGGTGAGCATGGAATGCACATTGGGGTACCAGAAGGTGAACCAGGCGCGCAGCGGTTGGCCGACGTCCACCATGAGCGCGGCCATGGCGCCGCTGTAGCAAACCACGCCGATGACCACGGCGGAGTTGATTACCGCTTTCAATTCCTTGAATTTCAGGATGTAGAGCAGGAAGCCGGTGAAGAACGCGCCGGCGCCCAGCGCGATGATGGTGAGGTCCACGAAGATCCACAGGCCGAAGGCGTAGCGGTTATCCATGTTGGTCTGGTTCAAGCCTTTGACCAGACAGAGGCCGGCGCTATAGATGCCCAGTGCCAGCAGCGCGAACCAGGGCAGCAGCCACAGCATGAATTGCGGCGCGGAGCCGCGCCGCACGCCACGGGTGAGGAATTCCCGGTCGAAGCGGGTGACGGTCTTAACCACGTGCGTTCTCCTTTCCGGGGCGAGGCGGATGGGCGGTATCGCGTACCCAGGCCTTCGTGGAGCGGTAGTGAATTTTGGGATCGGTGCCGATGGATTCCAGCAGCCTGAAACTCTCGGCCCGGCGGGCGTTCCGGGCGACCAGGCTCGAGGAGTCGTTCAGATCGCCGAATTGAATGGCGCCGGTGGGGCAGGCTTCCACGCACGCCGGCATGTAATCGCCGGGATCGATCGCGGTATTGCCTTCCGCGGCGGTCTTGGCCTTGGCGGCATGCCAGCGGCCGTGGCAGAAGTTGCACTTCTCGACTACTCCGCGCATGCGCGGGGCCACGTCGGGATTGAGCGTTTTCTCCATGCCGGCGGGCCATGCCGGATCCCACCAGTTGAAGTAGCGGGCGTGATAGGGGCAGGCCGTCATGCAATAGCGGCAGCCGAGGCAGCGTTCCGGCATCTGGCCGACGACGCCGGTGGCCGGGTCGATATCCACCGCCTGTTGCGGGCATACGCTGACGCAGGGCGCGTCGTGTCCGCAGTGCTGGCAGAGGAGCGGGATGAAGGCAGAGCGGCGGTCCGCGCCTTCCAGGCCGTTATCGACTTTGAACACGCGGATCCAGGTCAGGCCGGTGCGGTCGGTCGCGTTGGCGTTGGCCGGCGGCACGTTATTCTCGACGGCGCAGGCCACCATGCAGGAGCCGCAGCCATTGCACCGATCGACATCGATGCTCATGCCGTAGCGGGCAGCCAGAGTTTTCTTGTTTTCGGAGATCATGCGGGCACCACCTTGGCGTGCGCGGCCGGGGAGCATATGTCCTGAATTCCTGGCGAGGAACCCACGTAGACCGAGCCCGGGGGTACTGCGGAATCCACCGTCACCTGCACGGCGCAGCGGCCGGCGTGGGTGTACAGGATGGCGCGCGCGCCGTCGCGCAGGTTGGCGGCGCGGGCCTCATCTGGATGCAGCGCCACACGATTGGGAGCGAGACGGAGATTGGATTCCTGATACAGCTTGGTCATCAGTGGAGAGACCAGCGCCGGTTGCGCGGGCTCGCGGATGGCGAGCAGCGGTAAATCGGGCGCCGCCCCTACGACGGCCGGGACGAGCGGCGCGGTGGAAATCTCGGGCGGGTTGCGTTTCGCGGCTACGTTCTGCCATGCGCCGCCTTCGGAAAGGACCTTCCAGAAATCCTCGGCCGCGACTTCTTTCAGCGCGGTCTCATTTCCAGTGGCGTAATTGGTGAGGGTTCCGAGGCCGGCCTTGTGGATGGCGCCGGCGCGCTCGCGGAGGGTGTTGGAGGCACTGATTCCGGCAAGCGCGCCGGCGAATTCGGCAAGGTTCGCCACCGCTGCGGGCGGGGGCACCAGGGGAGCGGAAATCCGCCAGGCGGGATCGGCGGAATCCGCCGCCGGTCCGAGATCGTCCATGAATTCGGGGTAGATCGCGATCGGCAGGGCGTACGTGGCGTGGCGAACGTAGCCGCCTTTGGTGGCGGCGAAGGTCACGACCAGCGCATCGGCGGTGAGTTTGGGAGCGATGCGGTCCCAGGGGATATAGCTGGCGGCGGCCGATTCGTCGATCAAGAGAGTACGGACGGAACCTTCGGGCAGGGTATCGAGCGCGGTCACCGGGGCAGCTTCCTTGCGCCAGGAATCGGGGGCGGGCGCTTCGGCACGGGCCACCACCGATTTGCCCCAGGCGCCGAGGAGGCGATTGATTTCCGCCACTTCCGGCGCATCGCCGATGACCACTGAGGGTCCATTCGCTTTCAGTTGGGCGGCGACGGGAGAGGTGTCGCGGCCGCGCAGGGTGGCGAGCACCTGCTGCGCGTAGATGCGTTCGGTGCCGGGCGCCAGCGGGATCCACTGGTCGGCCATCACGGCGGTGCGCGATTCCAGTGCTTCCGCCTGGATGAGGCGGAAGTTGCGCCGGGCGGGGAACACTTTGGAGGGCGTGCCCCAGCCATCGAGCAGCGGCGTACCGATGCTCAGCACGGTGCGGACGGAAGAGAGGTCATACGCGACCGGATCGGCGGTGGCGAGATAGCTGCCTTTGAGGGACGCCATGGCGCGGCGATAGGTCCAGGAGGCGGTGCGGCCGGGGTTGAGATCGAGGATCGCGAGTCCGGCAGTGCCGCGCGCTTTGACCGCGGCGGTGGCTTCCTCGACCGGGCCCTGGGTGAGGCGCGCGGGATGGAAGGGCAGGTGGTGGGCGGTCAGACCGAAGGGACAGAGACCGCCGCCGAGTCCGGCGAGGCTGACGGGTTGGCCGTTCACGCAGCGGGCTCGAATGGCGCAGCCGGCGGAGCAGAGTCCGCAGTTGGTGAACTTGGCGGTGACGTCGCCGCGCACCGGGCGGGGGATGCCGGGCCAGCTTTCACTCCAGAGGGCAGTGTCCGTGATCAGGCGCCACGGAGCCGGCGTGAAGAAAGCGCCCGCCACGGCGCCGCCGGCGAATTTGAAAATGTTTCTACGTGACTGTTTCATTTGTGGCAGTCCAGGCAGCTATGTTCCAGGTGCGATTGGCGGTGACAGTCGACACAGGCGTCCATGGTCATGGCGGGCCGTGTGGCTGTGCCCCAGATATCGCGTGAATAGCCGCTGATGCGGTCTTCCTGGTAAGGCCGCAGGTGGTTGGAAGTGCCATGATCGCCATGGCACTTTTCGCATTTCAGGTTGCCGCGCTTCACGTGCGTGATGTGCGAGAAGTAGACGTTTTCGGGCTGTCGTGCGTAGACCAGCCATTCGGGCTCCCGGTTGGGCGTCACGTACTGGTCGACGAATTTCTTTTCTTCGGCAGTTGAGCCCATCAGGGCGGCGTGGCAGCCTGAGCATTTCTCGAGTTCGGGAACTCCGGAGAAGCGGCCGACGGCGTCGAACGTATGGCAGTCGTCGCACTTGGAGCCGGCCTTGTCGGCGTGAATCTGATGGCTGAAATCGACCGGCTGGCGCCGCGTCTGATGAATGACCCGAGGGAAGCCGGCCCAGCCCGCGCCGAGGGCGACCAGCACTCCGGCTACAAAAACGATGATTCCGCGAAATTTCACGGGGTGACTCTTTCTCCCTGCGGCGCGTGCGTCGCCAGGGGTGAGAAGAACGTGTGGAACAACTCGCGCATGCGCAGTTGATCCAGGTGGTGCGCGAGGCCGGGAGCGAACAGGCCCCCGTCGGCCGAGACCGTCTCCTGCTGCTGCAGGAACTCGTTGATCCGGTGCTGTTCCCGCTCCATCCACTGGCGCGCGGCGGCGCCCCGGAGCAGGCTCTGGGTGGTTTCCGGCGATCGAGTGCCTTCAAATAGCCACCCCGCGGTATAAGGTTCGGCGGTCAGGCGGGAAGGTTCGGCTCGCAGATAGAGATTGCAATTGGTGATGACGAACGGGTTGGGGAAGACGAACTCGAGATCCACTCCGTTCACCGTGATTACGGCGGTCGGGCGATGGTTGCCCTTCTGCCAGACGTAGCTGATCCGCTCCACGGTACCGAGCGCGCGGCTCAGGAAAGCATCGATGCCCGCGTGGCATACGCCGTCCTCACCGACGTCCAGCCACATGTGATTGGCCGAATAGCTGAGCCAATCGGGCACCGCGATGCCATCCACCTCGCCGGCGGTGCGGCCGGAATTGGCGCCGGGGTGCGCCATCGAGAGGTACAGTTCGCAGTAGTGGAAACGGTCGCATTCGCAGCGCGAAAGCTGGCTTTCGCTGTAGGGAATCATTTTGGCCACCGGCGCCGCCCCGCAGTATTGCATGAGAGATTCGCCGAGGTAGGGGCAATGTTCCCCCTCTCCGGGCTGGGGAGTCTGCATGCGGTAGACCGGGCAGGTGAGGTATTGGGTGGAGGAACACTTCTCCTCTGCCCGGCCTGCGACTGCGATGGGAAGCAACTTCCGCAGCGAGGAGGTTTGGCAATATTTGACCTGAGCTTCTTTGAGAAACGGGCAGGTCATGGCGATTACTTCTCTTCTTCTTTGCGGAACGGTTCGCCGCCATCTGCCATCGTGACGCCGAGTCCGGGGATGGGGAACGCGTGCCCGTCGCGGAATGACGCCACGAGATCGGACACTTCGCGATCGAGTTTGTTCAGTTGGGCAGCCTTCTTGCGTTTGGCTACGATTTCCTGAAAGACGCCGATGCCCACGGCGAAACAGCAGATCAGGACGACTACGCCCAGGGCGGCGTTGGTGATGGTCAGCCAGTATGTCGATGGATCACTCATCAGAGAAACTTCTCCTTCGAGCGGAAAAGATGCACGGCGAATACCATGTTCAAAGGAAAGGAGTTAGCTCTTGAGAGCGTCTGCTGCGTGAGGGGAAATCGGAATCACATGCCGGGAATTCCGGCAACTTCGAGGCGCTCGGTAGCCCGGCGAGCCGTCTCGGAGGCGGGGGCGGCTTTCAGCCCGGGGGGAGGGTCGCTTGAAGAGTCTTTTGTATCTTGTAGTTGCGATTCCGCAGGCGCGCGGCGGACTGGTGAACTACACGTTTAGCAGGAATGCAGGCGGAAATCCCGACACGCTCTCGCGGTGTTCAAGGGATTTGCCGAGAGATTTACGATTCACACCCGGGGTCACGTGGCGGAGGATGCGGGAAGGACGACTATTCACGGTCTGGCTGCTTTGGAGGAAGAGAATTGTCGGTGCTAGCGGTCCCCAAGCGGAAGCCGCTGCCACGTAGGGCAAGGGTGGGGACAGGCGGTGACCGGGCTGTCCCTGAGGTGTTCCGAGCTCTTGGGGGGAAATCTGGCGTGGCGCGGGGTCCCGCGCGGCCAAGGGTGCCCACCGCGTAAACCAGTCAAGCCTGTGGACAGCAGTTAGGCTTGACGGGCGGCGGCGGCTTTTTTCTGTGCTTTCTTTAGTTTGCGCGGAAGATGGGGCTTGCCCTTGCTGGCCAGTTTCGCGATTTTGGGGTGTTTGGGCGGGGTCTTGGGCTTTTCGCCGGTGACGCCCGCCACATGGGCGATTTTGCCGATTGCCGAACCTACCGCTTCCGCGGCGGTGATTAGTGCGCTATCGTCTTTTTTCTTTTTTGGGTCAGCCATACATTTCGCCTGAGCAGTTCGCGTACCAGAAGCTACGCGGCCGCAGTCTGTCTCTTGCGGGACGTCTTCACCGACTTAATCGCCTTAGCCGGTTTGGTCGGTCTGGAGGGTTTGACGACCGTGGCGACCGGCATCGGGGCCGGCAGTGGGGTGAGAGGGAAGTGCCGATGTAAGTAGTTCATAATCTGCACTTTCTGGGTGGCCAGGACCACGCGTCCCCACCGGACTTCGCCCGTGTGTACGTCGTATTCGCCGACCACGTAGGAGTTGGTAGTGAGGATGGAAATCGGTCCTTCGGGCTTTTGCCGCAAACAGTAATAGGACTCGTTAATCGTTTGGGGAGCCTGCATGTCCTTATTATAGCGTACTTTAGCATATAAAGCATGCTTCTCGGTGTGTCCGTTCGGATACCGGCTCCGCTTAACCCCTCAAAACCGCCCGTTAATGGCAAATTAGGCTATTGGGGTCTGTTTACCTTGAATTAATAGCCGGGGCGCGCGAGACTGGTCCAAAATGGGCATCAATATCGGTCTGGACATTGGGGCGATCAGCCTGAAGCTCGCCGCTCTCGGTAAACCTGCGGACCGGACGAGTCTCGAGGCGCTGTGCGCGGCGCATCCCGACTACCGCCTGATCTCGTATGGTGACAGGCCGCTACTGTTGTCCGACTACCGTCGTATCTCCGGCAGTCCGATTCAATCCACTTACGATCTGCTGCGTGAACTCTACGATGTGATCCCCGAAGACCGGGTGGAAGGCATGCGCGTCACGGGGAGCGGCAGCCGTACGATTGCCAAAGTACTCGGGCTGTTCTTCGAGAACGAATTCAAAGCCATTGCGCGCATGATCAGCGCCTGGTATCCGGAAGTGCGCACCGTGTTCGAACTGGGCGGCGAAAGCTCGAAGTTCATCCGCCTGGAGAATGGGGGAATCCAGGACTACGACCGTTCCGGCGAATGCGCCGCGGGCACCGGAAGCTTTCTGGACCAGCAGGCGCTGCGCATGCAGTACTCGGTGGAAGAGGTGGGCGAACTGGTATGCAGCGCCGGCTGCGCCGCGCGGATTGCGGGGCGCTGCAGCGTATTCGCCAAGAGCGACATGATTCACGCGCAGCAGAAGGGGTACTCGCCCGCCGAGATACTGCGCGGACTGTGTGACGCCGTGGCGCGCAATTTCAAGAGTTCCGTGGTGAAGGGACGTCCGGTAGCGGCGCCGGCCATGCTGATCGGCGCGGTTTCGCAGAATGCCGGCGTGGTGGGCGCGCTGCGCGAGGCCTTCGGGCTATCCCGCGATCAACTGATGGTGCCTGACGAATTCGCATGGTGCGGCGCCATCGGTACGGCGATTCTGGAGGCGGAGGAGCCGCGCAAGCGATCGATTCTCGACGTCCACCGGCTGCGCCAGCACGATTTGGAAGAGATTTTCCAGGATACGAAGCAGTTGTCCACCGAGCATGTGGTGCAGTTGCGCGATCGCGTGCCGGTTTATGTGCCGCCGGCAGGTCAGGTGATTCCCGCGTATCTCGGGCTGGACATCGGCTCGGTCTCGACAAATGTCGTCGTGATCGACGAATTCAGTACGGTGATCCACGACGTTTACCTGCGCACCTCCGGACGGCCGATCGAGGCCGTGCAGCAGGGGCTGGCAGAAGTCGAACGCGTTTGGGGCAGCCGGCTGAAGATCTGCGGCGTGGGCACAACGGGCAGCGGGCGCGAACTGATCGCCGAATTCGTGGGCGCCGACGTGGTGAATGACGAAATCACGGCGCACAAGACGGGCGCCATCCACATCAGCAGCACGCTCGGCGGCGAGCCGGTGGACACGATTTTCGAAATCGGCGGGCAGGATTCGAAGTACATCTCGATCGAGAACGGCATCGTGGTGGATTTCGCGATGAACGAAGCCTGCGCGGCGGGGACGGGAAGTTTTCTCGAAGAGCAGGCGGAAAAGCTGGGCATCAGCATCAAGGGCGAGTTCGCGCGCCTGGCGCTGAGCGCGCAGAGTCCGACGCGGTTGGGCGAGCGCTGCACGGTGTTCATGGAGCG
>JBDTMZ010000166.1:0-43649 GCA_039934035.1 Candidatus Solibacter sp. | reverse complement strand
GCGTTAATCGGCGGCCCATTCGTTCTTGCCGCTATTTCTGATCGAACAACGCCGCGCGTCGAATGCGTTCGCCCTTGAATACCACCAGGGAGATCCGCTCCGTGGCCGTAATGTCCTGCAGCGGATTGCCATCCACCAGCAACAGATCCGCATCCATGCCGGGCCGGATCGCACCGATCCGCTTTTCCGCATGCAGCAGTTTCGCCGCGTTCCCCGTCGCCGCCTCCAGCGCCACTTCCACGGGAATTCCTGCCGCCACCCAAAGTTGCAATTCATGATGCAGCGCCGGCCCGTGGAACACCATCGCGTTGCCCGCGTCCGTGCCCATCACCAGCGGCACGCCGGCCTTCCAGGCGCGCAGCAAATTGGAGCGCGCCATCTCTAATGCATGTTGGAACAACTCTGCCTTCGCGGCGTCCGCGCCCTTGCCTGACGAGACGAAATCGCGCGTGCCCTTCAAAAGCGCGGCGGGCACCGCCTGCTGCACCAGGGACCGGTTGAGCAAATCCGTCCTGCCGCCGAAATAGGCTGCGTACCCTTCCGCTACGCCCAGGGTCGGGTCCAGGTAGACGCCTTCGCGCGCCATGCGCTCCAACAGATTGTCGGGGATTTCGTCGCGCCAACTTCCGTGCTCCACGCTGGCGCTGCCAATCTCGACCGCGTCCGCCACATCGCGCGCATCGCCCGTGTGCGTGGCCAGCCCCAGGTGCTGCGCGCGCGCTTCCTCTGACACCGCGCGTACCAGCAAAAGATCCAGGCGGTCGTAGAGCATCCCGTCGCCCCACCCCGCCTCCAGAATCGCCTTCACGCCGTCAATGCCTCGGGCCTTCAGTTCGCGCACCTGTTTGCGCGCTTCATCGGGCGTCTTGGGCGTGCGCACCACCTGCGCCCTGACCATCTCCCTGATGGCCGCCGGCAATTGATCGATGAACTCCACGCCGTGTCCGCCCTCGGCCGTGAACATGGGGCCATTCAGAAAAAGTTGCGCGCCGAGCTTCGCGCCGTCCGCAATCGACTTGCGGAGCTTCAGCGAAGCGTCCAGCGAATCTCCCGTGCTGCGTGCCGCCGTCACCCCGCTGTAGAGCATGGCCGCCGCGGCCCGGGGCATCGTCTTCTCGATGCTGTAATCCTGCGTGTCCGTGGAGATTCCGCCGGACGCCGCCAGATGGACATGCGCATCGATCAAGCCGGGCAGCAGCGTTTTGCCCGCGCCTTCCACCACCTCTGCCTTCAACGATTCCGGGTCCGGCCCCGCACCTTCGAAGATGGCGTCGATGCGTCCATCGCGCACCAGCACGCTGCCGTTTTCGATCACTTTGCCGTCGCCCGTAATCACGCGCGCGTTGCGGATCAGGAATACGCCGGAGCGCTGCACGTTCCGATAGAGCGCGGCGTTCTCGCCGAGATGTTCCTTGCTGAAACTCTTCCATGCGCCCATGACGACGAACGGCGCCAGCACGGCAATCACCCAGAGCTTGTTGCGCGGGGAAATCTTCTCTTCTTTCTCCCAGCGGAAAAGCTGCACGGCGAGGAACAGCCCCACCACCGTGGTCAACAACAGCGCGCCCACCGAGACCAGATTGTCCGATAGCTTTTGATTGCGGAAGAAGATACCCTGGAACGCGCTCACCAGATACGATGCCGGCATGAACTGCGCCAGCGTCTGCGCCCACTGGGGCAGGGTCGCGGCCGGTACCGTGGCGCCGCTCAGGAACAGCATCGGCATATAGACGCTTTGGATCGCGATGGTGGCCTCTGCCATGGTGTTGGTTACCGCGGCCAGAATCAGCCCGATGGAGCGCATCGAACAAACTCCCAGCGTCACCATGACCAGCAGTGAGATCCAGTTCTCAGGCAGAGGCATGCGGTACAGGAAGTGCGCCAGCCCGATGGTGATCAACATGGAGGGCAGGAACAGGATCCAGCCGCTCACCATGGCGGCAATCAGGATCGGCAGCGGGGAGATGGGGGTGACTTTGAAGCGTCGCAGGATGTTCGCCTCGCGATCCTGCACGGCGCGCATGCCCGCGCCCCAAAGGCCGTTGCCGAGAATGCCCATCACCAGCACGGTGCTCACGAAATAGGCGATGCCCGAGCCCACGGCGGCGTGAAACAGTTCCGCGAACGCGAAGAAAAAGATCAACGGAAACAGATAATTGAAAAACAGCACGCCGCGATCGCGCAGCGTCAGCCGCATATTGCTCTTGAACAGCGCGAGGTATACTTTCATTCCCGCAGGCTCTTTCCCGTAAGTTCGATAAATGCGTCTTCCAGCGAGGGACGCTGAATGCGAAGGTCGGATAACTCCAGCCCCTGCGCGTCCAGCCACTTCACCATTTCGACGACGGTGCGGGCCGGGCGGTTGGTCCTCACGGAAAGATTGCGGCGCGAGGCATCGAGCGTGATCTCTCCGGCTTCCTCCCACCGCGGTAGCGCCACGCTGCCCAGCGGAACTGCCAGTTCAATCTCGAGCGTGGAATGCGCCAGCACCTTCAGTTGGATTTCGCGTGGAGTTCCGATAGCCACGATGCGTCCCTCGTCCACAATGGCAACGCGGTCGCAGAGTTTCTCGGCTTCTTCGATGTAGTGAGTGGTCAGCAGAATGGTGCGCTGCTCGCTCCGCAGGGTCTGCACCAGCTCGTGAATTTCCAGGCGCGCCTGCGGGTCCAGCCCGGCGGAGGGCTCGTCCAGAAAGAGCACCTGCGGATCGTTCAACAGCGCCAGAGCCAGCGCCAGGCGCTGTTTCTGTCCGCCCGAGAGTTTTCCGTATTGTGTGGTGCGCTTCTCCCAAAGCTGCAACCGCTTGAGCAACTGCGGGGCATCCACCGTCCGCGTGTAGAAGGCGGCGAACAGTTCCATGGCTTCGCCCACCTGCAGCTTTTCTTGCAGGTTATTGGCCTGCAGGCAGACTCCGACTCGATCTTTCAACTCGCGGGTTTGGACCTCGGGGTCGCATCCCAGCACGCGGACCGTGCCGCCGCTACGCGTGCGCAGCCCTTCGAGAATCTCCACCGTGGTGGTCTTGCCCGCGCCATTAGGTCCGAGCAGTCCGAAGACTTCGCCCGCGCGCACCTCGAAATCGATGCCCTTGACGGCAGAAAAATCGCCGTAGTTCTTGGTGAGGGATTCGACGAAGATGGGGTTGGGCACGGAATTTCAGTGTAGCCAGTTTTTGTGGAGAAGCGGGTAGTTATCAGTTTTCAGTTTTCAGTTTTCAGTTGTTAGTCTCTCTACCGGCTGCGCCGGTTCTCAGTTCTCCGTTCCCGAGTGCACTCGAATATGCTGGAAGCACCGACAATGCAGGATTTTCATTCCTTGAAGGTCTGGCAGAAGGCGCACCGGTTGACGTTGGCAATCTACCAGGTCACCACCAGCTTTCCGCGCGAAGAAATATTTGGATTGACCAGTCAACTAAGACGATGCAGTGCCTCGATTCCCGCGAATAGTGCGGAGGGATGCGGAAGAAACGGCAAAGCCGAGTTCGCCCGTTTCTGCTCCATTTCGATGGGCTCCGCGAGCGAACTCGAGTATCACCTGCTGCTGTCGAAGGACTTGAAGCTCATCAAGCTCGACGATTACGAAAAACTGTCAGAGCGGGCCACGGAAATCAAGCGAATGCTCGCCGGACTGCTGCAAAAACTAAGAACTGAAAACTGAGAACTGAAAACTAAAATAACTGAGAACTGATAACTGATAACTGAAAACTTCTTCAGTACTTCGGCACGCTCGCGTCCACCTGATCGCTCCACGCCAAAATGCCGCCCTTCATATTGCGGACGTGCTCGAAGCCCGCCGCCTTCAGAATGCTGCACGCCTTGGCACTGCGCATACCGCTCTTGCAGTGAATTACGATGTCAGCCGCTTTATCGAATTCGTCCAGCCTCTGCCCGATCTGACCGAGCGGCACTAGCTTCGCTCCGGGGATGTTACAGATCTGATATTCATGGGGCTCGCGCACGTCGATCAATACGAAACTGTCGCCGCGGTCAAGCTTTTCTTTTACTTCGGTAACTTCGATTTCGCCTTCGTTCACCTTGGTCTCCTGCCTGGGCGCCTCTTCCTGTTGCGGCACACCACAGAATTGATGGTAGTCGATCAGTTGCGTGATAGTGCGATGCTCGCCGCACATCGGGCACTCGGGATTCTTGCGCAGCTTCAATTCGCGGAAGCGCATGCCCAGCGCATCGTACAACATCAGGCGTCCAATCAACGGCTCGCCGATTCCCAGAATCAATTTCACCGCTTCCGTCGCCTGAATCAATCCGATCGTGCCGGGCAGAATTCCCAGCACGCCGCCTTCGGCGCAGCTCGGCACCAGTCCCGGAGGCGGCGGTTCCGGATACAGGCAGCGGTAGCACGGCCCACCCTCCGTGGCGAAAATCGTGGCCTGCCCTTCGAAGCGGAAGATCGAGCCGTAGACATTCGGCTTGTTCAGCAGCACGCACGCGTCGTTCACCAGGTAGCGGGTCGGGAAGTTGTCCGTCCCGTCCACCACCATGTCGTAATCCTTGATGATCTCGAGCGCATTCTCACTGGTCAGCGCGACTTCGTGCTTCACAATCTCCACGTGCGGATTGAGCGCCAGCATCTTCTCCGCTGCCGATTCGATCTTCGGGCGCCCCACGTCCTTAGTGAAGTGAATCACCTGGCGCTGCAGGTTGGTGAAGTCCACCACGTCGAAATCCACCAGGCCGATGCGCCCCACTCCCGCCGCGGCCAGATACAGGCCGAGCGGTGCGCCCAACCCCCCGGTGCCCACCAGCAGGACTTTGGCGGCCTTCAACTTCTCCTGGCCCTCCATGCCCACTTCCGGCACGATCAGGTGGCGCGAATAACGGAGAATTTCGTCTTTCGAAAGACTCAACGGCTTCCCCCCGCGATCGACGGCACCAGCGACAGCGTATCGCCATCCTTCGTGGCCGCCGTATCTTTGCCGATGTAGCGGATATCTTCGTCGTTCAGGTACACGTTGACGAAACTGCGCAGCTTACCCTCGTCCGTATAGATCTGCTTGCGCAGATCGGGATATTGCGTGGTCAGCGCGGACAGCACTTCGCCCACGGTGGCGCCGGGGACCGTCACGTTGTCCTGCTTGCCGGTGAATTGGCGCAGCGGCGTCGGAATCATTATTTTGGCCATGTCAGTAAGTTAGCTCCTCTTTGGGCGCGTCGGATTGATCGAAATTGGGCAGAAAACTGTTGGCGTGATCGAACGCGCCCTGCTTGATCGAGAGCACGACGAACGAATACCACGGGCAGGAATTCTGCAAATCGGTCTTGGAAAAATAAGCGTCGCAATCGGGATGCGAATGATAGATCCCGATCAGGTCCATATTTCGCTCGCGTGCCGCTTTATCGGCGGCCAGCAGATCTTCCGGACGCAATTCGTAGCGGGCAGACTGCGCGCCTTCAAAGGCGTTGCGCAGCGAAATCGATTCACGGACGGTCTTCGTCTCGCCGTCGGTCGAGCCCAGCATGGCGCCGCAGCACTCGTTGGGATACGTCTCCCGAGCGTGGGCAACCATGGCGGCCCAGGGTTCTTTTTCTATGTGGATCATGCGCGGTAAATTACCTGAAAACGATAAAGACGATTATTCCTGATCCCAGAAGTTTTCGCTGAGATATTTCTCCGCACTGTCGCAGAGGACGGTGACGATGGTGGCGGTCTCGCCGCGGCCGGCGATTTCCCGCGCCAGCAGCATGGCCGCATGGACGTTGCACCCCGATGAGATGCCCACCAGCAGCCCCTCTTCGCGCGCCAGGCGCCGCACCATCCGATAGGCATCCTCGGTTTCGATCCACAGATTGCCGTCCGCCATGGTGTCGTCGTAGAAGCCGGGGCGAATCGCCGTCGGCATATGCTTCAGCCCTTCGAGTCCGTGGAAGCCGCTCGACGGCTGCGCCGAATAGCACTTCACTTCCGGCAGGTCGCGGCGCAGACGCCGGGTGGTGCCCGTGAACGTGCCGCTGGTGCCCATGGCGGCGACGAAGTGGGTAAGCGCTCCGTTCGTCTGGTCCATGATCTCCACGGCCGTGCCTTCGAAATGCGCCTTCCAGTTGGCCGGATTGTTGTACTGGTCCGGGTAGAAATAGCGATCGGGGTCTTCCATGTACATCTGCCGCACCACGCGGATGGCGCCGTCGGAGCCTTCGCCCGGATCGCTGAACACCGTCTCCGCGCCGTACGCTTTCAGAATTCGTTTGCGCTCCTCGCTGGCGTTGCCCGGCAGCACCAGTTTGACCTTGTAGCCCCGATTGGCGCCGATCATTGCATAAGCAATGCCGGTGTTGCCGCTGGTGGAATCCAGAATCGTCCGGCTGTGATTCAGTTTGCCGGAGCGCTCGCCGTCCAGCACCATGTTGAGGGCCGCCCGGTCCTTCACACTGCCGCCGGGATTAAAGTATTCCGCCTTGGCGAATATCTCAATTCCCGCGAATTCGAGCGGAATTCTCTCCAGGCGGATCAGGGGGGTGTTGCCCACCGTGGCGAGCAAGGGCTCAGCTTCGGTGCGGGCGAGACGGGGAAGCGGGAGTGCGTTGGCCATAGCCACCTATTCGATTCAGAGGCAGCCTGACCGGATGCGCATATTCTATGCTTTTGGTAGCAAAGGGATTAGACAGCCTTCTGAGCACTTTAGATTATATCCATCACCCCAATCTCTGTCAAGAAAGGGGTGAAAGGCCCGCCCCGGAGGAATAAGTCCCCTGGTACCGGTGTGATGGGGGCATCTCAATCCGCTGTGAGTAAGGTCGCTGTATCCGGGACCCCGTTGTCTTTTGGAGCGCTGGATTACGATATGCTGCAGCGGCGTGCTCTCCCTCTCGCCAGGGCGTGCAATTGAGGACCCGATTTCCCAGCCTCCCTTATAATCCGAGTATGCCCTTCAACGGACTCCGCGTCCTCTCCCTGGAAAGCCGGCGCGCCGCCGAGATGGAGCAGCTCATTCGGAAGCAGGGAGGGGAACCCTTTGTCGCCCCATCCATGCGCGAAATCCCCCTGGCACAAAACGACGGGGCCTTCGCTTTTGCCGAAAGCCTCTTCGCCGGTGAGTTCGATCTGGTCATCCTGCTGACCGGGGTCGGCACGCGGCAACTCGCCAAACTGCTGGCCACGCGCTATCCGGAAGACGCCTTCGCCGGCGCCCTCTCGCGCGTCACCCTCGCCGCACGCGGGCCCAAACCCACCGCCGCCCTGCGCGATATGGGGCTCAAACCCGCCATCGTCGCACCCGAACCCAACACCTGGCGCGAACTGCTGGCCGCGCTCGAAGGCACTGCCGCGCAGCGCATTGCCGTGCAGGAGTACGGGCGTCCCGCTTCCGAACTGGTCGCCGCCCTGCGCGCCCGCGGCGCTGCCGTCACCACCGTCCAAATCTACCAGTGGGACCTGCCCGAAGACGTGGAACCGTTGCGCGAAGCCGCGCGCCGCCTGGCCGCCGGAGCCTTCGACGTGGCCCTCTTCACCACCGGTATTCAGATCGCCCACCTCGCCCGCATCGCCCGGGAACTCGGCATCGAGGACGCCGCGCTCGCCCACTTGCGCCACTGCCAGGTCTGCTCCATCGGACCCGCTACCACCGAGGCGCTCGAGGACTTCGGCATTCATCCCGTCATGGAGCCGTCCCACCCCAAGATGGGATTCCTGGTGAATGAGGCAGCCGGGCGCATGACGCTGTAAACTGGACTGGTGGCGAAAAAACCCTGGCCGGTGATGGTCGGTGAATACACCTCCCTCGCCGTCATGCTGCCCGCGTCCGCAGTCGTCGGCTATATCCTCGGCTACCTGCTCGATAAGGAGTTCGAGACCGGGTGGATGTACATCGCCGGCCTCATCCTCGGCATCGTCGCGGGCTTTGTACAATTGATCCGCCAGCTCATGCGGGACACAAAAGATGACGCCTGAGCCTCTCCCGGGCGACTTGCCCGCCGGGGAAACGGAATACCTCGCGCCCTCGCCCGAAGAACGCGTTTTTCACGAGCGCTGGCTGGCCGCCGCGGTGGCGCGCATCTGGAAAATCACCTGGACGCTGGGCGCCGCCGGGGCGCTGCTTCTGCTGGCGCTGCGCGGTTGGACCTGGAGCGCCGGATGGGTGCTCGGCACCTCCGTTTCCGCCCTCAATTTCCGCTGGCTCAAACAGCTTACCGAAGCGCTCGGCAGCGAGGCGGCCAAGCCGCGTAAAGCCGTGTTCCTGGGCCTGCGCTACCTGTTTCTGGGCGGCGGCGCCTATGTTATATTGAAATACTCTGCGATCAGCCTGCCGGCCGCACTTTCGGGCCTGTTTGTATCGGTTGCAGCGGTAATTTTGGAAATTTTGTTCGAACTGGCGTATGCACGACACGGAACTCTTCCTCACTAAGCTCTTCAACGACTACCTGGCAGGCGTCGGTAATACGCTGACAGGCATCGTCGGCATGGCTCCTCAACCCCGTCCCTGGGCTAACTTCGCGACCATGCAGATTTTGGTGGCGCTGTTCATCATTGTGCTGTTCGCCATCCTGAAGCCCCAGCTTTCCGTGGACCGTCCCGGCAGGCTGCAACATATCTTCGAACTGATTTACGATTTTCTGCGCGAGCAAGCTCACGAACAGGTGGGACACGGCAGCAAGCTCTACGTTCCCTATTTCGGCACCGTCTTCATTTTCATTCTGTTCGCCAACCTGCTCGGCGTGATTCCGGGGTTGGAATCGCCCACCATGGTGCCTTCGGTGCCGGCGGGCCTCGCCATCGCGACCTTCTTTTACTACAACGCCGTCGGCATTCAGGCCAACGGCCTCTTCAAATACCTGGCGCACTTCGCCGGACCAATGCCCGCCCTGGCGCCCCTCATGATTCCCATTGAAATTGTCAGCCACCTGGCGCGCCCGCTGTCGCTGACCATTCGTCTCTTCGCCAACATGTACGCCGGCGAGCAGGTCACCATGGTGTTCTTGAAGTTGACCTTCCTGCTGGTGCCGACGGTCTTCATGGGGCTGCACATTTTCGTTTCTTTCTTACAGGCTTACATCTTTATGCTCTTGACCATGATGTACGTGGCCGGAGCCGTAGCGCACGAACATTAATACCGGCTTTTTGCCACCCTTTCAGTGTGAGCCCGGCTGCAAGAGGATGACGGGGACCACCTCCTGGGGGTGATTTCTTAGGAGAGTATCGAATGCTTACAAAGAAGACGCTGTTTCTGCTGGCCCTGCTGCTGATCGCCAGCCCCCTGTTGTTCGCGCAAACGCCGGCCAACCCCACCGCTAACGGACACTGGGTCCCGATCTCCGCCGGTTTCTCCATGGCGATCGCTTCCGGTATGTGCGGTCTGGCGCAGGCGAAAGCTGTGGCCGCTGCCGCCGAAGGCATGGCGCGCAATCCCGGCGCTGCCGCCGCGATCCGCTTCGCCCTTCTGTTGGGCTTGGTGCTGATCGAATCCCTGGCGCTCTATACCCTGGTCATTATTTTCGTAAAGGTCGCCTGAACAGGCGCTGATTTCCCGGGACAGGCTCTGTCAGCAGAGTCTGTCCCTCTCCCCGAATTCCTCCCCCCGGACCCGAAAGGTAGTACCTTCGATCCATTCCGTACCCAAACCAGTTCTATTGACCGGACTACTGGAATACCCCTAACATCCTAGTTGGCTATTCTCATGGATCAGCGAAGAACACGGCGTTTTCAGCTCCAACTCCCGCTCTCGATCACTCGCTCCGGCGCTGAACGCATAACTTTTACGGGCCTCACCCGAAATATCAGTTCCTCGGGAGTGTTTTTCACTGCCGAAAAGGAACCTGATCTCGGTAGCCCTATCGAGTACGTCATTGCCCTCTCCCACGAAGGTCCGCAGTCGGTGAGCCTGCGTTGTATCGGAAAGGTACTACGTTCCACCCCCATGCCCTCGCACGACGAGAGTGCAACTTTCCACGTGGCCGCCACCCTGGAACGTTACGAGTTCATTCGCGTGGCGCGCAGCATTTCGGCCTCGCTCTGACCCCGCTTCGCCCCGCCGGCAAGCGCCCGCAGCGCCACCCCTAGCCCTACACTACAGGCTAGTCTAGCCTAGCCAGCAACTGGACCTTCGCCTCGCGCCGGTTGTCACCCGGTAGGCTTTCGTTGTACTGTAGCCCTTGTAGTCCGAGCAAAGAAAAAGCGAAGGCGCGCCCATGAATTTATCCCTAGGCTTCCCCGACCCCTCGCGGGATTTGTCGATCACCCCCAAGGAATCACTCGAAGCGGTCGTCTCCTATTTCCGCGCCAAACACCGGGAAACCGATTCCGCCGTCCGCGCCATCCACCATCAGCCTGCCAGTGAAGGGGTGTACTCCGAAATTCCGGCCGCCGTCGACCCCAAGCTCCGCGCCGTCCTCGAAAAGCGCGGCATTGCCCGTCTCTATTCCCATCAGGCCGACGCCTTCGACCAGATCCAGGCCGGCAAACATGTTGTCATCGTCACGCCAACCGCCAGCGGCAAGACGCTCTGCTACAACCTGCCCGTCCTCAACCTGTTGATGAACGACACCGGTGCGCGCGCCATGTACCTGTTTCCCACCAAGGCGCTGGCCGAAGATCAACTCCACGAATTCAACCGCGCCGTCGAGGAGATGGGCAGCGACATACGCGCCTTCACCTACGATGGCGATACCCCGGGCGATGCGCGCCGCGCGATCCGCTCGCGCGCCAACGTCGTGCTCACCAACCCCGACATGCTGCATTCGGGCATCCTGCCGCACCACACCAAATGGGCGCGCTATTTCGAGAACCTGCGCTATATCGTGATCGACGAGCTGCATTACTATCGCGGCGTTTACGGCAGCCACTTGGCGAACCTGCTGCGCCGCCTGGCGCGCATTTGCGAGTTCTACAATTCCAAGCCGCAATTTATCTGCTGCTCTGCCACCATCGCGAATCCGCGTGAGCTCGCCGAAGCCCTCACCGGCGAACCCTTCGAACTGGTGGAGCGCAACGGCGCCCCGCGCGGCGAGAAGTTTTTCATCTTCTATAATCCGCCCGTGGTCAACCGCCAGTTGGGCATCCGCCGCAGCTACATTGCCGAAACGCGGCGCATGGCGCTCAAATTCATCGAGAACAATCTGCAGACCCTGGTCTTCGCCAACAACCGCCTGGCCACCGAAGTCCTGGTCACTTATCTGAAGGATGCCTGCGACAAAGGGCCCATTCCCCGCGAATCGGTGCGCGGCTATCGCGGAGGCTATCTGCCGCGCGAGCGCCGCGAGATTGAAAAGAGCCTGCGCGACGGCAAAATCAAAGCCGTGGTGGCTACCAACGCCCTCGAACTCGGCATCGATATCGGTTCGCTCGACGCGGTGGTGATGGCGGGCTACGCCGGCACCATCGCCAGCAGCTGGCAGCGCGCCGGACGCGCTGGTCGCCGCCAGGGCACCTCCGCCGCCGTGCTGGTGGCCAGCAGCGCGCCCCTCGATCAGTACATCGTGGAGCATCCCGATTACTTCTTCGAGCGCTCGCCCGAGCACGCCTACGTCAATCCGCAGAATCTCGAAATCCTGCTCGCTCATCTCAAGTGCGCGGCCTTCGAACTCCCGCTGCGCGATGGCGAAAAGTTCGGCCCCAACCCGCTTGACGACCTCTGCCGCTATCTCGAAGAGAGCGGCTTCCTCCACCACTCCGCCGGCGCCTGGCATTGGACCAGCGACAGCTATCCCGCCGACGCCACCAGCTTGCGCTCCATCACCAGCGATAACTTCGTCGTGGTGGATATCACGGGCGAAGCCAAAATCATCGCCGAGGTCAGTTTCCCCACCGCGCTCACCACCCTGCACGAGAAGGCCATCTACCTTCACGAAGCCCGCCAGTTCCACGTCGAACGCTTCGATTACGACCAGCGCAAGGCTTACGTGAAGAGCGTCGATAGCGACTATTACACCGACGCCATCGACTACACCCAGGTCAAGGTGCTCGAAGAATTCGAAGGCGGCGAACTCAACGGCGCCCGCCGCGCGCACGGCGACGTTCGCGTCACCACACAGGTAGTGGGCTTCAAGAAGATCAAGTTCTACACCATGGAAAACGTGGGCGCCGGGAAATTGAATATGCCGGAGCAGGAGATGCACACCACCTCGTTCTGGCTCCACTTCCCCGCCGCCTTCCTGGCGCGCTTTTCGGAATTCACTCCCACCGAAAAGCAGAGCGGCATCACCGGACTCGGCAACGCCCTGCGTACCGTCGCTTCCCTGCTTCTCATGTGCGATGCGCGCGATTTAGGAGTCGCGCTCAGCGAAGAGATCGCCGGAGGCCTCCAGGTGTTCGAACCCAATCTGTACCTCTACGATGCTTACCCCGGCGGCATCGGACAGAGCGCGCCGCTGTATCGCCTCACTCCCGACCTGCTTCGCCAGACGGCCGGACTGCTCGCGGCCTGCGCCTGCGAAGCCGGCTGTCCCTCCTGCGTCGGTCCGTCGGGAGAGACCGGCGAGCGCGGCAAGCTCGTCGCCTCGCGCATCGTTGCCGAACTGCTGGCAGATTCAGCCCAACTAGCAAAGTAGGTCCAAGGTATTCCCGGAAATTCGTGACGTGGGGGCGGCGGTGCAGTCGAGCCGCCCACCTGTGGCAGCGCCGGGCCGGTTGCGTCCGGCGCGCACGAGGCCGGCGCCCAGCCTGAAGTTCGCCAAGCCGGCCCTTTAGCGGACCTTCGACTGTTCCGGCAGGGCGGCGTATCCTTCGGGTGGCGGATAAATCGAAACCAGCAGTTCCAGCCTCCGCCGCAGATAGCGGCTCGGCATCTGCCGCGGCCCCGTCTCCACGTCGATGTCGCAGCACGTGCCGTGCAGGTACAAGGTCAGCGTGTCTTCAAATGCCTGCCGCGCATAATCCCGGAACAGCTTCGTCTCTTTGCGGACGTTGGTCTGCCGCCGCAGCAGCGCCTGTTTGAGGTGCCAGCTTTTCTCGTCGACTTCGCCATGTACTTCGGCGCTCAATTCCTCACGAATCGTGCGGTAAAAGCGCTCCTGTATATCGGGCTTCCAGCGCTCCGCCGCCACCGCGGCCAGCGCGTTATAGAACTGGTAGTGGTAATCCGCGATCTCGATGTCCTTGACTCCCAGGGCGAGCACCAGCAAGCCCTGCGCCTGGCTGCGGGCGCTCGGGATGTGGCGCGTCTCGGCCGGACGCTCGAATGTCGCGTAGCCAGCGCCCTTTCCGTTGCCCTTCTCCAGATACGCGGCCAGTATGAGGCCCGTCTGCGGTAGTCCCGCCACCAGCGCGGGCGAAAGCGCCGCAATCGGATCGTTAAGATATTGCCGGAGATCCTCTTCGGCGATCGGCAACAGGCTGAAGTAAGAAAACGTTCCCGTAATTGGAATCAAATCGCCGCGAAAGCGTGCGGCCAGCTCATCCACTGCCAGCTTGGACTTCTCTCCGTCTATGGGCATCGGCGTGGTTCGATTGTAACAGGCAGGCAGCCAATTCCAACGGCCATCTGCCCTAACCCCCTTACACCGCTTTCTGCGGCCGTGGCGTGTCAGGCTGCCGTGAAGTGATGCGCCCGCCCCTCCGGAAGCGAACTCGCTAAACTGTAGGGGCATGCCGAAAATCCTGGTTTCCGCCGGCGAGGCTTCCGGTGATCTCTACGCCTCGCTGGTGGTCCGGGAACTGCAGCGAAGCCTGCCCCAGGCGGACTTTTTCGGCTGTACTGGAGCCCGCTTGCGGGCGGCCGGAGTGCGCACCATCGTTGACGCCGCCAGCCTCGCTGTGGTCGGACTGGTCGAAGTCCTGGCCCATATTCCCAGAATCTATGGCGAGTACCGCAAACTCCTGGCCGCCGCGGAACGGGAAAAGCCCGACCTCGCGATTCTGACCGATTCTCCGGATTTCCACCTCCGCGTGGCCCGCAAACTCCACGCGCAGGGCATTCCCGTGGTTTATCTTGTGGCTCCGCAGGCCTGGGCCTGGCGCAAAGGGCGGGTGAAGGAGATGCGCCGCACCCTGGACCGCCTGCTCTGCATCTTCCCCTTCGAAGAGGAGTTTTTCAACAGGTACGGGGTAAAAACCACCTATATCGGCCATCCCCTCGCCGGACTGGTCAAGCCTTCCCTGACCCGCGATGAGTTTTTTCGGAAACACAGGCTGGCTGCCGAGCGTCCTTTAGTTACAGTGCTGCCCGGAAGCCGGCGGGGTGAGTCGGCGAGGCATTTGCCCGTACTGAGCGATGCCATACAGAGGATTTATCAGGAACAAGCCGTGAACGTGGTACTGCCGGCATCTGCCACCACAGGGAAAGCGTTTTTTGAAGAGCGCCTGGCGCGCTCGCCGATTCAGGTCATTGAAGGAGAAAGCTGGGACGCCATGGCGCATGCCGATCTCGCGCTCGCTGCAAGTGGTACGGTGACGGTAGAGGCCGCGCTCTTAGGTACGCCTATGGTCACTTTCTACCAGGTAACCACCGCCACCTGGCTCATCGGCACCCGCCTGTTGCGCGTCAAGGTACCTTTTTACTCCATGGTCAACCTGATCGCCGGGCGTGCCGTGGTGCCGGAACTGATCCAGCACCGCATGACCCCTGAGAACCTGGCGCGCGAAGCCTCGCGGCTCCTGCGCGACCCCGCCGCCCGCGCGGAAATGAAAGCCGGGCTCGCTGAAGTGCGCCAAAAACTGGCCGGAGGCGCCGCCGCTCCGCTGCGTGCCGCGCTCGTCATCCAAGATATTCTGGAAGGAAAAGCTGCTCATGTTTCGTAATCGTTGGTTCGCTCTCGCTGTGACATTGATGGCCGGTTGCTGTGCCGCCCAAGCGCAGGATCGCCGCTCCCGCATCGACGTCGAGTTGTACTCGATCGATCTCGAAGTCTCTCCTGCCACCCAGTCCCTCACCTCCAAAGCCACCGTGCGCTTCGTTCCGCTGGACGATAACATCACCTCCGCGGCCTTCGAACTCAACAACGCGCTCAACGTGTCCCGCGTGGTGGATGCGCAGGGCCGGCAGATTCCGGCGTCACGCAACCAGCAGGATTTCACCGTCCGCCTGAGTTTCGATCAGCCGCTGGTCAAAGGCCAGGCGACCAGCATTACGTTCTTCTACGATGGCAAACTCTCCGGGCAGGAAGACTCACCCGTCTACGGCATCAAGTTCGCCGCCATCCATCCCGATTACGCCTACCTGATGTATCCGGCCCGCTGGTTCCCCGTCAGCGGCTACACCACGGACCGCTTCGCGGCCGACCTGAATATCACGGTGCCGGCTGGTTTCACCGTGCTGGGCAGCGGTTTGGATAGCAAGGAAGCGGCGGCCGACAAGGCGCGCTTTCAGATCCGCTTCGAGCGCCCCTCGTTCCCCGGCAGTATCGCGATCGTGAAAGGCCAGGCCGCGCGCGTGGCCAGTGAGGGCGTCACCACCAGCCTCTACTTCCGCAGTCCGGAAAGCGAGATGGCGCAGGCCTACGGGGAACAAATCGGCAAAACGATGGCCTATTTTACGGGCGTTTTCGGCCTGCCTCCCTATGCCAATCTCACCGTCGTGGAAACCGAGGAGGGTGCGCCCAACGGCTATGCCGCGCCCGGCATGATCTTCCTGGCGCCGCGCGGTATCGGCAAACAACCCAGCGTCAAACTGATCGCCAACCAGGTGTCGCGCCAGTGGTTCGAAGAACTGGTCTCGCCCGCCACCCGCAATCATCTCTGGCTCACCAACGGACTCGCCGCCTATTCGGAGCTGCTGTGGGCCGAGCACGAAAAAGGTCCCGGCGCGATGGAATCCCAGTTCCACGATGTGATGGTGGAATCGCTCACCGTGGACACCGTGCCCATGATTCAATCGTCGCGCCTGGAAGATTATTCGCCCGAACTGTGGGCGCTCACCGGCGGTAAGGGCGCCACCGTGATCGGCATGCTGCGCTACGTCATCGGCGACGAGAAGTTCTTTAAGACCTTGAAGACTTATACCCAGGGCTTCGCGTGGAAAAGCGTCAATACCGACGATTTCAAGAAGGCCGCGGAAACCGCGTCCGAGCAGGATCTCGGCTACTTTTTCATTCAGTGGATCGAATCCAGCGGCGCCCCCGAATTCAAGCTCGAGTACACGATTCTACGCACCAGCAAGGGCTTCCGCGTGATGGGAAAAATCGCGCAGGATCTCGATACCTTCCGCATGCCGGTCGATCTCAAGATCGAGACCGAAGGCAATCCCGAAGAGAAGCGCGTGGAAGTCGTGGGCACGAGTTCGGAATTCTCCGTCGACACGTTCGGCAAGCCCAAGAGCGTAGAGATCGACCCCAACAATCACGTCCTGCGCTACAGCCCGCAGGTGCGCGTGGCGGTGGCCATCCGGCGCGGCGAGCAGTACGCGGAACTCAGCGAATTCGGCGAGGCCATCAAGCAATACCAGAAGGCGCTGGAGACCACTCGCACCAGTTCGCTCGCCCACTACCGCATCGCCGAGGTGCACTTCCTGCAGAATAACTATCAGCAGGCGGCCAACGAATTTCGCGAAGCCCTGGCGGGCGATCTCGACCCCAAGTGGACCGAAGTGTGGAGCCGCATCAACCTGGGAAAGATCTTCGATATCACGGGACAGCGCGAACGTGCCGTGAACGAATACAACCTGGCCTTGCGCACCAAAGACGATACTCAGGGAGCCCAGGAAGAAGCCGGGCGCTATATCAAGAGTCCCTACGAACGGGCCAAACGCATTGAACAGTAGGGGGCGCGTAGCGCTCCCCTGAAAAACCCCGTTGCCCGTGCGCTTCCGGCGGGAGCGGCGTGCCGTGCGCACACGCTGCGACCCGCGCCGCCGCCTCAAAAGTGCTTCCTCAGATCTTCGAAGCGCTCCACCGTCAGCAGTTTTCCGCTTCCCGGTACAATGTCCTGTTTCTCCAGAATCCAGGTATGCGCGTGCGGCACAAACACCGCATTCAGCCCCGCCTCCAGCGCCGGATTCACGTCGGACTTCGGACTGTTGCCGATCATCCACGTATCCCCCGCAAGCATGCCCCGCTCCCTCACCAGGCAGCGATAGGCCTCCGCGTCCTTCTCCTTCACAATCCCCGTGTGTCCGAAATACTGCGCCAGGCCCGAGCGGTCGATCTTCAGCCGCTGCTCATCCACGTGCCCCTTGGTGAAGAGCGTCAGATTGTGCCTGCCGGCCAGGTAGGCCAGCGTTTCAGCGACGCCTTCGATGACCTCCATCGGGCACTCCAGGATGCGCTCGGCAAAGCTGATCACCGTCGTCAGATCCGCCTCCGAGATGTCGCGTTCGGCCAGGTGCCGGTAACACTCCGCCAGGTTGCGTCCGAAGTTCAACGAACCGTAGCCGTGAATCCGCGCGTTGGTGCGCTCGATTTCGTCAAGAATATCGCGCACCTCGGCGCCCGACATCGTGGAGTGGTCCAGGAACGCCGCAAACTGCTCGAAAGCGCGCTCGAAGTAGATGTTGTTCTCCCACAGCGTATCGTCGGCATCAATAATCAGGTTTTGGGGCTTCATCTCTTGACGGTCTACCTGTTCACCCTCGGCGCCAGGCGGAAGGGAATTTCGAATACCGCATCCACGTCCACCGGCACGCCATTGCGCAAGGCAGGCGTGAACTCCCATTTTGCCAGAGCTTCCTGAGCGGTCTGATCGAGCCGACCGTCCAACTGCCGGATCATCGCAATCTTGCCCACGTGGCCATCCTTCTGGATGACGCCGAAGAGGCGGATGTTGCCTTCCACGCGGTCCGCCACCGCCGAGGCGACATACTTGGGGTCCACCTTGTGAATCACTTCCGGGGCGCGAATTACCGGGGGCGCTGCTCCAGGCACCGGCTCGCGCTCGGCGAACCAGACCAGCCAGCTTCCCGAATAGCTCGTGACGTTCGGCATTTGGATCGCGATGCTGTACACCACGCGCCCGGCCAACCGGGGATCCGGAACATCCGACACCCGGGTACCGTGCGGCTCGGGCGCGCGCGGCGCCGGCATCAACGCGGCCGGAACCGCGCCTGCCTTGCGGACGGCGGCCAGCAGATTCTCGCGCGAGGTCGGCGAGAAGGTCGCGATCAAAGTGGGCTCCGCGTCTTTGGCGCCGCCTTTCACCACCAGCCCCGGCACATTTACCAGTGCCGGCCCGTGGCTGCCCGTACCGCCATCGCTGCGCAACTCCGGTCCCGCCGAGAAGCCCGAAGCCCGCGACGGGGGCAGCGCCGGCACTTCCGTCACGTTCGCCGGATTCAGCCCCACGATGGCCAGCGCCGTCTCCGCCCGCCCATCCGGTCCGGCAGGCGCCTCCGGCGGCTCAGCCTGGATCACCGGCGCGGACACGGGGGCAGATGGACCCTTGCGCGGTATATATCCGCGTGGCACGCGCGCCAGTTCCGACCCGGTCGGGCGCGCAGCCGCCACTTCGGGCGCGGCTGGAATCTCCGTCCTGCCGCCCTTCGCCTGCCGCGCGGCCGGTGGAGTGAATTTCTTCGGTTCGAGGCGCGGACCCGCCGCCGGGAAGGGCAGCGCGGCCTCCGCGATCCGCATCGTCGGCGTCGGACCTTCCGGCAGGGTCAGCGCCGCCTGCCGCTGCAGCCGCTCCCTCGCAGGCGGTGTGAAGGCGCGCGACGCCCCGCTCGGTCGCACCACCGGCAAATCCACCTGCTTCACCTCCGCCGTCGCGGCCCGCGGCGCATCCGGCAACTCAGGCGCGGGCGTCGGAGGCTTCACCAGTTCCGGCGGCGTGGTGAACGGCCGCACCACTTTCGGCGGAGCCACCGCCACCACGTTAGGCAGCGGGATTTCCCTGGGCGCGGCGACCGCCGGTTCGGGACTCCAGATCAAAGGGCCGGGCTTGGCGTCGTCCTTCAAGCCGGAGATCATCGTCTGCGCCGATTTCACCCGCGCGCGCGCCGGCCTCGCATCCGCCTGCGTCCGCGGGGACGAAATCTCGGGCAGCTTCTCGCGCAGGTTGTACCAGACGATCTTCTTCTCGTGCGGACGAATCTCCTGGTCGTAAATCGATTGCGCCCGTGGCGGCACAGCCCCGCTGAACATCACCCAGGCCAGCACGCCGCCATGCAGGCAGCCGGAAACCGCGAAGGAGAGCGGGCCTCGTCGAGTTTGTTTTTCGGCGCGCTCCTGCTCGCTCATCGTCAGACTCCGGGTGGCTTGAGCCCGTGGCCATTGGTCGGGGCCACCGCTTTCATGTGATCGATCGCGCGCTGCCGCGGCAAATAAGAGGCCAGGAAGTGATTGAACTGGCGCAGCCGTCCGGCCTCGGACCGGTCGCGCAAAATCTGCGTCAGAAAATCCAGATCGGGCACGGCCTGCGCCACCTGAAAGCTCACCTGCCGGTCGTCCAGATCGGGATCGCCGTGGCCGCGCGTATGGGCCGTCCCCATCAGCGCCCGGTAGTTGACCAGTGCCAGTTCGAGGATTTCGGCCGGCGCGGCCTCCGTGTCCTCATCGTCGAAGTACTCCACCTCGCCCTGCAGGTAGTCCTTATCTTCGCTCAGGCTCACGATCTCAAAGCGCCGCTGCCCCACGGTCAGCACGTCCATCCGGCCGTCCGGGTACATCTCCAATACCTTGGCGACCTTTACCGTGCAGCCTGCATTCAAAATGCCTCCGTCCTTGGACGGCACGATGCCGAATTCCGATTCGTCGCGGATTGCTTCGCCCACCATTTCCTTGTAGCGCTCTTCGAAAATGTGCAGCGGCAACTGCGTCCGTGGGAACACGACGAGCTGCAATGGGAACAGCGGGATCAACCGCTTCGACATGGTACTATTATGACGTTTCTGCGCGTAAGTCGCAGGTCCGAACCCCATGAGAATCGACGGCAAAGTGGTCCTCATCACAGGCGCCTCCGAAGGCATCGGCGCGGCCTGCGCCCACGAATTCGCCCAATCCGGGGCCCGGCTCTCCCTGGTGGCGCGCAGTCGCGAAGGGCTGGAGCGCCACGCTCGCCCGGAAGACCTCGTTACCGCCGGAGATCTCACCACCGATGCGGCGCGCCGCCTCGTGGTAGATCGAACCCTCGAACGCTTCGGCGCCATCGATATCCTCATCAATAATGCCGGCATCGGCACCTACCGCCCCTCGTGGGAAATGCCCATGGAGGAAGCCCGCGAACTCATGGAGCTGAACTTCTTCGTGCCGCTCGCTCTCAGCCAGTTGGTGGCGCCCCATATGCGCGCCCGGGGCACCGGAATGCTGGTGAATGTCGGCTCCATCGGCGGCAAGGTGGTGCTGCCGTGGATGACGCTCTATAGCGTCACGAAGTCCGCCCTGGGCACGCTTACCGAGGGCCAGCGGATCGAGTTGAAGGGCTCGGGCATACGCACCATGCTGGTCTGCCCGGGCTATGTGAAGACGGGCTTTCAGGAGCATGTGCGCTTCGGCCAGACGCCGGAGAAAGTCCGCAACGCGCGCCGCTTTGCGATCACGCCGGAGGTATGCGCGGAGGCCATCCGGCGCGGCGTGGAGCGCGACGCGCGCACCGTGGTCACGCCCCCCGCGGGCTGGCTCCTTGTCCTGGCGATGCGCCTCTTCCCTTCCGTTGTCGAAGCGCGCATGGCGGCCTTCAACGGAACGGCATGATCCTCAAGCTCAAACGCACCCCCGGCATTTACGTGGTCGGCTTCATGGGCGCCGGCAAGAGCACGGTCGGGCGTCACCTCGCGCACCGTATGGGCTGGAACTTTTTCGATACCGACGCCGAAATCGAAGCCGCCGAAAGTTGCGCTATCACCGAGATTTTCGCCGCACGCGGGGAGGACGAGTTCCGCCGCATCGAGCGCCTCATCCTCCGGCAGCATGTCGGCTGGATCGAGCGCGGACGCCCCGCGGTTTTGGCCCTCGGCGGAGGCGCCTACACCCTTCCCGCCAATCGCGAACTGCTGGCCGACAACGGCATTACCGTGTGGCTGGATTGTCCCTTCGAACTCGTCCAGAACCGCGTCGGGCAGGCCACCCACCGGCCGCTGGCGCGCGACCCCGAAGCCTTCGCCGCCCTCTACCACGCCCGCCGCGAACACTATGCGCTGGCCGACGTGCGCGTCCCTGTCTCCAGCGACGACCCTGAAGCCACCGTCTCCGCCATCCTGGCCGACCCTATATTTCGATGAGCACCAAGAGCCTGCGCACCCACGCGCACAAGATCTTCCGCGCCGCCCTTGCCGCGGCCGACCCCGTGAATGCAGTCACCCGGCGCCTCGCGCGCGGCAAGTACGATCGCTACCGCCACATTTATGTGATCGGGGCGGGGAAGGCCGGAGCCTCCATGGCGCTGGCTGCCGAGCGCGTGCTTGGCAAGCGCATTACCGCCGGCCTCGTCAATGTGAAGGACGGCCACCTCGCCAAACTCAAACGCATTGAGCTCAATCAGTGCGGCCACCCGGTGCCCGATCGGCGCGGCATCGAGGGCGCGGCGCGGATTGCGGAAATCGCCGCGCAGGCGGGCCGCGAAGACCTGGTCATCTGCCTGGTCTCGGGCGGCGCCTCGGCACTGCTGCCGTTTCCCGCCGAAGGCATCACCCTCGAAGAGAAGCAGGCCGCTACCCGCCTGCTGCTGGCCAGCGGCGCCAATATCCACGAAATCAACGCCGTCCGCAAACACATTTCGCGCATCAAGGGCGGACAACTGGCGCGCCTCGCCGCTCCCGCGCGCGTCGAATCGCTGCTGCTCTCCGACGTCATCGGCGACAATCTCGACGTCATCGGCAGCGGACCCACCGCGCCCGACGCCTCCACCTTCGCCGCCGCCGCCGCCATCCTCGATCGCTACGGCATTCGCTCGCGCGTCCCCGCCTCCGTGCGGCAGCGCATCGAAGCCGGAATGCGCGGCGAGATCGCCGAAACGCCCAAGCCGGCGGACCCGCTCTTTGCCCGCGTGCAAAACACGGTGGTCGGCGGCAACCGGCTCGCGCTCGACGCCGCGGCGCGCGCTGCCCGCGAACTCGGCTACCGTACCCTGATTCTGTCCAGCACCATCGAAGGCGAGACCCGCGAAATTGCGCGCATGCACGCCGCCATCGCGCGCGAGGTGGTGGATAGCGGACGTCCCGTGCGCCCTCCGGCATGCATCATCACGGGCGGCGAAACTACCGTGACTATCAAAAGCGATGGCCTCGGCGGGCGCAATCAGGAATTCGTGCTGGCCGCCGCGCTGGATATCGCAGGGCTCGATCGCGTAGTGATCTTCAGCGCCGGCACCGATGGCACCGACGGTCCCACCGACGCGGCGGGGGCGATTGCCGATGGCGCAACGCTGCGCCGCAAGCCCGATGCCCGCGCCTATCTGGAGCGCAACGATTCGTACCACTATTTCCAGGCGCTGAAAGATCTGGTGATCACCGGTCCCACCAACACCAACGTGATGGACGTGCGCCTGCTTTTGATAGGATCGGGGAAGTGAGTTTCTGGCGTAAGGAAGTAATCGATTTCGCGCTCGACCGCGAGACCCAGGCGGCCGTCGACGAGCAGCGCGCGTGGATTCTGCGCGAGCCCGGAAATGCCAAGCCCTATTACCATTTGGCGCAGTTGTACCGCGTGGCATTCAAAACCGAGGAAGCGCGCGGCCTGCTGCTCGAAGCCGTACGGCTCGACCCGAACTTCGGCGAAGCCCATGCCTCCCTCGCCGAAAGCTACGTGATGCGCGACGACTTCGCGCTGGCGTGGCGGCATGCGCGGCTGGCAGAGGCGAACGGCGTGCCGCGTGTCGTGGAAATGCTGCGGCGCAACGGCGTCAGCGACGCAGAAGCCACATAACCAGGGAAGCTGCGGCGGAAAGAATCAGGCAGGTCGTCAGCGGGAAATAGAAGCTGGAATTCTTGCCATCGATGCGAATGTCGCCGGGCAATCTGCCAAAGGGAATCGGCGAACGCCCCGCCAGGGTCACGATGACTCCGGCGGCCACCAGCACCAGGCCCAGCATTATCAACATGCGTCCCAGCGGCATGCTTTCAGTGTAAGCCACCGCGAAACGGACCGTCGCCTTTGGCGGACCGCCGTGGGCTGCCCCTTCACCGGCCCGCCGTGGGCTGCCCTCTACCCGGCCCGCCCCGTATTTCACTTTTTTAAGAAATATATCTACCTGACAAATCAATCACTTACGAATTTCGCGCGGCAAGCCCAAGCCGTGGGGGTGCTATTTCTGTAAGTGAAAAGAGTTGCTCGCTCGCCGAGAAGCAACCCGTCCGGTACTCTATGCGGGAGCCCACACACCTCGAGGGGGCCTTCGATAATCCCGAGCCCATAGTTTCAACGTCGATAGGCGGCCAACAGCGGCAGCTGCTCCTCCTTGAGAGGAGAAAGGGATCGATTCCTTTGCTGTCCCGGCTCACTCCCGGGCAGTTCCCAGTAAGTAAGTCCAGATCTTTTTCAATCTAATCGAACGCCGTAGGGCGGACCCGCACCACACGAGCGGCCTCTGCCCCATTGCCTCATCGCCGGTTCACACCCCGAACCCACGGTTCGCACCGCGAACCCGTCCGGTCCGGATCCCCCGATCTCAAGCCCGTAGTGTCTCTACTTTCCCGGCCCTGCCGATCGGCTCGAACGCGACATTGCAGGGATTGCAGCCTACTCTTCCGCGAATCGCCCCGCGAGTGCATCGCGCCCCGCCTCAGTCAGCACGTACACTCCGTCCTCGACGCGTAGCAAAGGGACCGGAGCATCCGTCAGTGTGGCAATCCACTCCTCGAACTGCGTGTCGCCCAGGAAGATGCGCTCTTCCCGTTGCTGACTCGCGCCAAACAACGCCCCGAATGTTTGCCCGCCCTCCGCTGCAATTTCCAGAATCTGCCGTTGCGTACGCCCCAGCCCGTCTCGCCCCGGCCGCTCCTCCAGCCATCGCCGCAGCGCGCCTCCGAGAAATGGCAGCGCGGAAGTGTCGCCCGCAACGAGCGCCTCCACCGCCGCGTAATCCTGCGCGACGAATGCCGCCCACGCCGCCGCGCCGAGTGTGAACTGCGCCCCGCTGACCCTGCGGCGCTCAGGCCACAGCGCCAGCAACTCGTCGGCAGTCATCGGACCAAGGTAAGTCGAACTCTGAATCAGTTGGATGCCACTGCGACCGCGCAACCACGCGAGCAGTTCGATGAGCTGTGCCTGGTCGTAGAGATCGTGCTCGAACCACAGCACGATGTCGTCGTGCCGGTCGAGCGCCTCCAGCGGTGGAGGCGCCCCCCGCTTGCCATTGATCGAATCGCGCCATACCAGGACCTCGCCGATCAGCCCCGTTTCAGCCAGGGATACGGAGTGTCCGTTAGTGACGTGCAGCATACGCAATTAGAGCGCGGCAATCTCCGCGCAGATCGGCTTCAGAGCCGGGTACATCGATTGGTAAATCCGGTGCGCCTTATTGTAGAAGGCCGCCTGCGCCGCGTCCGGCGTCACGGAATCCGTCTCCTTAATAGCCGCCTTGCACGTTTCCGGCACACTGCCGTATTCGCCGGCCAGCGCCAGCAGCGCCGCGCCATACGCCGAGCCTTCCTGCGTCTCCAGCGTCACCACGCGCTTATTCAGAATGCCCGCCAGCAGACCGCGCCAGAATGCGCTCTGGGCGCCGCCGCCCGAGGCGCGCACATCGCTCACCGTCACACCGAGTTCTTCGATGATATCCAGGCAATCGCGCTGGCTGTAGCTGACACCTTCGATCACGGAGCGGATCAGGTCGGCGCGCGTACTGCGCGCGGTCATGCCCACCCATCCCCCGCGGATCGTGGCGTCCAGGTGCGGCGTGCGCTCGCCCATCAGGTAAGGCAGCCAGAACAGTCCCTGCGCGCCCGCCGGAGAAGTGGCCGCTTCTTCGGTCAGCAGATCGTAATCCACGCCCGGCGCCAGTTGATTGCGGAACCACTGCAAGCTGAGTCCCGCGCCCTGCGTCACGCCCATGACATGCCACTTATCGCGCACCGCGTGACAGAACGTGTGCACGCGCCCTGCCGGGTCGTACGCCACCTTTTCCATATGCGCGAACACCACGCCGCTCGTACCCAGCGTGCAGGACACAATGCCTTCCGACACGATGCCGTTGCCCACCGCGCTCGCTGCCTGATCGCCGCCGCCACCCACCACCGGCGTGCCCGCCTTCAAGCCGGTGAGCGCCGCCACTGCCGCCGAGATCGTGCCCGTGACGTCGGCCGATTCGTAGCACTTCGGCAGAATGGCGCGGTCCAGCCCGAGCGCGTCCATCATCTCGAAGCTCCAGCGCCGGTTCACCACGTCGAACAGGCTGGTGCCGCTGGCGTCGGAAACTTCGCTCGCGAACTCGCCCGTCAGCTTGAAGCGCACGTAATCCTTGGGCAGCAGCATGTGGCGCACCCGCTCGAAATTGGCCGGCTCGTTGTCGCGCACCCACAGCAGTTTCGGCAGCGTGAAGCCAGTCAACACGGGGTTCGCCGTATAGCGCAGTACGTTTTCCTTGCCGACCTTGGCGTTGACGAAATCCACCTGCGTCTGGCTGCGCTGATCGCACCAGATCAGCGACGGACGAATCACCTGATTGGCCTCATCGAGAATCACCAGGCCATGCATCTGGCCGGAAAGTCCGATGGCCTTGATCTGGTCGCCGGTAACGCCGGCCTTCGCCATCACACCGCGCACCGCCTGCACTACGGCATCCCACCAGTTTTCGGGGCGCTGCTCCGCCCACAGGGGGCGCGCCATCATCATGTCTTCGTGAAGCGCGGTAAATCCCGCGCGAACGCCGCCGCGTTCATCCACAAGAAGCGCGCGAGAACTGCCGGTGCCAACGTCTATGCCAAGCCACATGCGCATATAGTAACAAGCAGCACGATCGGCTCGCGGAGCCGAATGCTAAAATTCGGCTGCGATCCTCCGATGTCCGTTTCACTTGCCATTTCGCCGAAATTCCGCCCGGTGCTGGACCCCGAATTCGTGGCCGCCTCGCTCTGGAACCGTGCCTACCGCGCTCTCGCGCACGGCGGCGAACCGCTGGCCATCGCGCTCGAACGTAGCGATGGCGGCGTCTCCATTTTTCGCACCGCCACCCTGCCCCAAACCGCCGCCCACGTCGCGTTGAATCACCGCTACACCGAGCGACTGCTCAAATACCTGCTCTGGCAGAAAGGCGGGTGGCGCATCACGGTCGCCGGCAACCCCGCGCTGGCGGACTACCTGCGCGAAGTCTACTCGCCCACCGGGGCGCGCGCCTTCGACCACCATTTCATGGGCGAGCGGGTCTACGGCCGCCCCATGACCATCGAGAGCGCCGCCTACGACGCGTGTCCCGAAGAGCGCGAATCGACAGCCCCCCTGGGACGCCATCTCGATGGCTGCCGCATCGGCTTCGACCTGGGCGCCAGCGATCGCAAATGCGCCGCCGTCATCGATGGCAAAGTCGTCTTCAGCGACGAAGTGCCCTGGAACCCCGCGCTGGCCAGCGATCCGCAATATCACTTCGATGGCGTGAACGATTCCTTGCAGCGCGCCGCGGCGCATCTGCCGCGCGTCGATGCCATCGGCGGCAGCGCGGCGGGTGTGTATGTCGCCAACGAAGTGCGCGTCGGATCGCTCTATCGCGCGGTGCCGCTCCCCGCGTTCGACGCCCGCATCCGCCCCTTGTTTTTCGATCTGCAAAAGCAGTGGCGCGGCGTTCCCTTCGATGTGGTCAACGATGGCGAAGTCACCGCCCTCGCAGGCTCCATGGCGTTGAACGATAACACAGTGCTGGGCGTGGCCTTCGGCAGCAGTCTGGCCGCGGGGTTCGTCACCCCGCAGGGCAACATCACCTCGTGGCTCAACGAACTGGCCTTCGTCCCGGTGGACTACCGCCAAGGCGCGCCGGCCGACGAATGGTCGGGCGACCATGGCGTGGGCGCGCAGTATTTCTCACAGCAGGCGGTGGGACGTCTGCTCTCGCCCGCCGGAATCGTGCTGCCCGCGGAAATGCCGCTCCCTGTCCAACTCGAACATGTGCAGCACCTGATGGCCACCGGCGATGCGCGCGCGCGAAGCATCTACGAAACCATCGGCGTCTATTTTGGATACAACATCGCGACTTACGCCGAATTCTACGAAGTCCGCAATCTGCTGGTGCTGGGCCGCGTGCTCACCGGCGAGGGCGGCGACCTGATTCTCTCCACCGCGCGGGATGTGCTCCACGCCGAATTCCCTGAAGTCGCCGAACGCATCCGCTATCACATTCCGGACGAGACGGAGAAGCGCCACGGCCAGGCCATCGCCGCCGCCAGCCTGCCGTCTCTCACTCAGGAGAAGTAAATGCAATTCCACAAGTCCACCGCCGATTTCTTCGTGCCCGACGGCCTCGCGCCCGATGCCGCCCTCGCGCGCACCACGCACCTCTGCCTCTCCGCCCACCAGGACGACATCGAAATCATGGCCTATCACGGCGTGGCCGAGTGCTTCGGGCGCAAGGACCAATGGTTCACCGGAGTGGTGGTGACCAACGGAGCGGGCAGTCCGCGCAACGGCATCTATGGCGATTACACCGATGAAGAGATGCAGCAGGTGCGCGTGCTGGAGCAGCGCAAAGCGGCCTTCGTCGGCGAGTACGCCTGCCAGCTTCAACTCGCCTTCACCAGCGCCGAAGTGAAGAACCCCAACGAACCCGCGGTGGTGGCCGACCTCGAAAAGATCCTGCTCGCCGCCGGCCCCGAATACGTCTACCTGCACAATCCCGCCGACAAGCACGATACCCACGTCGCGGTCACCCTGCGGGCCATCGCCGCGCTGCGCAATGTGCGCGATCGCGTGGCAGTGAAAAAGGTCTACGGCTGCGAAGTCTGGCGCGATCTGGACTGGCTGCCCGACGAAGACAAACAGGTGCTGGGCGTGAGCGCCCGCCCCAACATCGCGGCCGCCTTAGTAGGCGTCTTCGATTCGCAGGTAAGCGGCGGCAAGCGTTACGACCTGGCGACGGCAGGCCGCCGCATCGCCCACGCCACCTATCACGCCTCCCACGCCACCGATCAGGAGAGCGCCCTAAACTTCGCGATGGACCTCACGCCGCTCGTCGAGAATCCGCAACTGCCGGTGACGGAGTATGTGCTATCGCTGGTGGATCGCTTCCGTGCGGACGTCGAGCGTCGTGTCGGCAGCGTGTAGTTATCAGTTATCAGTTATCAGTTATCAGTTATCAGTTATCAGTTATCAGTTTTCAGTGCAGGCATTCGCGCAGCGATTTCCCGGGTTCAAAGTGGGGCAGGCATTCCTGCCTGCCGCCGCCTTCAGGCGGTGCGGACTCACCGTACATCTTCGCTCCCGTTCCGCAGTTCAAAGGTCCGGCGCAAGCCGGACGCGCGAGACTAATAACTGACAACTGATAACTGATAACTGACAACTACTCAATCCACGGCAGCCACGCGGCGCCGTACAATCCGGCAAGATTGCCAAGCGTCGCCTTGGCGATTCGCGTATCCTCGCCCGTGACCCGAAAGGTGAACGAGCGCTCCTTCGCTACCCGCAACATATCTTCCGCGAAGAATTCCCACGCCGGCAGCATACCGCCGCTGAGCAGATACAAAGGGAAATTAAAGGTGTTGATCAGCGCCGCCATCGCCATGCCCAGCGATTCGCCCACCGCTTGCCAGATGCGCCGCGCCTTGGCGCCGGCCACAGTATCCTGCTTAGCTAACTCGAAGACTTCGAGCGAAGTCAGGTTATCGCCGAGTTGCATCAAGCATGCCATGGCAGTTACCGCCGTCGCCGAAGCATGCTTCTCCAGGCAGCCGCGATTGCCGCAGCCGCACGGATTCCCGGTGGGCACCACGGAAATGTGACCCAATTCACCGGCCATGCCCACCGAGCCGCGCAGTATGCGGCCGCCCGTAATGATGCCGCCCCCGATTCCCGTACCGAGTGTTAGCAGTACCAGGTCGTCCACATCGCGCCCCGCGCCCATCCAGCATTCCCCGAGCGCCGCCGCATTGGCGTCATTCTCCAGAATCACGCGCGCGCCCAGTTGTTTACTCAGCACGTCGCGAATCGGCACATTTTCGAGAAAGGGTAAATTATTGGACCCGGTGATCAAGCCCTCTTTCATGCGAATGAACCCCGGGACGCCCACGCCGATGCCGCGCAAACCCTCCGTGCCATGCTTCTCACGCAGTTTGGAAATCGCTGAAACGATATCGCCGATCACCGCATCGCGGCCAGCCTCGAAATTGGTTTCGCCCGAGATCTTCTCCAGCACGGTTCCCGCTTTGTCGATCGCCGCGGCCCGTAGATTGGTGCCGCCCAAGTCCATGCCAATCGCGTATTCGGCCATAAGAAGGGGCATGATAGCACGACCGATTCGCACTCATGGTTAGCAGACACGCGATCCTGCTGCCAAATCGTCCCCATAAATTATTTTTAATCGCAGAACGGAAGTTCGCGTGCTACAACTTGAAACAGAACTGCTCCTGTGTGACGTCTCACCAAACAGGAAGGGGGAATCGCATGATCGATCGCGCCGACGCCGAATCGCGCTACGTGGAGATCCCGGGAGATAAAACTCACGAACTTCCGCCGCTGCTTCTGCACTGTGTCCCGCCGTCCGCTACCGACCTTTCCAGCGTTCTGTTGGAGGCCGAAGATATGCTGGGCGCCGCCGATGCGGAACAGGAAATCCTGGAGCAGCGCAAGCTCGATCTCGCCCTCCAGTTGACCGAACAATATAAGGGACTGGTCTCCCATTGGACTTGGGGGGATAGCGTGATCGACTGGATCCGCCAGTGCGAAATCACCTTCGAATCCGAAGGCGTGCTGCGCCAGTTGCTGCATCCCGATGTGTGGCCGCACGCCAGCCGCGCCAGTTTCGTGGAGTTGCTGCGCGCCAAGGCGATTCCCACCGGCGGCGTGGCCCTGGATCGCGCGGTCGGACTGCGCCTGGCCTTCCGCCAGCCGCCCCCGATCGATTGTTTCTCCAGCCAGTTTTTGTTCCTGCTGAATGCCACGGTGGCCGATACCGCGTATCATGCCTGGTCGCACGAGCCCGCGCTGTTTCCACCGCACCGCTTCCACTTCGATGTGCTGAGCGTGAGTTAGCGGCGAGGAGGCCCAGCAGCTACATCAGCGTCAACGGGTCCACATCGATCACCAGCGCGGTGGCGCCCCACTTATGCTCCTGCGCGAAGCCGCGAATCTTCTGCAATAACTCGTTCAGCGTTTTACGGCTCGCGGCCTTAATCAGGAACTGATACCGGTACTCATTTTTAAGACGCGGTACCGGCGCTTCCGCCGGACCCAGCACGCGCAGTTTCTCGGGCGGCGGAGAGAGCAGGAAACCGAGTTCCGCACTCATCCGCATCGCCATCTCTTTCTTCTCCGCACGCACCAGCACGTTGGCCATGGCGGCAAACGGCGGATAGTGCATCATGCGCCGGAAGTTCAGTTCCTTCTCGTAGAAGGCCTGGTAATCCTGCGCCGCGGCCAGGCGGACCGCGTAATGATCCGGATTGATGGTCTGCACCAGCACCAACCCGGGCAGGCTGCCGCGCCCCGCCCGCCCCGCCACCTGGGTGAGCAGTTGGAAGGTGCGCTCGGCGGCGCGAAAGTCCGGCATGCCGAGCCCGATATCGGCCGCGACCACACCTACCAGCGTGACGTTCGGAATGTCGTGGCCCTTGGCGATCATCTGCGTGCCCACCAACATGTCGTAATCGCCCGCGCGGAAGCCGTCGAGAATGGTCTCGTATTGGCGTTTGCCGGTCACCGTGTCGCGGTCCAGGCGGGCGATGCGCGCCACCGGAAAGGCGCGATGCAATTCCTCTTCGACGCGCTCGCTGCCCACCCCCATAAAGTAGATATGCTCGCTCTGGCACTTGGGGCACACGCTCGGCACTTTCTCGGCATAACTACAGTAGTGGCAGAGCAGGCGGCGATCGCGCTTGTGGTAAGTGAGCGTCAACGAGCAATTGATGCACTGCACGCGCTCGCCACAGGCGCGGCAGGTCACAAAGCTCGAGAAGCCGCGACGATTGAGCAGCACGATGGTCTGCTCGCCGCTCTCCACGCGCATCGCCAGCCCTTCGATCAGACGCCGTGAAAACGTGTCCTGCTTGCGCGTCTCCAGAAACTCCTGCCGCATATCGATCAGTTCCACCACGGGCATGGGCCTTGCCTCGATGCGCGCCGCCAACTGCAGCAGCGTGTACTTCCCCTTCTCCGCGTTATAACGGCTCTCCAGGCTGGGCGTGGCAGAGCCCAGCACGACGCACGCTCCGGCGGCCTGCGCGCGCACGATGGCCACATCGCGCCCGTTGTAGCGCGGCGTTTCCTCCTGCTTGTAGCTGCCGTCATGTTCCTCATCGACCACGATCAGCCCGAGATTCTGCACTGGTGCGAAGACGCCAGAGCGCGTGCCCACCACGACGCTGGCCGCGCCCGAGCGTATGCGGCGCCATTGTTCGGTGCGCTCCACATCGGTGAACGCCGAGTGGAGAATCGCCACCCGGTCGCCGAAGCGCGAGAAGAACTGGCCGGCCATCTGCGGCGTCAGCGCAATTTCCGGCACCAACAGCAGCGCGCTGCGGCCCTCGGCCAGCGCCGATTCGATGGCCGTGAGATACACCTCCGTCTTGCCTGAGCCGGTCACGCCGTGCAGCAGAAACGTCTGAAAGCGCTTTGCCTGAATGGCCGCGTGAATCTCCTGGAATGCCACCTGCTGCTCCGGGTTGAGTTCGTGCCGGGCGCGGATGACCGTCTTCGTGGCCACCGTTTCGGGCTTGAGCGTGACAATCGTCTTCCGCGCCAGAGAGCGTGCCGCCGCGCTGGAGTTCCGGATCAGGTCTTCGAGTTCTTTGAGATTGTGCGAACCGGGGTGTAACTCGAGGAAGGCGCGCACTTCGCGCTCCGGCTTGTTGAGTTTCGGTTCGGGCCCCTTCGGCGCGGGCGCGAGTTCCACGCGCAGGCGTTCGGAGGGCGCGCGCAGAGGGTCGCGCTCCGTCTGCACTTCTTCGGAGACGATGAAACGTTTGCGTTCCAGCGAGCGGATCACTTTGTCCGCCAGCGGCATCGCTTTGGCAAGATACGCGGCGGAAAGAGGCCGCTTTTCGAGCATGCGCAGAATCTGCAGCAGCGGATCGTCCGGCGAGGCGTCGAGCAGAAGTTGGCGCGCGGCATCGCGGCCGGAATCGGTCAGGGTCCAGATTTTGCCGCGGCGGATTTCGGAGGAAAGCGGCAGCATGCCGCGCAGCACGTCGCCCAGCGGACAGCAGTAATAGCCGGCAATCCAGCGGCCCAGGGCCAGCAATTCGGCGCTCAGCACCGGTTCGGAATCGATCAGCCGCAGGGCTTCGCGCGTGGTGACGGGAGGTTTCTCGTCATGGCACTGCAGAATGACGCCGGTGAGTTTGCGTGTCCCGAAAGGCACCAGGATGCGGCTTCCCACCCGCACGCGATGCCGCAACGTTTCGGGCAACTCATAGGTGAAAGGCTGATCCAGCGGGACGGGCAGGCTGACGTCGCAATAGCGGTAGTTACCCTCGGGCATGGGAGACTTTCAGGATAGCGTGAGGCGCGGGTTACACGATCCTGGGTCGGATTACGGCGACGCCGCGCTCTTTTCCGGCCGCGGCCAGGCGGGTGAACATGGCGTCATCTTCGTACGTGCCGACAATGGCGCCGCCCGATCCGGCGAAGTTCGCCGTGGCTCCGGCGGCACGCGCCAGGGAGACCATTTCGAGGTTGCCCGGGTCGATCCGGTAAATCCTGGCGCGCAGATCGAAGTTAGCATCGACCAACTCTTTCAGACGCCCGTAGTTCCCTTGTAAGAGGCAGTCGCGGCCCTCGGCGGCATAGGCTGCCCAGGTTTCCATCGCCTGGACCACCGCCGGTTCGCCGCTGCGCCACCTTTCGCGCAGGTTAGAGTGAAAGACCTCGGTGCCCTGACTCAGCGACGTCCGATACGCCACATAGACGCTCGGCAGCAGCGAGGCGTCCATCCGCTCATACTCGCCATAACCGCGCGATTCGATCAGCGGACGCGAGAAATCCATATATACCAGGCCCTGGTACGCCTGCACGACGCGATCCTGTAGGCCGGCAGGTACGCCAAGTTCCCGCGTCTCCGTTTCCAGCGCCAGGTTAGCCTGCACGGGCAGCGGGATGTTGAGTTCGTAATACTGGCAGAGCGCGCGCAGCGACGCCGTAATGATGGCGCTGGAACCGCCCAGCCCCAGGCGCTGTGGCACGCTGGATTCATATTCCAAGGTGAAGTTGCGGTCAGGCAATTCAATGCCCTGCTCGTGGCAGTAATCGATCAGGCGGACAATCAGCGCTTGAATGATCCGGATACCGCCGTAATAGCCGCGCCACCGGGTAATCCGGTATAAGTCATCCAGGTTTTCAAAGATGGGAAGGTCGGCTTTGGAGGGTTTGATCTCCAGGCGGCCGCTGGGGTACAGCAGCACGCGGGCGCGGAAATTCGACATCGTAAACGAGAGCGTCTTGCCAAAATAACCGTCACTCGGATTGCCTAAGAAACCGGCCCGTGCGTAACCATAGGTCTCGATCATTTCCTCTTCCAATCGGCTGTATCCAGAAGGATAGTTACGGGACCCTGGTTGACCAGACGGACTTCCATTGAGGCCTGAAATATGCCTGTTTCCACGGGAACAGGCCCGGCCCGTAAGCGCTCCACGAAATAATTATAGAGATCCTGAGCCTGCTCCGGGGGCGCGGCATCGTCGAAACTGGGACGCCTGCCTCTGCGGCAATCGCCATATAACGTGAACTGGGAGACGACCAGCAGGGCGCCGCCCGCCTCCACTATGTTGCGATTCATTTTGCCGGCATCGTCCGGAAAGACGCGCAGCCCCAGTACTTTATCCGAAAGATAATGCACCTCTTCCCTGCCATCGGTTTTGGTGACGCCAAGTAGTATCATCAATCCGGTACGTATAGATCCAACCGGATGATGATCGACCATCACGCTAGCCTCGCTTACTCTCTGCAGCACCGCTCGCATACTTTGGTCCTAGACCCGTACTCTTAACAATAACCACTTTCAGGCTTGACTCACCAATCGATTTTTATGATATTAAGTTCGGGAGTGACACATGGCAAGAGGCAATTCCACGGAAGATCTTAGCACTTTGCAGATGGCCCTTGTAGGCTATCAAATCGAGAAACTGCGAATCGAAGGAAAGATTCAGGAAATTCAGTCCAGACTAAAAGGCAAGGCCGTTGCCTCGCCGGCCGCCGCTGACAAACCAGCTGGAGTGAAACGTGTACTGAGCCCCGCCGCGCGCAAGCGGATCGCGGCTGCACAAAAGAAGCGCTGGGCGGAACACCGCAAGCGGGCTGCGGCAGCCAAGTCCGAGTAGTTCTAACCATCTTGTGGGCTGGCCGTGGATAACCGGCCTAGGCGGTTCGAGGCGCTGTGAAGTCCCAGTCATGCCGTCTCGCCACCTGCTCTACCGAACCTTCTTCGACAATCTGGCCCTGCTGAAAGAACGCGGCACGTGTGCATACGGCGCGGGCGAAGGGCATGTCGTGTGTAATTAGAATCTTGGCCTGTGGCAATTCGAGTAATAATTGGGCCAACGCCCGTTGGCCCGGCGGGTCCAGAAACGTCGTAGGTTCGTCCAGGACGAGAATCTCAGGGTCCATCGCCAGGATGCCTGCAATTGCTACTCGCTTCTTTTCGCCGGCGCTCAGGTGGTAAGGCGCCTTGCCTTTCATAGTTGACATACCCACCAGGTGGAGGGCGTGCTGCGCCCGATCCGCGGCCTCCTGAGGCGAAAGCCCGTGGTTCAGCGGACCGAAGGCCACGTCTTCAAGCACCGTTGGCATGAAAAGCTGGCTCTCGGAGTCCTGGAAAACGAGGCCGATTTTGCGCCGGATTTCTGTGAGGTTCTTCGGATTGACGGGCAGGCCGCAAATTTCCACGGTGCCTTTCCCAGCGGAAAGCAGGCCGTTGAGGTGCAGTGCGAAGGTGGTTTTGCCGCTGCCATTGGCTCCGAGCAGTGCTACCGACTCGCCTTTTTGTAAAGAAAAGTCAAGACTTCGTAGAGCGATAGTACCATCCTCATACTGGTAGCTTAGCCCCTGTACCAACACCAAAGGAGGTAGCATTAAGACGCACCTTCGATAAGTACCCTTAGGACAATCGGCGTCAGTACTCCGCCAAATAAAAATGCGACGTCCTCGCGATGCAGATGTAATTCGACTAACGGGCGGAAATAGCCGGGAAAACTGCGCGAGAGCATGGCCCGGTGGATGTCTCCGGCGCGAGCGTAGGAGCGAGCAAACAGCACGGCCAAAGCGCCCGCGGCCGCGCGAAAGCGCTGCGCATTGCCGGCCAGCCCCGCGGCGGTCGCGCCACGCGACCACGCTGCCTTGCGCATATGTTGCGCCTCTTCGGAAATCACAAAAAGATAGCGATATAAGAATTGCGCCACCATCAAAAGAAATCGTGGAGCGCCCGTCATTTCGAAGCCGCGTAACAAGAGCGGCAGCGGTGTGGTGGACACAAGCAACAGGACGGCGAAGGCCGATAGGTAACTCTTCATCAGCAGGGCCGCGCCTCGCTGCGGGTCGCCTGCCAGCCAACTAACTGCGGCGAAAACCGCGCTAAACGGCAACACCACTCCGGCGCGGGTCAGCGCGCCCGCCAGCGGGATCCGGGCTGCCAGCGTGACAGTACACAGCACGGCGAACAGCGCGAGGCAGAGCCATGGCAACATACGATGCGCGGTCGCCAGCACCACGAGAAACACCAGGACGGCGGCGATCTTGACCCGCGGATCGCGCTGGTGCAGCCCACTTACCCCGCGGCTCCACTGATCCAGCGTGACGTGATGCACGGGAGCTTACCGCTTCCGGCCGATGAGGACGCAAAGGCCGCCGGCCATGGCGATCCCCAGCACGCCAGCGCCGGCCTGCGCCGGCCAGCCCGCGCCGAGAAAGCCAGCCTGATAGTCCTTCAGGGGACTCGCGATCCAGGTACGCGCGTGCTGCGCGATGCCGGTATCGAGGGCGAGGCGCTCGATGCCATCGGGTGCGGTCGAGGCCGCCACCACTCCGCCCGCCGCCAGCACAAGCGCGGCCAGCGCCAGCGCGCCCACCGCGTAATTGCGTGCGCGCGCAGCTGCCAGAGGACGCGGAAAGTTCGGTTGAATCGCTTCCAGCGCGCCTATCACGGCCATCGTAATGGCGCCTTCAATGAGTGCGGAGACCGCGAACAGGCCGAGCGACACGCCAAGAATCGATGCCGGCATGTGTACGCCGGAAAGCAGCAGTTCGGCCATCGCCAGCAGGGCGCTGACCGCCACCGACAACGCGCCGGCGGCGAAGATCGAGGCGCGGCGCGCGCGCCCGCGGCCCCAAAGATAGTAAGGCAGATAACCCGCGAAGACGCCCACGATCGCCATATTGAAGACGTTCGCGCCCAGCGCCAGAATGCCGCCATCCTGAAAGACCAGCGCCTGAATCGCAAGAATGGCGGTCATGACCACGCTGGCCGCGGCCGGTCCCAGAGTGCAGGCCAGCAGCGCGCCTCCCACCAGATGGCCGCTCGTGCCCACGCCGACCGGGAAGTTGATCATCTGGGCGGCGAAGACGAACGCCCCCATCACCCCCAGCAGCGGCACCTTCGAATCTTCGAATTCGCGCTGGGCCACACGGACAATGTAGCCCGCAGTAGGAATCCCTACGACGTCGAGAGCCGCCCAGACTGGCGTCGAAAGAAATCCGTCAGGTATGTGCACGATCGTCCTCAAAGTAGCACGAAGCGGCAGTTCGTGCCACCGGGCCGGCGCGGGAGGCGGGCATGGCCGGGCGGGACAGGAACCGTTTTTCCAGTGCTACTATGTTGTACGCATGAGCGCCTTGAGTCGGATTGGTGTCGCTATCGACACCGACCTGTTGAAGAAGTTCGACAAGCTGATTGGTGGGCGCGGTTACACCAACCGGTCGGAGGCCTTCCGCGATCTGATCCGGGAGGAGTTGGTGGAGCAGGCATGGGAAGCCCCGGACGCTCCCGTGGTGGGTACGGTGACCCTGGTTTACGATCACCACGTGCGCCAGTTGACCGATAAGCTGATTGGCATCCAGCACGATTTCCATCACTCGATTCTGTCCACCCTGCACGTCCACCTCGACCACGATAACTGCCTGGAAGTGCTGGTCGTGAAGGGGCGCAGCGCGGACGTAAGACGGGTGGCGGACCGCCTGATCAGCACCAAAGGGGTGAAGCACGGCCGCCTGACCATTACCACCACCGGGCAGGGGCTGAAGTGATCGTCGGCACCGGAGTGGATCTGGCCGAAGTGCCGCGCATTCAGGCGTCCATCGAGCGCTTTGGCGACAGGTTCATTCAGCGCATTTATACGCCGGCGGAGATTGCCTACGTGGAACGTAAGGCGAATAAGTACGAACGTTATGCGGCGCGCTTCGCGGCCAAGGAAGCGGGCATGAAAGCCATCGGCACGGGCTGGCGGCGCGGCGTGCGCTGGCAGGATTTCGAGGTGACGAATCTGCCCAGTGGCAAGCCGACCCTGCGCCTGCACGGAGTCGCCGCCAAATACGCCGCCAAACTGGGTGTCAAGAACGTGTCGCTTTCCCTGACGCATACTGCTGAATTGGGCATGGCGCACGTAATCCTCGAAGATTGAGGTCACGGAGGGTTGGGACTTTGCGTAAGGGTTCGCTGCGTTAGCGATAGCTGCCCACGCAGAGACGCAAAGACGCAGAGGAAGCGCAGAGAAGAAAAGCGGGATAGTGGAGAGCTGAGAACCAGTATCTCCGCGCTGCCTGCGCGACTTTGCGCCTGCCGGGGGAAGGAAGCCTGCGCTTCCTACTTCTTTTGTTCGGGATGCGTGGGCAGGCGCAGTTGCGCTTCTTCGAGCAGTTTCGCCTGGTGGAAGGTATAGATCATGCGGTGCACCACGGTGACGTTAGAGAGCACCGCGATCACCCACAGTACCGGCGCCATGCGATCGAAGAGTGCTCCGATGATAATCAGCACCACGCGCTCGGGACGCTCCAGAAAACCTACTTTGCACTTGGGAATGGCGTTTTCCGCGCGCGCCCGGGTGTAACTGATCATCACCGACCCCATCATCACAATGGCGGTCAGCACGATATAGAAGAAGCGATTGATGCTGGCATAGTAAACCAGCAGGCCGATATACAAGGCCAGGTCGGAATAGCGATCGAGCACCGAATCGAAGAAACCGCCGAAGCGGGTTACCTGGTCGGTGGCGCGCGCTACCCGGCCATCCACCATATCGAAAATCGCGGCGCCCGTAACTACCCAGCCGGCCGCGACGAACTTGCCCCCGGCGAAGAGCCAGGCGGCCCAGATGTTAATCAGCAGCCCCAGAAACGTCAGCACGTTGGGGTGGATTTTGGAAAGCGCGAGCCAGCGTACGATGCGATTGATAATCGCACCGAAAAACAACCCGATCGCGCGCGTACCTGTCATAACTAACCGATATCGTAAACGGTAGTGAGCTTGAGAATTTCCAGGTCCTTCACTCCCCCGGGACTCACGACCTTGACCTCATCGCCCACCTGCTTATTCAGTAGGGCGCGACCGATGGGCGACGTGGTGGATACCTTGCCGTTGGCGGCATCCGCCTCCTCGCTGGTCACCAGCTCGTACGTGATTTCCTCGTCGCGTTTGACATCGAGCACGACAATTTTGGAGCCCAGCCCCACCTTATCGTGCGGAATCTTCGAGAAATCCACCATGGAGACTTCCGCCAGGCGCTTCTTCAACTGGCCGATCCGCGCATTGACGAAACCCTGCCGTTCCTTCGCCGCGTGGTACTCGGCATTCTCGCTGAGGTCCCCGTGGGCCCGTGCTTTCAGGATTTCTTTCGGCAGCTCGACCAGATATTCGTACTCGAGCACGGCGATCTCATCCTGCAATTTCTTCTTGATATCGGTCATCGGACGGGAACAGCTCCCAAGGTCACATTATAGCTTGGGAGCATCCGCCTATTGCACTACCACGTTAACCGTAACGTCCTGTCCGCCGACGGAAAGTTTGAGCGGCTGCGTTCCGGTGGGCGCGTTGGTGGGAATCGAGACGTTCACCTGGTATGTGGCGACCAGGCCCGGGGTCAATCCGCCGAAGTCAACATTGCACTGCGCGCCGCCGAGGGTCACGGCAGGCGCGGTATTCATGCCCACCAGTGGGGTGGATGAGGCGGCCTCGCCCGAGGTCTGCGGCACGCTGACCGGGCCCAATCCATTGGCGTAGATGATAATGAAGCCGCCGCGTTTCGCCGGATTTCCAGCATCGATCGGCAGGTTGTTGGCCCCATCCGTTACCGCGAAAATGCCGGGCGAGTACGTCGCCAGCGGCACCGTGTACACCGCGCTCCACAGGTAGCCGTAGAGCGTTACCTTCATCTGCACCGACGCCTGCCCGGCGAATTCCCACGGAATCTGCACGTTAATCTGGCCCGGGCTGATGTAGTGGAATCGGCCGGGGAGGCTCCGGCCGCCGCCATCGAAGCTCACTGCAACCTGCCCGAGCGAAACCGGCAGCGGCAGCGTGGTCTCCACCTGCGTATCGTCGGCCAGATCTTTGCCGTAGATCGTGATGTAGGAACCGGGCTGCAGTCCCTGCCCCACTACGGATGAGCCGGCATTCACTACGCCGTTCGCGTTAATAGTGGGCAACCGCCGCGCATAGCCTTCGAATCGCTGCACCAGCGAGCCCGCGCTGCCCTCGAAAATCTGGTCGCTCTGTTGCGGGCCGAGGTCCACAAACACGCCGGCATTGCCGAGCAGGTCGGAAGCTTTGTCGCCTCCCGCGGCATTGAACTTGCCACCGCCCGAGACCACGCGGAACGATACCGGAGTGTTGGCCACGGGCACGCCGTAACGATCCGCCACGCGGAAGAGCAGCAGCCAACCGGTATCGTTCGGGATGCCGGTGAAACTCCCGTTCAGGGTGGGGAAGATGTCGAAAGGAATGCCGTCTCCCACCACGTAGGAATAGGGCAGGTGCAAATCGGGACCCGCGCCTTTCACGTCGATGAAGCCTTCGTAATTGCCCGCGGCGGGACGGGTGCCACTCAGCGACACGATTACAGTCGTGCTGCCGCCCGCCGTCAGGTTCACGCTGCCCGGACTGACGGTGACGCGCGCATTGGAATCGGTAGTGGTCTGGCGCACGGTGAAAGTGAAGGTAGCTGCGGCGCTGCTGACGTTGGTGATGGTGAGGTTGCGGTTGATGGGCAGGATGGCGGCGGGTCCAAACCCGATGCCCGCGGGTTCAAGCGTAGCGGCCACCGCCACCGCGTCGCCCGCATTGAGTTTGCCCGCGCCGGCATCGAGCACGCGGGCCGTGCCTTGGAGATCTGCCGTCGCCGTATTCACGATGGCGGACTTGAGGCGCCCGGGAGTATTCAGGCTGGGGATGCGCGATTTGGCCATGGCGGCGACGCCCGCAGCGAAGGCCACCGCATAACTCGTGCCGTTCACCGCGGTGTAGCCGGTCGCGTTATAGGAGTCGGCATTCGGATCGTAGGCTTGCGTTGCGGTATAGACGTGCGTGCCGGGCGCGACCACTTCCGGTTTCAAACCATAGTCGCGCCCGCTGGCGAAATTGCCCACGCTGGGTCCGCGCGACGACCACGACGCCACCGTGTTCACCGCCGGATTGTCCGCGAAAGCGTACGCGGGGTCGAGCGTCACCGGGCTGTTGGGACTACTGCCCAGGAAGCTCTTGAGGGCTTTGCCGTCGCTGTTGCCGATCATAAAGGCGGGGATGGCAGTGTTCTGCACGTACAGCCGCTGCGTGTAATCGTCGATGCCTTCGGACTGATAGAGGATGACGCCGACCGCCCCTGCCGCCTGCGCGAAGTTCACTTTGTCGGCGAACGAGCAGGTGCCGCGTTGAATCAGGGCGAAGGCGCCATTGAGGGTGCCCGTGGAAAGAGCCGAGCAACCGAGCCCGGTGGGGTCGCCGAGGCCGGTGATGTCCTTGACCGTGGCGGTGATCGGTGCGGTGGGGCGCGGGCCATCGCCGAAAAGCCCGCGGGCACCGGGGAAACTGGTCCGGTCGGCGCGCAGGGTCTGGTAGACCTGATGGCTGTTGGCCGACGCGCCTACGGTGAGCGCGCTGGGCGCGGTACCCGGAGAATTGATGGTGAATTTGGTGATGCCGTTCTTGCCGAGCTCGCCGTTGTTGCCGGCCGCCACCACCACTAGCAGCCCCATGCTGGTGGCGTTCTCCACGGCCTGTGCGCCCACGTCGCAGATGGCATCGCCGCAAATGTTGTTGCCCTTGTCGAGTGCGCCGTAGAAGGCGGTGTCGCCTTCGTTCAGTGAGAGCGTCGCGATGTTCATGCCGTCGCTCACGGCGTCATTCAGCGCCTGGATCCACGAGGAGCGCGTGGTGTATTCGTTGACGCCGGGGGAACCGAAGACCTTGTAGTTGCCCAGATACGCCTTGGGTGCGATGCCCGTGATGCTGCCCAGAGGGCTCGCATTCTGCACCCCGGCGGCGATCATCGCGATGGCCGTGCCGTGTCCCTGGCGATCGCGCGGCGAGAGGTCGTCGGGCGTCGAGTAAGTGGGGTCGCCATCGATCTGCATGGAGACGTAGCTGCGCGCCACAATCACTTTGTTGTTGGTGAACGCTGTGTCGCCCGTGGGGAAGCCCGCGGGGGCGGTGAAGCCGGTGTCTTTGAAGCCGGGGTGCGTCTGATCGATGCCGGTATCAATGATTCCGATGCGCACGCCGGCGCCGGCATTGGTGTTGCCGCCAATCGCGCTCCATGCGGCAGGCACGCGGATCAGGTCTTCCGCGGCGGCCAGGGCGGGTTTCGAGGGGGGCTGGTACTGAATCCACTTCACGCCGGGGATGGCTTGCAACGCCGGCGCATCCTGGTGCGAAACGCGCACAAAAATCGCGTTCACCAAGGTTTGCGAAGTGGCCGTGACAGGCACCTTACGGGCGGCGAGTTGGGCGAGCACAGTACTCTGAGCGCGGCGGATTTTCTGCAGGTGAGACTGCGCGGCGGCACTCTGCAGGGCGGCTCGCGAGGGAACTTTTTGGGCGACCGGGGGATCTTCGAGGACTAATGCGTATTCCGGCAGGCGGCCTTGCGGCTGGGCAAAGGCGGCGGCGGCCAACAGAATGAATGCGGAAACTCGCTGCATCGCGGACTCCTTGGAGGCGCCCGCACGCGGCGGGCGCCATTCCTTAGGATACGGCGAAGAGCGCTTGGGTTTCCTATCGAACGATCGGCTCCTGGCGGGCGCGCAAAATCTCGTCGACAACGTCCGTTGCCGCACGCATTTCGCGTACGTCGTGCACGCGCACAATATGAGCGCCGCTCATAATGGCGGCGGTCGCGGCGCCGGCGGAGGCGAACTTCGTCTCGTCCGGATCGGGATGGGCCAGAAAGCTCTTGCGCGACGGACCCACCAGAATGGGCAGCTCGAGCGAATTCAACTGGCCGAGGCGCGCCAGAATGGCGCTGTTATCTTCCTTGCGTTTGCCGAAGCCCAGGCCCGGATCGATCACAATGCGCTGCTTTTCCACTCCGGCGCGGCGGGCGCGATTCACGGTGGCTTCGAGATCGCGGGTCACCGTTCCAATCGGGTCGCTGAGCGGGCCGAGTTTGGCCCAGGTTTCCGGCGTGCCCCGCATATGGTTCAACACCAGGCCGGCATTGTATTGCGCGGCGATTTTGGCGAGTTGCGGTTCGAAGGTCAGCGCGGAGGGATCGTTGATGATTTCCACGCCGAGATCGAGCGCCCGCTCCGCCACTTCGGCCTTATAGGTGTCCACCGAAATCGGGATGGTGAGTTTGTCCTTCAGGCGCTTGAGCACGGGGATGAGGCGGCGAATCTCTTCGGCCAGTGCCACGCGGCCGGAGCCGGGGCGGGTGGATTCCGCGCCGATGTCGATGATGTCGGCGCCCAGTTCTTCCAGTTCGATGGCGCGGGCGTAGGCGCGGTCGGGGTCGGAGTATTTGCCGCCGTCGGAGAACGAATCGGGGGTCACGTTGAGGACGCCCATGATGAGGGTGCGGTCACCCAGGCGGAGTTCGCGCTGCCGCAACTTCCAGAAGAAGAGCTTCCTCGGTGGGGCGTCGGTATGTACGGGGGGCGGCGTGGGACGGGGTGGGGCGTGGCGGACTACGGGCTCGGGCCGCGCCGGGTACGGCGTGGCTGGCGGAGAAAGCGGAGGAGGCAGTGGTTTGAGGGCGGCCGCCACTTTTTCTTCCTGGGGTGCGGGGGGCGCTGCTACCGCAGCTTCGGCAGCGGTGACTAGCTCGGCGTCGCTGGTGGGCGCGCCGGTGTCGTCCGGCTGGCCAATGGGCAGGTCGCTGATTTCGTTCGGCTCGCTGGCAGATGGTTCGCTGATGGAAGTTGCGCCGGTGGCAGTCGGCTCGCCGGTGGGCGGCTCGCTGTGATCGGACGACTCGCCTCCGGCCAAGGCGGCCGCAGTCGGCATTAGCTGTTCCTCGTCTTGCGCCACCTGGGGAGGCGTGACAGGCGACTGCGTGGCAGCGGGAGTCAGGCTCGACGCGGCGTCGGCACGATCTCTGCCTGCTGCGCTGGCCCGCGCGGGACGCGGTTCGTCGGAACCCTCCTTGCGGGGCGCGATGGGGCGGTCGCTGCGCGGCGGACCGGAACGGTCATCACGCGGCCCATCGAAACGACGTGGCGGACCGGAACGGTCATCGCGCGGCCCATCGAAACGACGTGGCGGCCCCGAACGATCATCACGCGGCCCGTCGAAACGACGTGGCGGACCGGAACGATCATCACGCGGCCCATCGAAACGACGCGGCGGACCGGAAC
>JBDTMZ010000165.1:0-97982 GCA_039934035.1 Candidatus Solibacter sp. | reverse complement strand
ACCTCAACGCTGAGATCGCAAGGATTGGAGTGTGCGCCTGTGCATTATTCAGGTACTATAGAACTGAGGTGCGCTATGCGCGAACTCGAACTACTGTCGGTAGTCGCATTGCTGGAAGACGTCAAAGACCACAAGCTTCTGCGTGGCCAGGTTGGCACGGTAGTCGAACGATTTGCCCCCGGTGTTTATGAAATCGAGTTCAGCGATGACGAAGGCCGGACTTACTATCTTTCCCTGCGCGCCGATCAGTGGCTTCAGCTTCACCACGAGCCGAGCCATCAGGCGGCATGATCATTTTAATTCCGCACTATTGCTGAACCTGGGCCGCCGACAATCTTCCCGGTCCTGCTCTTTCACGGCGCCAGACTGTTCCTGCCATGTGAGCTTCGAGCCGTCAACGACTGCCACCTCGGAGAGGCCTGCAGTTTGATCGCTTAGGCAGGATGAAGACAGAGGCATCGAACGACCTGGCACCTCAATCATTTGAAAAGCAGACCCGATACTAGTGTCGAAGATTCGTCGTGACTGGGGCTTCCTGCGTTCCCGTCGGTGCGTTTCCCGAGGAATCACGCGCATCTTGCGGGCGGCAACCGATCACACGTGCGGCCGGGCCGGCGCGTCAGGCGTCCGTTTTACCCAGCATGGCGTTGTAGAGCACCATGGCGAGGGTGGAGGCGAGGCCGATGGCGCTGAGCACGTACCACATGGTGTTCGGCTCCCCACCCTGGACGTAGCGGGTCACCAGCCAGCCGGCGAGGGGTCCGGCGACGAACGATCCGATGGAGACGGGGAGGAAGGCGAAGCCCATGAAAGTGCCGACTTGGTCGGGCGGCGCGAGGCTGGCGACGTACTCGTAGAAGCGGGGGGCGAAGGTGGCTTCCCCGGCAGCGAAGAGCGCCATGGCGGCGATGCAGACGGGGATGGTGGGCGCCAGCGGGATCATGACCCAGGCGATGCTGGAGATAAAAAATCCCAATGCCACGGCGCGGATGGGCTTCCACTTCTTGACCATGGCGGTGGCGGGCACGGTGAGCAGGATGATCGTCCAGGCGTCGACCGTTTCGAGCAGTTCGAAGCGCTCGTAGTGCAGCACCTCCTTCACATAAAACGGGAAGGAATAGAAGATCTGCCAGAAGAGAATATAGAACCCCGATGAGATCACCAGGAAGAGCATGAAGCGCAGGTTGGCGAAGACGAGCAGCATGTCGCGGAACACGGCGGACAGGGTACGGAGGCGCTTGTCCTCGCGCGCCGGGGGCTCGTCGAAGAAGAAGAGGGTGCCCAGGAAGAGCGCGAACGACGTGACGGACGACATGATCAGCACGTACTCGATTCCCAGATTCTGGCGCACCTGCAGGGCCAGCACGGGGCCTAGCGCTCCGCCGATATTGACCAGCGTGTAGTAGATGGAATAGCCGAGCGAGCGGGTTGAATCGGTGGAGGTGTTGGCGACGGTGCCGACGATGCAGGGTTTGATGAGGGAGCCGCCGACCGCGGTGAACAGGAGGACGGCGATCATGTAGGGGGTCCGGCCGACGCTCTCGGCGATGCGCTGGCCGAACTGGAGGCCGGCGAGACCGATCAGGAAATAGCCGAGGGTGAAAATGGCGAAACAGGTGGCGAGAGTGCGGCGGAAGCCATAGCGGTCCACCAGGGTTCCGGCGAGCACGGGGAGGAAGTAGAGCACGCCGGAAAAGGCGCCGACCAGGGTGCCGGCGACCTGCGGACCGAGCGCGACCTTCTCGGCGAGATAGACGGCGAGCACGGCCTTGGAACCGTAGAAGGCGAAACGTTCGAACAACTCGAGGGTGTTGGCGACCCAGAAGGTTCGATGAAACCCGCGGCGAATCTCCTGCAGGCGCCCGCTTAGCGACATAACTCAGCAGTATAGCGCCCGGTGTGAAGGGCGCATCCGATTCCCTCGCGGGGGATTTCATTCGCGGCGCAAAATGCGCAGGTTCCAGCCTACGCTGACGCGTGCGAGGCGAGACACCATTGCGATGCGGTGATTGCGGGGCGGGCCTTACCGGCGGCGGATTTCGAGGTAGACCTTGTACCAGTCGGCGGAGATGGCGTCCTGCGCTTGTTTGAGCGTGAGCGTTCCCGCACAGACCTGTTTGTGGAGATAGTTTTCCACCACGTCTTTCTGGCGCGCGCCGGGCTTGGGATTGTAGGGCTCCGGCCACAAATTGCGCGGATCGGTGGGATGGCCGCCGAGTTCAAGACTGATGAAGTGATCTTCCTCGAACTCCGAAAGCGCGCCGGTGAGACCGAGTTCCCGGAGTTGTTCGCGCTTGAGCCGCGTGGTGTAGGTAGTGGGCGGGCGAATGCTGCGAGTGCTCCACGCGGGATTGCAGATAGTGTCGGCGACGTTGTCCTGGGTGATGTCGGGGTTGGCGAAGCCCGGAGTGAGCGCGGGGTCGGGATAGAGTTCGGGCGGTCCTGCCTTGGTGACGCTGGCCGCGGGGGGCGCCGGCGGTGTTGGCGGGGCGGTGGACTGCTGGCGCGTGCACGTGATAAGGATCGCCGTGAGCAGGGTGAGGGCGAGCAATCCAGGGATGGCGTAACGCCTGTTTCGTTGGCGGGGCAAAACTCATTGTAACGGGCTGCGCGGCGGGCCTCCGCGCGCGTGCGAAGGCCTCGCGGGAGCCGCGACGGTGACGGAGCCCTTTCTCAAAAGCTCCGAATCACGCCGGCCAAAGCGCTAGGACCACAGCGCGGAGCGATCGATGCTCTTGAGCGTCGGCCGGCCCATCAGCGCCATGGAAAGTTCGAGTTCCCTGCGCAGAATTTCGACCACGCGCGTGACGCCCGCGGAGCCGGCAACACCAAGGCCCCAAAGATACGGGCGGCCGATCTGTACGGCGCTGGCTCCGAGCGCCAGGGCTTTGACGACATCGGTGCCACGCCGGATGCCGCCATCGACAATCACCGGCACGCGGCCTTGAACGCGTTCCACCACGCGCGGCAGGGCGTCGATGGTGGCGGGCACGGTATCGAGATTGCGCGCGCCGTGGTTGGAGACGATGATGCCGGCGACTCCCGACTTGGCGGCGATGGCGGCGTCATCGGGATTGAGAATGCCTTTGAGGAGGATGGGACGGCGGGCGAAGCCGCGCAGCCAATCGATCTCTTTCCAGGTGAGGGTGGGGTCGAGATAGTCCTTGCCCTGCAGGTTGGGGAGCACGCGTTCCGGCAGTCCGCCCTTGGAGCGTTCTTCGCGATTGCGCAGGCCGAAGGTGGGCGAATCGACGGTGACGCAGAGGGCGAGCGCGCCGGCATCTTCGGCCTTGCGCACCAGTTCGCGGGTGAAGCCGCGATCCTTCTGTACGTAGAGTTGAAACCACACGGGGCCGCCGGCGCGGCGCGCGATATCCTCCACCGGCATGGAGGCGGAACTGGAAATGACGTAGGTCGCACTGGCGGCAGCCGCGCCCTGCGCCGCGGCGAGATCGCCTTCGGGCAGGATGAGTCCCTGGCCGCCGACAGGCGCAAGGATGATGGGAAAGGGAAGTTCGGCGCCAAACAGATTGACGCGCGTATCGATGTGGGAGACGTCGACGAGCACGCGCGGATTGAGACGCAGCCGGTCGTAGGCCTCACGATTCCAACGCAGGGTGAATTCATCGGCGGCGCCGCCGTCGATGCGCTCCCACGCGCCGTGAGAGATGCGGGTGCGCGCCTCGGTTTCGAAATCGTAGATCGAGAGCAGTTTCTCCATGCCGCTTTGCTACGCCCGCGCGATGGCGGCGGCGATGCGGGAAATCAGCGCGGTGCGGCGGGTGGTCATCGGCGGTCCGACCAAGCCATTCCGTCCGGGCTCTTGCCGGTGACGAGGTGTCCGGTCACCTGCAGCGTCTTGAGGTCGAGGATAGCGATGCGGTTGTCGCCCGAGGTGCAGACGTAGGCGACTGAGCCGTCCTTTGCCATCAAAATCCCTTCGGGCGATGTGCCGATTTTGATTCGCTGTATTTCCTTGCGTGCGGCTGCATCGAGAACGATGAGTTCGCCGCCGCTCATATCGCTGATGAGGACTCGCTTCCCGTCCGGGGTGAATTTGAGCCGGTTGGAGCGCTTGGTCCCGAGGGAAATCGTGGCCACCACCTTCTTGGTGGCGACATCGATGACGGAGACGCCGCCGTCACGAGAGTGGGCAGTCCAGAGTTCCTTGCCATCCGGTGCGAGGTCGATCGCCTCGGGTCCTTGGCCGACGGGGATGGCGGTTACGGCGGTGCCCTCGATGACGGTGATGGAGTCGGAGCCGAGGTTGGAAGTGAAGACCTGTTCGGGCTTGCCGGCGACCACCATATGGGTCTGCCCCTGTCCGGTGCCGGTGAGCCAATCGATCTTGTTAGCGGCGGAGTCGTAGCGTGCGACAACGCGATTCGCCTCGGCGGTGAAGTAGACTTTGCCGCCCGCCACAGCGAGCCCGTGCGGGCGGCGAAGCGGAGAAATATCGAATTTGCGGACTTCCTTCTGGCCCACCAGATCGATGACGGACAGAGTGCTGCCCGGGTTTTGGGGGCTGCCATTATTGGCGACGAAAGCCAGTTTGCCGTCGGCGGAAACGGCAACTTCGTGCGGTCCCTCCCCAGTGGGAATGCGGGCTATCACGTTGCCGTTGGAGGGGTCGACGATGGCTAGCGAGTTTTCAGCTTTGTTGGCGACGATCAGGGAGAGCGCGGGTGTTTCGGCGGCCGACAGCAGGCCTGAGATTACCAGCACGGCGGGCACAAGGGTTCTCATAGAAGGCTATTCTACAGCGGACGCGAGCGTGCCACAGGGGCAGGGCCCTTCGCGGCCGGGCGGGAACGCACACCGACCGGGGCCGCGACGCTGTGCTACCTGACGCTCACCTTCACTCGCGACAGCGCGGCGCCGCCGCGGTAGACGCGCTGCGTCGGCTTCACGAAATCGGTGGCGCGCGCGTTCGGCGCATCGAAGCTCAAGCGCCCGTCCGCCTAAAGTAGAGCGCATTCTGCTGGAGATTGCGGGGCGTCCACCCGTTCTTGGCGCGATGGCTTGGTGCCGGTTTCGAAGACGAAGGCCACGAGCAGTTTAGGATCGTCGTTCCCCTTGGCGGCTACTTCGGATCTATCGTGGCTGTGACAACTTCCAGGCGGCGCTTGGGCGTCTCGCCTTCGACTTCTTCCTTTTCGAAGGCGTCGAGCACTTCCATGCCCTCCACCACGCGGCCGAACGCGGAGTACTTTCCATCGAGGTGCGGAGAGGGGCCGAGCATCAGGAAGAAGGACGTGGTGGCGGAATCGGGATCGTCAGTGCGCGCCATGGAGACGATGCCGCGCTCATGTTTGACGTCGTCGCGGAATTCGCCTTTCAAGGGACGCACCCAGCGGTCCGCCCAATGCGGGGCGGAATTCGGCCGCGAATTCTCCGTGCCTCCCTGCGCCACGAAGCCTTTCATCACGCGATGAAAACCCGTGCCGTTCAACCATCCGGTTTCGGCGAGCTTCAGGAAATTGCGCACGTGGTTCGGCGCCCAATCGGGCTCCATTTTGATCTTGAGGGTGCCGAGCGTGGTCTGCATGGTGACGGTGCGGCGCAGTTCGTCCACCGTGGCGGTGGCGAACGGTTCCACCTTCTTTTTCTCGATAGTGACCTTGAGGATGCGTACCGGTTTTTCGACCAGACCGTCGGCGTGGTTGGGAGCTTGGGAAATTTTCTCCACTACGTCCATGCCTTCGTTCACGCGGCCGAAGGCTGAGAATTTGCCATCCAGCGGCGGCTGCGGATTGACGCACACGAAGAACTGCGCGCCGTCGCTGTTGGCTTTGTCCGGAATGCTGACGGTGGACACGACGCCGCGCACGTGTTTCATATCGCTGAACTCGCCGGCGAGCCGGTTGAGTCCGCCGGAGCCCCACAGCTTGCGCGGAGTTTTCGCGTCCTTGAGCAGAGGGTCGCCGCCCTGAATCATGCCCCATGCCACCACGCGATGGAAGGCGCTGCCATCGTAGAAGCCCTGGCGGGCGAGCGTGAGGAACTGTTCGACGTGTTTGGGCGCCTTGTCCGGTGCGAACTCGAAGCGGAAGACGCCGAGGTCTGTGGTGACCACGGCCTCGAGATCGGCGGCAGGCTGCCCCAGCAGGGCTGCCAGCGGAAAAAGGAAGAGGGCGAACAGACGGGGGCGCATCGCCTCTATCGTAGCTCCAGACATGCGCGGGCGGGGGCGATAATGAAGTTCGAGGAGACACGATGAACTGGAGTGCGATCGGGGCGGTATTTCTGGCGCTGGCGGTGGGAACGGGAGCGTTTGGCGCGCATGGATTGAAGGACAAGCTGGACGCCTACGCAATGGGTGTCTGGGAAAAAGCGGTGTTCTATCACTTCATTCACGCCATGGGTATCCTGGTGGTCTCGATGCTGCCGCGCTCGGGAAGTTTCCCGACGGGTACGGCCTCTAACGTCTGCTGGCTACTGGCGGCGGGCGTGCTCATCTTCTCCGGCAGCCTGTACGTGTTGGCGTTGACGGGCGTGCGGTCCCTGGGGGCGATTACGCCGCTCGGCGGGGTGAGCTTGATCGCGGCATGGCTGTTGCTGGCCTACTATTTCATCGCGCAGCGGGCATAGAAAATCCCATGAATCATTCGACGGTGGACCTGGCCGCGATCGCGCGGCAGGAGATGATCGACCGCGGCTTCGAGCCGGACATTCCCATTGCAGCCCAACGGCAGGCGGAGGGAGCGCGGCAATCCGCGGACGGCGGAATCACGGACCTGACCGCGTTGTTGTGGTCGTCGATCGACAACGACGAATCGCGCGACCTGGACCAGATCGAGTGGGCGGAGCGCACGGCGGGCGGAATTCGTGTGCTGGTGGCAATCGCGGATGTGGACAGCGCGATTCCAAAAGACACACCCGTGGACGCGCACGCGTCGACGGAGACTACGACAGTGTATGCGGGGATTCGCACTTTTCCCATGCTGCCGGAGCGCCTCTCGACGGACCGGACCTCGCTGAACGAGGGCGAGGAGCGGGTCGCGGTGACCATCGAATTCACCGTGGCCGCGGACGGGGCAATCGGGTCCAGCCGCGTCTATCAGGCGCGGGTACGCAATCGCGCGCAGTTGACGTATGGCGCTGTCGGGCCGTGGCTGGAGGGCAAGGCGGAGATTCCCGCGAAGGTGTCACGGGCCGTGGGGCTGGAAGCGCAACTGCGGCTACAGAACGAAACGGCCCATCTGCTGCGCGCGGCGCGCGATCGCTTGGGCGCATTGACCTTCGACCGCGCCGAATTGCAGGCCGTGGTGGACGATGGCAAAGTGCGCAGCGTGGAGGGGCGGCGCGCCAACACCGCTTCGCGGCTGATCGAGGATTTCATGATCGCGGCCAACGAGGTGATGGCGCAGACCCTGCGGGCGGCGGGCGTGGCTTCCCTGCGGCGGATCGTGAGGGCGCCGGAGCGCTGGCCGCGCATGGTGCAACTGGCGGAGAGTCATGGCGACACGCTGCCGCCGCAGCCGGATGCGGCCGCCCTGAATGCGCTGTTGGTGCGCCGCAAGAAGGCGGATCCGGACCACTTCGCGGACGTGTCGCTGGCAGTGCTGAAATTGATGGGACCGGGCGAGTATGTGGCGGCGCCCGCGGGCGGGGAAGCGGAAGGCCATTTCAGTTTGGCGGCGCACGATTATACGCACTCCACGGCGCCCAACCGGCGCTTCGCGGACGTGGTCACGCAGCGCCTGGTGAAGGCCGTGCTCCACAAGGCCGCGGCGCCGTATTCCGACGAGGAACTGTCGGCGATTGCGCGCAATTGCACGCTGAAGGAAGACGCCGCGCGCAAGGTGCAGCGCGACATGACGAAGCGGATTGCCGCGGTGGCGCTGGCGCCGCGCGTGGGCGAGAAATTCGCGGCGATTGTCACCGGCGTGACGCCGAAGGGCGTCTTCGTGCGCGTGAGCGAGCCCCCGGTTGAGGGCCGGCTGATGCGCGGCGGCGACGATCTGGATGTGGGCGACCGGGTTCAGGTGGCCCTGTTGAGCACCGACCCGCGACGCGGATTTATCGATTTCGGGAGAGAACGATGACGGACGGCAAGATCGAAATGCTACGGCACGCGCTGGCGACGCTGGGCTATCGTGCGAGCAAGGCACTGGGCGGCGCGCCGCCGGAGTTCGCCACGTTCGGGGAGCGCACGCCGGGGCAGATTCTGGCGCACATGTGCGACCTGCTCGGTTGGGCGCTGACGATTGTGGATGGCCGGCAGGCATGGCGCAACTCTGAGGTGGGCGCGTGGGACGCGGATGTCGGGCGGTTCTTCGCCGCGCTGGAGGCGTTCGACCGTCGCCTGGCGAGCGGCGTGACGTTGCAGGAGACTCCGGAAAAACTGTTTCAGGGTCCGGTGGCCGATGCGCTGACGCACGTCGGACAGCTCGCGATGCTGCGCCGCATGGCAGGCTGCAAGATTCCCGGGGAGAACTACCACGTCGCGCAAATTGAAATGGGACGGGTGGGGATGGCGCAAGCGACGCCGGTGCGCGAGTTTTAACGCGATGGTCTGTTCCACCGGCGGCGGGATCGGCCGTCGTCTCTTGCACCTGTCGGGGCGGGCGAAGACGCAAATACACAGAAATCACTTGACGGCGACGGTGATGCCTGCGGCAGCGGTGGCCGAGCCGATCTTTAGACTGACCGACTGCGGGCCGGGCGCGAGTCCCGCGGGCACTTGTACATTCACCTGGAGCAGAGCGTTAGTGAGGCCGGGCGCACCGCCGGCGTAGCGGACTGTGGCAGTCTTGCCGCCGATCTGCACGGTGACATTGGCGACCGGTTTGGGCGGAGTGTCCCCGACCAGCGCGCCGTCCGGAGATGCGGGAATCAGCAAGCCCGCGCCGGTGCCGAACAGGAGTACGACGTCGTTTGCCTGCGCCGGATTGGCGGCGGAATTCAACGTGAAATCCTGATTGAGAATGGCGCCCGGCCCGGTACCGCTGGAATCGATGGAAAACAGGCCGGGAGCGGTGTCGAGCACGGGCACTTGCACGGAGTTGGAGAACGCGCCCTGATAAACGTACTGCACAGTAGTGGCGGGCTTATTGGCGACGCTGAAGGGCACGATGAAGCTGGCTTGCCCGCTCTGCGCATAGATCACGGGCGCGGCCACGCCATCGAAGAGGAGTTGCGTGGCAGCCAGCGAGCTGGTGATTTTGCCACTGGAGGAATCGAGTTGCAGGGTGGCGAGGTTGGCGGGGCCAAAGCGCGCGTCAAAGAGCACGACGATTTCACCCGGCGCCACGCCACTGCCTGTATAGTTGGCGGCGTTCAATAGATTGGAGGCGGAGATGGTGGCCGGGGTGTTGACCAGGGGATTCAACATGGCGGAGTAGGCGCCCTTGGGCTGGTAGTTGGTGTCGAACGGGAGCCCCGCGCCGGTGCCGGGAAAGACGCCGGGAATCCACGAGTGCTTATCGCTGATGCCCCACGTCTGAATGCCTTTGCAGAGGCCGAATTTGAGGCAGGCGGAGACCACGCGGCCATACAATTGACTCTGGATGGCGAGGTCGCTGGCCGACGCGTCGCCCGCTGAATTCACCGGCAGGCGGACGTCCATCTCCGTGATGATCACCTGCAATCCGAGGTCGGTGAGGCGCTTGATGTTGGCCTCGAGGCCGGCGGCATTGGGGTAGTTGATGTTGTTGGTGAGGTGCATCTGCAGGCCCACGCCGTGGATGGGCACGCCATCGTCGAGCATCTGCTTCACCATGTTGTAGACGTAGTTGCTCTTGGTGCTGAGGTCGTCGGTGTTGTAGTCGTTGTAGAAAAGCAGGGCATCGGGATCGGCTTCGTGCGCCCAGCGGAAAGCCTGTTCGATCCAGGCGATGCCGCTGAGTCCGATGCCGGGCTGGTTATTCCAGATGCTGTTGCGCAGGCCCGCGCCGCCATCGGCAACGGCCTCGTTGACCACTTCCCAGGAATAGACTTTGCCCTTGAAGTGGCCGGCGAGGGCGAAGATGTGATCGTGGAGAATCTGGTTGAGTTCCGCGGCGCTGAAGTTTCCGCCGGTCAGCCAGGAAGGCAACGACGAATGCCACACCATGTGATCGGCCCGCAGCAGCATATTGTTGCGGGCGGCGTAATCCACAATGCGGTCGGCGCCGTCGAACCGGTAGGCGCCCCCGCGGGAAAATTGGATGGCGCTCCAGAGCATCTCGTACTCCGGTTCCACCATGCTGAACTCGCGGTTGAGGACGGTGGCGTAGGCCGGCTCGTTGGCGATGTAGCCGGATTGTACGGCGGCGCCGACGCGAATGCCGCGCTTGGCAGCGGCGTCCTTCAGGAAGTCCGCCGCGGAAAGGGTCCACGCGAGGGCCAGCACAAGACTGATTCGCAGTTTCAAGATGGTACGAGTTTAACAAGGGGGAAGGGCGCGGTTCGCAGTAAGTCTTGCGCCGCGTGACTCGCTGTGATACCTATGCTTCATGCGACGTAGAGACTTCTTTCCCGCCGTGGCGGCGGCTTCCACCGCGCTGGCCCAGACGCCCGAGCCGCCGAAGAAAACCGGCCGCCTGAAGCAGTGCGTAACGGGCGGCGTGTTCGCGCGCGGCACCAGTCTGGAAGCCGGCTGCAAATTGGCGGCGCCGCTGGGCATCGTGGGATACGACCTGCGTGGTCCGGCGGATTGGCCGATGCTCAAGCAGTACGGCCTGGTTCCCACGATGTATCCGCCGGGGCCGGGCGGCACGATTTCCGACGCTCTCAATCGCAAGGACCTGCACGCGAAGCTGGAGCCGCTCATGCACGCGGCGATCGATCAATCGCAAGCCAGCGGCGTGCCGAACATCATCTGCTTCAGCGGTAATCGCAAGGGCATGAGCGACGTCGAAGGCGCGGAGAACTGTGTCGCCTTCCTCAATCAGGTGAAAGCGCACGCCGAGGAAAAGGGCGTCACCATCTGCATGGAGTACCTCAACAGCAAGGTCGACCACAAGGACTACATGTTCGACCACATTGCCTGGGGTGTGGACGTGGTGAAGCGCGTGAATTCACCACGGGTGAAAATTCTTTACGACATCTATCACGCGCAGATCATGGACGGCGACATCGTGCGCAACATCCGCGCGCACTTTCCTTGGATCGGTCATTTTCATACCGGGGGCAATCCGGACCGCAAGGAAATCGACGAGACCCAGGAATTGAACTACCGCTTCATCGCGCAGGCGATCGCAGATCTGAAATTCGAGGGCTACGTGGGGCACGAATACGGACCGAGGGTGGCGGCCAACGCCGAGGCGAGCCTGAAGCGCGCCATCGAGATCTTCACCGTATAAAAGGAAAATGGGGCCGCCGGTAGAGCCGGAAGGGGTTCGCGCCAGCGCTAATCCAACGACCGCGACATCAACGTCACCGCAGGTTTTCCGCCAGCCACCACTTCCACTTCCTCGCCCCGCGTACGCGCCGCCCACAGTTTGGCGATGACTTCCGGCGAGCGGTTGATCGCATCCTGCGTCGCCAGCACGACGTACTTCCCCGGCGCAAGTTGCGGACCGCTCCAGCGGCCGGACGCATCGCTCTGACCGGTCTTCATCAGCGCTGCGAATTCGGCTTCGCTGGCCGCGGTGGCCGGCAGGATCACCACCGTGCAATCCGCGACGGGATTGCCGTCCTTGTCGGCGACCCTGGCGGCGATACTGCCGCCATCACGGGCGAGTACGACACGCAGCGAGGCGTTGCCTATCGCGGACCCGACGCGCAGGGTGCGATTCAGAATACTGCGATCGCCGTAGGTCACATCCTTCACATAAGTTCCCGGCGGCACGGCGTTGAACGTCGTGCCGTACTCGTCCATCAACAGGCCATCGTCAAAAGTGAACGCGCCGGGGATGGCCGCCTGCGCGTTGCCGCGTTCAGCACGCGTGACCGCAATCACGGCGATGCCCAACTTGGTGTCGATCGGCGTCGCAGGAGGCGGACCGTCGAACGCTACCTCGCCCGCAACCGGAATGCGCGGACGCAATCCCAGGCGGACTCCGCTCACGTCGCGGTCGCCGATGGTGACAACGGCGGCGTTAAACTGCCCCGCGCCGTAACCGCCGGGGCGATATTCGGAGACGGAGAGCTCGTAATCGCCGGGATGCAGGTCGCAAAGACGAAACTTGCCATCGGGCCCGGTCTTGCCGCCGGGGGGCGACATATAGAAGCCGCCGGAGCCCGTTTGCCCGCTGGTTGGCTGAGTTTCGCTGATATCGAAATTCAGCGCGCCGGGGCCGCTATTGCCTTCCAGCACGCCTTCCAGGCAAAACGAGGCGGCGCGCCTGATCCGTATGTCCACGCCTTCGCGGCGTTCGCCGGGCCTGAGGATCAAAGGTTCGGAGCCGTCCAGCGATGGCGCGTTGGGGAAGTAGGTAGGCACCACGGACGGCAGCCGCACGGCGGGGTCCAGCGGCGCATCGGAAATCGGCTTCAAGTTTCGCCGCAGGCGGTTGGCCATCACGGCATAGGTGCGCCCCGGCGTGACGCGTTCCAGGGTGTACACGCCCTCGTCATCGGTGGTGGCGGCGCTGGTGAAATAGGCGCGCAAAGCGCCGTACGTGTACTCGCGAGCGACCAGAAATACGGTGATCCCGGGCACGGGCTCTTTGTTCTGATCGACCACCTTGCCCGTGATGCGGCCGGGAAGAATCACCTGAAGGTCTACGGTGGAGTCCTGGCCCGGCGCGAGCACGATCTGGCGGGTGGCACTCGGTCCGAAGCCGGGCCGCCCCGAGGCATCGGGCGCCATCGCCAGGATGCGCTGCATGCCGGGAGCCACCTCGCGTAATGTGTAGCGCCCCTGCGCATCGGTAGTGGCAGTGCGCTCCTGCGGACCGCCCCGCCCCACAATTACCTGGACGTTCTTCATCGGTGTTCCCGTGCCGGCAACGGTGACGATGCCGCTGACGGTGCCGGGTTTGGGAGTCTCGGCGGGCGCCGGCGGTTCCTGAGCGGCGGCGCCGAGGCACATCAGAAATACGGCGAGTGCTTTCATTGCGGCTTCCCCGGCGCGGGCAGTTCCATTTCGGTGGGCGCGCCCGCCACGATTTGAATTTCCAGCATGTGCGCCGCGTCAGTCACCCATCGCGCGCCCGCCGCACCCGCACTCTGCGCCGCGATGCGGTACCGTCCCGGACGCAGGCCGCCGAATCCGAACTTGCCGCTGGAATCGGGATTCACCACCTGCAGCGGATTGGTGGCGGCCTCCGCATCCGCGGCCACCAGCACAATGGAAAACGCGCGCGGATCGGCGCCGCCCGTGAGTCTGCCTCGGATCGAACCCGCGGGCGCCACCAGCACCGGCACTACGGCATCGTGACCACCGCTCGCCAGATCGAGCACAGTGGAAGACGCGAGATAGCATCCCTCGCCGAGACCGGTGGCGCCGACCTGATACTTCGTCGGCGCGAGATCCGCGACCGGCTGTTCTTTCACCGCATTGATGGCGCCCGTGCGATCGATGCGCGTGGCGAAGTCTTCCAGTGCAGTGAGCGCCACCTGCGCCGCGCTGGGACAGCCACCCGCGCCTTGCGCTCCGGCCGGTGCGCGCAGAAGGAACGCGACGGAGCTGCCTTTTTGCACCGGCACGGTGAGATCGCTGATGTCGGCCGCAACGCTGATGGGCATGCGCCCGAAATGGACTGGTGCGCCAAGCATGCCTTTCCCGCCGTAGCCAGTAATCGGCCCGGACGCCGTCAAGGTATACGAGCCATCCGCAATCCCTTCGAAACGAAAACTGCCATCGGCGGAGGTTCCCGTCACGGCCGTGGCCAGACCCGGCTGTTCCGCGGTGGTCAGCGCCAGCCAGTAGCGCGTCTTGGGATCGGGCAGCACGACCTTTCCGCTCACGTTGTGCAGAGCCGTCGGAACAATCGCGAAATCGACATTGCGATACGCTTCACCGCCCGCGACCGTAAAGAAGCGAGGGCGCTGCAAGGTGGGGTAGATCTGCACTCCACTGCCGATTGCCGGCCGCACGTCGGCGCCGCCGCTAGAGCCGAACATCGCGGTGGACGCCCCGTACGCAGCCGCTACGGCATACTCTCCCGGCGGCAGACTATGCAGGCGGTATTCCCCGCGTTCATTGACTCGCATGTAGGTTCCGGGCACCGGCGCCGCATACGGCATCAGCGGACCGCTGACCGGCTTGGGCATTGCGTAGACCATGACGCCAAGCATGGGCTGACCTTGGGCATCCATCACCTGCCCGGTGATGACTCCGCAGCGCACCAGGCGCAGCGTCAGCGGCCCCGGAAGTCCGGCAACCCGCAGCGTGACGCCGATGAAGTTCGACTTCGTGGCGTCGATCTGATATTCGCCTTCCGTCAGGCCCTGCGCGCGGAATTGCCCGCTGGAATCGGTCTCCAGTTGTGCAGCCAGCGTGCGTTGTCCCGCTTTGGCGATGCGGACTTCGACGGAGGCCAGCGGATTGCCCGTATGGTCTTCCACGACGCGGCCTTCGATCCCCGCGGCGGTCAGCGTGCGCATCGCTACCAGCAGAAACGCGAGGTATCGCACGGACCTCCGGGCACCATCGCCTGGCTGGACTGGTGGCATGTTGACTCTCAGGCTACCGCGTTAGTGGGTCATCGTGTAGACGACGAAATTCAGTCCCAGCCGGATTCCCAGGTAGGAGAACTTCTGCGGGTACTGTGGATTATCGGCCAACTGCCAGGAATCACCCAGGTCGTTATTGAAGGTGATGGCCACCACCACGCGGCCCTTGTCGTCGCGGATGCCCCGCCAGTACGGCTTGTCTCCGTCGGCGCGATAGGTGTTGCCGTTGCGCTGCATGGAGCGAAAGTTGCCCACCTGATAGCGCTCCGTAACGTCGTACGCGGTGTGGAAGATGGGGTCTTGTTCCGGCAGGTCTTCAATCTGGCGGTCGGGGAAAATGCGCTTCATGCCTGCCTCGAAGCCCGCCCATTCCTGAGTGCCGAAGAAGCTGTCGCAAAGCATGAAGCCGCCGCGCAGCAGGTACTCGCGGATTTTGGCCGCCTGCGCGTCCGTCAAATTCCAACTGGTGGGCATGCCGACGTGCAGGTAAGGCCAGTAGTAGATATCGTCTCCGTCATCGGGGTTGACGGGCTGCTCGACGCTGCGCACGTCGATGCGCGAAAGCCGGCGGATGGCGACGGCGAAGGTGCGATCGCCGCGCGGATAGTCCACCGTCCAGTTGGACCCGCCGTTGACCCAGTTCCCGCCACCGCCGCGGCCGCGCCCGCCGCCGGAGGGATACATGAGGCGGCCGAGCACGAGTTCCGCCGGGCTCTGATAATCGGGAGGCAAGGCGGCGACGCTGTCCCCACCTTCCATCGGCGGGTACTCGCGGAAGGGGCGCTGCGCGAAGAGTCCGGTGAGCAGCGCGGGCAGGGCTGCGGCGATCATCCACTGACGGAGGGAAAGGCGCCGGAATTTCGCGATGCGGCTCTGTGCCATGAGTAGTTGTACGGAGTATACCCCGCCCCACGATGGAGCACACGCTCGTGCGGTGCAAAGAAATGTTAAGCTCCTAAGCAACTCAGCACTCTGGAGGCCCCGTGTCCGTTTCGCCGAACTGGACCGTCAAACTCGCGATCTGCGCCGCCGCTCTGGCCCTTGCCCAGGCGCAGGATTTCGGCGGACGCGGCTTCGGCGCAGCCGGACAGCGCGTCAAACTGCTGCCCCAATTCGATGCGGCGGGCAAAGGCTATCTGGATGCCGCCGAGCGCAAGGCCGCGCGTGAATACATGGCCACGCAACCGCGCCGCGGCGGCGGACGCTTCCGGAATTCGCAGCAGGGCCCGCCGGCGCCCGGACCCCGCGTTACGCCCGCCCAGGTGAAGAACTTCGGCAGCGAGTCCCTCTATGACGAGACGGTGCTGCGCACCCTGTTTCTGGAATTCGAAGCGGCGGATTGGGAAAAGGAGATGGCCGATTTCTATCACACCGACGTGGACGTGCCGGCCAAACTCACGGTGGATGGGAAAGTTTACCCGGACGTGGGCGTCCACTTCCGCGGCCAATCGTCCTATTCCACGGTGCCGGAGGGACGCAAGCGCTCGCTCGATGTGTCACTGAACTACCTTCATGGTGAGCAGCGCCTCAACGGGTATCGCTCGCTCAATCTGTTGAATGCCAATGCCGACCCGACGTTTATGCGCACCGCCCTGTTTCAGCACGTGGCGCGCCAGTACATCGCCGCGCCGAAGGCCAATTGGGTGCGCGTGGTCATCAATGGGGAGAGCTGGGGCATTTACGTCAATACCCAGCAGATCAACGCCGATTTCACGCAGGAGTGGTTTCAATCCGCGAAGGGCGCGCGCTGGAAAGTGCCGGGCAGTCCCGCCGCGCGGGGCGGCCTCGCCTATCTGGGCGAAGACGCCGCGACTTACAAAGGCAGCTACGAGCTCAAGACCAAAGACGACCCGAAGGCGTGGGAGGCGCTGATCCATCTCTGCAAGGTGCTCAATCAAACGCCGCCCGCGCAATTGGAGAAGGAACTTGAACCCCTCCTCGATATCGAGGGTACGCTCCGGTTTCTAGCGCTCGATAAAGCGGCGATCAACAACGACGGGTATTGGGTGCGGACCAGCGACTATGGAATCTACCTCGACCCCAAAGGTCGATTCCACCTCATTCCGTGGGACGCTAATGAGACTTTCCGCGAAACGGAAGCGATGGCCCGCCGGGGCGGTGTGGAGATCGCCGGCGGCGCCCGGCTCGACCCCTTCACGGGCGCGGAAGATCCGCAGAAGGCGCTGCTTTACCGCCTGTTGAAGGCGCCAACTCTGCGCGCGCGCTACCTGGCCGACCTGCGCGACATCGCGACGAACTGGCTGGACTGGGGCAAAGTAGGCCCGCTGGTGAATCAATGGCAGAGCCTCATTCTGGCGGATGTGAAATCCGATACACGTAAGATTTTTTCCACCGAAAGCTTCACTAAGTCGGTGACTCAGGACGACTTCGAGCCCGGCAGCGGACCCACCGCACCCTCTTCCCTGAGCCTGAAGAGCTTCATCGAACAGCGCGGGAGCTTTCTTCTGAGTTATCCCGGGATTAGACTTTTGGAGAAGTAGATTATGGGTGATTCACTTACTAACCCGGTTTCCCCGGCCGCAGCTGCTGTTACTCCGGAGACTGGGCCGCAGCCTCCGTACGAACTGATGCGCGACCGTATGGCGCGCGGCCTCGTCATCCCGTTTCTGGGCGCCGGGGCTAGCCTTCTGCGGCCTGCCACAGCCTGCGACTGGAGTTCGCCCTCCTCCGGCTTTCTTCCCAAGGCCTGGGAACTGGCGGAGTATCTCGACCGGCGCAGCGGATACCCCTCCAACGCGCCGCCAGAATTGACGCGGGTCGCGCAGTATTTCGAGGGAGTCGCAGGTCGGCAGGGGCTGGATGACGAGTTGCGCGAAGTCTTCGCCAAGGCCTACACACCGGGTCCCCTGCACCTGTTCCTGGCGGCATCCAAGTGCCGTGTTCTGGTGACCACGAATTACGATTGCCTGCTGGAGAAAGCCTTCGAAGCCGGGAAACGATCGTACCATCTGGTGGTCTACCGCAACGGCGCTCCGACCCTGTTCTATGGGCGGTACGACGGGGAGCAGGCGGCCATGGGACCGCGAGACGAAGTGGTGCCCAACGAACTGGTGATTCCCAAAGACGGCGCGCCAATCATCTATAAGATGCACGGGTCGGCCGATCTGGACGCGCCGGAGCGCGACAGCTACCTGATTACGGAAGACGACTACGTGCAGTTCCTCTCGCGCATGGTGGCCAACACGGCGATCCCCTCGCTGTTCGCCGAGCCGTTCAAGACCAGCCACATGCTGTTTCTGGGGTACGGGTTGCAGGATTGGAACCTGCGGGTGATTCTGCATAAGATCTGGCAGGAGTGGCCGTCGCGCCGCGCGGCGTGGGCCATTCAGCATAAGGCGCTGCCTTTGGAGAAGGAATTCTGGAGCCGCCGCCAGCTCACTATTTACGAGAAGACAATCGACGAATTACTGGTCCACCTCATGGGAAACTCCGATGCCGCCCAAGGTTGAATCGCCTTATGTCGGACTGGTGCCCTACACGGAAAGCGACGCGCCGTTCTTCTTCGGCCGCGAGCGCGACCAGCAGCGCATCCTGGCCAACCTGTTCGCCTCGCGGCTGACCATTCTCTACGGCGCCTCGGGCGTCGGCAAGAGCAGCGTGCTGCGCGCCGGCATCGTCAATGAGGTGCGCGATCGCATCGAGCAATCCCGCCAGGCAGGCGAGCCGCCCGAGATCGCGGTGGTGTACTTCAAGGATTGGAAGGACGATGTGCTGGGCAAATTGCGCGCCGCCATCTCCGAAGCGCTGGTCAGCCTGACCGGCCAGGATCCGCTGCGCAATCTCCCGCCTGCCACCTCGCTCGAAAACCTGCTGGTTGCCGCGGGTACGGGCATGGGCGGCGATCTTCTGCTGATTCTGGATCAGTTCGAAGAGTATTTCCTGTATCACGCGGCGAGCGCTCCCGACGATTTCGCGGTGCAGTTTGCCGCCGCGGCGAACCGGTCCGGCCTGCCCGCCAACTTTCTGATCTCGCTGCGCGACGATGCCATCGCCAAACTGGACCGCTTCAAAGCGCTGATCCCGAATCTGTTCTCCAACTACCTGCGCATTCAGCACCTCACCGGGGAAGGTGCGCGCGATGCCATCCTCAAACCGGTGGAGCGTTACAACGCGCTGCCGGACGAGAGCAAGGTGCAGCCCGGCCGCTACACCGTGGAAGCGCCGTTGGTGGGAGAGGTAATCGAACAGGCGCACCGGGGACGCGTGTTGATCGGCCAGGTGGGCCAAGGGCGCGTGGCTGCGGCGCAGACCGTCAGCGCCGTCGAGACCCCTTATCTGCAGTTGGTGATGACGCGGCTCTGGAAGGAAGAAGTCAGCGATGGGTCTCACGCGCTGCGCAGCGAAACACTCGTCAAGCTGGGCGGCGCGGAGACCATCATCAAGAGCCATTTGGAAAAGGCGCTGGAAGGGCTCAGCCTGGGAGATCGGGAAATTTGCGCCCGCATGTTCCCGCATCTGGTAACGCCTTCCGGTTCGAAAATCGCGCACACGGTTCCGAACCTCGCTAAGTTCGCGAAGGTCACCACGCAGGAGGTGGAACCGCTGCTCAAGTTGCTGGCCGGTCCGGACAAGCGCATTTTGACTCCCGTGGCGCCGCCCGACGGGCGCGCCGGCGAATTGCAGTACGAGATCTACCACGATTCGCTCGCTCAGGCCGTGCTGGACTGGCAGGCGCGCTATGAGGCGGAGCGCGAAGCCGGCGCGCGCGCCAAAGAGAAGCATCGCGTCCAGGTGATCGCCGTGACGCTGTTCATCGCGTTCGTGATCGCGCTGGGCGCGGCCGGAGTGGCCGCCTGGCAGTATCACATCGCCTCGGAAGAGCGCCAGCACGCGCAGTCCGCGGAAGAAGCGGCGCGGCGGGCGGAAGCGCAGGCGCTGGAACTCAAAGTGGAAAGCGATCAGATGCACCTGATCAAGGAAAAGGCCGAAGCCGAGAAGGCGAACAACGCCGAACTGGTGAAGCGCCTCAGCCAGCAGATTCAAGTCACGCAGAACGAGGCGGCCAAATTCAGCAAGCAAGCCAAAGCGCCGGCGCCGGCCGTTTACAAGGACACCCTGGCCGAGGTCATTCGCGATCGCGACACACTGCGCAAACAGGTCAACGAGATGGAACAGAAGCTGACTCCGCAGCAGCAACGCTATCTGCAGATGCCGGCCTCCGCCAAGTAGCGCTACGCCTCCAGCGTAGGATTCCTGAGATGCCAGTCCGTGGCCTGTTCGTAGGCCAAAGCCACCCGCAGCGGCGAGCCCTCGTCGTAAATCTTGCCGAGGAAGCTGATGGAGCGCGGCACCTGAATTTTCGTGCCGTCCTGCTTCGTGCCCTCGGTGAAGCCGCACTTCATGACCACCTGCGGATTACCGGTGAGATTGGTGGTGGTCAGCAGAGAATTGGGCGGCATGATGAGCACGTCCCAATCCTCCATGAACTTCTCGAACTTCGCCACCAGCAGGGTCCGCGCGCGCTGCGCCCGTATGTATTCCACTGCCGGAATCAGCCGCGAAGTGCGGAAGGTGTTGGGCCAGTCGCCCGCGTTTTGTCCGCGCAGATTACGCACCTGTCCGTCGCGCGTAATATCGTCGAAGGCCGTGGCCGCTTCGGCGCTCAACAGAAAGCGGATGGTGGGGCCGTCCTCGACGAACTCGGTCGGCGTCATCTGCACGCCCGCTTTCTTCAGGGTATCGATGGCCTGCTCCCAGAGCTTCTTCTGTTCGCCCTGCGCGCGGTCGAAGTCCTTTTGCAGAATGCCGACGCGGAGGCTGGAGAGCTGCTTGCGCGGTTCCCAGTGGAAGGGGTCGGCCGTCACCGTGCGGTCGTGCCCATCGGGACCGTAGACGGCGTTCAACACGATGGCGCAGTCTTCCACGCCGCGGCAGATCGGGCCGATCTTGTCCATCGTCCAGCTCAGCGCCATCGCGCCGTAGCGGCTGATGCGCCCGTAAGTGGGACGTAGTCCGACAGTGCCGCAGGCCTGGCTGGGAGAAATGATGGAGCCCAGCGTTTCCGTGCCGAGAGTAAAGCCCACCAGTCCGGCCGCGGTGGAGGCCGCCGAGCCCGCGCTCGATCCGCTGGAAGTCTGCTCGGTGTTCCACGGCGTCTTCGTCATGCCTTTGAACCACAGGCCGCCTTGCGCCAGCGCGCCCATGGATAGCTTCGCCATCAGCACGGCGCCCGCATTGCGCAGGCGCTCCACCACGGTGGCGTCCTTGTCCGCGACGCGCGTCTGGTAAGGCTCCGCGCCGAAGGTGGTCAGTATGCCCTTGGTGTCGAACAGATCTTTGAGGCCGAACGGGATGCCGTGCAGTGGCCCGCGATAATGGCCGGCGCGAATCTCCTTGTCCGCCGCCGCTGCCTGTTGCAGCGCGAGATCTTCGGTGGACGTGATCTGGCAGAGCAGTTTCGGGGAATACTTCCGCATGCGCGCCAGATACATTTTGGTCAGGTCGGTGGACGAGATGGCGCGCGATTTCACCAGCGGCGCCAGATCGACCACGCGCCAGAAGGCGACGTCTTCGAGGTTGGCCGGCGCTTTCTTCGCGGGCGTTTTGGAGATGGTGGTCTCAAAGCGCGGCGGACCTTTGACAGGCTTGCGATCGGGCAGGCCGGGGTGGAAGGCGAAGGCCGGCTCGGTATCGAGCGGTATATCGGCTTTGCGCAGCGATTCATAATTGCCGAGCGCCTGGTTGGCGCCGCGCAGCATCATGTCGAGTTCCGCGTCCTGAAATTCCAGGCCCATGAGTTTCAACGCGCCCACCACCTGATCTTTGGTGACGGCCAGTGGCGGGGCCTGCGGATTCGCGCCCTGCGCGCGCTGCTGCGCGTTGGCTTCGCCCGCGGCGCTCAGAATCGTCATCAGTTGAATCCAGGTTCGCCTATCCATGAATTTCTCCATGATAAACCCCCGTCATGCGTTGCCGGTCTTACTGTGGTCCGCTTGAATACGCCGGCCTGAAAACGTTGCGCGGCTATTCACGTAAAATTGAGGAATGCCGCTCTCTGTCGCAGATTTGCGCGAACATTTTTCCTACTCCGCATGGGCCAGCCAGCGGTTGGTGCATGCCGCGGCGGAGCTTACGGAAGATGAACTGCATCGCGATTTTCAAACTGCCGACCGCAGCGTGTTCGGCACCCTGGTGCACACGTTCGGCGCCGACCGCATCTGGCTCGCGCGCTTTCAGCAAGCTCCCGTCCAGCCTTACCTGACTGACGCCGACCGCCACATGGATGTGCTGGTCAATCAGTGGCCGGAACTCTACCGCCAGTGGAACGCCTGGTTCGCAGGGCAGACTGATGAAGCGCTGTGCGGCGACCTCGTGTACAAGGACATGAAGGGCAACGTCTGGACCAATACGATATGGAAATTGGCGATGCACGTGGTGAATCACGGGACGCATCACCGCGGCCAGGCGTCCGGTTTCCTGCGCACCATGGGCCACACGCCGCCGGCCCTCGATCTGGTGGCGTATTACCAGCTGCACGCTACCGCGCAGGCCGTATAATTCCGCGCCGTTTCTCGCCGGGATGCAAATCGGGTAGCAACGCTGTCAGCAGTCCAATCGCCGGCAGGAACGCGCAGACCTTGTAGACGAACTCGATCCCTTTGGCGTCCGCCAGTTGTCCCAGCAACGCGGCGCCAATCCCGCCCATACCGAATGCCAGTCCGAAGAACAGGCCGGACACCATCCCGATCCGCCCCGGCAGCAATTCCTGCGCATACACCAGAATCGCGGAGAAGGCCGATGCCAGCACCACTCCGATAATCACCGTCAGCACACCCGTCCAGAAGAGATTCGCGTAAGGCAGCACCAGCGTGAAGGGCAGCACGCCGAGAATGGAACACCAGATCACGTATTTGCGGCCGATGCGATCGCCCACCGGTCCGCCGATGATGGTGCCCGCCGCCACCGCGCCCAGGAACAGGAACAGGTGCAACTGCGCCGATTGCACGCTGATGTGAAACTTGGCAATTAGATAGAACGTGTAGTAACTCAGCAGGCTGGCCAGGTAAAAGTACTTCGAAAAAATCAGCGCGATAAGAATCGCCATCGCACTCGCGATCTTGCGCGACGGCAGCTGCGTGGCGGTGGATTGCGAGGCGCGCGATTTCGGAGTCATGCTCGGATGCTGCTTGTACCACGCGCCTACGCGCAGCAGAATCACCATGGCGAGCAGCGCCGCCGCCGAGAACCAGCCGATGCTGTGCTGGCCCACGGGAAGCACGATGAACGCGGCCAGCAGCGGACCCATCGACGAGCCGGCATTACCGCCCACCTGAAACACCGATTGCGCCAACCCGTGCTGTCCGCCCGACGCCATGCGCGCCACGCGCGAGGATTCGGGATGGAAGATTGCCGAGCCGATTCCCACCATTGCGACCGCGGCCAGCACCATTCCAAAGCTCGGCGCTGAGGCCAACAGTAGCAGTCCGGCCCCGGTGAACATCATTCCCGCTGTCAGGGAGTAGGGCTTCGGATGTTTGTCCGTGTACCAGCCCACCACCGGTTGCAGCAGCGATGCCGCGAGCTGAGACGTCAGTGCGATCAGCCCCACCTGGCCGAAATCCAGACGGTAGGCGGACTTCAAGATCGGATACACGGCCGGTATCACCGATTGCATCATGTCGTTCAACAGATGGCAAAAGCTGATCGCGGCCAGGACGCGAAATGCGGTGGTGGATTCCCTCTGTGGACTCTCGACGGGCACTGCTCCCAGTTTAGCGACTCGCCTGCCGCGGTCGCTGCGCTACCCTTGTAATAGTGCCCCCCTCCCGCAAGCCTGAAGTCATGAGTCCTGCCGGTTACTGGCCCCAACTCCGCGCGGCGGTGGAAGCCGGTGCCGACGCAGTGTATTTCGGACTCAAGCACTTCACGGCGCGGGCCAAGGTCGGTTTCTCGCTCGACGAACTGCCGGAAGTGATGGCGACCCTGCACCGCCGCGGGGTGCGCGGCTATGTGACTTTCAATACGCTGATCTTCCATCACGAGTTGGAAGAAGCGGCGCGCGCGCTTCGAGAGATTGCCGAAGCGGGCGCCGACGCCCTCATCATTCAGGATATCGGCACCGTCCGCATGGCGAAGCAGATCGCGCCCGATCTCGAAATCCACGGCAGTACGCAGATGAGCGTCACCAGCGCCGATGGCGTCAGGCTGGCGCAGAGCTTCGGCGTCAGCCGCGTCACTCTGGCGCGCGAATTGTCGCTAGCCGAAGTTCGTGCCATTCGCGAGGCGGTGGATTGCGAACTGGAAATTTTCGTGCACGGCGCACTGTGTGTCGCCTACTCGGGACAGTGCTTTTCGTCGGAAGCGTGGGGCGGGCGCAGCGCCAATCGGGGCCAGTGCGCGCAGGCCTGCCGCTTGCCTTACGATCTGCTGGTGGATGGCGAGCCGCGCCCTCTCGGCGATGCGCGCTACCTGCTCTCACCGGGCGACCTGTACGCGCTCGAACAGGTCCCGGAGATTGTCGACATCGGCATCTCCACTCTGAAAATCGAGGGCCGCTACAAGGACGCCGACTACGTAGCGCTGACCACCGCCGCCTATCGCAATGCGGTGGACGACGCATGGGCCGGGCGTACGGTGAAAGTGGATCCGGCGGAGGAACTGCGCCTTACGCAGGTGTACTCGCGCGGCCTCGGCCCCTTCTTCCTCAGCGGCACGAATCATCAGGCGGTGGTGGAAGGCCGCGCTCCGCGCCATCGCGGCGTCCTCATGGGACGCGTAGTGCGGGCCACGGAGAGCGGAGTGCGTATCGAGCCTTCCGAGGCGCAACGCATTTCCCAGCTCAAGCCCGGCGACGGTGTGGTCTTCGACGCAGCCGACTGGCGCAGTCCCGAGGAAGCGGAGGAGGGCGGCCGCATCTTCGAAATCGAGCGTCACGAACTGCGCTTCGGCAACGGCGCGTTGAACCTGTCGCGCATCGCGCCCGGCGACCTCGTATGGCGCACGCACGATCCCGATATCGACAAAGCCGCGCGGATCTACACTGAAACCGCATCTCCCCTGCATAAGCAGCCGCTGACTCTTCATGTGGTGGCGCGCGAAGGTGAACCGCTCCGTACCGCCTGGACCGCCGGCGAATTCACCGTCAGCCTGGAAAGCGATACACCGCTGGGCGCGGCGCGCCATCGCGCGATCGACGAGGAGTATCTGCGTGCGCAATGCGGACGGCTCGGCAATACGCCGTACGAGCTCGCCGCTGTCACGCTGGAAATGGCAGGCGCGCCCTTCGCGCCCAGTTCGCTGCTCAATCAAATCCGGCGGGACGCGGTGGAGCGCCTGCAAGCGATACAGGGTGCGCCGCGAGTGCTTCACCTGGGCCGTTGGGAGAAGCCTGATGACAGTCCGGCGGCCGCGCCTGTGCCCACTCCGCCCACGCTCCACCTCCTGGTGCGCACGCCCGCGCAGTTGGATGCCGCCCTCGAACTTCGCCCCGATTCCCTCACGCTGGACTACCTCGATCTCTACGGACTGCGTCCTTCGATCCAACGAGTGCGCGATGCCGGCATAGCGGTCCGCGTGGCCAGTCCGCGCGTGCTCAAGCCGGGAGAGGAGAAGATCGTCGACTTTCTGCTGGGCTGCGATTGCGCAATTCTGGTGCGCTCTTCCGGACTGCTGGAAGCCCTGCGCCATCGCGAACCGCGCGAGCTCACCGGCGATTTCAGCCTGAATGCCGCCAATGCGCTGACTGCCGCGGAACTGCTCGCACTCGGCCTGCGGTATCTGACGCCCACCTACGATCTCAATGCCGCGCAGGTGGCCGAACTGGCGCGGCAGACCGGTGGCGAGCGCATCGAGGCCGTGGCATACCAGCACCTGCCGGTCTTCCACACCGAGCATTGCGTTTTCTGCCGCTTCCTGTCGACCGGCACCAGCTATCGCGATTGCGGCCGTCCCTGCGAAGAACACCGCGTGGCGCTGCGCGATACCGCAGGCCGCGCGCATCCCGTGATGGCCGACGTGGGCTGCCGCAATACGGTGTTCGGCGCGGAAGCGCAAGAGGCCAGCCTGCATCTGGATTCCTGGCGCGCGGCCGGCATCGCGCGCTTCCGCCTGGAGTTCGTGCACGAAGACGCGCAGCAGGTGGTCGCCGTGACGCGCGCCTTCAAAGACGCGCTGGCCGGATTACGCAGTGGGCGCGAAACCTTGCAGCGTCTCCAGAAGATTACGCCGCAGGGCATCACGCAGGGCAGTTACTTCATCCCCGAGGACTACCTCACCCTGCCCGTCCTGCATTAAGAACGGCGCGGCGGAATCTGTCCCGCGGACGGCACCCCCAATTTCTTCAGGAACGTGATCATCGGGCACCAGTCCGTGAATGCCGATTGGAACAGGTTGAGCCCCACGAAAGCCGTGAAAGCAAACCACCACGGCGACACCCAATATCCCAGCGCCACGCTGAGCATCACAAAGAAACCGGCAATCAGCCGGAGATAGCGTTCGATATTCATATACCCTGCTTTCTGCCATTCACTACGAAATAGACAATCGGTACGGTCATGCGCGACAGTGCCAGCGAAGCGATTTCGCCGGCCATCAGCGCGATGGCCAACCCTTGGAAAATGGGATCGAAAAGAATCACTCCCGCCCCCACCACCACCGCCGCCGCCGTCAGCAGCATCGGCCGGAAGCGCACCGCGCCCGCATCGATCACGGCCGCGTCAAGCGCCATACCTTCGGCCAGGCGCAGCTCGATGAAGTCCACCAGGATGATCGAATTGCGCACCACAATGCCGGCGCCTGCGATGAAGCCGATCATCGATGTGGCGGTGAAGAACGCGCCCAGCAGGCCATGCGCCGGCAGAATGCCCACCAGCGAGAACGGAATCGCCGCCATGATAATCAGCGGTGTGGTGAACGATTGGAACCAGCCCACCACCAGCGCGTAAATCAGCACCAGTACGGCGGCGAACGCGATTCCCAGGTCGCGGAACACCTCGTAGGTAATGTGCCACTCGCCGTCCCATTTCATTGAGTACCGGTCGGCATCGGTGGGCAGCGCCGCCATGTGCTGCTCAATCGCGTAACCGGCCGGCGCTTTGAACTTATCCATCTGCGGCCCGAGTTTGAGGATGGCGTACACCGGACTCTCCATCGCACCCGCAACGTCGCCCGTCACATAGGTCACCGGCATCAGATTCTTGTGGTAGATGCTCTTGTCTTCCACCGTCTGCTCGACCTTCACCAACTCGCGCAGGGCCACCAGTTTTCCCGTCCGGCCGGACAGGTTGAGACTCTGCAGGCGGTCGATATCGCTGCGGCTGGCGCGCTCCAGGCGCACCGTCAGGGGAATGTCTTCCTTGGCGGAATCCACATGCAGCAGCCCGGCCGGATAGCCGGCCGAAGCGATGGCGAGCGAGCGCGCAACGTCATCTTCCGAGATGCCGCTCAGCGCTGCTTTTTCCTTATCGACGCGCACCTGATATTTGGGCTGATCGTCTTCCACGTACCAATCGACATCCACCACGCCATCGGTGCGCTTCCACAGATCGCGTATGTTGCGCGCGATCTTCGTCCGCTCCGCCATCGATTCGCCATAGACTTCCGCAACTAACGTCTGCAGCACCGGAGGACCCGGCGGGACTTCGGCCACCTTGATGCGTGCCCCGAACGGATTGGCAATAGGCAGCAGGCGCTGCCGCATCTGCTTGGCGATCTCGTGGCTCTGCAGCTTGCGCTCGCCTTTGCCCAGCAGATTCACCTGCAAATCGGCCACGTTCGATCCGCTGCGCAGGTAGTAGTGCCGCACCAGTCCATTAAAGTTGAAGGGCGATGCCGTGCCCACGTAGGCCTGCACGTTGACCACTTCCGGCTGCCCGAGACTAGCCATCGCGAGCGCGTTCGCCACGCGGGCCGTCTCTTCGAGCGTCGTGCCGTTCGGCATGTCGATAATCACCTGGAACTCGCTCTTGTTGTCGAAGGGCAGCATCTTCACTTTGACGAATTGGAAGTAGAACAGGCTGCACGAGCCCAGCAGCAGAACCACCACACCGCCCAGAAATCCCCAGCGCAGACCGCCGTTGTGCAGAATCGCGCCCATCACACGGCGATAGATGCGCGTCACCGCGTCTTCCTTTTCCCCGTGATGGTCGCTGCCCGAGGGCTTGAGGATGCGCACCGCGGCCCACGGTGTCACGATCAGCGCCACCAGCAGCGAGAACACCATCGCCGCGCTGGCCCCAATGGGAATGGGCCGCATGTACGGACCCATCAGGCCGCCCACGAACGCCATGGGCAGAATCGCCGCCACCACCGTGAGCGTCGCCAGAATCGTGGGATTGCCCACTTCGTCCACCGCCTCGATCGCGACTTCGTAAGGGGGCCGCCCCTGATTGCCGGGCATGCGCCAGTGGCGCACGATGTTCTCTACCACCACAATCGCATCGTCCACCAGAATGCCGATGGAGAAGATCAGTGCGAACAGGGTGATGCGATTGAGCGTGTAGCCGTAGAGGTAGAACACCGCCAGCGTCAACGCCAGCGTGACGGGAATCGCCAGGAACACAATCAGCGACTCGCGCCGTCCCAGCGTCAGCGCGATCAGCACGCTCACCGAGATCACCGCGATCAGCATGTGGAGCAGCAGTTCGTTGGATTTTTCCGCCGCCGTCTCGCCGTACTGCCGCGTGATATCGAGGTGCACGTCGGCCGGGATCACCGAGCCCTTCAACGGCTCGATGCGCCGCAGCACATTCCCCGCGACCTCCACCGCATTGGTCCCTTTGCGCTTGGCGATCGCCAGCGTCACGGCGGGCAGCGATTGGCGCGTCTGCGCGTTCAGCATGCGCACATATTCCGTGGGTTCGGCGCCGCCATCAACCACCTCGGCCACGTTACGCACGAAGACCGGGCGATCGCCCGACACGCCGGCCACCACGTTGCGGACGTCCTCCGCCGTGCGCAGAAATTCGCCCGCTTCAAGCACATACTCGCGATTCTGCGCGTCGAACTTGCCCGCGGGGAGCCGCCGGTTAGACAGCCCCAGCGCGCCCACCACCTGTAGCGGCGTGAGATTGTAGCCGGCCAGTTTCGCCGGATCGAGCACGATTCTCACCTCGCGCCGCTGTCCGCCCAGCAGCGTGACTTGCGACACGTCGGGCACCTGTTTGACGGTGTCTTCCAGTTGCGCCGCGATCTTCCGCAATTCGAAATCGCCGTAGCGCCCGCTGGACAATGTCAGCGCCAGCACCGGCACGTCGTCGATCGAGCGCGGCTTCACCAGCGGTTGCGAGGCGCCTGGGGGAATGCGGTCGAAGTTCGCCAGCAGCTTCTGGTTCAGCCTGACGATGCTCTTCTCCTCGTCCTGCCCGACATAGAAGCGCACAATGGCCAGTGACATTCCCGGGCTCGACGTCGAATAGATGTACTCCACGCCCGGGATCTCCCACAGCAGTTTCTCCATGGGCTTGGTGACGCGCTCTTCCACTTCGCGCGCCGACGCGCCCGGCATTTGCACGAATACATCGATCATCGGCACGATGATCTGCGGTTCTTCTTCGCGCGGCAGTTTCACCACGGCGAAGGAACCGATCAGTAGCGCCCCGACGATCAACAGCGGCGTCAGCTTCGAAGCAATCCACGCCTGCGCGATTTTTCCAGCGGGCCCCAGCTTGCGCGCCTGGCTCATTGCCGGACCTCGAGCTTCGCGCCTTCCTGCAGGCCGGCCGGCACGGGCGCAATCACGCGTTCGCCCGCATGGAGCCCGGAGAGTACTTCCACGCTGTCTCCAAAGCGCGCACCCGTGGTGACCATCCGCGTGCGTGCCGTGCCGTCTTCCACCACGAAGACCGATTGCAGTTGCCCGCGCTCCATCACCGCCACGGCCGGAACCGTCTGCACTGTCTGCTTGCCCAGGGGGAAGAATGCGCGCGCGAACATGCCCGTGCGCAGTGGCGCGGTCGCGGGCAATTCCAGTTTCACCACGTAGCTTCGCGACGCGGCATCCACGGTCGGCACCACTTCCACCACGCGCGATTGCACCCGGCGCTCGGGCGCGTCGAAAGCGACCTCCACAGGCTGCCCCACGCGGACTCCCGACAGTTTCGATTCGTCAACCGCGGCCTCCAGTCGATAGGAGCCCTCCTGTTCGATCGTGAACAGCGGCACTCCGGGCGAGGCCAGGTTGCCGGGTTCGACGTTGCGCGCCGTCACCACGCCGGCGAACGGCGCATCGATCCGCGCATATTCCCGCTGAATGCGCGCCGCGCGTACCTCCTGCTCGGCCACCCCCGTTCGCGATGCGATCTGTGAGCGCCTCGCGCCCACCATTTCGTAATTGGCCTGCGCTGCCCTCTGGCGTGCGGAGGCTTCGTCCAATTCCTGATTCGATACCGATTTCTTGCCCGCCAGTTCCTCGATCCGCTTGAAGGTGGATTGCGCCAGATCGAAGTTGGCCTTGGCCGCCGCAGTGGCGTTCTCCAACTCAGCCATGCCGCTCTGCGCTTCCACAAGCCCCGCCTCCGCGCGCCGCACGTTGGAGTCCAGGTCGCGCGGATCCAGGCTGATCAGCGTCTGCCCCTGGCGCACGTGGTCGCCCGCCTGTGCGTTCACCTGTTGGACGTACGCCATCACTTTGGCGGAGACCGTGCCCGACGTGCGCGCCCGAACCGTGCCGGTGGCGATATACGTGACCGGCATTTCCTGCGCGGTCACGGCGACCGCCGTCACAGCGACTGGCGTGGCCTGCAACTGCGTGCTGCGCGGCGCCGTGATTTCACTGCCGCAGCCGGCCAGAAATACCGTGGGAATGACAAGAAGAATAAGATGAGTGCGCTTCATTAGTTCAGGACCTCCGAATCGGCCGTGAGGCGTCCCACGGCGTACTCCAACATCAGGGCGGCGATCCGTTGATCGTGAATCGCTGCCAGGTATCGCGTGCGGCTATCCAGCACCGCGCTCTCCGTGCGCAGAAGATCGGTGACATTATTCATGCCGGCCGCGTAACGGTTTTGTGTGATGCGCAGGCTTTCTTCCGCTTGCGCCACCGCGGCGCCGGCAACCTGAATGCGCTGCCCGGCCGCCTGCAAGCCGGCGTACGCCTGACGAACCTGCAGCCGGATCGCGGAATCGGCGCGCTGCTGCTCGCTCTGCGCGCGCACCAGAAGGTGCTCCGTCTCTGCAATTCGCGCCTTGTCGGCGGACCCGTTGAAAAGGTTCCAGCGCAGCGATACCGAGGCCAGCCAGTTGACCCCTCCGCGAGTCACGAAGCGCTGCCGGTCCGCTTCGAAGGCGCCGCGGAAACCCACTTGCGGCAGCATGGCGCCGCGCGCGCCCGCCGCCTGCGTTTGCGCCATATCGATGGCGAGCTTCGATTGCCGCGCCTCCGGACGGTCGCCCGCACCCAGGCTTTCCAGCCCGCTCAATTCCGGTCCGCTCAACGTCAGGGCCGCCAGCGGCGTGGTCAGTGTATGCGGCGTGTCAAGCGGCAGACCGAGCGCGTCGTTGAGCGCCGGCCGGGCCACGCTCAGCGCCGCCGCGCGGTCGATTCGCTGCTCCGTCATCGCCGCCAGGTGGACCCTCACCGAGAGCACATCCACGTCGGTCGACATTCCCGCCGCGCGTACGTCTTCCGCGCGCTTCAAGTCGGCTTCCGCCGAACGGACGGCCTGCTCCGCCGCCTTCAGGTTCTCTTCCGCCAACTGCACGCCGTAATACGCCCGCACCGTCTGCGCGATCGCTTCCATCTCGATGCGCCGCTGCTCTTCGCCGGTCATCCGGCGGGACAGTTCCGCGCCCTGGACAGCATGTTTGGTCTGCCCGGCATCGTAAATCGGTTGATCCACCGTCACCAGCGACTGAAAATTGTTGAGGAAGCCAGGGCGGTTCAAGGTGTCGATGGCGAAGTTGCCGGTGGTGAACTGATGTTGCGTCAGCAGCGAACTGAACACAAAAACCGGATTGTCGCTGCGCGCGAAACTCTCGCTGTAATTGACCTTGGGCAACCGGCCCGCGCCGGCTTGCACGATGCGTGTGTCGGAGGCTTTGGCCGCCGCATTGCCGCCCGCAATGGCTTTGTTTTCACGGAGCGCCAGGCGAACGGCGTCGCGTAAGCTGAGTGCATCCTGACCCCAAACCACGGGAGTCAGGAGCAAGAGGAGGCTAATTCGCATAAAAAGGACTGATTTCCACTTCCATTCACTAAGATGCGGTTTTTCGCCGCAGGTGACATGTCACCTTTGCGCCGCAAGTGCATCTTTGCTGGTGAAGGCACTTATATGGAAGTCACTGTTCAGCACCGCGGCGACGTCAGGTTTGAGGTCAATGCGCGCGGACATCGTTTGATCTGCGATCAGCCGGCCGATAACGGCGGCACCGATACCGGGATGACGCCTCCCGAATTGCTCCTCTCTTCACTGGCCACCTGCGCCGGTTTCTATGCCGTGCAGTACCTGAAGGCCCGCCACATTCCCCATGGCGAACTCGAAGTGAAGGTCACTGCCGAAAAGGCAAAAGCTCCCGCCCGCCTGGGCCAGTTCCGCATCGAGGTCATCGCGCCCGGGGTGGACGCGCAGCACCAGGAAGGCATCCTGCGCGCCGTCAAGGCGTGTCTCATTCACAACACCCTGCTCCACGCGCCGGCCATCGAAACGGTGGTCACCTTGCCGGTGACAGCGCTCACCGTCTGACGGAGCGGCACGAAGATCGTGCTACGATTTTCGCGAGTGGCGGAGAATCCCGGCGGGCACATCGGTTCGCGTCAGAGATTGAGGCGTCCGCCGCCTGTCTCGCTCGCTCACCTGCTCGCTCTCTTTTTGAAAGTCGGCAGTCTGGGGTTCGGCGGCGGCATGGCCGTCATCGCATTGATGGAGCGCGAGTTCGTCCAACGGCGAAAGCTCCTCACCGTTGAAGAGTTTTTGCATGGCGTGGGGTTCGGGCAGGTGCTCGGCGCCTTCTCCGTGAACGCCGCCTATTTCATCGGGTACCGGATGTATGGCGCGGTGGGCGGGTTGCTGTCCGCGGCCACCTTCCTCATGCCTTCGGTAGTGCTGGTCATCGCACTGGCGAGCTTCTATTTCCGGTATCACGAAATCCCCGCGCTCCAGGGTGCGGTCAACGGACTGGGTCCGGTGGTCATCGCGCTCATCCTGGACGCCGCCGTGGGACTCGGACGCAAGGTGCTGCACGGCCCGTTGGCCTTCCTGCTGGCCGGCGCGGCGCTGGTGGCGGGCGCCTACCAGGTCAACGCCGTCTGGATTCTGCTGGCGGCGGGAGCCATCGGACTGCTCATGCGGCGCGGTCCGGATTCCCCATTGCCGGGCGACGCCGGTCCACCCCCCGCGGCACTTCCTCTGCTGCACATTCCGGTCGGGATGACCCACCTTACGCTGCTGGCCAACACCTCGTTGATCTTCCTCAAAATTGGCTTCGTTTTCTTTGGCGGCGGCTTCGTTCTGGTCCCCGTGCTGCATCGCCACATGGTGTCGGAACTCGGCTGGCTGACGACGCGCGAGTTCCTGGATGGGGTGGCGATCAGCAATCTGACTCCCGGCCCGATCGCCGTCCTCGCCACTTTCGCGGGCTATCATGTCGCCGGAGTCAGTGGCGCGATCCTGTCTACGGCAGCATTGATGGCTCCGGCGCTCGCCCTGATGTGGGTAATGAGCGCACAGTACGAACGCGTCCGCGAAAATCCCGTCGCCCAGCGGTTTTTGGAAGGCGTGAATCCCGCGATCACCGGACTGATTGTCAGCGCGGTATTTCTTTTGGGGGGCAGCGCGATTCTGTCCTGGCGCGGTGTCGCGCTCAGCGCAGTCTCGTTCCTGCTGCTCGCGCGCTTCCACTGGCACCCCGCCTTCGTCCTGGTTATGGGAGCGGCGCTCGGGTATTTCGCGATTCTGCCGTAATGCCCGCCATCGCCGCGCGGTTCCACAGGCGACCCCGTCGATTGCGGACGCGCGCCACGTTTGGTATTTCTAGTTCGACCTTTGGACTAAGTGACAGTCAAAGGGGGCCCGTGGAGGGAGGTAATTTGCATATGAGGAATCGTCTGACGCCGGTGGCCATCGGCGCCGCGGCTTGCATTCTGGCACTCATCCCGAGCGGGAGTGAGGCCTTCCAGAACACCCAGCAGCCGGCCCCACCCGCCGCGCCCGCCGCCGGAGGCCGTGGCGCCCCAACGCCGCAGCAACTCGCACAACAACAGGCCACCAGGGAAGATCACCAGCAGATGCTGGATCAGTTGCACATCACGTCCCTGCGGCCCCCGGTGAATGCGCGTGAGATGGGGTCCACCAACTACGACGAGTCCAAGGCGAACCCCTACCCCGACCTTCCCGACCCGCTGAAGCTGAAGAATGGCAAGAAAGTCACCAGCGCGAAAATGTGGTGGGACCAGCGCCGCCCGGAGATCGTCGAGGACTTCGATCGCGAAGTCTACGGGCGCATGCCGAAGAATCTACCCAAAGTGAAATGGGAAATCACCAACACCGCCAGCGAGAAGGTGGCCGACGTCCCCATCGTCACCAAGACTCTGGTGGGTCACGTAGATAACTCCGCGTTCCCCGAAATCACGGTCGATATCCAGCTTTCGCTCAGCACGCCAGCCAATGCCAAGGGTCCCGTGCCGGTGATTATGGTCTTCGGTGGCGCGCCGGGCGGTGCGGGCCGCGGCGGACCGGCCGCCGTATCGCCCTCGCAGCAGGGCTCGGAACCGGGTCCAAGCTGGCAGGCGCTGGCCCTGGCCAAGGGATTTGGCTTCGCTGCCTTGAATCCGGCCAGCATTCAGGCGGACAACGGCGCGGGTCTGCGCAAGGGCATTATTGGTTTGGTCAACAAAGGCCAGCCGCGCAAGCCCGAAGATTGGGGCGCCCTCCGCGCCTGGGGCTGGGGCGCGAGCCGCGCCATGGACTATTTCGAAACCGACAAAACGGTGGACGCCAGGCGAGTGGCTATACAGGGCCATTCGCGGTATGGCAAAGCGGCCATCGTCGCGATGGCCTATGAACCGCGCATCGCCACGGGCTTCATCAGTTCCTCCGGGGAAGGCGGCGCCAAACTGCATCGCCGCAACTATGGCGAGATCGTGGAAAACGTGGCCGCCCAGAACGAATACCACTGGATGGCCGGCAACTTCCTGAAATACGCCGGTCCGCTGAAGTGGAACGATCTGCCGGTGGATTCCCACGAATTGGTTGCGCTCTGCGCCCCGCGCCCCGTCTTCCTGGGCGCCGGCAACCTGGTGGACCCGGCCATCGACATCGGAAATTCCGACGCCTGGGCGGATGCGAGAGGCACCTTCCTGGCGGGCGTAGCCGCCGGCCCCGTTTATAAGCTGCTCGGCAAAAAAGATTTAGGCGCCACTGAATTTCCGTCGATCAATACCGGCATCCTGACCGGCGACATCGCCTTCCGCCAGCACAGCGCGGGACACACCCCCAATCCCAACTGGAGCTATTTCCTCGATTTCGCGGAACGCGAATTCAAAGCGATGCCTCGCTAAACGGGCACGATCCAGGGATGACGCCGGCCACCGCGGGGCTCAAAAGTACACCCTTGGTTGGCTCGCCGGTACAACGTCGTGTAGACCGGCGCTCACCGCGGCACAGCGCTACAGGAAGCGCTTCAAGCGTGCCGCCAGTTCCATGGGGTTGAACGGCTTCACCACGTAATCGTCCGCGCCAAGGTCGAAGCCGCGCAGCACGTCGCGCTCCTGCTGGCGAGCCGTCAGCATGATCACCTTCACGGGCAGCCCCGCCTGCCGGATTGCCGACAGAACGCCGAAGCCGTCCACTCCAGGCATGTTCACATCCAGCACTGCCACCTGCGGCCGCCGCTCCTGCACCAGCGCAATGGCGTCGATTCCATTGTCCGCCGCATGGCATTCCATGCCGAGGCTTTCCAGGGCGCTGCGCACCACTGCCCGGACGTTCGCATCGTCGTCCGCAATCAAGATCTGCGGCTTCCCGGTGCTCCTGCCGGTTGCGGACACCCCCTGCCGCGCAGCGCCCCGCGACAGGGCGAAGCTCAAGCGCATGATCACCTCTTCGGTCTGCCAGCCATCGATGAGATACTCGCACGCGCGCGACTGCACCGCCGGCGGCAGGGCCAGCAGGTCTTCGCGCCCTCCCACCAGCACAAGCGGCTGGGTTGTCTGGAAATCCGCTTGCAGCCACGGTATGCCTCGCGTTTCAGGTCGCACGTGCACCATGAGCACGCTGCAATCCCGTATCGAATCCGCCTGTGGCGGCTCCTCCCCGGTGAACGCGCGGGGCAGGGCGCCGGCGCGCTGGAACGCCTCGCAGATTCGCTCCGCCTCTTCATCGGCGAAGCCGATCAGCGCCACCCGTTTGCGCGACAGTTCTTGCATGATGGCGTCGGGGATAGCGGTGTCGCCGGCTTCGCGTGGCGAAGCGAAGGCCACGGCCAGCGCGTCCAGCGTCTCGCGAAATTCGGCAGGAGTCCAGCCCGGAGTGGTCAGCAGCAACTCGGCGGCGCGCGCCTGGGCGGCCAGTTCCAGGTAGCCTAACGCGCCGGCCGATCCCACCCATTGATGGAACATGCGGGTGGCCTCGCCGATATCGAATCGCGCGTGGATGAACTCCATCATGCGACGCACATGGCGCGCGCCGTCGGCCAGGAAACTGCGGCGCAAGGCCTCCATTTCCGAGCCGGCGAACGAAAGCCCGGATGGCAGCGCCCGGCTGCCGGGACTCGCCGCGGAAGCTGGAGATGGCATGCTTTGCCCGTCGAGAAAGTACCGCAACCGCGCGCCCAGGCTGCGTGTGTCGACCGGCTTCGAAATAAAGCCATCACAGCCCGCATCGTACGCCAGTTGCTCGGCCTCGGCGGCCGCCGAAGCGGTCAGGGCGACAATTAACAGCTCGCGAGTGCGTGCATCCTGCCGCAGTTGGCGCGCCAGTTCCAGCCCGCTCATCCCGGGTAATTGAAGATCCAGCAGGAGTAACTCGGGAATCGTCGTGCGCATCATCATCAACGCCTGCTCGGCATTACTCGCAAGCTGCACGCGGTAACCTTCGCTGCGCAGGATGGTGGCAGACAGTTTCAGGCTCACGACAGAATCGTCAACCACGATGATACTTTCGCCCGCCATGCTGATAATCGAGCATAACCCGATGCACGGAGAGCGGCAAGGATGCGCTGATGCCAAGCCGCGACATTTGCCGTAATCGAAACTGCCGGGATGCCGCAGCAGGCTCCCTACATGCTGGACCAACTTCGGAACGGTTAGCGGTCAAGTGCCGTGGAACGGCTCGTTCCTATCGTTTGCGAGGCTTCGGCTTGGCCTTTTTCTTTGTGCTCGGCTTAACCGCAGCTTGCTTCGCCGCGCTCTTCTTTCGTGACGCTGGTTTTTTCGATGACGCTGCTTTCTTCGACGACGCTGCTTTCTTCGCGACCTTCGGTGAGGACGCCGCCTCGCCGGCAATGGATTCCCCCGCCATATCCAGACCGAATATCGCGGAGAGGTCTTCGTCTCCCAGAACCTTGCCGGCCGAGGGCTTCCGCTTCGATAGGGGCGCCGTCTTGCTCGCCTCGGTGATCAGGTCCTTTTCCTCCACGCCGCGCAAACGAAAGAGCAGTTCGGGTTGCTCATCGAAGCGGGCCCCGATGCCGTACAGTACCGCCGCGACGTGCTTGCACATGTCCGCCCAGTCAGGGCAACTGCACGAAAGCCGGATCTCCGCGGGAGACGGAAACAGTCCTTGACCTTGCCTGCAGATGCGCTCCATGACTCCCTTGGAGAGGCGTCCTTGCAGCAACTCCACCAGGGAATCGATGGTGCCCGAGCAGTCGCTGCAGATAGCATCCCAATGCGCTTTCGCCACGGGAGTAACTTTCAACGCGACCTTGTACAACCTTGACCCACTGACGTGAGCGTGGATCTCTCCCGGAGCAATCCTCAGATCCACTACACTGCCGTTGCGCACATAGCTCCGCCCGCGCGGCAGGCGGTTTTCATAATCGCTGTAGCGCTCCAGGTTCTCGCACCAGGCCTTGCCCCAGAATGTCGTGGCGATGGTGCGGCCCTGAATGATGACGGGAGAAACGGTCTCCCCCTTCTTCCTGCTCTTCTCCAACTCGCGCAGAGCCTTCCGCCGTCGCTCGGCAACCGGAACATACGGCGCAAATCCCCAATCGTCGTACCTCATCGATCACTCCCTTAGGGCTTTGTTGATATCCAACGCTACCAGCCTGAGAATCTCGTCGTCCTTCATCTCCGTCAGCAGGACGTCCGCGCCGCCTTCCAGCAACTCCTGCGACAGGTGGCGCTTGGCTTCAATCAACTGGTCGATTCGCTCCTCCACGGTACCGCGGCACACGAACTTGTGGACCAGCACGTTCCTGGTTTGGCCGATGCGGAATGCACGGTCCGTCGCCTGATTCTCCACCGCGGGATTCCACCAGCGATCGAAATGCACCACGTGCGACGCCGCGGTCAAATTGAGCCCTGCGCCGCCGGCCTTCAGCGACAGCACGAAAAAGCCGGCGGACTCGTCCTCCTGGAAGCGGCGCACCAGGTCCTTGCGTTTCTTGACCTCGGTTTCTCCATGCAGCACCAAGCCCGGCCGCTGGAAGAGCGTAGCCAGGAAGACCGACAGCGGCGTGGTCACTTCGCGGAACTGGGTGAAGACCAGCATCTTCTCCTGCTTCGCCGCCACTACCTCGGCGATCTCCCGCAGGCGAGCCCATTTGCCGCTGTCGGCCTCGTTCCACGCCCCATCGCCCAGCCATTGCGAGGGGTGATTGCAGATCTGTTTCAAGCGCATCAGGTAAGCCAGCACCAGGCCCTTGCGCTGGATCCCGGAGGTATCGGCAAGCTGCGCGGCCAATTCGTTCACTGCCTGCTCATAAAGGGCGGCCTGGGTGCGGCTGAGCGGACAGAAGGCTTTGACCTCGGTCTTGTCGGGCAAGTCCGAAATGACCGTCTTGTCTGTTTTCAGGCGCCGCAAAATATACGGCCGCACCAGCTCGCGCAAGGGTCCGTATCCCTGCGGCCGATCGGCCAGGCGCTTGGCGAAGTTGCTGAATTCCTTCGTAGTCCCGAGCAACCCGGGGTTGACGAAATCGAAGATCGACCACAGGTCCCCTAAGCGGTTCTCCACCGGCGTTCCGGTCAATGCCAGCCGGGCTCCGGCATTCAGCTGTTTGACGGCGCGCGTCTGTTTGGAATCGGGATTCTTGATGGCCTGCGCTTCGTCGAGCACGGCCAAACGCCAGCGCACTTCGGAAAGCCAAGGCGTCCGCAAGAGAGAACCGTAACTGGTAATCACCAGGTCGATGCCGTGCAGCCGCGCGGTGTCGAATGCCTTCAGCTCCGCTGCCACCATCGCTGAAGGATGCGCGATCAGGGCGTTCAGTCCCGGAGCGAAACGATCGATTTCCGCAGCCCAGTTGGCCAATAGCGAAGCTGGCGCAACCAACAGGCTGGGCTGCGGCCGTGCCTTTTCTTCCCGCTTCAAAACCAGCAGCAGGGACAGTACCTGGATGGTTTTGCCGAGCCCCATATCGTCGGCAAGGCACGCTCCCAGGCCGAGTTTCGAAAGGAAATGGAGCCAACGGACGCCCGCCTGCTGGTAGGGACGCAAGGTGCCTCTCAACGCCTCGCCCGGCTCCACCTGCGCCAACACCTGCGGATTGCGCAACCCCTTCAACATTTCCGCCAGCCATGGGCCGGCGACTACCTGTGTCCAGTCAGCCTGCTCCGCGACTGCCTGATCTTTCACTTTGACGTCCGCGCCGGAGAGCAACCGCATCGCCTCGCCGAACGCCAGTCCATTGGCCTTGGCGAGGCGCTCGAGTTCGCGGAAGCGCGCCAGCATGCCCTGCAGATGCTCCCGGTCCAACTCGATCCAGCGTCCGCGCACCAGCGCGAGCCCGTCCGTCTTCGCCAGTAATTCACGGATCTCGGCCTCGGTGAGTGGTTCACCGTCCACGGTGACGTCCATTTGGAAATCCAGCAGTGCCTCCTGTCCCAGACCCGAGGGCTTGCGGGCTCCCACCGTGCCCGTAACGCGTGGCCGCGGGGGACGGTTGCCTCCCCATCCTGCGGGCATGCGCACCACGACGCCCGCCGCTTCCAGGCGCGGGACGTCCAGCAATAGGCGCATCGCCTCGCGCGGCGTCCACCGCAGCGCATGAAAGATCTCACCCGCATCGACCATTTCCTTGAGCCACGAACACGTCTCCGACGCCCGTTGTACGGGGACCAGCAGAGAGAGCAGGCGGGCCTTGTTGCCGGCGCCTGCGTACTCGCGTAGCGCTTGTCCCAACGGCAGGTGTTGTGCTTTTGCCTGCGAGGATAAACGTGTGGTGTAGGTGGCCAGAAATGCGAAAGGGTTGTCTGGATCCTTGCGGTTTTCAGCCACGTTGAAGTGCACACGGCCGACCAGGTTCCAAGCCGGATTCCGCTGTTTGAGGAAATCCTGCACCCCGCATTTGGATTCGGCCAAATCAATCTGAAAGGCCGCGTCGATGTCCCGCCACAAGGCATCGAGCACGGCGGCCGTCAGATACTCGGCGCCCCTCATGGGAGGCGCCGCCAGAGCCAGTTGATCGAGTTCGCTATCGGCGGGAGGCGTAGCGTGTGTCCCGCCATCCTGCTGTGTGCAGAGTGCGGTCACATAACGCACGCCGAATTCGCGCCAATAGGAGAGTACGGGCGGCAACGGAGTGCCCGCTTCTCCAGCGCCTAGCAAAAGCAGTCCGTGACCCGCGCCGCGCTCGAAGGCTCGCTCCAGCCGTTCCGCCAGTTGAATGTCCACCGCCGGACCGTCTCCGTCGTGAAGCAGAACGAGTCGGCCGTGTGGAGTAAGGGTGATTTCGAGTGCGCTTCCATCCTGCAAGCCGTTAGTTTAGCCCACCACGTGGAGTCTGGGGCAGAGTTGCTCCGCTTGCTCCCCCAAACGGAGTGCAGCCTCTGCAATCCGATCCACGTCCGAACCGGGACCCTCTTCGCCGCGTGCGACTGAACCATGCAGTCGGAGGTGAACAATTCCGGCCCGCCTGTGCGAGAATCAGCGATCGAGCGATTGCATGCAAGTGAACCGGCACGATAAGGTTACCTGGGTGCCGGTCGGTGCTGCGAAGCGCTAGAATTACCTCATGGGCGCCACCACCAAGACTTTGTATGACACCGACTTCGCGGAATGGTCTATCCGCACGGCGGAACTGGTGCGCGCCGGCCGCCTGGAGGAAGTAGACTTGGCGCATCTCGCCGAGGAGATCGAAGACTTGGGCAAGAGTGAGCGAAAAGCCGTCAGGTCACAGCTCAGGCGCATGCTGTTGCACCTGATCAAGCAGCAGATCCAGCCTGAGCGGGATGGCGCCAGTTGGCGGGCCTCGGTCGTTGATGCGCGTCAGGAAATTGTTGACGACCTGGCGGACTCGCCCAGTCTCCGCCCGTACCTGGAGACGCATCTCCAGGATATTTACCGCCAGGCCCTGACATTGGCCGAAATCGAAACGGGCGTCCCTGCCAAGATGCCGCAGCAGTGTCCCTACACGCTGGACCAACTTCTGAACGGTTAGTTAGCCGCCAAGGGCCGTTGAACGGCTCGTTCCTCCGCGAAGATTCCGCTACCAGAAATGCGCCACTACGATCTCCGGCGGCCCCGGCGTCTCGCCTACCATCCTGGTATGCAGAAGCACCTGCATGTTTCGCTTGGCCCAGTCTGCCGGAGCGTGCGCGATGAGTTGCTCCATGAACCGTGGCGAGGAGAGGAACTCGCCGGCGGCGTACGTGCCATAGTCCGTGATTCCGCCCGCTGCGATCAGCAATTCCCCGGTCTTGGAGTCGAATACCCGCGAAACCAAGGCGTAATCTTCAGGCTCCGGCATGTCGGGCGGTAAGTACGGCAATTTGTAGAGCTTGTTTTCCATCCGGTCGCGAATGCCCATGTGCCGTTCGAAGGCGAAGCGCAGCTCACCAGTGGTTTGCAGCGTCCAGCTATTGTTGAACGCGCCAATCAGAATCGTGGGCTGGTAGCGAAGATCGCTAAACGAAACGTCGCTTCCCCAGCGCAGATGATAGAGCTTGCCACGTTCCGAAAACAGCGACGCGAGCACCACTCCCATGTAAGCATCGCCTACACAGGTGTAGCGGCCACTGACCTGCACCATCGGAATTTTCGAGGGATCCCCGTCGGAGGGGCCGGAACGCGCCGGCTGGTAGACCTTTGAGGTGGCGTTATAGATGAGCACCGGTTTCGGGCTGGATAGCACCGGTCCCCAGAAACGGTCCAATGCCGAAGTCCCGGGACGCAGCGCGCGGACCGGCACGATGGCCAGCGCCAGTAAAGCCACTCCCGCCGCCAACCAGCGCCAGCGGCGGAACCACGGGGGGGCCGCCGGGATCGCCGGCTCTTCCGGTGCGGGTGGCTGGCTCACCGCTCTGGCCTGAATTACCGCCTTATAGGATCCCGCGGGAATTTCGATCCGCAGCGGCCGATCCGTAGCTTCCTGGTAATACTGCGCCAGCCGCTTTCGAACTTCGGCAGCCCGGACTCGCACAATCGGATCGTCGCCGGGATCGTAATTGGCGTCCCGGCCAAACACCTCGACGCCGATCACGCGTTCCCGCAGCAGGTCGGTTTCGCCCGCCACGCTGTGCTTCACAATATAGGTCAGGAATACCTGGGACTGCCGGCTATGGCGGAACGGGGCGCTGCGCAGAATGTCGCTGACCGCGTCGCGGATGGTTACGGAGTCGGGGCTTGTCACCGATGAGGCGCCGTTGTAAGTACCGGGCACCAACTGATCACCCGCGTGGTTCACAGCCGTACTGTACCTCCCGGCTCGCGGCACTGCAAGGGCGAAACACCGGCAGGCCTTTCCCCTTTCGAGGAAAAATGGTAGCAGAAAATACTTTCGCTTCTCTCCCGGCAGATTGCCGCGGAGAGCCCGTCATCCTGGTGAATTGGGCTTTCCGGCCTTAAATTACCGGTCCTCGCGGCAACTCGCCGAAAACGCCGGTTCTGCCAGCCCCGCCGCCCGTTTTTCTGCTGCAAAGGAGGTGCTGTACCCCAGGTACTCCACTGCACGGAGAATGGCCAACATGCCTATTGGATGCTCGGACTTAGGCCTGTAGCACACCGTAAAGCACCTGTCCTGCCGTCACGGAAGGCATTAGCCTTGACAGCAGGTTTGTTTCCGTTGGTTAGTTGGCTTTTCGCTCCACTTGCGACGTAGAGGTTAGGCGCCCCTGGTAAAGATCGCCCCATAAAGGTCGCGGCTCAGTCAGTCGATGAATCGGCAGAGCCGCGCACTTCAGTTGGTGGTTTTTGATCCACGGGCTATATTAGGTGTTCCGGGGGCTTATCTCGAAAATCGGGATTGAAGCCGCTAAATCTGCCAGAAGGGTGACACACATGAACTTTCGAAAGTTGCTTTGTGTAGGGGGCGCCATGTTGGCGTTCTGCGTTTCGGGCTTTGCCCAGGCCGTCTCCAGTTCGTTGCTGGGAACCGTCACGGATTCGTCGAATTCCGTAATTCCCAACGTAGAAGTAGTACTGACGAGCCAGGAGACCGGCATCGTGCTGACCGCGAAGTCCAATGCGGACGGACTGTTCCGGTTTCCCAACCTCCTCAACGGCAAATACTCCCTCAAGGTAGATGCCGCACAATTCGCTCCCTATATGGAGCGTGACATCGACCTCTCGGCTCGGGAAACCCGCGATTTGGGCCGGCTTCAACTGAAAGTGAGAGGCACTAGCGAACTGGTCACGGTGGCGGCCGAAGTCACCCCCATACAGACCGGGAGCAGCGAGAAATCCTCCCTGCTTACCGCTAGCCAGCTGGATAGCATCGCCATAAAAGGACGCGACTTCTTTGGCATGATGCGTCTGATGCCCGGCGTGGTCGACACTGCCGGGCGCGATGTCACCAGCAACCAGGGCACCATGGGCGGATTGACCTACAACGGCACCGGCAGCGGCCAGTCCAATTTCTCCCTCGATGGAGTCTCGGCCAACGATACCGGGTCGAACAACGATATCCACTTCAACGCCAACATGGAAGCGATCTCCGAGGTCCGCCTGATGCCCGGCAATTACCAGGCCGAATTTGGGCGCAAAAGCGGGGCCCAGATCGTGGTCATCACCAAGTCGGGCAGCCAGCAACTCCACGGCGCCGCCTATTGGAGCCACCGGCACGAGGAATTCAACGCCAACAGTTTCTTCAATAATCGGGGCAACATCGTCAAGGCCCCGTACCGCTTCAACGTCCCCGGCTACAGCGTCGGCGGACCCGCCTACATCCCTGGAGTATTCGAAAAGACGAAGAATAAGGTGTTCTTCTTCTTCGCGCAGGAATACACGCGGCAACGGGTTAACCTGTCGAACCAGTACCGCAACATGCCGACTGACCTGGAGCGGAAAGGCGATTTTTCCAAGAGCGTTGACACCAGCGGGCGTCAGATTACGGTCAAGGACCCGCTCACTCAATTGGCCTACCCCGGCAACATGATTCCCTCGACCGCCATAGATCCCACCGGCCAGGCCATGCTCAACTTCATGCCGAAGCCCAACTACACAGATCCCGACCCGAACCTGGTTTTGCAGCGCAATTACCTGGCCACCGGAACGGGCATTTCGCCTCGGCGGAACGATACCCTGCGCATCGATGCCAACCCGACCTCCAGCCAGCGCCTCTACTGGCGATTTATTCAGGAACCCGAGGTTCTGGACGCACCCTGGGGAGGCTGGGGAAGTGGCAGTTCCAATTACCTGTTGCCCACGATGTTCCGCCGCGGACGCCCCGGCCGTGGCCACGTTCTCAACCTGACGTCCACCTTAAGCTCGACCATGGTCAACGAATTCGTCTTTGGGAAAAGCTACAGCCACATCTATTACGGACTGGCTGACGAATCCAAATTGGGCCGCTCGAACTTCAACAATGTTCCACAGTGGTATAAGGGGGACACCTCGCTGGCCCGCGGCGTAAGCCGGCAGGGATTCGATCCGGGATGGAGCGACGAAGAACTGGTCCCGGACGTTTCGTTCGGCTCCACGCCCGTGAACACTCCCACCCTGAATCTGGCCAACACTCCGTATGAGAACTGGAACGACATCTGGACGTTTACCGACAACATCAGCAAGATTCACGGCAATCACAACCTCAAAGCCGGCGTTTACTTCGAGCACACCGGCAAGTTCGCCGTCCTCCAATACACCAACGACCAGTACCGGGGCTCCTTCGACTTCGGCCGCAACACCAACAACCCGTTCGACACCGGAGACGGTTTCAGCAACGCGCTGCAGGGCTATTTCAGCAGCTATGCCGAATCCAACCGGCGCCTCACGCACGACATCTGGTTCACCAACGTCGAGACCTTCGTGCAGGACAACTGGCGCGTCACGCCTCGCCTGACCCTGGACTACGGCTTGCGCGTCTACTTCATGGGTTCCGTGAGCGACCACAACAATACGGTTTCCGCTTTCTCTCCCAAGGTGTACTCACGCTCCAACGCCCCTCGTATGTACGTACCCGGCTTCGATAGCACCGGGAAACGCGCAGCCCTGGACCCGGTGACCGGCTCCAGCACCTACGCGGCAATGATCGGCACCTACGTGCCCGGCACGGGCTCCTGGACGAACGGCATGGAAGTGGGTGGTCAGAACGGAGTTCCCTCTGGTGGCTGGACCTATAAGACCCCGCTGCTGGCTCCCCGCTTCGGCTTTGCCTGGGATGTTTTCGGCAACGGCAAAACCGCGGTTCGCGGTGGCTACGGCATCTCTTACGACCGTGACGGAACCGCCGGGCTTTGGGAAGGCCAGGGCGCGCCGCCCTTCATTGCCGACCCCACCACGTACTACGGCACGCTTTCCACGTTCGCCACCGCGGCAGGCGCCATTGGCCCCACCGGCCTCACCTTCGCGGGGCAGGATATGCCTTCCCCCTACGCGATGAACTATAGCCTGGGCGTCCAACAGAGCATCGGCTTCCACACCGTGCTCGACGTCTCCTATGTCGGGAACCAGTCGCGGCACACTGTGGTAACGCGGCAGATCAACAATTTGCCGATCTTTGCCAAATTCAACCCGGCCAACGCCGACCCGACCAGTTCCTCGAAGTCTCCGCTCTCCGACAATTTCCTGCGCCCCTACTACGGGTGGGCAGGCATTGGATCCTACGAATATTCCAACAGCTCGAACTACAACTCGCTGCAGGCGACCGCCCGCCGGCAGATGAGCAAGGGCCTGATGTTCGGCGTTTCTTACACCTGGTCGCGCTATATGAACTACGGCTCTCCCAGTTCCTACCTCCCGCTACGCAGCAGGTCCTATGGCCCAAGCGGCGGCGACCGGCGTCAGATGCTGACCGTCAACTACGTCTACACCGTCCCCAAACTCAGCACGCATCTCGGTGGGAAGTACCTGGCGCCCATCGTGGACGGGTGGACCTTGTCCGGCGTCACCAGCATCGCCACCGGTTCACCGTTTACGCCCGGCCTGGCGACCACCGCGGGCACCGATTTCACCGGCTCCAGCGAAGGCGCCCGTATCAACGTGGTAGGCGACCCCTACCTGCCCAAGGATCAACACACCTTCGGCCGCAACTTCAATACGGCCGCTTTTGCGCCCCCCACCCCCTGCTCCTGGGCCAACCAGAACCTGGCCTGCTTCGGCAACGCCGGGACCAACATCATGTACGGCCCGGGCACCAACAACTGGGATCTGTCGATCCTCAAGAACATCCCGCTAGGCCTGGGAGAAACGCGTCGCCTGGAGTTTCGCGCCGAGGCGTATAATTTCCCGAACCATACCCAGTTCTCCGGCTACGACACCTCCACCCGGTTCGATCCCAATGGAAACCAGACCAACGCCAACTTTGGTGCGTTTAGTTCCGCCAGATCGCCCCGCATCATGGCGTTCACACTTCGCTTCCAGTTCTAGCGGGAAGCTGGACACGCGGTAAGGCCACGGATACACCAGCAACAGTGTATCCGTGGTCGCCTTCAAACCATCGCAGGCCCCCCAATGCCCATGCTGGAAAGAACGGCGAATTATGCCTGGATCGAGCAAGTGCTCGCCGGCCGGAGCTACGAGTCCCTCGATAACCAGCAGCGCGGCGCCGTGCGCACGTTGCTGCGCCACGGCTCCGGACTCAGCATGCCGCAGATCACTCGCCTGATCCGGCGCTATCGGCAGAGCGGACACGTCGCCCTGCCCTGCGAGGCGCGAAGGACTTTCCCGGTCAAATACGCAGCCGGGGATGTGGAACTGCTGGTGGAGGTCGACCGCGCTCACCACTGTTTGAGCGGGCCGGCCACGCGTCGCATTCTGCAGCGCGAATGGCAGGTATTCGGCAAAATCCAATTCGCGCGGCTCGCCGAGATCTCCGTGGCCCACCTTTACAACCTGCGCAACAGCGACGTCTATCTCGAGCGCATGGGGCAGGTGCCGCCACTGGCAGCGGGCGAGAGTCCAACCCGGCGGCAGTTGCCTCTCAAACGGACCCCGGGATGGATCCGCGTCAGCGCGCTGCACCAGAGCAACCTGGGTGCCGGGACCGTATATCGAATCAGCGCGGTGGATGCAACCACGCAGTGGGAGGTCGTCGCCTGCGCGCCCGCAATCGACGAACTGTCAGCCCTCAGGGTGCTCGATACGCTGCAGCAGCAGTTCCCCTTTCGCTTGCTCGCGTTTCACTCGCCGAACGGCGGAGAAGCCGTGGATTCGAAACTGGCAACGCTGCTCAATCAGCTTTCGGCCAGCCCTCGTAATCTCTCCCGCACCTGCTCGGCGGCCCCGCGTGGAGAAATCCTCCAGCGCTTCTACGACGCGCATCTGAACCCGTACCTGAATTACCACCGGCCCTGCGGCTTTGCGCAGATTCGAGCGGACGATCGCGGCCTCAGAAGCCGGTATTACAGCGAAGAAGACTATCTCACGCCCTACGAGAAACTCCGCTCGCTGGCCGCCGCGCAACATCCCTTGTGCGGTGGCGTGCCTTGGGAACACTTGGACCGAATCGCCTACGCGCACAGCGACACCGAGGCCGCACGGCTCATGAATAGCGCCAAAGCAGCGCTATTCCAGCAAGTCAATTAGGTTGCAAACTACTTTTCGGGTTGGTCGTAAGTGCCGAACTGCCGGATCCAGATGTTGCGGTAATGCACCGGATGGTTGTGATCCTGCAACATCAGCGCGTCTTCCGCGGGATGTGCCGTGTAGTGGGCCACCTGCCGGTAGACCATGGGCCCCATCGATTCCTTGCGGTTGTGCACCACCACTCCGTTATAGATCAGGGTCACATAGGCCGGCCTTACGAGTTTCTCGCCCTCGAATCGGGGACCTTCGAAGACGATGTCGTAGGTGTTCCACTCGCCGGGCTTGCGCGCCGGATTCACCAGCGGCGGATACTGCCCATAAATTGCGCCGGCCTGACCGTCGGCATACGTCGCATTATTCCAGGCGTCCAGCACCTGTACTTCGTACCGGCTCATCAGCAGTACCCCGCTGTTGCCGCGGTTCTGGCTGTTTCCCGCGGGCGGATCGGGCGAAGCCCATTCGATATGCAACTGGCAGTCGCCGAATTTCTCCCTGGTCAGTAGATCTCTCGTGCGAGCCTTCAGCGCGAAAGACCCGTTCTCGAGCGTGACTTGCGCCGGGGTCAGCGTGTTGCGCTGGTCGCCACGGCCGCGTTGCACCCAGTGCGACATGTCCTTGCCATCGAACAGCACCAGCGCATCGGAGGGCGCTCCGCCCGGCGTCGCAGCCGGCGTGATCTGCCGGGGATGCGGCCGGTCTGAATCGTGTACGTGCCACGGCAGGCCCGGAAGGATGGGCGTGTCCTTGAAGCCCAGATCCGGGTTCGGTTGCGCGCCCGCCTGCTGCGCCTTGGCCAGATTGCCGCCCAGCGCGGCGGCGGTCGCAGCGACTAGAAAGTTCTTACGTGTCATAAACCATCATTCTCCCGCGTTTGCAGCCCGCCCGAACTAAAATGGCAAAATCTCTTCACGCACCGGGTCGAAGTCGATCCGCCGCTTCTGCATGTAGGAGATGTTGCCCAGGTGCGAGGCTTGCGCCGAGCGGTGGCCAATCAGTACGTCGCCCGTCGGTTTGTTGCGCGACTTCACGCAATCCAGGAAGTTCCGCATGTGCTCCTGGTCGAGGTTGCCGGTCGCCTTCACCGTGACGGGTACCGAGTTGCGCCCCGGCGCCTTGAACTCGTAATGCTGCCGGTCGATCAGCAGTTTGCCCTGGGTGCCGACGAATTCCACTCCGTCGCCCGTCAGTCCGGGCGCCAGCGTCGCTTCGAAAGTCGCAGTGAACTCCGTCGGGTATTCAAGCAGCACATTGATCGTGTCGGGAGCCGTACGGCCGTCCTTGTAATGGTAGACACCGCCAATCGCCGAGGCCGCAATCGGCACTTCCTGCCCCATGAACATGTGCACCACGTCGATCCAGTGCGTGAACAGGTCCGTCACCTGCCCGCCGCCATAGTCCAGGTAAGCCCGGAAATTGGCGTACTGTTGCGGGTCGTAATCGCGCCATTTCAAGGGTCCGATGTAGCGTGGCCAGTCCAGGTCCTGCGGCAGAGTCTGCAGTGCCGGCGACGCCTTCATCAGGTGCGCGCCGTTGCCGTGCCACCAGGTCCGCGCCATCGTGATTTTGCCCAGTTTGCCCGAATCGATATACTCCTTCTTGGCTTCCAAATAATGCTTGCCAGAGCGCTGCTGCATCCCCACCTGGCACACCCGGTTGTTGACGCGAGCGGCTTTGACAACCAGCGGGCCTTCTTCAATGCGCAGCGTTAAAGGCTTCTCCACGTAAACATCTTTGCCCGCATTCATGGCGTCGATCGCGATCGCCGAATGCCAGTGATCCGGCACGGCGATCAGGGCCGCATCCACTTCCTTCAGTTCCAGCAGTTTCCGATGGTCGCCGAAGGTCTTAGCCTGGGGGAAGCGCTCCTTGGGCCTGCCCATCCGCGTAGCCCAGACATCGCAGAGGGCCACCACGTCTACAGTGCCGAGTTGCGCGAAGTTGCCGAGATCGCCCACTCCCCGTCCGCCGCAGCCGATCAGGCCCATCTGGACCCTTTCGTTGGCGCCCATAATCCGTGAATAAGAAAGCGCGGTGGCAGTTGCCACGCCGCGCAGGATTGCTCTGCGAGGTAAGTCGTTTGCGGACATGGAGGTATTTTAACGCCACGACACCGCCCTTACCGGCCCCAGCGCGTAGTTTCGTTTCCAATACAATATGATCCTGCCACAACCCGGCAGGCGGCAGCCACCCAGGCGGTGTCGTACGGGAGATCCTGAGGGTCATTATTGGGAAGATTTATGGGGAAGCCACCCGGGGATGGTGGCTGGGACGCAGGGATTCGAACCCCGATACGCAGCTCCAGAGGCTGCAGTCTTACCGTTAGACGACGTCCCAATAAAACCGAAACCTCATTTTACCAGACCCCGGCCCCCGAATCCACCACACCCCGCATAGTAAACTGAAGCTCTAGATGATAAACTGGTTGCGGGTCAGCGTGCTGCTGGGCCTCTTCACCCTGCCCGGCTGGACGGTGGACTGGAAAGCCCTCAAACCACAAGGCTACGTCAGCGATTTCGCCGGCGTCATCGACTCCGCCAGCAAGGCCCGCCTGGAAACTTATGCCGCCGCCGTGGAGCGTTCCACCGGCGCCCAGATGGCTCTCGTCACCATCCCCACGCTCGAAGGCGAGCCCGTCGAAGACGTGGCCAACACCATCTATCGCGCCTGGGGTGTCGGCCAAAAAGGGAAGAACGAAGGCATTCTGCTGCTGCTCGCGATCGGCGACCGGCGCAATCGCCTGGAAGTCGGCTACGGCCTCGAACCCATTCTGCCCGATGGGTTTTCCGGCTCCGTCCTGCGCGAAATGCGTCCCGCGCTCCGCCAGCAGCAGTACGGCGAAGCCCTGATGGCCGCCGCCGAGACCATCGGCAACACCGTCGCCAAATCCAAGAACGTCACCATCACGGAGCAACTTCCCCGCCGCATGCGGCCCAAGTCATCCGACTCGATTCCGTGGCCGATGATCGTGGGCGGCATCCTCCTGCTCCTGTTCCTCTCCCGAGGCGGGCGCGGGGGCGGCTACAGCGGAGGAGGCGGGGGCGGGTTCCTTCCCGGCCTCATCTTAGGCAACTTGCTGTCGCGCGGATCCTGGGGCAGTCGCGGATCGGGCGGATTTGGCGGCTTCGATTCCGGTGACGGCGGCTTCGGCGGCTTCGGCGGCGGAGATTCCGGGGGCGGAGGCGCCTCCAGCGACTGGTAGACCCATCGGTAAGTGATTATGGACAAGCTACTTTCCCAACTCACCGCGAAATTGCAGGCCGCCTTCGGCGATCGCCTGGTCTCCGTCGTCCTCTATGGCTCGGCCGCCGCCGGTGACCACCACGCCGATTTCTCGGACCTGAACGTACTCTGCGTGCTCACCCAGATCACACCTCGCGAACTGGCCGCCGCCGAGGACATCTTCCGCTGGTGGCGCGAGCAGGGCAGTCCGTCCCCGCTGCTCCTCAGCGAGCAGGAACTGGTGACCTCCACCGATTGTTTCGCCATCGAATTTCACGATATCCAGCGCCAGCACCGCCTGCTGTTTGGCCGCGATCTGGTCAGCACCATGGCGATTGACGATTCGTTCTACCGCGCCCAGGTGGAACACGAATTGCGCGCCAAACTCCTGCGCCTGCGGCAGAAAGCCGGCGGCATGCTGTCCAATCCCGATCTGCTGCGCCGCCTGCTGCTGGATTCCATCTCCACCTTCTGCGTCCTATTCCGTCATGCTTTGCATTTAAAGGGGTACACCGCGCCCTTCCTCAAACGCGACGTCATCCAAATGGCGCGCGAAGTCTTCGCCTTCGACCCTTCGCCGTTCGACCAGCTGCTCGACGTGCGGGAAGGCCGCAGCAAGTCGCGCGGGCTCGACCCGGTGCCGCTCCTGGCAAGCTACCTGCAAGAAATCTCGCGAGTCATCGAATCCGTCGACAACATCAATAAGGAGTAATTCCGTGAAAATCGCCCTGATCGTCATCGCCGTGCTGCTCCTGGTGGGTATGGGAGCCTGTAGCAAATACGTAGGTGTGCGCAACGAGCTCGTCACCCAGCGGGAGGCCGTCACCGCCGCGTGGAGCAGCGTGGACGTCGCGCTGCAGCGCCGCGCCGACCTGATCCCCAATCTGGTGGAAACCGTGAAAGGCTTCGCCGCGCACGAAACCGAAGTCTTCAAAAATATCTCCGACGCCCGCGCCGCCATGGCGGGTGCCCGCACGCCCTCGGAACGCATTGCGGCCAATGACCAGGTGTCCGGCGCGCTCTCGCGATTGCTGGTGGTGGCGGAGAATTACCCGCAGCTTCGCTCCAACGAAAACTTCCTCCGTTTGCAGGACGAACTGGCCGGAACCGAAAACCGCATCGCTGTGGAACGCCGCAAATACAACGAGACCCTTCAGCGATATAATACCCAAATTGAACTTTTCCCCAACAACATCGTCGCCGGCATGAGCGGGTTCACTCGCAACGATGCTTATTTCAAAACCGAGCCCGGCGCTCGGACCAATCCAAAGGTACAATTCTAATGTTCGGAAACTACATCAACGGCGAATGGATCAACACCGGAGCCTCATTTGAGAATCGCAACCCCGCCACCGGCGAGCTCGTAGGCCTTTTCGCCAAGGGCCGCGCCGCCGACATCGATGCCGCCGCCGCGGCTGCCTCCGCCGCCTTTCCGGGCTGGAGCACCATGGCGGGTCCTGCCCGCGGAGCCATCCTTTTCAAAGCCGCGGACATCCTCGACAAGAATTTCGAAGCCATTGCCGCGGATATGACGAAGGAGGAAGGCAAAACCCTTCCCGAGGCAAAAGGAGAGGTTCGCCGCTCCATCAACATCTTCCGTTACTTCGCCGGCGAAGGCTCCCGCATGCCCGGCATGCTGGTGCCCAGCGAACGCGACCGCGTCCATATGTTTGCCCTGCGCAAGCCCATCGGCGTCGTCGGCCTGGTGACTCCCTGGAACTTCCCTTCCGCGATTCCCGCCTGGAAACTGGCTCCGGCGTTGATCTGTGGCAATACCGTAATTATGAAGCCCGCCTCGGCGGCGCCGCTCAGCGCATGGCGTCTCATCGAAGCCCTCCACGAGGCCGGCATTCCCAAAGGCGTAGTCAACTTCGTGATGGGGTCCGGCGGCGAGTTGGGTGAAGCTCTGGTAGACGCCGAAGGGCTCAAGGCGATTTCCTTCACCGGCTCCTGCGAAATCGGCGCCTGGATGCACGCCCATGCCAGCCGCCGCCACCTGCGCATTCAGCTCGAAATGGGCGGCAAGAATCCCACCATCGTCCTGGCCGACGCGGATTTCAACTCGGCGGTCGAGAACGTGGTGAACGCCTCCTTCTTCTCCACCGGCCAGAAGTGCACCGCCACCAGCCGCGCGATTGTGGAAGATGGCATCTACGATAAGTTCGTCGCCGCCGTCGTGGAGCGCACCAAAAAGCTCAAGCTCGGCGATGGCATGCAGGCAGGCATCGACATCGGCCCCTGCGTCGATAAGTCGCAGATGGAAACCGTGCTCCGCTACATCGAAATCGGCAGGAAAGAATGCGGCGCGCCCTTGTGCGGCGGCAACCGTCTCACCGAGGGCGCCTTCGCCCACGGCTACTTCGTCGAACCCACGGTCTTCGCCGGCGTCACCGAAGACCAGACCATCGCCAAAGAAGAGATCTTTGGACCGGTGCTCGCCATCATGCGCGCTAAGGATTTCGAAGATTGCATGCGCATCGCCAACTCCATTCCCTTCGGCCTCTCGTCCTCCATTCAGACCACCAACCTCTCGCGCGCCTTCGAGTATATCTATCGCGCGGAGGCCGGTCTGTTGACCGTAAACCTGCCCAGCGCCGGCGTGGAGTATCAACTTCCCTTCGGCGGAACCAAGGATTCCAGTTTCGGCCCCAAGGAACAAGGGCCCGCGGCCATGGAATTCTACAGCGACTACAAGACCGTTTACCTCAAATACTAAAATGAGAATTGGACAGATTAAGCTGAACGGCGTCCTCACCGCCGCGATTTTCGAAAAAGGCGGCTGCCGCGTCATCCCGGGTCACACCGTGCTTGACGTCGTGCACGATCCGTCTCTGCTGAATAAGGCCGGTTCCACCCTGGTACAGGCCGATCCCAGCATTCCCATCACGCCGCCGGAAGTTTGGGGCTGCGGCTGCACCTATCAGACCAGCGCCAGTTTCCGCGACGCCGAACATGGCACTCGTGACGGTATGTACGCCCAGGTTTACAGCGGGGAGCGTCCCGAAGTATTCTTCAAGGGCACCGCGCGCCATGTGGTGGGCCCCGGCGAACCCATCGGCCTGCGCTCCGATTCGAAGTTCACCGCGCCCGAACCGGAACTGGCACTTATCCTCGGACCCGACCACAAGCCCTTCGGCATCACCATCGCCAATGACGTGTCGGCCTGGGATATCGAACGCGAAAACGCGCTCTATCTCACGCAGTCCAAGGTCTATGACAAGTGCTGCTCGATCGGCCCCGCCATCCTCACCCTGGACGGCATCGACCCCTACAACCTGCCGATGACCTGCACCATCACCCGCGACGGGAAGGTCCTCTTTAGCGGCGAGACCAACACCTCCAAATTGCATCGCAAATTCGAGACGCTGGTGGAATTCCTCACCCGGGCCAACAAGGTTCCCACCGGGACCGTGCTGCTGACCGGGACGGGCATCATCGTGACGCAGGAAGCCGCGCTGGCTCCGGGAGACGTGGTTACCATTTCCGTCCCCGAAATCGGCGAGCTCAAGAACACCGTAGCGGTGGTTTAACCAATATGGCGCTGGACCCGGAACGCCTCACTCAGCTTGCCGCGGGGCTAAGCGTTCCGACCATCCGGCGCCATATCTTTCTCTGCTCCGATCAATCCAAACCTAAATGCTGTACCACGGAGGAAGGTCTCGCGGCCTGGGAATATCTGAAGCGCCGCCTGGCAGAGTTAGGCATCTTAGATCGAGTCTTCCGCACGAAAGCCAACTGCCTTCGCATTTGCGAGGGCGGCCCCATCGCAGTGGTCTACCCCGAAGGCACCTGGTACCGGTCCGCCAGCCCGGAAGTCTTGGAGCAAATCATCCAGCAGCACCTGATCGGCGGCAAGGTGGTGGAAGAATATATCTTCGCCCGCTCGGGCAGTGCCCTCGAATCCCACTGACCAAGTTACTCGGCAGTCTCTTCCGGCGGTTCAAAACCATCCAGCAAGTCCGGGTTCTTAGCGAATTTCTTGAGTACCCGTACGATTTCACCGGTGCGGAAGCCCGCTCGCGCCAGTCGGCGGTAAGCTGACGCTAAGTCTTTGTCTTCCTGGAATAACGTCTCCCGGTCCGCCGCGCGGTACTTGCGACGGATGAATTCTTCGATCAACGCCGACTCGTCCACATCCTGGTACACGGCTTGTACCGTCTTCTCCGCCACCGTCCCCGGCACTTTGCGGTGCCGCAAATCCTGTAGGACGCGAGTCTTCCCGAAACGCTCGTTAGAGAGCCGGGCGGCCGCGTACGTTTCCGCGAATCGCCGGTCGTCCAGGTACTGGCTCGCCTTGAGCCGGGCCAGTACGCCCTCTACGTCTTCCGGGTGTTCGGCGCGGCGTCCCAATTTGTCGCGCATCTCCGCCGTGGAGTACGCCCGGCTACCTAAAATGCGCAGTGCATAAGCCCACAGACCTTCGGAGTCTACGTGACGGGCCTTACGTTCGAACATATCAGTGGTTCCTACCGCGGAGTATACTGGAAATTGGCTGCGGCCGAAGGAGAAACACATGGACAAGAACGGACTTTCCAGCTTTTTGCTCGGTTTGGGCGTCGGAGTTGGAATCGGAATGCTATTCGCGCCGAAGTCGGGCCAGGAAACGCGCGAACTGATCAAGAATAAAGCCGGCGAGGGTACGGATTTTATCAAACAGCGTGGTACCGAACTGAAAGACTCCGCCACCGGGTGGGTGGATAAGGGTCGCGACGCCGTCGGGCGCCAAAAGGAAACTCTCAACGACGCGGTGGAAGCCGGCAAGCAAGCGTACCGCGACGCAGTCAGCTAAGTTTTTTTCTCAGGGGTTCGTGTATGTCTGAAGATACGTTTCGGATTGTCGTGGCGGCTGCGGTGCTGATCGCCGCTCTGGCCTTCGTAATTCAGGCCGGTGTGGTGATGGCTTTGTACGGCCTGACCCGGAAGATTCAAGAGCGAACCAGTCGTTTCACGGCTAACGCTGAGCCCCTGTTGGCACGAATAGAGCCGGTCCTCGATAAGATCGGTCCGGTGGTGGACCGTCTCGGACCGGCACTGGACAATGTAGCGGCAGCAGCTCTCAAGGTAGGTCCCGCGATCGACCGCATGGGACCGATTTTCGATAAGGCCGGCGCGGTGGTCGACCGCGCCGGAACCCTCGTCCAGAGCGCCAACCAGCTCACCCTCTCCACCAACCAGGTGGTGCAGGAGATGCGCCCCCGCCTCGCTGAAGTTTCCGGCGAAGCGATTGCCATCGTACGCACCGGACGCGAGCAGGTGGAGCGGATCGGTGAAGTGCTGCACGACGCGGGAGATCGCGCTCGCGCACGCTTGGAGCAGGTGGATAGCTCGGTAGAGAACACCGTCAATCAGATCGAGCATGTGTCCGACGCCGTGAAAAGCGCGGTGATGCGGCCCGTGCGGGAAGTCAACGGTCTGGCCGCCGGCATCTCCGCCGCCGTCTCCACGATCGTGCGCGGCCAGCGCCGCAGCAGCGTGGACGCAGCCACGCAAGACGAAGAGATGTTTATCTGAAGTAGTCATCAGTCGTCAGTTTTCAGTCATCAGTTTTCAGTCGTCAGCTTTCAGCCGTCAGCCCTCAGCCCTCAGCTTTCAGTCGCCAGCTTTCAGTCATCCGCGTTCAGTCATCAGCATTCAGCCGTCAGCTTTCAGCCGTCAGCTTATAGCCGTCAGTCCCGCCTCCGCCGGGTTCTGGAGCTTGGCCATATTTGGGTCAGGCATGCCAGCCGGGTATTCCTGCCTGTCGTAATTCCTGGTGGGACGGGCCATTGTTTTTTGTGGCCCGTCCTCCCCGCTTCGAGTGGGATAAGGCTCTGCCTTGTCCATCCGAGCGCAGCTAGCCCGGAGTCCTTTGTCCGTTGCGGCAATCAGCTTTTAACTAAACTTTGTGCAGCCGCACCAAGGCGGGAGGAGCAGCCTCCAGCATCTGCCTCACCGTGCGGCGAGTGACCGGATGCCGCAAGCTGGGCGCCAACTCCGCCAGCGGCTCCAGCACAAAACGCCGCTCCGCAATCCGCGGGTGCGGAATCTCCAGATGCGGCATCTCGATCACCGCCGAGGCGTAAAAGAGCACATCGATATCGATGGTCCGCGGGCCTTTGCTGACGGTGCGCTTGCGACCCAGTTCGCGCTCGATGCGCCCGATGCGCGTCAATAGCTGCACGGGGAAGAGGGCAGTCTCCGCCTCCACCACCTGATTAAGAAACCACGCCTGATCCCGATAATCCACCGGCTCCGTCTCGTAAATCCGCGACTCGCGCAGGATGCGCACCTCATGCGCGGAGAGACACTCCACCGCCAGCCGCAGATTCCCTTCCCGATCTCCCACATTCGACCCGAGACTGAGATAAATAAGTTTCAAAGCTCTAGGAAAACAGCGAAGGGTGCTCGCCGATCCCCGGTTTGCGCTTGACCTGGAAATAGTCGTAGGCAAGTTCCGTAGCCACCCGGCCGCGCGGCGTACGATTCAGAAATCCCAGTTGAATCAGGTAGGGCTCGTAGACCTCTTCAATGGTCTCCGCCTCTTCAGAGATCGAGGCGGCGATGGTATTCACTCCCACCGGGCCGCCGCGATATTTCTCGAGGATGGTGAGCATGATCTTCTGATCGATTTCGTCCAGGCCATAACGGTCCACGTCCAGCAGGTCCAGAGCCTTCTGCGCGACGGTATTTGTGATCCGGCCGTCGGCGCGCACCTGGGCATAATCGCGTACCCGGCGCAGCAGGCGGTTCGCGATGCGCGGTGTCCCCCGGCAGCGCCGCGCCACTTCCTCCGCGGCGCCGGTCTCGATTTCCACATTCAAAAGCTTCGCCGAGCGCATCACAATCTTCTGCAATTCCGCGGTGGAGTAGGGATCCAGGCGCAACACCAGGCCAAAGCGTCCCCGCAGCGGCGCACTCACCAGCCCCTGTCGCGTGGTAGCGCCGATGGCCGTGTACTTCGGCATCGGCAGGGAATGGGTGCGCGCGCCCGGACCCACGCCCACCAGAATGTCGACCCGGAAATCTTCCAGCGCCGAGTAAAGCATTTCCTCCACGTCCGGCATCAGGCGGTGAATTTCGTCGATGAAGAACACCTGGTGCAGGCGGATGTTGCTCAAAATCCCGGTCAGATCGAGCTTCTTCTGCAGCACGGGGCCGGACGTGGTGGTGAACGGCACGCCCAATTCCTCGGCAATGATCGCCGCCAGCGTCGTCTTTCCCAACCCCGGCGGACCGTATAGCAGGACATGGTCCATCGCTTCGCCGCGCTGCCTGGCGGCTTGAATGGCGATCTCCAGATTCTCTTTGAGCTTTGCTTGTCCGGTGAAATCGGTCAGGCGCCGAGGGCGTAGGCCCACTTCGAATTGCAGATCTTCGTCCTGGCGATTCCCGGAAACCAGTTCCCGGTCGGGCATGTGCTACCAGCTTACCCTAGTGGAAAGTGGGAAGAGCACTTTCTGCCGCCTAACGCACCAGTTCCAGCGCCTTACGGAAGAGCGGTTCGAACTCCAGCATGCCCCCGCCGCCCGCTTTGGCCTTGCGTACCGCCGCTTCCGCCTGCGGGCGCCCACACCCGAGATTGAGCAGCGCCGACAGCACGTCCTGATCCACCGGCGAGAAGGCTTCCACTTGCGGCATTCCGGGCTCGTCCGCGCCCGTGGCGGGCAGCTTATCGCGCAGTTCCAACACCATGCGTTCGGCCGTCTTTTTGCCCACGCCGGGAACCTTGACCAGCTTCTCGACTTCGCCGCGCCGGATCGAAAGAATCAGGTCTGGCGCCGCCAGCCCGGACAGGATCTTCACCGCCAGAGTCGGCCCTATCCCACTGACAGAGATCAACTTCTCGAACAGCGCCTTCTCGTCCTGGGTGAGGAAGCCGTAGAGCGCCAAGGCGTCTTCGCGGACGTGGGTATGGATCTTGAGGCGCACTTCGCTGCCGGAATCGGGCAATTTGGTGAACGTCGAAACCGGGATGGTAACGTCATATCCGACGCCGCCCGCCTCCACAATCGCCTGGTTGGGATGCTTCTCCAGCAGGACGCCGCGCAGCAAAGCAATCATAAATAGATGGTAGACCACCACTTGGTGTAGTCCGCCACACCCGGTGATTATTTTCCACCGCATGCGCCGAATCCTTCCACAATTTAGATTAAGATCTTGTTATCCTGGTTTCTTTGGGAGGAATTTCATGATCAAGTCCCGCCGTAATTTTCTGGCCGCCAGCCTCGCGCTGCCCGCGGTCGCTTCCGCCACCCGCAGTGAAGAACCGCAGCAGTCTCCTGCGCCGGCGCGGCCTCAGAACCCTGTCAAGGCGTTCTCGACTCCGCAGTTCCAATACCGTACCCTCGGCAAAACGGGCCTGAAGGTCACTTCGCTGGGCTTCGGCTGCATGATCACCTCCGACGGCAGCGTCATCGAGCGTGCCGCCGATTCGGGCATCACGTATTTCGACACCGCGCGCAGCTACGGCAACGGCAATAACGAACGCATGGTCGGCGCCGCCCTCAAACGGAAGCGCAAAGACCTCGTATTGTCCACCAAGACCGAAGGGCGCACCAAGGAAGAAGCGCTGGCGCAGCTCGATACCAGCCTGAAGGAATTGGGCACGGATTTCGTCGACATCTGGTACCTGCACGGCAAGACGGTCCCGGCCGACGTAAACGATGGCCTGATCGAAGCGCAGCAGATCGCCAAAAAGGCCGGTAAGATCCGTTTCGCCGGCGTGAGCACGCACAGTGGCCAGAAAGAGCTCATCCCCTGGATGACCACCAACCCGAACGTTGACGTGATCCTCACCCAGTACAACTTCTCCATGGAACCCTTCATGAACGAAGTCATCGAGAAGGCCGCCAAGGCAGGAAAGGGAGTCGTGGCCATGAAGGTGATGGCCGGCGGTACGCGGCGCGCGCAGCCCGGCAACCCGACTTTCGAGAAGCTGAAACGCGATGGCGCCATGCTCGCCGCGCTAAAATGGGTGCTCAAGAATCCCAACGTGGGCACCACCATCCCCAGCATGACGGACATGGATCAACTCGAAGAGAATCTGAGGGCGGGCAACGCGGCCTTCTCTCCGACCGACGAGAAGACTCTCGCCATGCACCTCGATCGCATCACGCCCTCCTACTGCCGTATGTGCGGCGAATGCGAAGGTCAGTGCCGCCAGGGTCTGCCCGTGGCCGACGTGCTGCGCTTCCTCACCTATGCGGACGGCTACGGCCAGTTCTCCCTCGGCCGCGAACGTTTTCTCGGCATGGAGGAAAAGCATACCAACGTGCGCTGCGATTCCTGCCCCGGCTGCACCGTGCAGTGCCCGTATGGCGTGCGCGTGGCGGAACGTCTGATCAAAGCGCAGGACCTTTTTGCATGCTGAAAACGGTAGTTGGGATTGGCCTCTTCGCCAGCCTGTTCACCGGCGTCATGGCAGCGGCCAATCCCACCTGCAGCCTCGTCCCTGGGTGGATACCCCAGGGCGAGGCGCGCAGTTACTTGGCCGATAATCTGTTCGAATACATGGATGGCAACGCCGAGGGCTACCTGCTCTACGGCTTCCAGAACATGCACGGCGTCACCTGCACCAGGGACGGTGTCCAGCTGATCGTTGACGTGTCCGAATTCAGCGACTCCGATTCGGCGTACGGGATGTTCAGCGCGAACCGCGATTTACGCCAGCCTATGACCAAAATCGGCATGGGCGGACAGATTGTGCCGCGCAAGGCCATCTTCGTCAAAGGTCAGTTCTTCGTGGAGGTCGCGGCAGACACGGAAGGCGATCACAGCGCGACCCTTAAGGCCTGGTGCGCGGCTTTAGAGAAGCTGCAGCCCGGCAGCACCGAGGTTCCCGGCGCCCTCTCCTGGTTTCCCGTTGCGGGGCAGCAATCTCTCCGCCTGGTGCCTGAGAGCGTGCTCGGCATTCGTCTTCTGAAGCGCGGCTATGTGGGGCAGTACGAAACCGGCAAGGCATTCGTGGTCACCGAAGAGAGTCCCGCGACCGCTGCGGCGGTCATGCAGAAACTGCGCGACCGCTTTGGCGGCAACACCAAAGTGGAACTGGGCGACGAGGGCTTTCAGGCGACCGACCAGTATCTCGGCCGCGTCTGCATCGCCCGCAAAGGCCAATACCTCATTGGCTACGGCAATGTGCCGGACGGCCAGGACGCAGTCAAGCTCACCACGGCGCTGCTCAACGCGGTGAAGTAGGACAGGCCTCCCGGCCTGTCCGCCTCGCAGCGCGAACGTACCCCAAACAAATAATCTTTATTCGCCCTGCTATCAACCACTTAGATTTTTCGCTGCCCGTCAGCTCAAAATCCTGATGTTATTCCTGTAAGTGAAAAGAGTTGCTCGCTCGCCAAGAAGCAACCCGATCGGTACTCTATGCGGGAGCCCACACACCTCGAGGGGGCCTTCGATAATCCCGAGCCCATAGTTTAAACGTCGAACAGGCGGCCAACAGCGGCAGCTGTATCCTTCCCTTGAGGAAGGAAAAGGGATCGATTCCTTTTGCTGTCCCGGCTCACCCCGGACAGCTTTCGTAGTATCCAGATCTTTGAAAATTTGCGGAACGGCAGGCATTCGGCTTCTTGCCCGCAGCCGGCTTCCCGGGTGGCGCGAACCTCACCCTCGCCGTTCCCGCCAAGCTACCCCAGGTTCGGAGGCAGATCCCGCATCGGTCCCATCCACTGCAGTTCGCGCTCGATGTCGGCGTGCATCTGATATTTCTTCTGCACCTCGGCAATCTTCGCGCCCTGCACGTCGATCTTGTTGATGTCGTAGTTCCCCAGCCCTAACTGGCCGCAATAGTTCAGATAGCCAACCCAACCTGGATCGATGCCCATGCATTCCACACCCACGCGGTCCGCCGCAATGAAATCGGTGGACGCAATCGCAATCCGCGAGGCCACCGGATTGCCCTGCGCCGGGCCATTGCCTTCCATGCCTTCGTAGCCGTCCAGCACCGTCACTCCCCAATAGGGGGCCATCTTCTGCGCCGTCAGCAGCATGTTGTAGTGCGCCTGCCGGACTCCCGTGTGGTATTTGCGCTTGTCGTTCCAGCGCGGCGTCTCGCCCGGCGCGTAGTGCAGCGGCGCCCCGAGCACCATATTCTTCACCGAGAGCGTCGCCACCACCGCGTTGTGCGTCTTCAGCAGGCCCGCGCAGATGATGAAGGCGTCGGGATCCATCATGCGCGCCGCCAGGCGCACCGGCGTCACGTGCAGGTCGAAATCCACCAGCGGAATCACCTGATACTTCTTCTCTTCGTTCAAATCGATGAGAGTGATGTTGCGCGCGTCTTTGCTGGCCGCCAGTTTCGTATAGCCGAAGTTCTCAAAGCCTGGCTTGGTTTCGCCCGCCGAGGATTCCACAATGAACGTCGGCAGCTTGTACCGAGGCTGCAGGTAGTCCAGAATGCCCCAGAGCGCGTCCACGTGGGTGGAGGCCAACTGGCGCTGCGTATTGACGTTATTGACCTTGATGACGATGGATTTCTTGCGCAGGATAAGCGGTTTGATCTGTTGATCGATCGCCATCAGGGCGTCGTATACGTTCTTGCGGCGCACCTCTCCCTTCACCAGCGCCACGGTGGATCTGGCTGCCGGCTGCGCAAAGGTCAGCGGCGGCGTACGCGGTCCGGCCACCTGTGCCTGCAGTGCCGTAATGCCGCCCAATCCGGCGGCAGCCTGAAAAAACCCTCTGCGCGAGACGTTCATCGAAAACCTCCTGGAGAAACACACCATCAGACCGTATTATACCGATTTGCAGGAGACTCTGAAATTCGACTCGCACTTTTTTGACGTCTTGCTACAATTTCGTTCTATGAAGAAGGTAGCTCTCTTCCTGCTTGCCGTAGCGGCGTTCGCTCAGAAACAGCCCATCACGCTGGAAACATTAGGCGCCGGCGGGCGCGGCGGCGGAAGGGGCGGCGCCGGGGCAGGCGCACCGCTGGCCTGGATGCCGGATGGCAAGACCTTCCTCACCCGGCAGGGGCGCGGTCTGAGTCTCTACGACCCGGCCACGCAATCCGGCAAGCCGCTCATCGACACCACCGCCATTGACGCCGCCGCCGTGCCGGTCCCCGTCGACGAAGGACCGGTCGATTGGACCAACCGGCGCGCCCGCGTCGCGGGACCGCAGGTTTCCTTCGACGGCAAGACGATGCTCTACACCGCGGGCGGCGATCTCTTCGCGATTCATCTCGATACTGCAAAGTGGGAGCAGCTCACGAAAACGCCGGTGGCCGAACTCGACGCGAAACTTTCGCCCGACTCCCGCATGGTCGCCTTCCGTCGCGGGTGGGACCTCTACACCGTCGATATCGCCAGCGGCAAGGAAACGCGCCTCACCAAAGACGGCAGCGATACCTTGCGCAATGGCATTCCCGATTGGGTCTACCCCGAAGAATTGACCCTGGGCACCGGCTTCTGGTGGTCGCCCGATTCCAAATCGCTCTGCTACCTGCAATTCGATTCCAGCCGCGAGCCCGTCTTCCCGCACGCCGACATGCTGGGCACACGCGCCATACTGGAGCCCGAACGCTATCCGCAGGCGGGCGAAAACAACGCCGATATCCATCTCGGCCTGATCCCTGCCACCGGCGGACCCACCAAGTGGTTCGACGTCGGAGACACGCGCAATGCCTACCTGATCGCGCGCGCCGGCTGGATGCCCAACGCCCGCGCCATGTACCTGCTGCGCATGAATCGCGTGCAGAACAAGCTGGAAATGATCGCCATCGACGCCGAGTCTTCCGAGGCCACCGTCATCTTCAAAGAGAGCGATCCGCACTGGATTAATCTCGACGGAGACATCCAATTTCTGAAGGACGGCAAGCGCTTCCTGTGGACCAGCGAGCGCGATGGCGGCTTCCGCCACATCTTCCTCTATTCCAACGACGGCAAATCGGTCAAGCAGCTCACCAAGGGCAATTGGGAAGTCACCGCCATCAACGCCGTCGACGAGGCGGGCGAGCGCGTCTATTACACGTCGAGCGAGCCCACGCCGCTCGAGCGCCATCTCTATAGCGTGAAGCTCGATGGCGGCGGCAAAAAACAACTCACCGCCGCGAACTACACGCACAGCATCTCCATCAGTCCCACGGGGGCGTTTTATCTCGACACGTATTCCAATCTCACCACGCCGCCGCGCACCACGATGAACTCAGGAGACGGCAAAGAGCTGTCGGTCTTCCGGGAAATCGATCGCACGCAGCAGGATCAGTACGAAATTCTGCCTACGGAGATTGTGAAGTTCAAAGGTCCGGACGGCAGCGATTTTTATGCGCGCATGATCAAGCCCGCAGGCTTCGAGCCCGGCAAGAAGTACCCCGTGATTGTGCCCGTCTATGGCGGTCCGGGCGTGAGCGACCCGGTGCGCAATGCCTGGCCGGCCATCGGCATCGACCAGGTCTATGCGCATAAGGGGTACATCGTCTGGCAGAGCGAGAATCGCGGCATCATGGGCCGCGGCCACAACTTCGAAACCGCGATCCACCGCAAGCTCGGCGCCACGGAACTGGCCGATCAGGTAGCGGCCGTGAAGCACCTGATTTCGCTGGGCTTCGCGGACCCCGCGCGCATCGGCATTACCGGCTCCAGCTACGGCGGCTTCATGACCATCAACGCCATGCTCAATGCGCCCGACGTGTTCAAAGCGGGGGTCGCGGGCGCGCCCGTCACCAGTTGGATCAACTACGACACCATCTACACGGAGCGTTACATGGGCCTGCCCAAGGACAATCCGGACGGCTACAAGGAGACCGCGCTGCCTCCCAAGGCGGGCAATCTGAAGGGCAAGCTGCTGATCTATCACAATTTCGAAGACGACAACGTGCTCTTCCAGAACACCATCCAAATGACCAATGCGCTGCAACTCGCTGGCAAGCAGTTCGACATGATGCTGTACCCGCAGAAGACACACGGCATCACCGGCGCCGCGGCCCGTCAGTTGCAACAGATGACGGTGGATTATTTCGATCGCAATCTGAAGTAGGATACTGCTTGTGGCTGCTCGCAATTCTCCCCGGCGCTATCCGGACGATCGTCTTTTGTCGTCCGTCCTCTTAGTTTCGAAGCGCGAACAGGGCTAATTGGGATGAGGCTCTGCCGTGTGCTCGACAGACAGGGACCTTACTGCGTCACCGTCAGCTTGGCCGCGTTGCTGCTGATTCCGCCAAGCGAAACCGACACTGTTTGCGTCCCCAGCGGCGCCTGTGCCGGCACCACGAAATTCACCTGAATCACGCCCGCCACTCCGGGGGGATTGCCCGCGAATGCCACCTGCGCGGCAACGCCTCCCACCCTGACCGAGGTCGCCGCCGGAGCCGGTAACTGCGCAATCGCCGTGCCCGCCGCGGGTGCATCTCCGTTGGCCACCGCCGGTTTGACCGCCCCTGCTCCCGTGAAATAGAGCGTGACCGTCTGCCCGCGAGCCGCGCTGCCGGCCGGCACCAGCGTGCTCGCGGTATCCGTGAAGATGCCCGGCGCGACGCTGCCCACCGGAAAAGTCGCCTGTCCGGTCTGCCCGTTATTGTTGATCACCAGCGTGGCCGTCGCACCCGCCGGAACCTGGTACGGCACCTGCAAATTGATCTGTCCGGCCGACACATACCAAAGCGGCGCGGCGATGCCGTTGATGGTCGCGGCCACCCCGGAAAGCGTCACTGGAAGAGGCAGCGTGGAAGCCAGCGCCGTCGCCGCCGCCAACTGCGACCCGAACACCGACACGATCGCGCCCGGCGCAATCGAGGGCTGGAAGGACGCGCCATTCGTGATCGAAGCAATCGAGGGCGTAGCCGTTCCGCTCGCGCCCGTCCCCACGAATGAGACGGACACGCTGGCCGAGATGCCGCCGTTGAGCGTGGCGGAAACCTTGCCCGTGCTTTGCGCCAGTTGCGTGCCATTCACAGCCAGCGTCGCCGTGGCCACCCCGGCCCCGCCCACCAGGCTCGCCGAGCCCAGCGCGTTCGATCCCTGGTTGAAAGTCACCGTGCCGGTGGGTGTCGTCCCGCTCGTCGAAGTCGCGGTCGCGGTGAGAAAAACGGTGTCTGCCGAGCGTACCGCCGGCACCGCCGTTTGCAGCGTGAACTGCGTCTCGTTGAGCGCCGGCACCGGGGCCCCGGCCCATCTCGTAACAAGTTGGTAGACGTCCACCGAACCCAGTCCGGTGGTCTGGTCGTAGCCGACGCCCGCGCTATAGCCGCCGGTGCCCGGCGTGCAGTTCCGCCCTCGCGGCGGACACGTGACGGTCACAATATTGTCGCCCGCCACGATGTCGTGGAACACCTGCGGCGTGCTGGCCGCCAGCGCATACAGTCCCGGATTGAGATTACCCAGCCCCGGCGTGGATTGCACTCCGCGCGCCACCAGATACTGATTCATCAGCGCGGCCACGCCGGCGTAGATCGGGGTCGGGACGGAGGTGCCGCCGAAAGCGTAGTTGGCGCCCTGCGTATAAACCAGGTAGCCATCGTGACGCGCCGAGGCGCTCATGGACACATCCGGAACGTGGCGGTAGAGATCGGTGGGCACGCCGTCGCCGGTCTGCCAGGAGGGCTTGCCGAAGAACCGGCTGACACCGCCGCCTGTGGCGGAAGGCTCGCCGTCGATCACGCTATCGTTCCACGCCACCTCCGGAATGTAGGAAAGCGCCGAGCCCGACGTCGCGCTGTTCGTGGCCGACCAGTAGGTGCCGTCGTTCTCCTGAAATTCCGTGCCGCCAATCGAAGTGACTTCCGGAATGCTGGCCGGGAAATCCACCGACAGCGTGGAGACGTCAAGGTAGGCGCAATCGGCCGCGCCACTATCGCCCGACGCCGAGAACCACGTGATGCCCTGCGCGTTCGCCTGCCTGGCCCACGCGCGCATCGTCTGCGCGTCGGAGGTAGACACCACTAACTCGCAAGACCCGTAGCTGGTGCTGATCACCGGCGCCAGATTCTGATCGATGGCGTACTGCACCGCATCCATCACGTTGTAGGCGAAGACGTACAAAATCTGCACGTTGGGCGCGGCCGCGCCGGACCATTCGATATCGAGATGCGCTTCATCGAGATCGTCCGTGCTGATCCCGGGGTCCCGCGAGCCCGGCACCAGCGTCACTTGCGGATCGCTGGCCGGCAGATTGTAGTCGGAGCGGAAGTGTTGAATGTCCGACAGGTTGATCCGCGTCTGCCCGGCGATCACCACCCGCTGCCCCGACCCGTCAATTCCCGCGCTATAAAGAGGCGAGAAATTGTAAATGGTGGCGAGGTCCGCCGGCGCCAGATAGTGATTGCCTTTCGACGACGTGTAGTTCGGGCGGAATCCGCCGATGGAATCGCGGGCGCGCAGCGCGTGCTTGAAAGGACGCGGCCGGAAATCATTCAGCCCTCGCACGGAACGCACCACACCACTCAATTCCAGCGGCAGCGAGGGCGCCACCGCATTGGCGAAGTGGGCTTCGCCGTTGACGGTGTAATGGTGTAGCTCAGTGCGGAATGCCTGCTCCACCTGCGCCGCGCTGCCCGACACGCTGACCCACGTTCGACTGCGCGCCAGGCCCGACACCGCGAGCCCCTGCGCTTGCAGCCATGCCTCCACGGCGGCCACGTCGCTTTCGCTCAAACCGAACCGCGCCCCGTACTCCTCGGGAGTGAGCCAGCGGTGATAATCCGGCGAAGCGGGATCCTGCTGGCGCTCCAACAGTTGGTCCAATTCCGCCTGCTGCCCGGGACTGGGTGCGAACGTCAGGGTGACCTGCGAGATCTCGGTCGCGGGGTCGAGCCTGCCCGTGTCGTTGTCCGCCGCAGCCTGCGGGGAAACGTGGCCGGCGAGGGTGGTGCGCCCGGCACGTCCGATAGCGCCGTGGAGACGGCTCGGCTGGGCGTGCACCAGTTGGGTGGTTACGGGCAGAAGGAATGCACAGAAAAATACAAAGCGGTAGAAATGCTTATTCATGGATTTCCGGAAGGGCTTAGTGCAGCATGGGTGCCACTCTGTGATACGCGTAACCTGTTGAGTCCGTTACCCGATTCTGCGAGGGCGATGCGCCACTGGGGGCAACTTGCCACACTTCGCAAGCTCAGGGGCGTCCAATTGGCGCGCCAAACGGCACAATCAGGGTTGATGCCGGCGGACCGGCTCACCGGCATGAGTACAATAGGCGTACAATCAATCTGAGAGACGAATATGCCACACAGCGCCCAGGACGATTTTACGAAATCCGAGCGTTTCCACATTCGTGCCACCACGCGCCAGGCCAACCTCATCAAGGCCGGCGCGGCCCGGCGGAACGCCAACCTCACCGAATACATTGTCGATTCGACCTGTACCCAGGCTGAGATGGACCTGGCGGATCAGAATCACTTCGTCCTGCCACCCAAGGCGTGGGATGCATTTGCCAAAGCTCTCGACTCTCCACCCAAAGTGCCCCCGGGACTGAAACGTCTGTTCGCCTACGCTCCCGTGGCTCAAAGCCGCTGAAGCGAGATGGCCGGCAGCGCTGAGTTTGTCATTGAGAAGCTATCTAAAGACCATGATCTGGGCCACTTTGATTGTGGCAACGAGGCCCTGAACCTCTGGCTCAAGCGCTTCGCCTGGGCCAATGTCCGGAACGATTCGGCACGCGTCTACGTGGCCCACCGCCGGGATCAGGTTGTGGTGGGTTATCACGCGCTCACCGCCGGAAGCGTCAGCCGGGGCGATGCCCCTGACCGCATTGGCCGTGGACTGGCCGCCCATCCGATCGGGGTGGTGGTACTTGGCCGCCTCGCCGTCGACCGCTCTCAACAGGGCAGAGGGCTCGGCGTCACCCTGCTGCAGGACGCACTGCTTCGGGCCGAGCATGCGGCGGACACGGTTGGCGTCCGCGCCGTGCTCGTGCAGGCCATTGACGCCGCCGCGCGATCCTTTTACCTGCGTTTCGGCTTCAGCCCCTCGCCCGTTGACGAGATGCGCCTCATGCTGCTAATGAAAGACCTTCGGGCCTTCCTGGGCGCCAAGCCGAAGGCCAGCGGATAGCACTGCGCCCTACATCGCGCAGTGCGCGAGTTCTTTCGTTAGGCGACCCGCTTCCTAAACCAGCAGTCCGGGGTGAGCAGAAAAGAGATAGGAGTACAGCGGGAATTCAAAAGACCTGCAAGTGGTTGGAAAGAATGGAGCGGGAGACCGGGATCGAACCGGCGACCAACAGCTTGGAAGGCTGAGACTCTACCACTGAGTTACTCCCGCTTGGTCCTTCTCATTCTACCAGTGCTTGCCGCCGCGCGCGCAATCCTCTTACAGTATGGTTTGCACGAAATGAGCATCGCCGAGAGCGTCCTGGATGCGGTGCGGGCCGAGCGCGCGCTTCACGGCGGAGCCCGCGTGACGCGCGCCGGACTGCGGATCGGCGAACTCTCCGGCGTGGAGACCGAAAGCCTGCGCTTCTGCCTGGAAGTACTGGTGACCGATACCGATCTGGCCGGCGCCGGCTTCGAAATCGAGGCCGCCCCCTGGACCCGGCGATGCCGCGCCTGCGGCGTCGAATTCCGCGTCATCGAGGCGCGGACGCAATGCTCCTCCTGCGCCTCGGGCGACACCGAGGCGGCGGGCGGCGATCAGTTGGAGTTGTCTTTCCTGGAACTGGAGGACCTTTAAATGCGGGTTCCCTTGCAACGTAAGGTACTGAACGAGAACGATCGCATCGCCGCCGGATTGCGCGAGCGCTGGCAGCGCAGCGGCACGTTCTGCCTCAACCTGATCAGTTCGCCGGGTTCGGGAAAAACCGCCCTGCTGGAACGCACCCTCGCCGCGTTCGACCCCGCGCGCCGCATCGCCGTCCTGACCGGCGATATTCAAACCGATAACGACGCCCGGCGCCTCAGCCGCTACGGGTTCCCGGTTCGCCAGATCACCACCGGGGGCGCCTGCCACCTCGACGCCCACATGGTGGAGAGCCACCTGGAGGGCTGGGATACGGACGCCCTGGAGATCCTCTTCCTGGAGAATGTCGGCAACCTGGTCTGCCCGACCAGTTACGATCTCGGCGAGGCGGCGCGCGCCGTCCTGCTGAGCGTCACCGAAGGGGAGGACAAGCCGCTGAAATACCCCGCCACCTTCCACCACGCCGACCTGCTGGTTTTGAGCAAAATCGATCTGCTGCCTTATGTCCCCTTCGCCATCGAGTTGGCCCGCGAAAATGCGCGCCGCGTGCAGCCGGAAATCGAGATACTGGAGCTTTCCTGCACCTCGGGCGCGGGCCTGGAAGCCTGGCTGCAGTGGATCGAGAAGCGTTTATGAGCGAATACCCGATGATCAACGGCTTGATTTTCTGCGGCCTTGGCGTGATTGCGTTTGTGGTCGCCTTCTCCCTGGTGGTGAAACTGGTGCCGCTCAACCTCTGGAAACTAATCGGGGAAAACAATATCGCCGCCGCCATTCTGGCAGGAGCCGTCGCCCTGGGAATTTGCTGGATCGTCGCCGCCACCCTGCATTGAACCCCGCGCAGGGGGCTCAAGGCGTCAGGTAGGATGGCTCGCTGACCGACGACGGCCTTCATTCAAGCTCTGCGCGAACCAGCGCACCGCTCCCAGGCTTTCGACCGCGGCGTGTCAGAAGTCCGCATCGATTCCGGCCGGCCATCTGATTGAAAAAGAGCACTTTCGCCGCAACGCCAGCGGAATCTGCGGCGCCATGGAGTTGCCTCGCGCCCGCCGAGTCCGGGGACGGCCCGGATTTCCCGTAACCACCCGTACCGTGCCTGCGTTTACACTGTAGATAGATATGAAAATTTGGGGTCTTTCTTTTGGAATGTGTGCGGTACTCCTCTGCGTGCCGGCAGCCTCGGCCCAGCAGTATACGATCAAGACACTGGCCGGTACCGGGACGGCAGGCTACGCGGGAGACAGCGGTGATCCGCTGGCCGCGCAATTGAACTCGCCGAGCGCCGTCGTGGTGGATTCCAAGGGCATTATCTATATAGCCGATTCCGCCAACCACTGCATCCGTATGGTTAGCGGCAGTACGATCACCACCTACGCCGGGAAGTGCGGCACGATCGGTGCCCTCGATGGGGCGGCCACTACCGTCGCGCTGTTCGACAACCCCAGCGGCCTGACCTTCGATGCCAGCGGCAATCTTATCGTGGCGGACACCAGCAATCATCTGATCCGCAAGATCGCCGGAGGCACCGTGACCCGGGTGGCCGGCGACAACAGCCTGATTGCCGCGTATGGCGGTGACAATGGCCCTGCCACTTCCGCCCAACTGAATTACCCGACCGCGGTGGTTCTGGATTCCGCCGGTGTCATGTACATCGCCGATACGAATAACAGCCTCATCCGGCGGGTGGATACCAAAGGGATCATCACCACCTTCCTGGGCGCCAATGCGACCAACGGTCGGCTCGATCACCCCAATGGCTTGTATCTGGATGCCTCCGGCGCCCTGTACATCGGCGATTCCAACCACCAATCCGTATCGCGCTATATCGCCCCCACCCTGAGCCTCTTCGCAGGCAATCAAACTGCCGATTTCGGGGGCGACGGCGGGCAGGCGAAGCTTGCTCAATTGAACAAGCCGGTAGGCGTGGCAGGCGATGCGGCCGGCACCATCTATGTCGCCGACACCAATAACAGCCGGATTCGCAAAATCACCGCGGACGGAATCATCAACACCATCGCGGGCAGGGGAGCGGGTCCGTACAGCGCGGATGAAGTGAGCGCGACTGCGGCGTACCTGAGTTTCCCGCGGACCATCGCGGTGACGCCCGACGGGAAGATCTATATCGCCGATACGGGCAATCACGTGATCCGCGTGCTGACTCCGTCGGCCTCGACCATCAGTGTGAGCGGCGTTGGGAACGCGGCCAGCGGGGTGGCGCGCATCTCGCCCGGCGCCCTGGCGAGCGTCTACGGAACTGGCTTTGGAACCGCGACGTTCGTGGCAGACGAAGGCTTCACCTGGCCGGTCAGCGCGAAAGGCGTCTCGGTGAAGGTGAACGGCGTGTCCGCGCCGATCTACTACTCGTCCCCCGGGCAGGTCAATTTCCAGGTGCCGTGGGCCACTCCGTCCTCGGGCAGCGTCAGTGTTTCGGTGGTGTACAATTCCGTCTCCAGCAACACGGTCGCGGTGCCTTCGGCCACGGCGGCGCCCGGGCTCTTCGAACTGGGCGGCAATCAGGCGGCGGTCCTGAATTCCGATTACTCCGTGAACGGCCCCTCGAACGGGGCGACGGCGGGAAGCACGATTCTGGCGTACCTGACGGGCTCCGGTCCGGTGGATCCCGCGGTGCGGGACGGCGTACCGGCATCCCTCACGGTGCTCTCCTACGCGTTGGCGAACGCCACGGTTACCATCGGCGGGCAGCCCGCCACGGTGCCCTTCAAGGGCCTGGCGCCCGGTTTCGTCGGCCTTTTGCAGATGAATATCGTGGTGCCGGCCACCCTGGCTCCTGGCACCTACCCGTTGCGCATTACGATTGACGGACAGCCCGCCAACAGCGCCACCATCGCCATTAAATGAAGATCGCTCCGGCGGGTGGGCCCGCCTGTGATACCCTCGAAAAATATGCTGTTTGAAGCCGATAAGGTCATGTTCGAAATCTATCGGGAGACCGAGTACACCGGGAAGTACCGGGTCTGCTACTTTACCGAACTTCAGGACCACAATAAAGAGACCGAAATCAACCACGCACTCGCGGGGGAACATTTCTACGATGGCTTCATCAAGAACTTCAAGAAAGATGAAGCCAAGGAAATCATCACCTCCCTACTGGGCCGCCTGAACAATGGCGAACCGGTGGATGCAGCGGAAGTCGAGCGCGCGCTCGGCGACCACATGGCCTGAGGCGCGACCCTTGCGCATCACGCGTTACCCGAACATCAACGAGACCCAGTTCTTCGGTTGCGTCTCGGCGTTTGTCGATTCCCTTTCCGGCGAATTGAATGCCGCCACCATGGCCATCCGCCGCCTGTCCGGCCGCGGCAAGGGCGCGGCGTTTGCATTCGAAATGTCGCTGGACACGCACCGCTATGGCGCGCTGATTGTGATCGACCGCTGGTCCACGTTCACCGCTGCGTTCGGCCCGCACCTGGAACTCTCCCGCCACCCGGAGATTCTGACGCGGGCGGTGGAACGGGTGCGTGCCGCGGAGGAGATTCTGGGGCGCGCCAACATGCTGGTGGATGGCGCTGCCGATTACAGCGAGGCGGTGGTGGAAGCGTGCGTGATGGCGTTCCAGGCGGTGGACGGCATCTTCGCCGAGGAGCGCGCGGAAGCCGAGCAGAGCGGCAAGCTCGGCCCCATGCTGGCGGAAGACTACCGCGACTATCGGAGAATTTTCCTGGAAGATCTGGCGGCGCGGTAAGGCGAGCCTTCCAAATCTAAGACCCTACCGCAGAGACGCAAAGACGCAGAGGAAAACGCAGAGAAGAAGGAACTCCGGAAGATCCGGCCGCGCAGAGTGCTGCGGGATATCCGATCTAAGTCTGAGACTTCAACGTAGAGACGCCGCGAAAACGCGGAGAAGAAAGAGTTGGTGGGGCGCCCCACGTCATGGTTCTCTTTGCGAGCGTGGCGTAAGCGCATCTTAAAGACTTCTCGCTGAGGAAATCCAACGTGCGTTGGTCTTCTCTGCGTTTTCCTCTGCGTCTTTGCGTCTCTGCGGTAGGGTCTTAGATTTCTCTATTTGCCGATCTCTTTAATCTTCGCGTCGAACAGCTGAAACGGCAGCGCGCCGACGATCAGCTCGCCCTCCACTCCGTTGCCGACGCTTTTGCCGATGACGAAGGTGGGCGTGCCGGTGGCTCCGATCTTCATGGCTTCCAGCACGTCGGTCTGCACCTGGTCCTTATACTTGTTGCTGTCGATGCAGGCGCGAAGCGCCTTGGCATCCAGCTTCACATCGGCGCCGAAGGCGATAATGTGCTCCATATCGAGCGAATTGGGGTTGGCGCCCATGACATCGCGCAGTTCCCAGAACTTGTTCTGTTCTCCGGCGCAACGCGCCGCCTGGGCCGCCCGCATGGCATTAGGATGGAAATCGAGCGGCATGTCCTTGCTGAAGAAACGAACCTTGCCGGTATCGATGTAGTTCTTCTTGATCTCCGGGAACACCGTGACGTGGAAACGCTGGCAGAAGGGGCACTGATAGTCTGTGTACTCCACGATGGTCAGCGGGGCGTCTTTGTTGCCCAGCACCGATACGCCGCTCAGGTCGGTAATCTTGGCCCTGGTGGGCGCCTCCTCCTGCGGCTGCGCGGGAGCGGGCTTGGCCTGGCGCTCCAGCAACTGGCGGATGAGGCGCAACTCCTGCAGCATCTGCTCGCCCTGCTGCCGCGTCATGGGCGCCGGGTCGCTGGCGGGCACCGGGCCCACCTGCGCGGTCAGCGGCAACGCCGCCAAAATGGTCGTATAAACGAAGAGCTTATTCATGGCAATCCTAGTTCTTTCTCAGGAGCAGCAGATACTGGCTGTGCGGAACATGCTCTTTCTCTGAGATGAGGTTGAAGTGGTTGGCCTCGATTTCCTTGATCACGTCGGCCATATCGAGGCGGATGTGGGTCAGCGCCCGGCCGCCGGCCATGGCGTCCTGGCGTTTGTAATACTCCACGATCACCAGTGTGCCGCCCGGCTTGAGCGCTTTATGGATGGCGGCCAGCATCTTTTCGGGATAGTCGAAGTGGTGATAGACGTCCAGAGCCAAGGCGATGTCGATGCTGTTCTCGGGCAAATGAGGGTCAGTCTCGGTGCCTCTGACGAAGATCACGTTGGTGAGTTTGGCGTCCTCCACCCGATGGCGGGCCGAGGCCAGAAAATCGTCGAAGATGTCTTCGGCGAACACCTTGCCTTCGGCGCCGACGCGGCGGCTCAGGAACGGCAGCATGTAGCCGATTCCGGTGCCGATATCGGCCACGGTCATGCCGCGCTGGAGGCCCATGGAGCGGATGAGTTCGCCGGGCTTCTGCTTTTCGTCGCGCGCCGGGTCGCCCAGGCCGTCCGCCACCGTCTTTCTCTGTTGTTCGGTTTTGTATCCCGAGTTAGCCTCGGCGGCCACCTGGGCGGAAAGGGTCGCGGCGAAAAGAAGAGCGGACAGAGCTCCGGCAGTTTTCACAAGGCAGTCTCCATGGGCAGCGCCAGCGGAGCTTCGCGCATGAAATCGAGGCGCGACATCTCTTCGATGGCGTCCCCGATGGAGGCTTCGCTGGTCTGCTCGGTTGTGATCACAAACGGCAGGTCGTGCTTGGTATCGCACGGTTCCTGCAAAACGGCTTCCAAACCGATGTTCTTGCTGGCCAGAATGCCGGCCAGCCGGGCGATGATTCCCGGACGGTCTTCGACGCGGAAACGCAGGTAGTACGCGCGCTTCTGCAGTTTCACGGAAACGGGCTTGTTCTCGCCCAGGCGTTCGTGCGCGAAAGGCGAGACGCGCTCCGGACTGCCGCCGCGAATCTCGCGCGCTACGCGCATCAGGTCGCTAACCACGGCGACGCCGGTGGGATGTCCGGCGCCCCAGCCATAGTAGAAGGTGTCTTCGCCGAACATGCCCTTCACCCAGACCGCGTTGTATGGACCTTGCACGCCGGCCAGAATGGTCGAGGTGGGGATGAGGGCGGGGCGCACCGAGAGAATCAGACCTTCGGGCGTTTTGCGGCCGCCGCAGATCAGGCGGATGGTGTGCTTGAGCGCTTTGGCGTACTGGAAATCGAGCGGCGTGATACGGCGGATGCCTTCCACGAAAATGTCGGAGGGCGTAATCTTCTCGCCAAATGCCAGGGCCGCCAGCAACACCAGTTTGCTGCGGGCATCGAAGCCATCGACATCGGCGCTGGGGTCGGCCTCGGCATAACCGAGCCGCTGCGCTTCGGCAATCATGGCTTCCATGGAAGCGCCGGTCTTTTCGATCTCCGTGAGGATGTAATTGCAGGTGCCGTTGAGGATGCCGTAGAGCGCCTGTACCCGGTCGCCGGAGATTCCCTCGCGCAGCACGGCGTGGATGGGAATGCCGCCGCAGACGCTGGCTTCCATGGCGAGATTGATGCCCGCTTGAATGGCGCGATCCCAGATTTCGGGTCCGCAGGCGGCCATGAGTTCCTTGTTGGCCGTCACCACGCTCTTACGATTGGCAATCGCGGCGTTGACGATCTCACTTGCCACGCTGGTGCCGCCGACCAGTTCGGCCACGATCTGTACGTCCGGATGGGACACCACTTCGCGCCAGTCGGTGGTGCGGAACACTTCACCGAGGCCCGCCGGGATTTGCTTGGAGTGCACCGAGCGGCTGCACACGGCCACCACCTTGAGGCGATAGCCTAATTTTTGCGCGATCTGGTCCCCGTTTTCGGAAAGGATGGCAAGCGTGCTGGAACCGACGTTACCCAGTCCTACGATGCCAACATTGACTTCCTGCATATCCTCACATGATATCAGTGAGATGAAGTGCGCTTCACGAATTCAGAGGCACGAAGTCAGTGGCGGGTCTGGTGTCCGGCGGCCTCGTTGCGTCCCACCAAAAGGTCGGTGAGACCCAGCCAGGCGCCTTCGGGATGCTCCAGTTTGCGGTAGAGGGCGATGTACTCGGGCTTCCTCAAGCCTATGCCCGCATAGGCAAGGAAGTAGAGCCCGTCGTTGGCGAAATCGGTAGTCTGTTCCTTGGTCCACTTCCTGGGGTCGGCCAGGTACGGCTCAAGATATTCCAGCACCTCGACGATGGTGGCGTTGCCCTTGGTATGGACCGACCATAAGTCCACGCCCTTAATCTGGGCGATGCGGCAGATCATGGTCATGGCCTCCAGATTGAAGGCCGAATACCAGAGTCCACGGTTGCGCGCTTCCTCGCGCGGGGCGCTGCCGTCGGCTTTAATCTGACGCGGGAAGATATGGTCGCGGTAGTAATTGAACGCGGTTTTCTGCAACTGCTCGTTCTCCACGAAGGTGGCGATGGCAGCGACCTGTGCCGTCCACCAGGAGGCGTGATTGTTGCCGGAACGTCCCTCAAAGTTACCCGCGTTACTGGTGGTCAGCCAGGTAAGATACTCCTGAAACCACTTACGGACCGCGGCCTGTTCCCGGGCGTCCCAATAGCCGGTTTGGGCCAGGAATTCCATACCCTGTACGGCGCGGATAAACGCCCGGCCCTCGATAATTCCGGCGGCGCGCACATTGCTCGAATTACTGTAATTGCGGACGGTCTGCGCGTTTTCCAGGTTGGGCGTCATGCGGGTCTTGGGGTTGAGAAACCAGGTATTGATATCGCGGACGGCGCGCTGCGCGGCGCGCTGGTCGTCGAGCAGGTAGGCAGCGGCGCCGAGCGAGAAGACGGCATCGCACAGGGAAACCAGTGCGTTACGGTTGGCGGTGAAGCGGTTGGGATTGGTTTGACCGTCGCGGCGGACATAGGGCGCCTTGGAATCGCCCTCCTGGGGCCACCAGTAGGGAGCATCGCTGTAATATTCGTGAATGTCCATGGCGACGCCCTGCGGGCGTTCGTTGGTGACGCTCCACGGCCCCTCTTTCATGCGGTGCTCCGCGTCGGCGCGCAGGCGGCGGACCGAATCGAGGGTCCATGCCTCCCGGCGGACGATGGCGCTGTGAAGGGCTTCCGCCTCGGCGCTGGACACCAGGGTGACGGGGATCTCCGCCGCACGGGCACACGACACCACAGCGATGAGAAGGATGGCGCTCTTCACTCACCCAAATTGTAGCAGCCGGAATACGAGAGACCTTCCGCCCTCTTCCGCCCTGCCCTACGGGACGGTGCGCTCGTGGGTGGCGTTGAATTCGCACCCGAAGAGGGCGATCAGGGAAATCATATACATCCAGACCAGCATGGCGATGCCGGCGCCGATCGAGCCGTACATGACGTTGTAAGTGGCCAGATTCCGGACATACCAGGCAAATCCCAAGGTGGCGAAGAACCATAGCAAGGTAGCCAGCGACGCGCCGCGCCAGACATACTTCCAGCGTTGTTTGCGATTAGGGCCGTAGTAATAGAGGGACGAGGTGACGGTGACGGTGGTGACAAAGGCCAGAATGTAGCGCGCCACCCGGCTGGCCAGCTGCCACACCCAGGCGAACGGGGTGAGGAAGGGGTCGACCTTCATCCAGTGGAGCACGACGCGCTCCACCTCCCCGCCGAAAACGATCATCAGCGAGGCGCCGAACAGGGGAACGGCGGAGAGCAGCACCAGGGACATGGCGAGCCAGCTCTGGTGGAGAAAGTTGCGATTGCGCGGCACGCGGTAGGCGGCTTGAAAGCCCTCGATCAGGCTTTTGATCACCCCCGAAGCGGCCCATAGGGAGATCACGCCGGCGCCGATCAGGAAACTGACGGGGCGCTCGCCCATGACGCGGAACTGTTGCACCACGAGATCTTCGGTGCCCGGCGGAACCACCTGCGAGAGGAAACCCTGCAGCGTTGCCGAGACAAATTCGGCGCGCGTCTGCACCAGGATCGCCGCCGAACTGGCGAGCACGGGGAAGAAACTGAGCAGAGCCGAGTAAGCAGCCGCCTTCGCATAGCCGAAACAGCCATCGTCCAGCGTGGACATCAGGCTCTGGCGGAGCAGCCAAACAAAGGTCCCGAAAGTCATCCGCACCAGGATCAAGTATAGCCGAGGGCGTGCGGGGCTACGCCTGCTTACTCCCAGCGGAGCGCGTGCATGGGGTCGATGCCGGTGGCGCGGCGGGCGGGCAGGTAGCCGGAGAGTAGCGCGACCGCGGCGATGCCGGCGGAGGCCAGCACCATGGTGAGCGCGTCGGTGGGCTTGATGCCGAACAGTTGTTTCTCCACCAGGCGTGTGGCGGCATACGCCGCCGCGCCTCCAACGCTGACGCCGATGGCGGAGAGCAGGAGCACCTCGCGCATGACCAGCCAGACCACGGAACCGCGGCTGGCGCCCAGAGCCATACGGATGCCGATTTCGCGGGTGCGCCGCACCACCATGTAGGCCATCACGCCGTACAGTCCGAGAGCGGCCAGCAGCGTGGCCAGCAGGCCGAAGACCGTGGAAAGAGATGCCAGCAGACGTTCGCTCATCAACGATTTGTCGAGCTGCTGTTCCATGGTGCGCATGCCGTAAACCGGCACGTTGGAATCCAATTCGTTCACCGTCTTGCGCATGGCGGCGAAGATCGCCGTAGGGTCGCCCTGGGCGCGCGCGTACACCGTCATGCCCTGGACGAAGTTCAACTGCCGGTAGGGCCGGTACATCTCGTAAGGCACTTCGTCGCGCATGCTCTCATAGCGCGTATCTTTGGCGACACCGACGATTTCAATATCGGCCTTGGTGCCGGGGTTGCCGCCCATGCCGATGTGCATTCCGATGGGGTTGCGGCCCTGGAAATACAGCGTGACGAAGCGTTCGTTGATGATGGCGACGGGAGGCGCGCCCTTCTCGTCGCGGTCTGTGAAATCGCGGCCCTGAACGAGTGGCGTTTTGATGGTTTCGAAGAAGCCCGGCGCGACGAATTGCATGTGCGGATCGACCCATTCGCCGTCCTTGGCAGAATAGCCTTCCACCGAGACCGTGTTGTCCCATTCGTTGCCGTCGAGCAGGGGGATGATGGCGAGCGAGACAAGAGAGACGCCGGGAATCATGCGCAAACGCTCCTGGAGCTGTTTGTAGAATTGCAGGCTGCGCTCCGTCTTATAGCCGTTGAGCGTGGGGTCGAGCGAGAAAGAGAGCAGATTGCGCGTCTCGAATCCCGGGTTCACCTCCTGCAGGTTGCGCAGGCTCTGCACGAAAAGCCCGGAGGCAATCAAAAGCAGCAGGGAAAGGGAAACCTGCGCCACTACCAGCGCCTTGCGGATTCCCACGCCGGCGCCTCCCACCACTGCGCCTGCCTGTTCCTTGAGCGTGCCGGCAAGCTGCGGGCGGGTGGATTGCAGGGCCGGCACAAGCCCGAACAGCACTCCGGTCAGTACGCTGATGGCGAGAGTAAAGCCGAGCACCGTGGCGTCCGGCGTGGCCGTGAGGGTGAGCGGTGCCACGTCCTGCGGCAGGAATCCGATGAGGGCCTTGTCGATCACGATAGCGAGCCCGATGCCGAGCGCGCCGCCGATCCCGGCGAGCACCAGGCTCTCTTCCAGCAGTTGCAGCACGAGGCGGCGCCGGCCGGCCCCCAGCGCGAGGCGCACGGCGATTTCCTTCTGCCGCGCCGTGGCCCGGGCAATCAGCAGATTGGCCACATTGGAACACGCAATCAACAGCACCAGCGCCACGATCACCATCAGAGCGAGCAGCGGATTGGAGAATTCACGGCGCAAATTGGAGCGGCCTTTGGCTCCGGGCATGACCTCCATCCACATTTTGAGGAACTGCTGGCGGGTATGTTCGCTGGTCTTGGAGAATTCCTTCTGTTGCACCTCCATGGCCAGAATCTGGTGAAAGAGCGGTTGCAGGCTGGCGCTGGCCTGTTGAGGCGTGACGCCTGGCTTGAGTCGTCCGAAGACCTGCATAAAGCGGCCGCGGCGGTCATTCAGCGAAAAGAAACGGCCCGTGACCTGCGACTTCATCATCATGGGCACGCGCAGTTGCGGAGAGAGTCCTGGTTCCACGCCATCGAACCCCTGGCGACTGACGCCGACGATGGTCAGCGGATACCCGTTGAGCACGATCTTCTTGCCGATGATACCGGAGTCGGCCGCGAAACGCGTTTTCCAGTAGCCGTAGCTGAGCACGGCGATGGGGTGGCCGCCCTGCATCAAATCATCCTGTGCGGTGAAGACGCGGCCGATTTGCGCGCCGACGCCGAGCACGGGGAAGTAGTTGCCCGACACGAGTTCGCCGCGAACGAGTTCGGTACGGCCTTCGTAGTTGAGGCTAAAACTGGTCTCGTAGCGGCAGAACATTCCCTGGAAGACCTGATTGCGTTCGCGGATGTCCTGGTACATGGGGTAGGACAGCGCGTCGGGGCCATTGTTGCTGCCATAGTGCGGGCCGCGTCCGGCGAGCATGACCAGTTGTTCGGGGTCGCGCACCGGGAGCATTTGCAGGATGAGCTGGTTGACGAGAGTGAAGATGGCGGTATTGGCGCCAATGCCCAGGGCGAGCGAGAGCACGGCGACGGAAGTGAACAGGGGCGCTTTGCGCAAGGTTCGGAACGCGTAGCGTAGATCCTGGAGAAAGTTTCCCATGCAGGCTTATACTGCCGGCGCGGGAAATGGTTACTAAGAACCGCCGATCAGAATTCCGGTAGCGAAGACCAGGGCGCCGCCGAAGCCGACTTGCAAGGCCGCGCTCCAGACGGGGGTATCCATGTAGCGGGAGCGGATCCAGGTGATGACCGCGAGTTCCGCCAGCACAATGGCGATGGCGGCGGTCATGGCGGCCCGGAAATTGCCAAGCAGAAAAGGCAGGGTATGGCCCACGCCGCCCAGGGTAGTCATGAGGCCGCAAACCACGCCGCGGATCCACGGATGGCCGCGCCCGGTGAGGCTGCCATCGTCCGACAGCGCTTCGGCGAAACCCATGCTGATGCCCGCGCCGATCGAGGCCGCCATACCTACCAGAAAAGCGTCCCACGGCTTTTGCGTGGCGACGGCGGCGGCGAAGACCGGCGCCAGAGTGGAGACCGAGCCGTCCATCAAGCCGGCAAGCCCCGGTTGCACGATCTGGAGCACGAAGAGACGGCGGCTGGTTTCGTCCTCGGCTTCACGCGCGCCGCGGTCGAGTTTGTCCCTGCCCAATTGTTCGGCGCGATCTTCGTGCGAGCGTTCTTCTTCGGCCAGATCGTCGAGCAGTTTGCGAATGCCCACGTCGGTTGTGCGGGCGGCGGCACGGCGATAGAAATTGAGGGTCTCCATCTCCATGGCGGCGGCCTGCCGGCGCACTACCTCCAGCGGCAAGGGGCGCAGCATCCAGACGGGACGGCGATTGACGAAGCCCTTCACGTCCTGGCGGCGGATGAGGGGCATGTGGTCGCCGAAGCGTTCCTTGTAGAGTTCCAGCAGGCGGCGGCGATGCCCCGCCTCTTCCACGCGCATGCCTTCGAACATCTCGGCAGTGGCGGAATAGTTTTCGCGAAGGCCATCGGCGAAATCGCCGTAGATGCGTTCGTCCTCTTCTTCCAGCGTGACGGCAAGCGAGAGGATTTCCCGTTCGGAAAGGCTGTCGAAATTGCGCATGTCCTATTGTGATGCGGAAGTTGTGATTCGCAAGCCTGGCCCGGGGCTGCGAGGAACTGTGCTCGCGGGTCCTATTTGCCCGGCAGGAGGCGGAGCGACTCGCATTTAGACCCGTGGACGCGCCACATCACTCTTTGGGTAGCTGCCGTGTTAGCATCACTCCAAATGGCGCTAGCCGATCTTACCAAGCAATTAGCCAAGGAAGCCTTCCTGCAGGCCACCAAAGACCCGCCGGCCGCGCCTGCTGCCGCCGCTCCGGCCGCGGCCGCGGACAACCCGGGCTCGGTTTTGTTCGGTCACATACATGGCTGGCAGAAGAATCTGAAGGAAGACGAGGAACTGGTGGTGTGGTTTGCCAACGCGGGCGAGAAACTGCGGGTGATGAAGATCATTCTGCCGACGCCGAAGATGGCGGTGCTCAGCGGGCATGACGCGGATCACAATCTGACGCGCGTGATTACGCCTCTGGACGCTCTGCAACTGGTGGCTAAAGTGATGAAGGTGCCGGCCGGCGCAAAGCCCTCGCGGGTGGGGCTGATTATGCCGAAGCCGAAAGATTCCAACGGGTAATAACGCGTGCGGCGTGCTCGTGCCCGAGCACGGAAATGGTTGCGGTATGGAGGGCGAATAAGCGTCCTTGGTGGGGCGGCAAGCCGAGCCAGCGTGCGGCGAGCACGCGCAGGATGTGACCGTGGGCGAACAGCGCCACGTCACCGTCCACGGATTGAGCGCGGGCGATGACGGCATCGACGCGCCCGGCCACCTGTGCGGCGGTTTCTCCGCCGGGAAGTTCGCCGGTCCAGAGCGACCAACCCGGGCACTCGCGCTGGATTTCCGCAGTGGTGCGGCCTTCGTACTGCCCGTAATCCCACTCGTGCAGGTTGGGTTCGACGAGGGCGGAGGCGTATCCGGCGAGGCGGGCGGTTTCCCGGGCGCGCGTCAGGGGCGAGGTCAGCACCAGGGCGAAGCTCCGATTTTTCAGGTGGTCCGACAGAGCTTCAGCTTGCAGGAGGCCGGTGGCGGTGAGCGGCAGATCGGTGTGGCTGGTGTGGCGTCCGGTGCGGCTCCAATCGGTTTCCCCGTGGCGGATCAGGTAGAGGTCGGCCATGTCAGGATGATAACGCGGGCGGGAAGGAGATCGCGCCGGCGGGGTGCTGGTTTTCCCGACGATCGTGGGATTCCCCGCTTTCCTTCTCGCGGCGACCGAGCGGGGCACGATGGAGACCGCTGTGCGGGCAACCGCTGCGGCGTCGTGCGGGATTTCGAGGCGATCCAAGCCCGCTGCCGTGCTGCAACTTTCGCCCTGGCGCGGACGACCAAACATTATATTCGAATAATCGAATATAATGAGAGTCATGCCAGAAGCATTACGGCGCTTTAAGGCCGACATTTTTCAGGCGCTCGGTCACCCGACGCGGATCGCGATTGTGGAGCTATTGCGCGAGGGAGAGCTCCCGGCAGGCAAGCTGATCGAACGGTTGGGCCTGGAGCAGGCGAACGCCTCGCAGCATCTTACGGTGTTGCGCTCGAAACAGATCGTGGTCAACCGCAAGGGGGGAAACCAGGTGTTCTACTCGCTGCGCAGCCCGATTCTGGCGGAGGTGCTGGACCTGATGCGGCGGTATTTCCAGGAGCAACTGACGCAGACCATGGCCGCGCTCGAGGAGATCGAGAAGGAACAGGGGGTGGGGCGATGATCGCGATACCACGCACTCCGGTGGACCATTGGATGCCGAAACTGGTGCTGTGCCTGCGCCAGTATTCGTGGCAGCACTTCTGGAAGGACCTGATCGCCGGTCTGACCGTCGGACTGGTGGCACTGCCTCTGGCAATGGCATTCGGCATCGCTTCGGGCGTGACGCCGCAGGCGGGCATTTACACGGCGGTAGTGGGCGGCTTCCTGGTTTCGGCGCTGGGCGGTTCGCGGATTCAGATCGGCGGACCGACGGGCGCGTTCGTGGTGATCGTCTCGGGCATCGTGGCGAAGTTCGGGCTGTCGGGGCTGTTGATGGTGACGGCGATGGCGGGCCTGCTGCTGGTGGTGATGGGCGCCACCGGGTTGGGGACCGCGGTGCGCTTCATCCCAAGGGCTGTGACGATTGCGTTCACCAACGGGATCGCGGTGCTGATCGCCTCCACGCAGATTCGCGATTTCCTGGGGCTGAAGATGAGTTCGGTGCCGGGCGAATTTCTGCCGCGCATGAAAGCGCTCGCGCTGCATGGGGGCAGTCTCGATCCGGTGACGACCATGGTAGGCTGCGTTTCCCTGGCCATCATTTTGCTGTTCCCGTTGGTGACGAAGCGGGTGCCTGGCTCGATTGTGGCGCTGCTGGCAGGGACGGCCATTGTGGTGTTCTTCAAGCTGCCGGTGGAAACGATCGGTACCCGCTTCGGCGGGATTCCCACAGGGCTGCCGGGGCTGCACGTGCCCGAATTCCGCGCGGATTTGATTTTGCCGCTGCTGCCCTCGGCGATCACGGTAGCGCTGCTGGCGGCGGTGGAGAGTCTGCTCTCGGCGGTGGTGGCGGACGGCATGAGCGGCGACAAGCACAACTCCAACGTCGAGTTGATGGCGCAGGGCGTGGCCAACCTGATGTCGCCCCTGGTGGGCGGGATTCCGGTGACGGGCGCGATCGCGCGCACGGCGACGAACTACCGCAGCGGCGCGAAGACTCCGGTAGCGGGCCTGGTTCACGCGTTCACCCTGCTGGTGGTGCTGCTGGTGGCGGCGCCGCTGGCGAAGTTCATTCCTCTGGCAACGCTGGCGGCGGTGCTGTTCGTGGTGGCCTACAACATGGGCGAATGGCGGCAGGTGGCGCCGATTTTGCGGCTGAATCGCGCGGTGCAGGCGGTTTGGGCGGCCACGTTCTTCCTCACGGTGGTGGCCGATCTGACGGTGGCGGTAGAGGTCGGAATGACGCTGGCGGCGCTGCTCTACATCTATCGCGTGACGCAGACGACCACGGTGGCGCGGGTGACGCCGCGCTATATCGAAGAAGGGCGTGCGCACATTCTGCAGGACAAGGACATCCCGGCGTATGTGTCGATTCTGCGCATACACGGTCCGTTCCTGTTCGGCACGACGGAGAAGTTGGCGGAGGCGACGGAGGACCTGACCCAGTTCCAGCAGATCGTGATTCTGCGGGTGAGGAACATGACGGCGATCGATGCGACGGGGCTGCACGCGCTGGAGACTCTGGCAGGGCGGCTGCGCAAGACGGGGCGCTCGGTGCTGATATGCGGCGCGCGGCGGCAACCGAGAGCCATGTTGACGCGCGGCGATTTTGCGCGGCATATAGGGCTGGAGAACGTGCTGCCGCATATTCAGGCGGCGCTCGATCGGGCGCGCGTGATTCACCGGAAGGCACAGGCGGCGTAGGGCGGGCGGAGGAAGAAGAAATTCGGGCCGCCGATGAACGCCGATTCACGCCGATAAAACCTGCGCGTGGCTTTACGGCGACGGGGCGGGTGACTTCGCGACGCCACGCCGATAAGACCTGCGGCGCTACGGCGGGTGACTTCGCGACGCCCTGAAGGCGGCCGCAGGCAGGAATGCCAGGCTGGAACGCCCGCCCCACAAAAAGGTCCGAGCTTCGCTCGGATGGCCAAGGCAGAGCCATAGCCCGCTCACGTGCTCGCGCTTCGGAGCGGGGCGGACGGGCCACAAAAAACGATGGCCCATCCCACCGTCCGAGCTTCGCGACGCCCTGGAGTGTGGTGACGGGATGAGTGCCTGCCCGACTTTAGGCGGCGGGCTTGCGCGTTTGCCATTTGCCTCGCGTGAAATCGGGGAATTTTTGCGGCTTGCTGCCGGCCTTGACGCTGGCTTCGCTCATGCCTACGGGCGCGCTCCATGCGGCGGCATCGTAGACATCGATGTCGGGCGGGAGACCTTCGCGCATGCATTCCACCAGGCGGTAGGCCATGACGAAATCCATGCCTCCGTGGCCTCCGAGTTCCTTGGCCATGTCGCCGATCTTCTTCCACAGCGCGGGCTCGTACTTCTCCTTGTAGAGATCGAGATTGACGAAGGCTTCCTGCTTGGCGCCATCGATGTAGACGCGCGCGGGATAGTCGCGGAAGATGCCTTTGGTGCCGGCGATCAGGTTGATGCGGTCGTAAGGCTGCGGGCTGCTGACGTTGTGTTCGAGTTCGATGACGCGGCCTTTCGCGGTGCGGATCAGGCTGACGTTGAAATCGCCCTCTTTGTAGATTTCCTTCTGGCGCGGATCGCCCGCGGCAAGTTTCTCCTGGCGATAGTCCTGCAAGCCGGCGGAAAGGGAACTCATGGAGACGAGGGTGTCGAAGCGATCGCCGCGGTTGATGTCCATGTAGCGCGCGACGGGGCCGAGACCGTGAGTGGGGTAGAGGTTGCCGTCGCGGTTGAGGTGCTCGGCGCGACGCCACAGGCCTTCGCCTTCATTGGAGAAGAGGATGCTGCGCAGGTCGTGATTATAGGCGGCGCCGCCGTGGGTGAGTTGGCCGAACAGACCGGCGCGCACCATATTCAGCACCATCATCTCGTTGTAGCCATAGCAGCAGTTCTCGAGCTGGATGCAATGGCGCTGCGCGGCCTCGCTGGCATTCACCAGCGCCCAGCACTCGTCGATGGTATTGGCGGCGGGCACTTCGAGGGCAGCGTGCTTGCCCTGCTTCATGGCGGCGACGCCCATCGGGACGTGCCATTTCCAGGGAGTGGCGACGACGACGAGATCGATATCGTCGCGCTTCAGGAGTCCTTCGAAGGCGGTGTCGCTGCCGTGGAAGAGCGCGATGGGCTGCGACGCTTTGCCTGCCCTGTCGAGCTTGGCCTGGATCTTGAGGACTTTGTCCTTATCGGTGTCGCAGAGCGCCGTGATCTGTACGCCGGGGACGGCGGAGAAATTGTCCACCAGGGAGTTGCCGCGTCCGCCGGTGCCGATGACGCCGAGGCGCAGCTTCGAGGTCGCCTGGAAGGGCACGTCGGCCATGCTTTTCGCGGCCGGCTGCGTGCGGCCGAGGGCTGCGCCGAGCGATGCAAGCCCAGCCAGCTTCAATACGTCACGCCTCGAGGTTTGGCTCATCGATGATTACCTCCAGAGCTTTTTTACTACCTGGATCACGACGCTGCCGCTGACCAGGAAAATGGCGCCCAGAATCATGGCGTAGTTGGTGCGGCCATAGAGCAGGTTGCCGACCGTGAACAGCGCGGACCAGATCATCGCGCAGCCCATAATCCACCCGGCCAGGGCCAGCGGGATGTTGTCGCCTTCGACGGTGGCGGCGCTGGCCTGCGCTTGGATATGGCGCCAGCCGGGGCCGAAGGGCCGCACTTTTTCGTAGAACGAGACGAGCACCGCGGTGTCGGTCCGCGGGCCGACGAAGGCGGTGATCACCCAGCACACGGTGGTGACGGCGATGCCGATGATCAGCTGCTGGGAGAAGCCGAAGGTCACGCCGTTCTTCGCGAGCACGAGGAAGACGATGGACACGCCGAAGGAACTCACCATGGCGACGATTTCGCACCAGGCGGTGATGCGCCACCAGAACCAGCGCAGCAGATAGAGCAGGCCGGTACCGGCGCCCACCTGGAGGAGGAGATTGAAGCTGTCCTGCGCGGTGGAGAGCAGAAACACCATGGCGGAAGAGGAGACGAAGAGCAGCACGGTGGCATAGCGTCCGGCGAGGACGTAGTGTTTTTCGGTTGCGTTGGTATTGAGGAAGCGGCGGTAGAAATCGTGCACGAGGTAGGAAGCGCCCCAGTTGAGGTGGGTGAGGATGGTGGAGGAATTGGCGGCGATCAGGCCGCCCAGCATGAGGCCGATCCAACCGGTGGGGAGGAAGCGCAGCATGGCGGGGTAGGCGATGTCGTGGCCGACCAGGGTGGGATCGAGATGGGGGAAGGCCTTCTGGATGTCGGAGAGTTCGGGGTAAACGATGAGGGAGGCGAGGCCGACGAGAATCCAGGGCCAGGGGCGCAGGACGTAGTGCGCGACGTTGAAGAAGAGGGTGCCACCGAGGGCGTCCTTCTCGGACTTGGAGGCAAGCATGCGCTGGGCGATGTAGCTGCCGCCGCCGGGTTCCGCGCCGGGATACCAGGTGGCCCACCATTGGACGGTAATCGGAATGATAAAGATGGCGACGGCGAGATCCCAGTTGTTGGAGAAATCAGGCAGGAGATTGAGGTAGTGCAGGCCTCCCGGTCCCTTCATGCGCGAGACTTTGTCGACCAACCCGGTGAGTCCGCCGACCTGGGGCAGGGTGACGGCGAAGTAGGCAGCGGCGATGACGGCGGACATCTTGATAAAGAACTGAATCATGTCGATGACCAGTACGCCCCAGAGTCCGGAATGGGTGGCGAAGGCGACGTTGAGGATGCCGACGGCGAGCAGGGTTTGCCAGCGATCGAGGCCGAAGAGAATGGCGGCGATTTTGCAGGCGGCGAGGTTGACGGTGGCCATGATGATGCAGTTGAAGAAGAGGCCGAGGTAGACCGCGCGGAAGCCGCGCACCGCGCTGGCGGCTTTGCCCGAATAGCGGAGCTCGTAGAATTCCAGATCGGTGAGCACGCCGGAGCGCCGCCAGAGACGGGCGAAGAAGAATACGGTGGCGACGCCGGTGAGGGTGAAGGCCCACCACTGCCAGTTGCCTGCCACGCCCTGTGTGCGGACAAAGTTGGCGACGAGGTTGGGGGTGTCGCTGGAGAAGGTGGTGGCGACCATGGAGATGCCGGCGAGCCACCAGGGGACGGAGCGGCCCGAGGCGAAGAACTCAGCGGTATTTTTCCCGGAGCGTTTGCCGAAGAAGAGGGCGGGTGCAAAGCAGATGACGACCGACAGGAAGGCGATGACCCAATCCAGCGTTTGCAGGTGCATAGGGAAACTACGAGTGTACAGCGCCGCGCCCGGGGTGGGCAGTCCAAATGTGGGTGGCATCACCGGAGTAGAAGCGAGCGGCCAGACGGCTGCGGACGAGGGCGAGATGGTCACGGCGACAGAGGATGATGGCGCAGCCGCCGAAGCCCGCGCCGGTGAGACGCGCGCCGAGTGCCCCGGCGTCCATGGCGGCATCGATCAGGCGATCGAGGGCGGGGCAACTGACCTGCAGGCGGTCGCGCAGGCTGGCATGGGAGGCGAGCAGGATTTGGGCGAAGCGCGCGAGATCCGCCTGCTGCATGGCTTCGACGGCGTGTTGCACGCGAAAGGCCTCGGTGACGACGTGGAGGAAGGCGGCGGGCAGATGGCGGGCGGCGGCGAGAGAGGTGAGATCCTGTTCACTGCGCTGGGCGATCAGGTCGACGTATGAAGCGAAGCCAATTTGGCGGAGCGCGTCGGTGCCGGCGGCGCGGACCGCGTTGTAGCGCTCGCGGACTGCGCCCGATTTTTCGGCACGTACGAGACTGTCGGCCACAAGGAATCCCCAACCTTCGGGCACGGGGATGTGGCGGACGGTGAGTGGAACGAAGCCAATCAGGGTGGCACAGCCTTCGCGGGAAGCGAGCGAGGCGGCGTGATCCATACCGCCTCCGCGGGTGCCGACGAAGTGCTCGCCTTCGGGCAGAATTTCCATCAGATCCTGGAAGGTGGCCTCGCGGTGATTGGCGTGTAGGATGGCCAGGGTGATGGCGACGATCAGGGCGGACGAGGAGGAGAGTCCGGCGGCGGCAGGCAGATCGCTTTCGATGACGGCATCGATGCCGTGCAGGACGCCCCATTTTCCGGCGATGGCCTGGGCAGCGGCGCGCAAGTAGTTTTCCCAATCGCCGCGCGCGACGGGGGAGAGGGAGGGCTGCCAGGTGAATTGACGATCGCCATAGGCGGCGCTGGTAGCGCGGATCTGCGCGTCGGCGCGGGGTTCGAAGCGGACGCGGATACCGCGGCGGAGCGCCATGGGGAGGACGGGAAGCTGGTGGTAATCGATGTGTTCGCCGATGAGGTTGACGCGTCCGGGGGCAGAGACGATGGGCAACACGAGAGGCTACCTGCCCTTCCAATCCCAGAAGAGGTAGTAGTCGCCCACTTCGGCGGACTGGCGGTAGAGCGTTCGCAGGTCCCAATCGTCCACTTCGTCGGAATCGGTGCTGGACACGGTGGCGAAGGCGCCGGATTGCACCTGGCGTTTGACCTGGGCGGCGTTGAGGAGGTGCAGGAGGGTAGCCTCGGCGGGCGGCAGAGTCACCAGGTGCGAGTAGGAAAGTTCGTAGCCGGGAGGCGGGGTGCGCCGGGTGAGGAAGTAGATCGGTTCCACGGTGAGGACGGGGGCGCCGGGCCGCGTCACCTGGTCCACCTTAGCGGCGACGGCCTCCAGGGAACTCCAGGTGTCGATGGTTTGAGAACGATCGTAGAGGGTTCTGGCAAGTCCGGCGAGCATCAGGAGGGAAAGGAGAGTGACGGGCCAGAGGGAACGCTCGAGGCGCAGCGCGCTGACGAGGGCGTAGAGGCCGGCGGCGGCGAGAATCGCGAGGAAGGGGACGGTGAGGAGGAAGTAGCGCGGGAAGGTAGGATGCGCGCGGCCGACTTCCAGGGACAGTGCGGCGGCGAGCCAGGCACAGAGAGCGTGCTGGGCTTTGACCGAGGCGGGCCAGTTGGTGCGGCGAAAGACGTAGAGCAGGCCGGCAAGGGCCAGGACGCCGAGAATCAGGGCCTGCGAGTCGAGCAGCCAGGCGCTGAGGACTTCGAAATCGTGCTGGGTGGTTTCGGGCCAGTAGAGTTTGCGGTAGAAGGCGTGGTAGCGCACCAGATTGAACCAGGTCTGGCGGGGGGCACGGGCCACGAGGTAGAACACGGGGAGGAAGGGGGCGGCGAAGCCGGCGGTGAAGGCACAGAGGGTCCGCCAGCGTGCGCCGGCGGGCTGGTGGTACGCATTCCAGATGGCGAAGACGGGAACGGCGGCGGCGGTGAGCAGGGAAGATGCGGCGGCGATGCCGGCAAAGAAGCCGGCGGCGGCAAAGTGGATGGCGCGTCCGTGTTCCACAGCGCGGAGGGTAAAGCGGAAGGCCGCTACGAGGCCCAGCAGACAGATGCCGTAGGCCTGCAGGGGCCCATACGGGAAGACGACGCCGTTGAGTCCGGTGAGGAGGGCGGTAGCGAGAGCAGCGGGCAAGCGCCAGGTGACGATGGGAAAGTGGCGCAGGACGTAATCGCCGGTCAACCAAACGGCGGCGACCGTGGAGAGGGCGGCGAGGAGATGAGGGACGCGCCAACTGTGCGCCAGCAGGCGCAGCCAGAGCGCGTTCCAATAGGCGTTAAGCGGGGTTTGCGGGAAGCAGAAATCGAGGTAGGGGGTGCGGCCGGCGGCGATCAGTTGGGCGGCCAGCAGGTGGTAGCCTTCGTCGGGCGTGAAGGCCGCGGTCTCCGCGTAGAGCACGAAGAGGGCGGCGTAGAGCGCCACGATACCGCCGAACCACAGGGAAGCGCGCGATTTCACTATGAAGCATTGTGGCACAGGGTCCGGTTCACTCTGTGCGCGCGGGGCGGCGGCGCTTGACTTCGGAGCGCAGCATGTCGAGCAGGCGGGCGACGCCGGCATCCCAATCGGGAAAGAGATCGACATACTGAAATTCGTGCTGGATGGCGCGCGGGACTTCGCAATCGTCGAGGCGCACGGGGACGACGTAGATTTCGTCGAGGGGCAACTGGCGCGCGCAATCGAGGGCATAGCGAATTTCGGACTGGAAGCCGCCCTTTTTGCGCACGGAACGGGAGGAGAAGCAGGCCACGAAGAAATCCGAGCTTTCGATGGCGGTCTCGATGGCGCGGGGCCAGTTTTGCCCGGGCAGCAATTTACGCATGTCCACCCAGGCGGCGAAGCGGGCGTGATTGAGTTCGCTGTAGAGGCGGTTGACGAGGTCGGCGTCTTCGCGGGCGTAGGACAGAAAGACTTGCGGCAGGTTGCGCGGCTCGAAGCGGAAGCCGAATTTGGGATCGGGGGAAAACACCCCGAGTCCATCGATCTCGACCGTCTTGCCGGCGGCGACGCCGCGAATCACGATGCGCGCGAGTTGCTCGCAGGTTGTGCAACATTCAGGCACGGCGTTTGCCTCGCTCGCGTTGAAAGCGCGGCTGTCCATCGGGACCTTGGCGGAAGCTGCCGAGTCCGGGCAGGCGGGTGCATTCTCCGCGGCGCAAGCCAGCGAGAATATCCTGAACGATACTGTCCAGGCGGTCAGCTGCCTCGCCCTGTTTCTCGCCCGACTGGCGGGCCATTAGTTTCGCGATTTCAGGCTTCTTCATCCCAATTCGAATCTAACAACTGAAAACGCGGGAAGACCCGGCGGGAGGGGGAATGGCGAAATGCAAGCGGTGCAAAATCAGTGGGTTAACTTTGGAAAAATAAAAAGATGTTGTGGTGAATGACAGATGAAACGATTTTAATTCGGAGTTAAGCAGCCTTTCATGTGAGGTTAGATATCATAGCCCCAGACGAGCATTAGTTCGTCACTTTCAAGGAGACTGCACACATGAAGAAATTGATGGCTCTGATGCTCGGCATGGCGCTCGCTTTCACGACCGTTGCCGTGACTTTCGCCCAGGACACGACCAAGAAGGAAGAGAAGAAGAAGGACACCAAGAAAAAGGGTGGCAAGAAAAAGGACGACTCCACCAAGAAGGACGGCCGCTAACTAGCGGTTTTCCAACGACTTTTGCTGGGAAGCCGCGTAGCGCCCTGCTGCGCGGCCCTCTGGCACGTTTTTTGCAGGAATCGATTTTCCCATCTGTTGGTTCCCCGTTGTCCCCCTTCCCGGCTGGTTTCCCCTGCGCCGACAGCGACTGGTTGTTAGTTCCAACTGTACAAGATCCCGCACTTTCATCACGCGCGTCAGATGAACCGACTTTAATATTGCGTTAAGGGTACGTTCATTTTCGGTTCGCTATGATGACTTCCGGGACGTCTTACCACGTCGGCAAGAAGAGGAGATTCGCATGAAGAAACTAATGACTCTGATGCTCGGACTGGCGCTTGCCATGGGCTGCGTCAGCACGACATTCGCGCAGGATACGACCAAGAAGGAAAAGAAGACGAAGCCGAAGAAGGAAAAGAAGAAGAAGGAAACGACCAAAAAGAGCTAGTCCTTTCGAGCCTGGCCTGCCGGATTGCGTTTAGGCGCAGTCCGGCTAACCTCCTTGCGTAGTTCCTGCCGTAATTTCCCTGGCGTTCCGCCGTTCCTTCCAGGCGTGGTGTCCCACGCGAATCACCGTAGTCCAGACGATCGCCGCGGCGTAGCCCGCCAACACGTCAGTGGGGTAGTGCACGCCGAGATAGACGCGGGAGAGTCCGATGAGGAGCGTGCATGCGGTGGCGGCGCTCCAGACGACGGCTTTGCGGAGCGGCGGCCACTGGTCGCGGACCAGCACCTCGGCGAGGCAGAGGAAGAAGCAGCAGGATACGAAGGCGTGCCCGCTGGGGAAACTATAAGTGTGGGGCAGCGGATAATCGAACCAGGCCTCGGGACGCGACCGGTGGAAGAGCGTCTTCATTTCTTCGTTGATCAGGTTGGCGCCGACGACGGCGAGGGCGAAGAGCAGCGCATCGCGGCGGCGTCCGGCGCGGTCGAGCAGGCCGGCGAGGAGCATGCCGCCGGGCCAGAGCACCCAGCCGCTACCCAGCCAACTGGCGAACCACATGACATGAGTGATCCAGGGCTGGGCGTAGCTATGCACGTGTTGGCGCCAGTGCAGATCGAACGGCGAGGGCGGACCGAACAGCGCCACCTCGGCGAGCCAGACGAAGGTGACGATGGCGCAGAGCGCCATGGCTGCGTCGCGGGCCGGGTGGTATTTGAGTTGGAGCACCTGATTCTACTTTACAATTTGCGACTGGAGGGGCTGGTGCGGAGGGTCGGGCGACGTCAAGTGGGGGATCACGAAATGCCCGGGGAGGGTGATTCGGTCGCGTGTCGGATTGGGGCGCGGATCGCGTGAGCCTTTCCGGCGGGATTTGACGCGTATCAGATTGGAGATTGGAAGATGGCAGATTGTATTTCGTTTCAGGGATCGGAGATCCGGTTCATCAGTCCACGGACCGGCGCCGACGAGTGGACGATTGTGGATTACACGTTACCGGCGCAGCGTTTTGGCGCTCCGCTGCATTACCACGAAGACCTGGTGGAGAGTTTCTATGTACTGAGCGGCGAACTGTGGATGCGGGTGGGCGACGAAGAGCGGAACCTGGGACCCGGATCGCTGGAACTGGTGAACCCTGGAACGCTGCACGCGTTCGCTAATAAATGCGATACGCCGGTGCGCTTCCTGGCCCATGCTTCGAGTCCGGACCATAAAAAGTTTATCTGCCAGCTGGTGGAAATGGCCAAAGAGCAGAACTCCTGGCCGCCGAAAGACGCGGCGCCCTTTCTGGAACTTAGCAGGCAATTCGACACGATCTACGCTACGGAATAGCGGCGGCTTCCTGCCGCATGAGCTGCCACAGGGCAGCGACGTGTTCCCGCCCGGTGAGCAGCGCGCCGATCGAGATGCGCACCATCCAACGACCGTCGAGCAGGGCTGGCGTGAGGTAGGCTGCGCCCGAGTTGTTGATGCGCGCGGTCCACGCCTGGGTATGCGCGTCGAGGGCCTGGCCGGTGAGACCGGCGGGTTCGTGGCGCACACAGAGGGTTTGCAGGGGCACGGGAGCGAGCACGCGCCAGCCGGGCTGCTGTTGAATTTGGGCGAGCAGCCAGCGGGCATTTTCAAGATCGCGCCGCAAGCGCGCCTGCAAGCCCGCGACGCCCTGCTCGCGAATCAGAAACCACAGTTTGAGGGCGCGGAAGCGGCGTCCGAGCGGCAGGCCCCAATCGCGCAGGTTTTTCACCTGGGAATCGGCGGCGGTGCGCAGGTAACTGGGGCTGGTGGACATGACGCGAATCAGGTGCTCGGGATCGCGCACGTAGTAGAGCGAGCAATCGAAGGCGGCGCCCAGCCATTTGTGCGGATTGAACACGAGCGAATCGGCGCCTTCGACGCCTTGCCACATCCAACGGCACTCCGGGAGGATCATGGCGGAGCCGGCCATGGCTGCGTCGATGTGCAACCACAGGGAGAATTCGCGGGCGATGCCGGCCATGGCTTCGAGCGGGTCGAGCGCCGTGGTGGCGGTGGTGCCCACGGTGCCGACGATGGCGCAGGGCTTGCGTCCGGCAGCGAGATCTTCGCGGATGGCGGCTTGCAGAGCGTCGGGGCGGAGCGCGTAATTTTCGTCGTTGGGGATATGGCGAACGTTGTCGCGCCCGAAGCCGGCAAGCAGCGCCGCCTTGTCCACGGAACTATGGCTGTGGGCGGAGGTGTAGACGACTAGGGGCTGCGGTTCGCCCTGCAAGCCGCCGCGGCTCAGTCCGAAATCGGTGGCGCGTTCGCGCGCGCAGATGAGGGCCACCAGCGTGCAGGTGGACGCGGTGTCATGAATGACGCCACTCCAGGCTTCGGAGAGCGCGGTCATGCGGCGCATCCAATCTGTGACCACCTCTTCGATTTCGGTGAGGGCGGGGCTGGATTGCCAGGAGAGGCCGAGCACGCCGAGTCCGGTAGAGAGATAGTCGCCGAGCACGCTCGACAATTCGCCATTGGAGGGGAAGTAGCCGAAGAAGCTGGGGTGCTGCCAGTGGGAGAGGCCGGGCATGACGACGCGGTCGAGGTCGGCGAGGATGGCGTCGAAGCTCTCTGGGGCTTGGGGCGGGTCGGCGGGCAATTGCGCTTTGATCTCACCGGGGGCGGTGCGGGCCATCACGGGATAGCGGGCGACGCCGGCGCGGTAATCGGCGATGCGGTCGATGACCTGGTGTCCGAGGCGACGAAATTCTTCGGGCGTCATAGCAGCTTCTAAAATAGCGTGTGGCGCGTGCGCGCGGTCAGGGCTTCAGAGTCACTTTGTAGACGCTGGTGCGGCCTTCGATGGCGAGCAGTTCGAGAGTGTGTCCATCGTGGCGCAAGCGGCGCGGCCACCAGTCCCAGGAATCGCCATTCGCCACGAGGAGGAACTCGCGATGGGCGGCGAAGAAGTCTTGGTAATCCGGTGTTTGCAGGGGGAAGTAGCGTTTCAGGATAATGAGCGCGAGGTCGATGGAATCGGTACCGGTGTACTGCACGGCGCCGGGGGCGTCCATCAGTTGATAGACGTTGCGGGCCAACTCGGGCGGCGTGTAGTAGGCCATGGGCAGGTACTGGAAGCCGGAGGAGACGACCATCGGCAGGTCGGCCTGGTTCGCTGCCTTGCGATACGCGGCCACCTCTCCGGCGGCGTTCTGGCGCGCGCCTTTGACGCCGTCGAGGGCCACCGGCAGGAGTTCGCTGCCCATGTACATCGCGCCGTCCATGATCAGCAGGAAGAGCAGGAGCAGGCGCACGCCGGCCGGCAGGCGCGGCGCCAGATAGCCCACCACCAGGGCAGCGCCCACCAGGACGACCATCATGTAGCGCGGCGCCATGCCGCCGTGCGCGAGCATGGCGGCCGGCACGGCGATGGCGGGAAAGGCCAGCAGGGTGAACACCAGCACTGCTTCGGCGAGGTCCATCGCTCCCTCGATTCCACGACGCCAGGCGGCGAGCAGGTGCCAGCGGATAAATAAGACGGCGATGCCGACGGCGAAGGTCCAGCCCCAGGCGCTGCCGAAGGTGAACAGCCACTGGTAGGTGGAGAACATCAAGAAGGGCGTGGGGTGGGCCCAATTGTGGCTGCCGAAGGCCTGCCTGAGCGCCAGCAGGTACGGGCTCAGCCATAGCATGGGCAAAGCGCCGGCGGCGAGCGCCAGCCAAACCGGGAGGCGGAAGCGGCGCGCGCGCCAGAGCACGGCCGCTTCGGCCAGTCCGAACGCCGGGAAAATCAGGATGGCGTAATAGTGGAGAGACGCGGCGAGGGCCAGGGAGAGGGCCAGGAGCCACGGGTACAGCGGCCGGGTGGAGGCGCGCTGCCAGCACAGGACGGCGAGCGAGATCCAGCCGAGCATGAAGGCGTAGGGCCGCGCTTCATAGGAATAGGCGGGCAGGACTGTGCACATCACGAAGACGCTGCCGGTGAGGGCGGAGAGGCGGTCGACGCGCCGTTCGAGAATCAGGTACACGGCGGCCAGGATCATGAGGATGCCGAGGACGCCGGTCAGGCGGCAGCCCAGGTGGTCGTCGCCGACCAGGGTTTGACCGATACGCGCGGCCAGGTGGAAGGCGGGCGGGTTGGTGTCGACGGCCTGCAGCAGTGCGTCGCGAGCCACCTGGAAGGAGGGCTGACGGGCGAGGATGGCGGTGAAGACTTCGTCGTACCAGAAGGTGCGATTGAGGGCGCGCAGGACGGCGGCTTCCGCTACCAGCACGAGGATGATGGCGAGCACGAGGCGGGCGCGACGGTCCAACTGGGTGGCCAGACGCGCTGCAAAGTCAGTCATGAGGGTCGATGTCCGTGGGTAGTAGCACGGGACCGCTCATTGTACGACACCTACGTCCGGAAGCGGCGGCTGAAGCGGCGCGGGAACGCGGCGCGGCGGCGCAGGTCGGGATGCCGGCCTTACTGGGGCTCACGTCCCGATCACTCCTGCCATGCTGGCAAGATTTTTGCATTGCCGCGACACGCTCGACTGTTGAAAGTTCCCACAGATGGGGCTCCTTGGTATATACTCATTTACAAGTCGCCCCGTCCCGCGACTCGTCAGATTCAGGAGATCAAGATGGTTTTATTACGTTATTCGCTGGCAGTGTTTGTGCTGATGGTCGGGACCGCGCAGGCTAGCACCATTCTGCAATGGACGTTTGACGGGGCCACTAATCCTGCCGATTTGAGCAATAGTGCTGCATCGCCCAATGTGAGTGCTTCCACTGGAACCGGAACCGCAAGTGGGTTGCATGCCAGCGCACTTACTGATTGGACGACGCCGGTTGGCAATGGCACAACCGACGCTTTCAGTTCGACCAACTGGGGCGGCGGGGATTATTATCAGTTCACTTTCAGCACCGCGGGGTTTATCAACCTTTCGTTCGCCTTCGACCAGACGAGTTCTGCCACAGGCCCGAAGAATTTTAAGGTTCAGACGAGCACTGGTTCCGGATACAGCGACCTGGGCGGCGGCGCTTATGCGGTGCTGCTGAATGGCACGCCGAACCCCGCCTGGACTTCGGGCACCGTTCAACCCGCGTACCATTATTCTTTCGCTCTGCCGGGCGGCACTGCGGGTGTGCGCCT
>JBDTMZ010000164.1:0-28281 GCA_039934035.1 Candidatus Solibacter sp. | reverse complement strand
CCATCCCGGCGGAAAAAGGCGAAGTCCGCAATATCACCAACACGCCCGGAGTCATGGAACGAACGCCCGCATGGTCGCCGGACGGGAAGAGCATCGCTTATTTTTCCGATGAGTCGGGCGAGTACGCCCTGCACATCAAGCCGCAGAACGGAGTGGGCGAGACGCGCAAAATCGCGTTGCAGGGCAAGTCGGCCTATTACTTCGACCCCCGATGGTCGCCCGATAGTAAATCCATTGCGTTCACCGACAACCAGATGAACCTGTGGATGGTGGAACTGGCCGGGGGCAAGGTGACCAAGGTCGATACCGACTACATCTACTCGCTGGGACGGAACGTCGGCTGGTCCGGCGATTCCAAGTGGATCGCGTTTGAGCGCTTCCTGCCCAATCGCTTGCGGGCGATCATGATTTACTCCGTGGAGACCGGCAAAAGCGTCCAGATGACCGACGGCCTCAGCGACGCGCAGAATCCGGTGTTCGACAAGGACGGGCAGTACCTGTATTTCATGGCGAGCACGAATTACGCGCCCACCACCAGCGGGCTGGACATGAGCAGCGACGAACACGATGTCACCAGTAGCATCTATCTGGCGGTGCTGCCCAACAACATTCCCTCGCCGCTCGCGCCGGAAAGCGATGAAGAGAACGCGCCCAAGCCGGCGGCCACGGCCGGAAGCGGCGGCAATGCTGCCGCGGGCGCCGCGGGGACGCCGGCTGCGGCAGCGCCCTCGCCGGAGACTCCGCCCAAGCCCGTGCGCATCGATTTCGACAAGCTGCAGCAGCGCATCGTCGCCATGCCGCTCCCGGCCCGCGCCTACATCGGCATCGAGACGGGGCGTCCGGGTATTCTCTTCCTGCTCGAACCCGGCATGGCGAGCGCGGGACGCGGCACTCCGGGCGCGACCCTCTCGCGCTTCGACATGAAGACGCGAAAAACGGAAAAGCTGGCCGACAGCGTGGATTTGTTCGATCTCTCGGCCAACGGCGACAAGATGCTGCTGCGCCTGAGCGCGGCGAATAATTCGCCGGCCGGCGCCGCGCCGAATTACGTGATTGCTCCCTCGGCCACTCCACTGAAAGCCGGAGAGGGCGCGCTGCGCCTGGCCAACGTGGAGGTCAAGGTCGACCCCATCGCCGAGTGGAAGCAGATGTACCACGAGGTCTGGCGCATCCAACGCAGCTATTTCTACGACCCCAATCTGCATGGCGTGAATACGGCCGATTCTGAGAAGGAATACGAAAAGTATTTGGACTCTTTGTCATCGCGCGCCGACCTGAACTACATCTTCAAAGATATGTTGAGCGAGCTGACGAGCGGCCATCTGCGCGGCGGTGGCGGCAACATCCCGCTGGCCAAGACCATTCCCGGCGGCCTGCTCGGCGCGGATTATGAGATCGTCAACGGCCGGTATCGGTTCAAGAAAATCTATGTAGGCGAAAGCTGGAATCCGCAACTGCAGGCGCCCCTGGCACAGCCCGGCATGAACCTCAACGAGGGCGATTATTTGCTGGAGATCAACGGGCGCGAACTGGCTCCGTCGGACGACGTCTCCCGTCTGCTGGAGAATACCGCCGGCAAGCCCATTGTGATCAAGGTGGCGGCGGACGCCGCGGGCGCCAACGCCCGGGAACTCACCGTGGTGCCGATTGCGAGCGAACAGCAGTTGCGCCACCAGGAATGGATCGCGTCCAACCGGCGCAAGGTCGATCAGCTCTCGGGCGGCAAACTCGCCTACGTCTACCTGCCCGATACGGGCACCGGCGGACTGACCGAATTCAACCGATACTACTTCGCACAGAGCGATAAACAGGGCGCGGTGATCGACGAGCGCTTCAACGGAGGCGGGCAGGTGGCCGACTACATCATTGAGGCCATGCAGCGTCATCTGATGGGCTATTGGAGCCCGCGCTATGGGGCGATTTATCGCACTCCGGCGGCCAGTATTCTGGGGCCGAAGGTGATGATCGTGAACGAAATGGCCGGGTCGGGCGGCGATGCAATGCCGTGGATGTTCCGCTATACGAAGTTGGGTCCGCTGGTCGGCAAGCGCACCTGGGGCGGATTGATCGGCATCTCGCAATACCCGCCGCTGATGGATGGCGGGAGCGTGACGGCGCCGAATTTCGGCTTCTTCAGCCCCGAGGGCGCCTGGGACGTGGAGAACCGCGGGGTAGCGCCGGACGTGGAAGTCGATCAGGAGCCGAAGGCGGTGGCCGAAGGGCACGACCCGCAGTTGGAGCGCGCGGTGACGATCGCGCTGCAACTGCTGGAAAAGAATCCGCCCGCGGAACCCAAGCGGCCCGCATACCCGAATTATCAGCGTCCCGTGCGTTCTGGGACGGCAGCCTCGCCGGGGACGGGAGGCGGGCAGTAGTCCGCCGCAGTCGCGACGCCGGCGCGAGGCAAGTGCATTTTCCGGGTGGAAGGGCCATCGTTTTTTTGGCCCGTCCTCTCGGCCCCGAAGCGCGAGCGGTGAGTCGGATAAGGCTCTGCCTTGTCCACCTGAACGAAGCTCGGACCGTCTGAGCGTTGCTCGGATGCACAAGGCAGAGCCATATGCCACAATGCGGGGCGACACGTGCGATTGCTCACAAAGGCACGTCGCACGCATTTGAGTGGGCGACGTGGGCACTTCTTTTCTTATCTTCGCCATCATCGGATTCCTGGCCGCGGCGCTCACCTTTCTGTTGACGTTCTTCGACCCGGCCCTGGAATACCGTATGCCCGACTGTCCCGAGGTTCCGGCGGACTCTCAGGAATTCGCGCATTTGCTGGCGGTCATCTCGGACGCGCACCTGTATGACGACACCGTCTTCGAGGTACTTACCAATGGCGATCAGTTCTACGAGGCCGAACTGGAGGCCATTCGCGCCGCGCGCAGCCACATCTCCCTGGAAGCGTATATTTTCCAGAAGGGCGAAATTGCCGACCGCTTCATTGCCGCGCTGACGGAGCGCGCGCGTGCCGGTGTCGAGGTCCGGCTGGTGCTGGACGCAGTGGGCAGCCTGAATACGTGGCGCAGCACGTTTCGGGAACTGATCGAGGCCGGAGGCGACGTGCGCTGGTACACGCCCCTGCGCTGGTACAACCTGGCGCGATTCAACAACCGGACCCACCGCGAGATCGTGATTGCCGACGGGATCGCGTTCATCGGCGGCGCGGGTGTGGCGGACCACTGGTACAAGGACCGCGGACGCAACCGTCGCTGGCGTGACACGATGGTGCGGATTCAGGGCAGGGCAGTGGACAGCCTGCAGGCCATCTTCGCGGAAAACTGGCTGGAGTCTTCCGGGGAATTGCTGAGCAGCTGCCGCTATTATCCGGCAGAGGCGGCGCAGGGAACGGGGCGTGCCATGGTGATCGACAGCACGCCTTCGTTTGGCCGCTCCACGCGCGCCCGTATGCTTTACCAGGTACTGATTGCTACGGCGAGACAGCGGGTACAGATCACCACGCCTTACTTCCTACCCGATGCCGGCATGCGCCGCGTGCTGATCGAGGCGCTGCAACGCGGCGTGGAAGTGCAGATCCTGGTGCCGGGCAAGCACAGCGATCATCTCCTGACGCGGCGCAGCAGCCGGCGCCTCTACGGATCTCTGTTGCAGAATGGCGCGCAGATTTACGAGTACCAGCCGTCGATGATTCACACGAAGTCAGCGGTGATCGATGGACTCTGGAGCGTGGTCGGCTCATCGAACTTCGACTCGCGATCGTTCGGTATCAACGACGAAGTGAATGTGGCAGCGTGCGACCCGCTGCTGACGGAACGGTTGGAAGCGGATTTCGCCGCCGACTTGAAACAGTCGCAGCGCATCACCTATCAGGCGTGGCGGAATCGCCCCTCGCTCGAACGCGCCCATGAGTTGCTGGGATGGTTACTCGAGAGGCAGGAGTGACCCTGCGGGTAGTCACGTATAACGTGCACAAGTGCCGTGGAGTGGACCGGCGGACCGAGGCGGGCCGGATCGCCGAGGTGCTGGGCGAGATCGACCCCGACATTGCCGCGCTCCAGGAAGTGATGGAGCACCAGGCGGAGAGCATCGCCGGCGAGTTAGGGCTGGAGCTGGCGATGGGTGTGAACCGCCAGCATCTGGGTTACGGATATGGCAACGCGGTACTGAGCCGCTTCCCGATTCGCGCCATCCGCAATTACGATCTGACGGTGGCCGGACGCGAGGCGCGAGGGTGCCTGCGCGCCGACATCGCCTGGAAGGCGCAGTCGGTGCTGCACGTTTTCAATGTGCACCTGGGCACCTCGTATTGGGAACGGCGCGAACAGGGCCGCCGGCTGGTCACGCCGGAACTGCTGAGCGACCTCAGTCTTCAATCGCCCCGGATTGTCCTGGGCGATTTCAACGAATGGTCAACCGGGCTGACCACTCGGCTACTGCGTTCGCATTTGGAGAGCGCCGACATTCGCACGCATTTGCAGCGCCGCAGCACGTACCCGGGGATGCTGCCATTCCTGCATCTGGATCACATATATTATGACCGGCAGTTGCGGTTGGAACGGCTGACTCTGGCGCGCACACGTAAGGCGCTGTTTGCATCGGATCACCTGCCGCTGGCCGCGGAGTTCGCCGCGGATTGAGGGGCTCGCGGTGGATGGTCGTCGCGGCTGAATAGACATACCGCCGCACGGTAGTACGCTTTTTTTGGATATTTGCTGAGAGCGATAGGGTTGTCCGAAATATCAATTGACACCCTGGGCGGTGGGACATATGATTGGGTTTCCTGGCTGTAAGCGCATACACTGCTAACCCAAATCTATGAAACATCTTATACGCTCTGTGTTGTTCGCCGGTCTTGGCCTGGCGGCCGTCGCGCATGCGCAAACCGCGAAACGCGGCAACCAATCGTGGGCCGCGGACAACGGAAACGGGACCTACTCCAATCCGCTTTTCTACGACGAGTTCTCCGACCCCGACGTGATTCGGGTGGGCTCCGATTTCTACCTCACCGGCACCACCATGCACACCATGCCGGGCTTGCCGGTGCTGCACTCCAAAGATCTGGTGAACTGGCGGCTGCTTACCTACGTCTTCGACCGGCTGGATCTCGGACCGGATTTCCGTCTGGAGAACAACAAGAGCATTTACGGCGGCGGCATCTGGGCGCCGAGTTTCCGGTATTCCAAGGGGACGTATTACATCTTCGCCAACATCAATCGCTTTGGCCTGCAGATCTACCGCGCCACCAATCCGGCGGGTCCGTGGAAGCACAACCGGCTGGAAACGGGACTGCACGATATCAGCGTGCTGTTCGATGACGATGGCAAGATCTACGCGGTGTACGCCGCAAACACCATTCGCATTGTGGAATTCAACCAGGATCTTACGGCGCTGGTGCCCGGCACGGATCGCGTGCTGATCGATCGCGCGCAGGGGATGGGCGAAGGCTCGCACATCTACAAGATCAAAAATAAGTATTACATCGTCAGTGCTATTCCCGGCGCCCACGTGCCCATGAAGTGCGCCCGCGCGGACAAACTCACCGGCCCGTGGGAGGTGGAGACCATCAGCGCCGAAGAGAGCCTGGGCATCGGGCAGGGACTCCGCCCGCGGGGCAGGCGCCTGGCGCCGCCTTTCGAAATTGCCCCGGCGAACGATGCCGAACGCCTCAGCCTCGATCTGCATCAGGGTGGGATTGTCGATACCGAGAAGGGCGAATGGTGGGGCTTTTCGATGCAGGACCACAACTCCGTGGGCCGGCTGACCTCGCTTTCCCCGGTGACGTGGAAGGATGGCTGGCCGTATTTCGGCCTGCCGGGCAATCTCAAGCGCACGCCATCGATCTGGGTGAAGCCGGACATGGGCAAGGCGCAGCCGATCACGTCTCCTTACGACCGCAACGACGATTTCTCGGGCCCGAAACTGATTCCGGTGCTGCAATGGAATCATCTGCCCGACGACACGAAGTGGTCGCTCAGCGAACGTCCAGGCTATCTGCGCCTGCATTCTCTGCCCGCGACGGAATTCTGGTGGGCGCGCAATTCGATTACACAGCGCGCCATCGGACCGGAGTCGGCGGTCAGCACCGAACTGGACGGCAGCGGGATGAAGGCGGGCGACGTCGCCGGCCTGGCGCTGCTCAATATGCCGTACGCCTGGGTGGGAGTGAAGCGCGAGGCGAGCGGCTACACGGTGGAGCAGTACGATCACACCACGGGCAAGTCCGTGACCGAGCCGGTGACGGCGCCGCATCTCTGGTTCAAGGTGGACTGCAACTACGATACGGAGATCGCGAAATTCAGTTACAGCACCGACGGCAAGAGCTTCAAAAGCATTGGCCCCGAATTCAAGATGGCTTTTCAGTTGACCACGTTCCAGGGCGTCCGGCCGTCGCTGTTCCACTACAATACCGGCGGCGCTCCGGGCGGGCAGGCGGATTTCAATTACTTCCACGTGGACGAGTCGCGTCCACGGGGGCTGACCAAGCCGATTCCGTATAACAAGTCGATCACGCTGACAGACATGGGCAGCGGGCAGGGACTGGCGGCGGTCGATGGCAAATTGCAGGCGGTGGAAGCGGGTAAGGCTACGCCGTTCAAAGTGGTGGATCGCGGGCGCGGACGCGTGTCCCTGCAAACCAAGAACGGGCAGTTTGTATCGGTGGGCGAAGGCGGCGCGGCGGGCTCCGTCCAGGTGAAGGCCGGGAAAGCGGGCGATGCCGAAACGTTCCAATGGGTGGACCTGCAGCGCGGCGACACGCTGTTCCTCTCGCTGGCGACGAACCGCTATATCGTCACGCCGAAGGCCGCGGGCGATGTGGCCGCCGATCGCGTGGGGCCGGCGCCAGATCGCAAGGACGGCTCCTGCTTCACCTGGAAGGTGGCGCAGTAGAAGTCAGCCCGCGCGCTATTTGCTCGCGGGCAGCGTGTAGTATTCGAACTGATTCTTCCAGGTGAATTCGCCGCCGGGTTCGATGTTGATGTCGATGTAGGGTTCGACGGCCAGCACCGTGCGGATGGACCAAAGCATACTGCGGGAGAGCGGTCGATCATTGGTGATCTTCACGCCGGCGCCGACCTTCTTGTTTTCGATCACGATCTGGTTGTCGGCGGCGCTGGTGCCGAAGCCCTCCATCAAGACTACGGCTTCCTCCTGGTTCTCCAGGGGCTTCTGATAAACGATCTCATTGCCGCGAACCTCGACCAGTTCTTTCTTCGGCGGACGGGTGGTTTGAATCTGGAAGGGCACGCGGAAGGTGAAGTCGGGGCCGGGCGCCTGCTTGTCGAGCACAACGAAATTGTGGTTGTACACGTTGCTCTTGATGGCGCGCTTGCCGGTGTTCTTCATGCTGTGTTCGATGACCATTTCCGGCTTGCCTTTCACGAGGCGCACGGTTTTCCGGTAGAGGTACGCATAGCCTGACTCGGGATCGGTGAGTTCCTGCGTGAATTCAATGGAGTCGTTGGCCTTTTTGACGGTCCACTTGCCGGGGTTCAGAACTTCGTAGGGGAAGAAGCGGTTGTAGTTGCCCTCCGTTTTGCGCAGGACGCCTACGCCGAGCTTGATGAAGGTGCCGCCCGGCTTGGCCTCTTCGTAGCCCAGCGGATTTTGAAATTCGTTGACCGGTCCGGCGAGAGCGCTGCATGGGCCGGACACGATTTCGGGTCCCTGGTGCACCCAGTTGATGACCTTGGGATCGATCTTGTCGTACCAGACGCCGTAGAAGTTGTGGCCCTTGTATTCGAGGCTGTAGATGGCGCCGGACCAATCGAAGCGCGTAGAGCGGTAATAGCCGTTTTTGGCGTCGGGCAGGAAGATTTTGGCTTTGAGCTGGCCGTTGGAAATTTCTGCTTCCGGATAGTCCGCGGCGACGCTCGCGGACGGACTGAAGAGAACGCCCAGCAGCAGCGCGGCCGCCGGATAAGTTTGCAGTCGACGAATCGTAGTCACGCCCATATCCCTCCGAACCGGCACCGGGATGACGCTTGCGCGGGCGGTGCCTGATTCTTGCACCATACACAATATCAGGATCCGTGGCGTTGGCTAAGGGGGGCTGACCGAGGCAGGGACAACGAGAAAGCCATGGTCCGCGGGTTCAGTCTCACGGACCTTGATTTGGCATGGGCTGGAACGCTCCGTTACCGTAGCGACTCGGACTGGGTCACCCGGTCGGGGCGCTGCATTTGTTCCGCAAGCTCTGGGTAGAAGCGGGCCAGCACCGATTCGTGGATGAGCACAAGCTGTTGGACCGGCTTGCCCCACTCGCCCGAACCCGGAGCAAGCAGAAGGGTGCCTGCGGGCAGGCGCCGGACCCGCATCTGGAAATCCAACTGACCGGACGCATGCAGCGTGTGGACTACGGTCTGGTCATGCGGAAACCACGCATCCGCCAAGCGAGGCTCGGTGTAGGTGCGGCTGAGGCTCACCAGTTTTCCGTCCGAACGGCGGAACACCAGGGCGTGGGAGAAATCGTCGTGATCCAGTTCTTCGCCAATCCGGTACTGCCAGGAGCGATACCCGTCGAAATCCCCAATCATCGAGGGCTGGCCTAACTGAAGGCGAATTTCGGACTCGCTCGCCAGCAGGTGTATCCATTCGAACTGCCCGTCGACGGAACGCGGATCGCTCCACGGGGACTGCTGGCAAAAAATGGGCGCTGCGTAGAGCAGCGCCGCCAAGAGAATCGTCTTACCGGACATGGTTACTTTTTGCCTTGGGTTTTGGGGAAGGGACCGTTGGTGACCTGCTCCAGCAGTTTGTCGAGATCTGTGGTGTCGGAGGCAAGCGCGGCCGCGATCTTAAAGAAAATATCGGTCTGGTCCATGTAGCCGGTGAAGAGAATGGCGCCAGGTCCTTCGGCGGTCACGGGGACGCTGCTGCCGGTGTGATCGCCGGTGCGGAAGCCGACGGCGAGACGCCGGATGTCGGCGCCGGCATTCACCGGGTAGCCGGTGGCTGGATCCAATTTGTAAGCGGGAGAGCCCGAGTAGGCCGAATAGGTGCTGGTCCACGGGGCATCCGCGGGCGCGACCGGAGCGAAGGTCCCGGGCATGCCGGCGACGCCTCCGTTATTGCTGGCCGTGGTGCTGGTGTTAACGAAGGGCAGCCCGGCGCGCGCGTTAGAGAAGGAGTCTCCCCACACCGTGAAGTCCTGCGAGCCCGCGGTGGTCTTGAGCGAAATCTTCTCACTCTTGGAGCGGTTGAAATATTCGGTGTCGGGCGTGTTGCTGACGCCGATGATGGACATCGATTGATCGTGGTCGGCGGTGACGACAATCAAGGTGTCTTTGAGCTGGCGCTTCGCCGCCCACGCGCGCGCGACTCCCACCGCCTTGTCGAATTCGATGGTGTCCCAGATGGTGCCGGCGGCCTGGTTGGGATGGGACTGCTTGTCGATGGAGGCGCCTTCCACCATCAGGATGAAGGGCAGTTGGGCGAAGGAACTGCTGAGCACTTCGATGGCTTTCGAGGTCATGAGGTCGAGCATCGGCTGGTCGGTAAAGGTACCGAGGCTGGCGGTAGGTTCGGACGCAGGGCGCTGGAGTTTGAGCTTGTCGTAGGCGACGTCCATATTGACGTCGGACGCCGTGGCGATGCCGTTGCCGGCGGGCGCGGGAGCAGCCGATCCCTTAAAGAGTCCGATGGCGGACTGGCCGTAGTGAAGGTCCCGCAGTTCGGTAGCGGTGGTCACGTAACGGTAGCCAAGGGCTGTGAATTCGGAGATCAAGTCGCGATGGTCGGTGCGTCCGGCGGCGGTGAACGGATCGGTGCCGCCGCCCAGAATCACATCGAAGCCGGGACGGCCGTTGAGCATCGGATTCTCCAGGTACTGGCGCGCGATTTCGAGACGCGCCTGACGATAGCCGACGTAGGCCCCTTCCACGGCAGGAGTGGCGTCGGTGATGGCGGCGGTAGAGACGATGCCGGTGCGGTAGGAGTAGCGGCGCTTGAGGTACTGCCAGAGATTCTCCACGCGGGGATTGTCGGTCATGTATGGCATGGTGGCGGCGTTCTGCTGGCCGTTGAAGCGCCATTTGCAGTCGGTGCCGTCGCCCAGGGAATTGACGGCGTTGAGGAAGCTTTTGTTGCCGGTCGCCCAGGCGGTGCCGGTGTTGGCGGAATCGGGCACGATGGAATCGGTGCCGTAGGTCATCGACATGCCGCTAACGGGCATCTTGTCCATTTCCAGCAGGTCGTCAAAATAGCCGTCACGGAAGGAGTTTTTGCCGTTGGCGTCCACGATGGAACGGGCTACCAGGCGGGCGGCATCGCGGTATGCAGTGCCCATGGCATCGCCGATGAAGAGGACGATGTTGCGCTTTTGGCCAAGCGGGAGGTTGAATTCGCGCACTTGAATGGTGCGCGAATCGCTGACGGCGGCGCCGTCGGCATTGAGGGAGACGGTGAGTTTCAAATCCCCCGGAGTCGGGAAGCTCTGCAGGTCCGCGCGCAGGACCCAGTCGCTGGTGGCATCGCAATCCAGGTCGGCCTTGGCCGGGCGGCTGAATTTCGAGGTGAGGTCCACCGGTCCGGCGATGACCTGAAGTCCGCTGACATTGGTGGCGTTGCGGACTTCCAGCACGAGGTCAACCTGTTGGCCTTGCAGCAGGCGAGTGTGTTCGGGCAGGAGGATCCGAACGCTGGGGGACGGGTTCTGCGCCAGGAGAGGCGCGGCAATGGCGAATGCGGCAAAGGCCGCGCGCCAGTTCGAGGTAAGTTCTCTGAGCGTCATAGTTGATGAACAGGCATCATGTTAGCGGGCGGAGTGTGGCGGCTTGACGAAGAAACGAAAACAGAACGGTTACGGATGACTTTCATTCGGCGCGATGAAGAATGCTTCGCTTAGACCGGTGACGAACGGACGATGCCGTACAACCGGTCCACACTACGATTGCGGAGCTTCATCCCAGAGCGCCCTGCGGTTGCTGCTGCACCACAGGAGTCCGCCAAAGGAGGCTGGACAGTTGGCGGATTTTGCGCGGCGATGGCACGGCGGTACGCCTGACCGGTTTGCAGGTTCACAAAGGCTACTGGGATGCGGACGAGGTCCGTACGCGAGGGACCATGCCAACCAATACACCGACAGAGAAGCATCCGAAAGAGCTCGGGGCGAAGCCGCCTTTCGATGAGCCTCGCCTCCAGCCACCGGCGCGCGAAGGTGAGATGCGGAACAAGCCGGATCATGGAGAGGAGTCGTACCGCGGGTTCGGACGCCTGGAAGGCAAGGCAGCGCTGATTACGGGAGGCGACAGCGGAATTGGCCGCGCCGTGGCAATCGCTTTCGCACGGGAGGGTGCGGACGTCGCCATCTCGTATTTACCGGAGGAAGAAGAGGACGCGCGCGCCACGGAAGAGTGGGTGCGCAAAGCGGGGCGCCGATGCCTGCGGTTCCCGGGCGATATCGGCAGCCAAGCGCACTGCCGGCAGATGGTGGACGATGTGATGGAACAGTGGGGGCGGCTCGACATTCTGGTCAACAACGCCGCCTACCAGATGACTCACGAAAAGATCGAAGAGTTCAGCGCCGAAGAGTGGGACCACACGTTCCGCACCAATGTGTACGCGATGTTCTACCTTTCGCAGGCAGCGATGCCGCGCATCGGCGAGGGCGGCGCGATCATCAACACCACGTCGGTGCAGGCGTACGCGCCGAAGGGAAATCTGCTTGCTTATGCCACTACCAAGGGCGCCATCGTGACGTTCACAAAGGCGCTGTCGGACCTGGCGATCCAAGCGGGCATACGCGTGAACGCGGTAGCGCCGGGGCCGGTGTGGACACCCTTGATTCCATCGACGATGCCGGATGAAAAGGTGAAGCATTTCGGGGAGCAGGACCCGTTGGAGCGACCGGCGCAGCCCGCGGAACTGGCGCACGCCTACGTTTACCTGGCGTGCGCGGAAAGCAGTTTTGTAACTGGGTCGGTCATGGATGTGACCGGCGGGAGGAAGCTGCCGTGAAGCGGAAAGCCTGGATCGTGGGTGCGGGCGCGCTGGCCGCAGGGGCGGGGATAGCGCTGATGGGGCGTCCGGCGGAGCGAATGGAACTGGCGGGCAAAGTCGTACTGATCACCGGAGGGTCGCGCGGCTTGGGATTGGCGATGGCGCGCCGGTTCGCGGGCGAAGGCGCGCGGCTGGCGTTGTGCGCGCGCGGCGCGCATGGTCTGGAAGCGGCGCATCACAATTTAACCGGTATGGGCGCGGAGGTATTCTTTTCGCCTTGCGACGTGAGCGACCCGGAGCAGGTACAGCAGTTGATCGCGGACACGCTGCGCGAATACGGGCGCATCGACGTGCTGGTGAATAACGCCGGAGTGATTCATGTCGGTCCGGTGCACGAGATGAGTTTGCAGGATTTCGAGACGGCGATGGCGGTGATGTTCTGGGGTCCCGTACACACGACGATGGCCGTGCTGCCGCATATGCGCCAGCGGAGAAGCGGGCGGATCGTCAACATCACGTCGATCGGCGGCAAGGTGAGCGTCCCGCACCTGGTGCCGTACAGTTGTGCGAAGTTCGCTGCCGCGGCATTTTCCGAAGGGATGCGCGCGGAGTTGAAAAACAGCGGCGTTAAAGTGGTGACGATCGCTCCGGGCCTGATGCGCACGGGATCGTATCTGAATGCGGTGTTCAAGGGAGATGCGGAAGGCGAAGCGACGTGGTTCAGCGCGGGCGCGAGTCTTCCGGGGATCTCGATGAGCGCGACGCGCGCGGCGAGGCAGATTGTCGAAGCTACAGCGCGGGGCAGCGCCGAACGCGTGCTCGGAATACCGGCGATCATGCTGGCGCGTTTCCATAGAATGTTTCCAGGGATGACGTCGGAAATCATGGCCCTGGTAAACGGGGCCTTGCCGCGCGGCGGCGGGCAGATCGAGACGGGAGCACAGAGTCGGGTGTTGCACCAGGCGTGGATGCGCCTGGTTACCACTTTGGGGCGGCGGGCGGCCGTGCAATTCCTGCAGCCGGCGCGGTAAGACAGCACCGCGTGATTGGTGAAGGGGTTCGACGCGGAGCGGCCTCGCTAGGGGCTGAAGGACCGCTCCGGTCGCCTGTAGGTACACAGGTGTAAAACGCTTCGCGCAGAATCGCTACCGCGAGCAGCGCTGTGAGAATCCGGCGAGAGCGCGCAGGGAGCTAGAAGGCTCCCGCGCCCGCCTCCGCCACAGCCTGATCCTGCTTGCCCAGGCCCCCGCTGACGCCGATCGCGCCGACTACCTGTTCGCCGCGCTTAAGTGGGACACCGCCGGCGAAGATCATCACACGGCCGTGATTGGACGCGTGGATTCCGAAAAACTGGTCGCCTGACTGGCTCAGTTCCGCGAGTTCCTTCGTGGAGATGTCGAAGGCGCGAGCGGTCCACGCCTTATTGATGGAAATGTCGATGCTGCCGACCCAGGCGCGGTCCATGCGCGCGTGGGCGACAAGGTTGCCTCCGGAATCGACCACCGCGATGTTCATGGGCTGGCCGATCTCCTGTGCTTTTCTCTCTGCGGCGGCGATCACGCGCCGGGCGTCTTCTAAGGTCACCATAGCTCCTCCTATCGAATTGTATAAAACCAGGCTGCGAGGTCCAGCGCGACCTGGGAGGAGCGGTAAGGGGTGCAGGGATGCGCCCCTTGAAGTGGCGATCAGAATTCGTACTTGAGGGCGAGTTGGAGCACGCGGCGTCCTAGTTTGATTGGGGCAAACCCGAAATCCTGATTGGTCTGCGTCCATTTTCCCGGACTGACTTCTGTGAAATGCAGGTCGAGTGTTGTGGTGTTGTTCGGGTCAAACGAGGGGAGCGGGTGGTTCAGGAAATTGAAGGCAGAAGCGCGGACCTGGAGAAGATGCGATTCGGCGACCCTGAACTGCTTGTGCACTGTAAGGTCGCTGTTGAAGAACGCCGGACCGCGCAGGTAGTAGCCTGGCATCGCGGGACCGTTGACGGCCTGAAGGTGTCCATCGATCGATTGATAGGCTGGCATGGTTATGCAATTCGGATTGACGTACTGGTGTTGCTTCAAACCCTGTGCCGGATCGCACGTGTAGACCGGGTTGACGCGCGCGTTCGGCGTCCCGAGCATGAGCTGGCTTATCTTTTGAGAGCCCTGCTCGGCGAGGTTCTGCCCGGGGTTGCCGGGGTCCAGCAAACTCGCGGCCATGGAGAAGTTGGCGTTGTAAAGGGACTGCATGTTGGGACCGCTTTGCAGGGTGGTGATACCGGCGATGGTCCAGCCGTTGGCCAGCGCCTGGAGCAGCGGGTTGCCGTGCGCCCGCTGGCCGAGATCGAACTGATACGACGCGTTGAGGATGTGTGTGCGGTCGTGGGAGAGGATCCCGTAATTATTGTCGACCTGGAACGAATCGGCCGTGCTGCCTCCGAGTTGGCCGGTTCCGTGCACGCCCAGTGCCTTGGAGAACGTGTAGTTGAGGTCGAAGCTCACGGGACCACTCTCTCGCCGCCAGGTCGTTTGTAGCGCGTTGTAGTTCGAGTAGCCCGCGTGCCGGGTAATGCCGACTTGATTGGACCCATAGCCGGGCGCCGTGGAAGTACAGACTCCCGAGGCCGCATTACGGGCGAGGCACCGGGTTCCATAAGTTGCATAATTGGCGAGCGTCGCATTCAGCGGGTCGGCCGCCGCGCCGGTGATGGGATCGGGCTGGAAGAGGGCACCTGAACGGATCAGGTTCACGTTGATAAGGCTCAAGGTGTCGTTGTCCGACTCAAGCAACTGGTTGACGGTATGGTTGCCGACATAGCCGATTTCCAGAAACGACCTCCAGGGCAATCGCTGCGAAACGGTCAGAGTGTACTCCGTGGTGAGCGGCCACCGGTCGTCCGCGGAATCGACTGCAAAGAGTTGGGTGGGCAAGCCACCGGCCGCGGCGGCGCCCGCACGCAAATGGTCCAAATCCGCCAGTGTCGCTCCCGAATAGTCGTGATACTGCCTGGATCCCTGTGCTGATTGCAGCGCGCCCCCGTATTCGTTCCACGAATCGTGCCAGCGATACAGTCCCCAGCCTCCTCGCAATACGGTGTTTCCGCTCCCGAACAGATCGTAAGCGCCGCCCAACCGCGGGGAAGCGAAGAGCGGGCGATTCGGCGCGCCGGTCCAGGGTACCTGGGAATCCCTGGCGGTCCAGGAGGCGCCCGGAAAATCGACGCCCGCTGCCGCCTCGCTGTCAAAGCGTTCCGGCTTCCATACGGCGAGACCAGTCTTGCGATCGTCGTCGAACCATCCGGTGAGATGTTCGAAGCGGACACCCAAGGTCAGAGAGAGGCGGCGAGTGACGTTCCAGTGATCCATCGCGTACATCGCGTAAGTTCTGTAACTCATGTTCGTGATCGCCTGGAAGTTGTTTTCCCAAAACTCGCTGGGCCGGCCCAGTAGCATGTTCAGAACCGTGTTGTTGGTATAGGAGCCCCAGGGCATGAACAGCGCTTCGCCATTGGTGTAAGCCCACGAGCCCTGATGGTTCGCTGTCCGCTCGGAATAGAAGCCGAACTTCAAGGTGTGTGCCCGGTACACCTTGCTCAGATTGTCCTCCAGGGTGGGCGCAAACTTCTTCCACACGAAACTCCCGTTGGGGTAGAACAGGTCGGGCTGGTCGAGCATCGGCTGCGGTGTCCAATAACCGTTGGAGAGCGAGGGCAGCATCGGGTCGCCATTGGCGTAGATTCCTTTGTAGGGATAGCCGAGGGTGGAGCGCGAGACTTGCGAGGGGTCGTCCGGCGCCAGCGGGAAGTTCACATAGGAGAAAGTGCCCACTACCTCATTGGTCAACGTCGGTCCGGCAACCTGGAGCAAGTGGGCGGAAACAGTGTGCGAGCGGTCGTTCGACGACATCCCGCCGGGGAAGGGAACGGAATTCGACGGTTGCCACCAGAGGTGGACGGGCAGCTCGTCCTTTTCCTGTTGCCGATTGTAAGAGACGTATAGCTTCGTGTTTACGCTGAAGTTGTAGTCAACGCGGGTGCGCCAGATCCACCCGTTCTGGCCTGTGGTGTAGGGCAGCATGTAATTCACACCGCCGGGCGTGAGCGCGGGATTGGCATTGGGCTGAGGAATTATTTTGAGCAGCGCCAGGCCGCCCTTATCGAACAGGGCAGGGGAAATGATTCCGTTCGCCGGCACCGTGGAGCCGTCAGGCAGGGTACCGGTGAGTTCGTTGCCCAGCGGGCACATCACCCACGGTTTAGCGGTGCCGCAGAAGGCCGCATTGTCGGCAGCGGTGGCGCTGAAATCGCCCTTCCGCATCGAGGCGGTCGGCACGTAGGAGGTCAGCGGAGTCTGCGGAGGCAACCGCTGGTAGTAATATTCGTAGCCGCTCCAGAAAAGCAGCTTTTGGCCGGTGTGGGGGACGGGACCTCCGAGATTTCCGCCCGGGTAGAGATAGCGATCCCGCGGCTTCGCCTGGCCCAGGCGGTTCATCAGCCAGTCCGTCGAGTTCAGTGCCGAATCCCTGCCGTAGACATAGGCTTGGCCATGATAGTCGGCGCTTCCGGATTTACCCACGGCATTGACGGATGCCGGGCCCTTCGCCTGGTCCGCGCCGAAATTGGACGACTGCAATTTCACTTCAGCGGTCATGTCGGCGTTGATGGTTTGCGTGCCGTTGCAGTTGCAGCCCGGGTCGATCACGTGCGCCCCGTCCGAAGTCAGATCCGTTCCGCCGCGTGCCGGCAGACCGTTCGGCACGTAGCCGCTGCCGATCGCGTTGTTGAACCCGACCACCAGGCCGCTGTACCCGACTCCGTTGGCGATCCCTCCGCCGTTGAAGACCGCCATACCAGGCATGACGCGCAATAACTCCGTCACGTCCCGGCCCGCCAGGGAGAGGTTTGCGATCTGCCGGGCCGTCAGGGTAGCGCTGCGTTCGCCGGAATCGACTGCCGCTTCGAGCGTGTCCTCAACGGTCAACTGCTCTTGCATCGCACCCACGTCGAGGGTGATCTTCGAGAGATTACGCGTGTCACCGGGCCTGACGGCCAGTTCCCGCTGTTCCCAGCTCTTGAAGTTGGGCACTCGCACCTGCAGGGCATAGGTGGCCGGGGCCACCGAGGGAAAGCTGAAGTGACCCTCGTCATTGCTGAAGGTCTGGCGGATGTCGCCCGTCCATTGATTGACGAGGGTGACATCGGCGTGGGAAACGGCAGCCCCGGACGAATCGTAGATTCGGCCCGTGACGATTCCGGCCTGTTGGGCGTAGACCATCCACGTACAGACGATGAACATCGCCCACGCGCGCAAGGGGGGCAAGCCCATCGCGAGCGCACTACGAACTGCTTTGAATGCCTGTGTGATCGTCAAGTCGTTTTGCGGTGAGGGCCCGATACTGCGCGAGTCCGCTGCCGTCCCTCACACTCCCTATCGGCACCAAGGGAGAATTTGTTTAGGGCGCCTGGAGCATTTCTTCCGGGAATGGGCCGCCACTCTTCCGGGGAATGGGCCGCGACCGGCGCTACGACGACAGCCGCGCCGGGCTTACCGGCGCCCCGTCAGCCACGTTGGCGAGCACGGCAAGAAGATCGGCCACTCGTACCGGTTTTGACAGGTACCCATCCATGCCTTCGTGGAGACACTTGTCCTGATCGCCCCGCATCGCGTGCGCTGTGAGTGCAACAATTGGCGTCCGTTTCGAGCGCCGGTGAGCGGCAATCAGTCCGGCTTCCCTCCGGCGAATCTCCCCTGTCGCTTCCACGCCGTCTTTGTTCGGCATCTGCACGTCCATCAAAATCAAGTCAAACTCATCGCGTTCGAAAGCCTGCACCGCCTGGTTGCCATCGGCGGCCAACGTCACCCGATGGCCGTGCTTCTCGAGCATCTTCGTAGCGAAGATCTGGTTGACCCGATTGTCCTCGGCAATCAGCACGTGGAGCGGCCTGACCGGGATCTCCGGGCGGCCTCGCGGCACGAAGCTGGCGACGTCCGGCCGGGAGGGGTTGTTCTCCCTACTGGGCTGTACGCTCCGCTCGAGTACGGCGTGGAGTTCTTCCGCCAGCACAGGCTTCAGCAGATACCCCGAAATTCGGTGCTCGCGGCAGAGGTTGGCGTCGCCTTTTTCCGTGAGTGCGGTGAGCAGGAAAACCCCGGGGTCCCGCCGGGGCCAGCGCCGGCGCATTTCGCCGATGGTTTCGAAGCCGCTCATCGGAGGCATTACTTTGTCGATCAGGACGACGTCGAACTCTCCATTTTCCAGCGCCGAAAGGGCCTCCGGTCCCGAAACGGCTGTCTTCGCGTGGATCCCCCACTTTGCCATCAGAGTCTGCAGGATGCGGCGAGAGCCGGCATGGTCGTCCACCACCAGAACGCGCAGGGCCCGGAATACTCCGCCCGTGGAAACTTCGGCCTCGCCCGCCGGACTGCCGCGCTCCACTCCCAGGTCCACCGTGAAAGAGAAGCTCGATCCGTTACCGACCTGGCTCTCCACCTGAATGGAACCGTTCATCAACTGAACCAGCCGCCTGCTAATCGTCAGTCCTAATCCGGTGCCGCCAAAGCGCCGGGTGGTGGAAGTATCGGCCTGAGCGAACGCATCGAAGATCAGCTTCTGCTTCTGGGGAGGGATGCCAATTCCGGTGTCGCGGACCTCGGTCCGCAGGATGCAGCGTTCGCCGGCAGCGAATTCCACGTCCACGGAAACGGCAACCTCCCCCGATTCGGTGAATTTGAGGGCATTGCTCACCAGGTTGAGTAGGATCTGCCGGAGACGGCCGGGGTCTCCGATCAATCGGTCCGGCACATGGTCGGCCACTTCACAGGTGAGTTCCAGGCCTTTCGCGCTGGCGTCCGCCGAAAGCACGCGGACGGAACTGTGCAGCACCTTTCGCAGACGGAACGGGATCGCCTCGATCGTGAGTTTCCCGGCGTCGATTTTAGAGAAATCCAGGATATCGTTGACCACCGTGAGCAGCGCTTCGGTGGAAGTATTTGCCGCCGAGAGATATTCGTATTGTTCGGCCGTGAGAGGCGTTTCCAGGGCTAATTGCGTCATGCCGAGAATGCCGTTGATGGGCGTCCGGATCTCGTGGCTCATGTTGGCGACGAATTCGCTTTTGGCGCGGTTCGCACGTACCAGTTCGCGGGTCCTGCGCCGCACCTCCCGCTGCAGCAAAAACACCCAGGCCAGGGCGGCCGAGGCCACCGCGAGCAGGAAGACGGCGGCGCGGCCCCACGGGAAGCGCTGCTGCCAGGAACGCCGGGCGACCAGGCGCAGGTCCGCCGGCGATCGCAGCAGCAGAGTCATACCGCGTGCCAGCACGCTCTCGGCGCTCAGTTCCAGCACCCCCGTCAGTTCCACTACGTCGCCGGGGATCAGAGGAGGCAAGCCTGCTTCGGTTCCCCGCGGCACAGCCAACTGGGCGTAGGCCATCAAATGCTCAATCTCGAACCACACGCGAAATCCGCTGCTCATCACCTCATAGCCGGAAACTGTACACATAAAGCGCACCAGGCGGCCCGCGTTCCTGCGGTAGAAGGTGGACGACTGCGGGTCGATCCGCTGGGGAGCCACCTGCGGAATTTCCGCGGCCGCACGAACCAGTGCCTCGCCGAGCTGATACTCTCCCTCGTCGCTGAGGCTGATTCGTCCCTGCGCCTCGAGCGCATCGCCAGGCTTGACCTGTTCTCCCAGGGCAAGTTCGACAGGAACTCCGCCCGTCTGATCCTGCAGGAAAACGCGCGAGCCGCTGGCGTAAGTCACACGGCCCGCGATGCGCACCTGATCCCCCAGCTTGGTATTGGAATGAAAGGCCAGCAGGCTCTCCACGGGGAGCCGCTCCGCATTCCAATTGAAGTGACCGTATTCCACAATGCTGAGAGACTGAGGGTCGGTGACGTGGATGGAGCCGCCTGTCTTTTGCCGCCTTCCGTTGGTCTCGGTGCCGGCCACGCCGACCAGTTCCACGTCGCTGCCGACCCAATACCGGCTGTTTTGGCGAGAGGCGCCGCGAACAATGGCGCGAAAGCGGGATCCATTTGAAACCAGGTGGAGTTCCGCCGTCATGCGGGAGGAATTCGGGTTCCAGACGATTTTGGTGATATGCCCCCGGATCCGCACCAGGACGTTCTCCCATTTGTCCCGATACAGATCCGAAGCCTTTACGCTATGGGGTTCCGGCAAATGCCCAACTCCGACCCGCACGATTTGGGTGGGCTCGATGGCCGGTGCGTAAGCGCCCTCAACCGCGATGCCGTAGACCTCCACGGTGTCGCCCGGCCGCAGTTCCGGCTGCACCAGCTGGGGATTGACACCGACGTAGATGCCCCTTCCATTCTGTTGAATGGACGCGAAGTAGTCCGCGGGATTGTACGCGGTCAGCGTGGCGCGCAACTTCACCGTCGGCCGCTCCTGAAACTGCGCCGGGCGCAGACTCAGGATCGCCGCCACGGAGGTAATCGGAGCCATCTCCGCCCCGCAAACGGCGGGCAGGAGCAGGCAGCACAACACGGTGTGACGAAAGCTCACACTATCCTATCGGCCGTGAGCGGCGATTTCTCCAGGATGTTGTGTCGGTAATTCAGGTGGGGGGACTGGCCCCGTCTAAAGGGGGCCAGTCCATCACGGCAGGCAGGAATCAGGCGAGCTGGGTCGGCGTGGCAATGATACGCGCCGCCGCATCGCCCAGGCGTTCGCGCAATTGGGAAAGATACAGACTGCGCGGCGTGACATGTTTATCCAGCGATTCGATGTGGCCGCCCTCCTTCTTAGGGTCCTGGAGGGGAATATTGAACACCACCGAGTCGACGCCCATGTGGCCAAAGGAGAAGTTCTGCGCGGTGGGCGGCTTCTGCACCAGGAAGTAGCCTTCACAGTTCCAGAAGACGGTGTTGGCGCCCGCCCAGCCGATGTTGATGTCCTTCCAGAAGCGGGCGGTCAGCGGCGCCTTGATGTTGTCGTAGAGATTGCCGGTGGCCCACTGTTCGTGCGGTTCGCTCGAAGAGTACGGGCTGGTGGCCTCGCAATCCAGGAAGACGTTGCCGCTGGCGGTGGGCTGACCGCACATGTAGGAGTGCCGGCCCTTATCGGAGGTGCAGCGCTGCACCAGCGCGAGTTGGCCGCGCAGGCCGAACACGAAGCGGCGGGCGCCCATGCGGCGGGAAATGGGTTCGCGCGACACGCAATCCTGAATGGTGATGGCTTTGGAGCCGCGCGCCGTGCCCACCATGCTGTAGACGAAATGCATGGCGGTCACATTGCGGACCCAGCCATTCTTCATGTTGTCGAAGGTGACGAAGTTCCAGTAGTGGTCTTCGTCCGCGTAATACTCTTCGGCGATGTAATTGGGGCGATCCATGTTGCCGTACTCGCGGGTGCGCTTGGAGGGGTCGAACTCGCTCATGCCGCGCAGGTTTTCGATGCCGACACGCTCGATGCGGCCGGTGTCGTCGTACTTGTAGACTTCGCCGCCGCCCCATTTCTTGTCGATGGCGCAGGTGACGGGGGCGTCGATGGTGATGGTGTTGCCGGTGACGTCGAGGACGGTGCGGTCCCAATCGACATTGAAGGGGCGCCAGCGGCTCTGCGGATTCTCTCCGTTCATGCCGACTTCGTTGACCCATTCCTGATTGCCAATGCGGCGGACGATGATCTTGTCGCCGGGGCGGAAGGCGCGCGCGGACGCTACCTTGATCTTCATGCTGCCGACGGGAGTGTAATCGTCGGTGACGAGCTGTTTGGAAGCTTCGTCGATGACGGGCGCGGCGGAGCCGGCTATGCGAATCAATGTGGGCTGGCCGCCTTGGCCGCCTCCTCCACCGCCGCGTCCCGGAGCGCCGCCTGGTCCGCCTGGAGCGCCGCCCGGTCCGCCCGGTGCGCCGCGTCCGCCGCCCGGCGCACCTGCGGGAGCGCCTGGACCAGCGCCAGGAGCCTGTCCGCCTGCCTGCGCCGCTACGGCGCCGCCGCCGCCGCCGCCCGGTGCTGCGGCGCGAGGATTGCCGGTGCCGACGATGATGGTGCCGGTATCGCTCATGCCTTCGCCGCGCAGTACCACGCCGCTGGCTTTGATGATCAGCGGCTGCGCCATCTTGTACCAGCCGGCGCGCAGCAGGACCGCGCCGCGGATGCCGTTCTTATCGGGCTGGAGAGCCGACACCTTGTCGATGGCTGCCTGCACGTTCGCCTGGTTGTCGCCAGGGACGGGCCAGATAGTCTCCCTCACCGGCGCCATGGGAATGGGAACGCCGCCGCCGCCGTATCCGGCATGCGAAAAGTCGGGTATGGTGTTCGCCTGTTCGTCGGGTTCGTAGGTGAGCTTGCCGTCTGTGCCGGGATAGATCCGGGAAACGGTGGGGGCCAGATCCATCTGCTGCGCGGCTGCCACTGCGGCGGGCGCCAGCGCGATCCCCATCAAATTTCGTCGAGATACCTTCATCCAAAAACCTCCATCAATTAATCGCTTTAGAATTGCCAGACTGCCACTTGCCTCGCACGCAAGCCCTAAAATGCGCGCGCTCCCCGCCGCGACTGGGTCTCCCGGTGCGCCATTTCGGCCCGTCCGGAAAGTCACTATTTGCGTTTTTCCGACACCATTATATGTTCCACGGGTCTGGTTCGCGAATCTTTCGGATAGATTTGTCGGATTGTTCGACGGGACAGCGGCATGCCTCCACAAGGCGGGATGTGCTGCCCAAAGGCGATCCTCCCCTCCCACCCGGCGGGGGGCTGCCGGGAAGAGTCAAACCCCAGGCGCCGACTGAAGGCGGCGGCAGGCTGAATGCCTGGCCCAGCCGACAAATTCCTTGGGATCGCCGTTTCGGGGCGCCCGGAAGGTAACCATTTAGGTCTTTCCGACTCCATTATATGTTCTGGGGCACATTTGCGAAGTTTTCAGATAGATTTGTCGGATTTCTCTACGAAACGTTGATACCATTTAGGTCATGGCACTCTTAAACTCGGTTCCCATGCGCTGGCCGGGCGGTCCGCTGGACGTTGCCATACGTTCAAAAGCGGAAGGTTTCACCCCTCAAGCACGACAGGTATTAGAGCACTGGCAGACACCGGCCGCGCTCGATATTCTTCAGGGGTCTCAGGTGAACTGCCTGGTGGTCAACTGGGCGGCGGGTCTCAGCGAGGATGCCGCGCAGCAGGGCGCCCTGCGCCCTCTGATTCAGGCTGCGCGTGGCCGCAACCTGGAGGTAGTTGGCTGGGTGGCAGGCAAGGTCGAGGCCAACGCGGCCATCGGCGCGGCCAAGGAAGCGGGATTGAGCGCGGTGGCCGTGCAGAATTTCCAAGGCCAGTCCGACTTCCCGGTGATCCCCTGGGGCGATCGCGCCCACGCCCCGTTCGACACCAAGGCGCCGGTGCTGCCGGTGACGGATAACGTCTGGCCGGGAGTGGCGGGACGCGCCCGGGGAGCTTCGGCGGGACCGACGGCGGTGCCCTGGCTGGATTCCAACGGCTGGTACGTACAACTGGCACGCGCGCGCACGAACGCGCAGGTGTGGATTGTGGCCGACCCTCCCGGCAAGAATGAAGTGATTCCGGCGCGCAGTTATACGCTGGCGGTCTGCGATTCGGCGACCGCGGGCGGACGCTGGGTGATCTCGCTGGACGACGCGCTGCGCGGCGCGCTGTCGGCGAAGGAAGCCACGGCGGGCGCCACCATGAAGTCGATTTCCGACGCCATTGGTTTCTTTGACAAGCATCGCGAATGGCAGGCGTTTCGTTCGCTGGGCGTGGTCGGGGTGATGAGCGATTTCAGCCCGGACAATTACGATTTTGCGAGCGAAGTGTTGAACCTGGCCTCGCGGCGCGACATGCTGTTCCGGGTGCTGTCGAATCCCGCCAGGCAGACGCCGGACCTGACTGGTTTGAAAGCTGCGCTGTGGGCCGATACGGCCGCGCCGCCGGCGGCGGTGGTCAAGCGCCTGGTGACCTTTGTCGAGCAGGGCGGACTGCTGGTTACGGGACCCGGGTGGGGCGCCGAAGGCAAGTCGCTGGGCAATACGCACGAGCGCTTCGATGTGCGCACGCTGGGGAAGGGAAGAATCGCGGTCTCCAAGGCGGCACTGGCCGATCCGTGGGAATTCGTGGTGGACGCCGAGCTGCTGCTCAGCCATGCCAACAACGTGGTGAAGCTGTTCAACGCCAGCGCTTCGGGAGGCTTCAATTACTCCGGATCGCCCGACGGCAAGCGGGCGTTGGTGCAGTTGCTCTCTTATTCGACTTACGGCCGGGCCTCGGAAATGGCGACGGCCTGGACGCGCCATAAATATCGCAGCGCGCGGTTCTGGACGATGGAGTCGGCGCAGCCCGTGGCGGTGCCGATTGCGAACTGCGAAGACGGCGGCACGGAGTATCATTTGCCGGGCGTTCCGGCCTACACCGCACTGGAACTGGAAGCCTGAGGAGAGGGGACGAACATGGGAATCGAAATCAATCGCAGAGCATTTTTGGGTACACTCGCCGCAGCCGGAACCCAGTTGCGCGCCGCCGCACCGACGGCTCCGACCGCGCCTGTGGCTGTGGCCCAGGTGAAGACGTATGACGACCACCTGGCCGTGCTGGGCAAGATGATGGACCAGCTTGGCGGCCTCGGCAAACTGGTCAAAGGCAAGACCGTCAACATCAAGATCAACATGACGGGCGAGCCCAACACGCGGCTCGGCTACCTGCCGCCCAGCCGGTCTTACTGGACGCATCCGCAAACCGTGGGCTGCATGATCCGCCTGCTGGACAAGGCGGGCGCGCGCCGCATCCGCGTGGTGGAAGGCGTGGGCTCGTGGCCGAATTCGCTGGAGGAGTGGATGTACCGCGCCAGTTGGGACATTCGCGCGCTGCAGACCGCCGCGCCGCGGGTGGAGTTCGTCAATTCCAACCTGCCGTATCCGGGCAAGACGCCGTACACCCGCTTCAAAGTGCCCAACGGCGGACACCTCTTCCCGGCCTACGACCTCAGCACCGTCTGGGCCGAAGGCGACGTGCTGGTTTCGGTCACGAAGATTAAGGAACACACCACGGCGGGCATCACGCTGGGCATGAAGAATTGTTTTGGCATCACGCCGGGCACGATTTACGGCGGAGGCGCGGGCATCGACGAACCGCTGCCGCTGCCCCATGGTGGGCGGCAGGAGATTTTGCACAACGGACGCCGGCAGCCGCCCAAGAGCGCGCTGGCGGAAATCGACCCCAAGAGCCCGCGGCAGGACACCTACCGGATTCCGCGCTGCGTGGCGGATATGTCGGCGGCGCTGCCGATTCACCTCGTGGTAGGGGAAGGCATCGAATCCATGGCTGGCGGCGAAGGTCCGTGGAGCCAGGATGCGCGGCCTTGCGCGCCCGGCGTGATCTATGCCGGCACCAACGTGGTGACGGCGGACGCGGTGGGCATGGCCCTGCTGGGTTTCGACCCGATGGCGGAGCGCGGCACCGCTCCCTTCGAACGCTGCGACAGCTCGCTCAAACTGTCCGAAGCGCTCGGCGTGGGTACGCGCGATCTCAAACAGATCGAGGTGATCGGGGCTTCCATCGCCCAGGCCAGGTTCGATATTCGCGCCGTGCCGGGCAAGCGTTCGGCGCCGCGCCGTCCATCGGCCGGATAGTCTGCCTCCCAAGGTGATAAATTAGATTCCGGTCCGAAATGTTTCGGTTCGGGTCGAAAAGGGAGGCAACGGTTGACGATGAGTAGCCGATGGTTTGTTCTGACAGCAGCGGCCCTGGCCGTGTTGACGGGCTGTTCCAGCCAAGGGGGCAATGAGCCGTGGCGCGAGTTCAACTCTAAGCTCGAGAAGGAACACAACCTCAAAATGCGCGAGCGCGCCGTCCCCGAGGTGGACATTCCGATGGGGACGGATGCCGGCAAGGCCTTGCCGCTCAGCGCTCTGAAGAAGGCGGCGATCGCGCCGGGCGTGACCGCGACGCTGGCCTGGAGCAAGGGCGCACTGCTTGCCAATCTCGAAATGGACAAGGGGTCCACGTACCCTGCCCAGCAACTGAACGAGGAAGTGATCACCGTGGTCCGCGAGGGGTCGGCCACCTGCGAAGTGGGCGGCAAATCGCTCGAACTCAAGGCGGACTCGGTGCTCTACCTTACGCCCGGCGAGACTCGCACTCTGAAGGCCGGTCCCAACGGAATGAAGGCGCTCGAAGTCTTTTCGCCGGTGCGCCTCGATCTGGTGAAACTGGCCGGCGTCACGGTACCGGACAGCGCCAAGGCGGGGTTCGCCGACCAGGGAATCAAGCCTTCCCTGACACCGGACACGGTCTACAATCTGAGCGAAATTCAGCTCACGCCGATCACCGATCCCGATCCGGCGCTGCCCTACAAGCGCAGCGCGGCCAATTCCCGACTCATCTGGGGCAAGAACGCCATGCTGAGCCTGGTCCGCATGGACCCGAACTCGACGTTCCCCGTCCATAACCATCCCGAGACGCAGCTGATGACGACGCTGCGCGGCACCATTACCGAGGGCGTCCTCGACCAGAACCTGCCGTTGAGCGAGAAGGAGCAGAGCACGGTGCTGATTCCCGGCGGCATGGTGCACTCGGCCAAGATGGGCGAACTGGGGGGTGACGCGCTGGATATCTTCTGGCCCGTGCGCACCGACTATATCGAGCGCGCCGAAAAGCAGAACGCGCTGTACACGCAGGTAGTGGCCCCCGACGCCAAGCCGGTCAAACTGGCCGATGGCTTCACGTTCACGGAGGGTCCGACGTGGTTGAAGGGCAAGCTCTACTTCTCCGATATGTATTTCAAGGATGCGGCGAAGGGCGATTGGACCGGCAGTCCGGCGAAGAGCCGCCTGATTGTGATGGAGCCCGATACCAATAAGTGGAAGGTGTTATCGAGCGGGGCGCAGACCAACGGCACCATCGGCGCGGCCAACGGCCATCTGATTGTCTGCGACATGTTCGGCCACAAGGTGGTGGAACTGGACCCGGCGACCGGCAAGGTGGTCAAGGTGCTGCTCGACAAGGTGGACGGAAAGGCCATCGACGGCGCCAACGATCTGGTGATGGATGCCAAGGGCGGCATCTACATCACCGACCCGCAGTTTACGGCGGACGTCAAAAAGAGCATGCCCGGCAAGCAGGTCTACTACCTGTCGCCCGACGGCAAGGCAAAGATCGTAGTTCCGGCGGGCGAGTACGCCATGCCCAACGGGGTGGAGCTTTCGCCCGACGGGAAGACGTTCTACGTGAACAACACCTGGCTGCAACCCGGCGAGGATTTCCTGTATGCCTACGACGTCCAGCCGGATGGCTCACTGACCAACAAGCGCAAGTTCGCGCGGTTCCACCTGACTCCGGAAATACTGAGCGCGCCCGACCCGGTCAACCGTTTCGATTCGCGCGCCGACGGCACCGCGGTGGATATGGACGGCAGGATTTACGTGTCCACTCTGATGGGCGCGCAGATCTTCGATAAGAACGGAGTGTACGTGGGCAATATTTCCTGCCCGCAGCATCCGGTGAGCGTAACCTTTGGCGGCAAGAATAACGACGTTCTCTATATGGTCGGCGATAAGGAAGTCTGGTCGATTCAGACCAAGGTGAAGGGCTTCCGCCTGCCGGCTGGATTAGATTAATCGTCAGGAAGTAAACGGAACCTCAAAAACATGTTTAATATTCATCCACAGTCAGTCAACAAGCGGCTGGTAATTCCGGCGGTCGCGGGGGCGCTGCTTTGTGCGGGCGCCGCCGCGCTCGCGCAGGCTCCGGCGGTGCTCAAAGACGCCACCGTCTACAACCGGCCCGTCCACATGATGAGCAACGACAAACTGGAAGTCGCCATCGTCAAGACGGGCGGCTCCATGCTGCGCATACGGATTCAGGGGGACCCGGAGGGATTGAGTCCTTTCGGCAATCCGGAAATGATGCCGCAGATCGCTGAGAACCGGAAATTGCAGGGCCCGATGGTGGGGCACTTCGTCTGTGTGGACGGCTTCGGCTCGCCCAGCAACGAAGAGCGGACCGCCGGGATGGCGATGCACGGCGAAGCGTACCTGCTGCCTTGGACCCTGGTCTCCTCGGAGAAGCAGGGGGCGGTGCAGTCGGCCAAGTTCACTGCCCCGATGCCCAAACTGGAGGAGGTTTTCACGCGCACTTTCCGCATGGTGGATGGCGAGAACGTGATTTACGTCGATAGCGAACTGGAAAGTCAGACCGCGTTCGACCGTACCGCCAACTGGGGCGAGCATCCGTTCCTCTTTCCGCCGTTCCTGGAGGCCGAAAAGACGGTGGTAGACATGTCCGGAACGCAGGCTAAGACGCGCAGCTATCCCGGGCGCGGCGGCGCGGGCGGCGGGCGTGGAGCAGGCGCCGGCGGCGGACGCGGGCAGGGCGCGGGGGCAGGCGCGGGACGTGGTCCGGGCGCGGGGGCTCCGGCGAATCCGAATCCTCCGCAGC
>JBDTMZ010000163.1:0-32864 GCA_039934035.1 Candidatus Solibacter sp. | reverse complement strand
GTGTCAGGCTTCAGCCAACTACCGCTGCGTCGGGCGTCGTGCATAGTTCAGGTGTCAACAAGTCGACCAGGACGGGATAGTCCGCCGCCTCTTCCAACCTCGTCGGGAGTTCGAGTAGGGCCTCTGGCGATCTGGGGGCCGCCAGGAGGCGCTTTATGAGGAGTTTCTGGATGTGTGGCTTGCGGTCCTTGAGGCGATCCGCGATGTACCTCGTCAGCCCGCCGTTCGCAAAGTGCACGATCCCAGACGCAGGGTCAACCCCGACGAAGTTTATGGTATCGATGTCATCAATGACGTTCGCCTCCGACATGTTAAGGACGCCCGCGATGTCGCCAACCGAATGCGGTTTCAAATCGTGCACTAAGAGTGATAAGATTCGGATGAGCCGTTCGTTCGTCTGGTCCACTTGCGCCCAGTCAACTTCAAACAATTCCGGCCACTTTGTCGGCGCGTCATTTAGAAAGTCCTGCGGTTGAGTGCCTTTTTCGAGAGCACGCCGAACAATCGCAATGCGCCCTGGTATTCCACGGCAGAGTCCGTTAATCTCGCTTGCTGTCTCGACGGAGATGTCGTACCCCTCCATAAGCGTCCGGGCCTCTTCCGCGCTAAATTCTGTCAGAGGGTAAGACTTGATCGCCAGATTGCGGCCTAACAGAGGCTTGTAAAGGCCATCGTCCCCTGAGAAGAGGAAACGGAATTGCGGTATGCCGACAGGGAGCGTGTCCGCTAGTTGTTGTAAAAGCTGTTCCCTTGGATCCCGATCCAATTCATCGATTCCGTCCAGGACAAAGTACACAGTCGTGCTAGACTGCTTTGCGTACCTTTGGAGCTCTCCGTAATAGGACTTTAGAAGAAACGGATCGAACTGGTCTCGTAGGAGCGGCTTGCCATTTAGGATCCAGTACGCTTGTGTGGCAAGGTCGAGGCGGATGAGGTCGATGTCGAAGCTAAGCCGATTCGAGGCCGACACAAAGACGGAGATTGCGCTGGAGGAAAAGCGACGAGCAAACTGTGCAAGTACGGTTGTCTTCCCCATTCCGTCCGGACCCTCAACGGAAGCCGCATAAACCCCTTCCTTGACGAGGCCTTGCAGCGTGTTTGCAACATTACTCCGGAGAAGCTCCGGCTGTGGACGAGGGGGGAAATTAGCGCTTAGGTTTGGCAAATCTATTAGCGTCGCGATCGGCACAATCTCATTATCAGCAGGCATGGCGGTCGTAAGGTCCAATTCAACGTCTGATGTGCTAAGTGATTACGAGCCAATTCTAGCTGATCGTTGATGCGCGTGCACGTCGCCTTGCTAAGTAGCTGCGCGGCCGCGTACGGGGAAGACCAGCAACCCTTTTTGGCTGGGGCCAGCCACAGGCGAATCTGTGAGAGTACAGTCACAATCATCGGCATCCGGCCGCTGTCTGCACCCATTTTGCGAATTTGGCCGCTATGTCCGAAAAGCGTTCCGTTCGGAGATCTGTTGCGCGAATCATTTCTCGGTAGAGTTCCGAACGCCAATTCGCGGTCGCCCCCGTGTTTCTATCGATAAATCCCCTTCACACCAGTGTGGGATCGTGAACGGGAAGGGCTGTTCTCGCCAGGAATTCCAGGCCACGGCGCCGAGGCCCGCGTGGGGACTCGCGCCACTACAGAGATCGCCGGAACCTTACGCGTTATCGTTACTGATCCGATCCGATAGTCCCGTAGATGACCTTTCTCCGAGTAGCGCGTAATCGGGCCCGAACAATTAACCGGGCGATGAGCGGTTCCGAACACGTTCAGGCAACCAGGGCCTCGAGCACGATTTTGCCAGGAGAGTGGCTTCCAACACCGTGCTCGAAGGCTTCGCGAGCGCGAGCAAGCGGTAACACTTCGGCTATCACCGGCTTCAGCTTACCCTCATCCACGAGTGTGGAGATTTGCTCAAGTTGGCCTCGATTCCCACGGACAATGAAAAATACACCGCGCACGCCGGCCCGCTCGGCGACGCCGGCCGGAATCGGAGAAACCAATGTGACCAGTACGCCACCTTTCCGCAGCACGCGCCACGAACGCTCGCGGATTTCGCCGCCGATCGTGTCCAGTACAACATCGATATCCCGCATCATTTCTTCGAAAGTTGTGGCGTGGTAGTCAATCACATCGTCAGCGCCCAGGCTGCGCACGAACGCTGTGTCGCGCGCAGACGCCGTGGCCAGTACGCGGGCGCTTCGCCAGCGTGCTAGTTGCACTGCCAGCGACCCGACCCCGCCAGCGCCGCCATGGATCAGCACGCTTTGGCCGCTAACGAGATGCGCATGTTCGAAGAGCGCCTGAAAAGCGGTTAGCGCCGAAAGCGGGAGTGCCGCCGCCTGCACGTGCGAGATGCTGCGTGGCTTAAACGCCAAATTGGTCGCCCGAACTGCCGCGAACTCGGCGGCTGCCCCGTCGCGCGGAAAATCAGCCAAGCCGTAGGTTTCGTCGCCGGGTCGAAAATCAGTCACATCCGGTGCCGTCCGCTCTATGACGCCCGAGACCTCGTGTCCTGGAATACTCGGGACGCGCGGCGTCCCATCTTCATTTTGGTAAGTTTCATCCCAGGTCAGTTCCGCCGGTGTGATGCCAGTGGCCCGTACTCGTATTAGGACATCCCCCTGCCGAACTTCCGGCGGTGGCGCATCCTCGAAAAATAGTTGTTCCGGCCCGCCCCGGCCGTGAGTTCTGACTGCTTTCACAAGTAACCCTCCTTGTCTCTTATTTTCCCACTTTCGCAAAACATGCTCCGTGCGGAGGACGCGTAGCAAGTGGGTGTGTCGGCGACTCGTACAAAGGAATGGGCGGGTTGGCCAGATAGGTCCCAGGGAAGTCGGCTTGTAATCGCTGATGGTGCTTCAGCCCGCACCCGTGCCTCCCTTGGATTCGTGTCGCGAAATCCCCTTCCCCCCATCCACAACCCCAACAAGTCCGCTTCTTGAAAATCTGCGGGCGGACGGTACGCGTCCTGATAACGCCAGTTGAAGAGCGCGGCATTCGTCTGGCCCGGAACTACGCGGCCACCGCCCAGCATGCCCTATCAGCCATAACGCGGAGCCCTTTGCCACCGCGGTAGACTGTGCTTTGCGCGAATCTATCCTGCGAGCGGCCGTGCTGGCCGGGGTCGCCGTCGTAGCGATTACCGAACTCCTCAGTCCGCTTCATCTCCTGCGGTGGTGGACGGTAGCAGCGGCCTGGCTGCTTGCCGCCGCCCTGATCGCCAGGCAGCTCCCGCGCCCGCAACGGGCCCGCTGGCGTCCAGTGGAAGGCACGCTGGCCCTACTCACCGTGGCGGTGGCCGCCGTGGTCGCGCTCGTCGCCATACTGAGTCCGCCGAACTCCGCCGACGCGATGGCCTACCATCTGCCGCGCGTCGTGTATTGGGCGCAGTCCGGCAGCGTCGCCTTCTTCCCTACCCCGTATCTGAATCAGATCATGCTTCAGCCGCTGGCCGAGTACTTCATGCTTCACACCTACCTCCTGAGCGGCGGCGATCGTCTGATCAACGTCGTGGCCTTCGGCGCCTACCTGGGCAGCATCGTGGGTGTCGCGGCGATCGCCCAGGCGCTCGGACTGGGCACGCGGGCGCAAGCTTGGGCCGCCCTGTTTTGCGCCACCCTGCCCAACGCGATCTTGCAGGGCTCCGGCGCGAAGAACGATTTTTTGCTCGCCTTCTACCTGGTCTGCGCCGTCTACTTCACGGCGCGCCGTAACGCGCCCTACGCCGCGCTCGCCGCCGCACTCGCCCTGGCCACCAAAGGCACCGCCTACCTGTTCCTCCCGCCCGTGCTGGTCTACGCCGCGGCCGTCCTTCCCCGCCGCCGCCTGCTCTGGATCCCAGCCGCCGCCTGCCTCATCAACGGGCCCCAGTACGCGCGCAACCTGCAACTCTCGGGCTCGCCGCTGGGCTTCGATTCCGCGCAGGCGAATGGCGTTTTCCGCTGGCGCAATGAGCACCTCACCTGGCGTCCGCTGGTCTCCAACGCCCTGCGCCATCTGTCGGAACAATTGGGCATGCGCAGCCCCGCGTGGAACCAGGCCGTCTACCAGCGCACCGTGCGCCTCCATCAGGCGCTGGGGTTGGACGCGCAGGACGGCGACACCACCTGGCCGGGCGCGCGCTTCGAACCGCCGCGCAATGCCAATCACGAGGCCAACGCTAACAGTCACTGGCAGCTCTTGCTGCTGCTCGCCGCCGCCCTCGCTGCCCTGTTCGCGCGCAATCGCGTCTGGACCCTGTACGCCGCCGGACTCCTCGCCGCCTTCCTCCTCTTCTGCTGGTATCTGAAATACCAGCCCTTCCTGGCGCGCCTCGAACTGCCGCTCTTCGTCGCAGCCGCGCCGCTTGCGGCCTACCTGGTGGACCGCCTGCGCCATCCCGCCGTGGCGCTTGTCCTCGGCCTCTTTCTAGTCAACAACGCGCGCCCCGCCCTGTTCGAAAACTGGACGCGTCCGCTCAAAGGTCCGCGCAGTCTCTTCGCCACCACCCGCAACGACAATTACTTCTCCGACATGGGGCAGTGGGACAACAAGGCATCTTATGTGGAAGCGGTGGATCGCCTGGCGCGCTCGGGCTGCACGCGTGTCGGCCTGGACATCAGCGAAAATCAGTTGGAGTACCCGGTTCAAGTGCTGCTGCGGCAGCGTGTGCCCGGCGCGTGGTTCGTGCATACCGGCGTCACCGGACCGTCGGCGAAATATGCCGACGGCAGCGAACGCACGGTCTGTGCGGTGCTCTGTCCCGACTGCACCGGCAACGATCAAAAGCGCCAGTTGTACGGCAATTTCGGAGTTCCCCTGGATATCGGGCGTTTCTGGCTGTTCGTCAAATGACGCAATTCCTCCCGGAATCGCTAGCGTGACGCTCTAAATCGCCCCGCGCCAGCCCCCGTGTGGCATCGGCCCGCCCGTGCAGCACCCACCCCGTCGCCTACGTCGCCCACCCACCCCGTGCGGCACCCACCCGCCCCAAGCCCAAACCCGCGGCACTCGAGGGAACTCGCCTGCGAAACTTTGATGAAAGACACCCCATCCAGAGCCGCGACCGTGAGGAAGCGACCGACATTTCCACCCCGCTCACCGAGAAACTCCGCGCCACCGAAATCCCCGCCCGCCCCCTGTCCACGCAAAATTTGTGAGACAAACCGCGCGGCGCACTACTACGCTTTCGAGGCGCGTATTTCGTTCCATGGGGCTGCGTATCGCTTGCTTGCTTTGGCTCGTCGCCGCTGTGTCGCCGGCGGCGACGCCGGTCATCACCGGAGCTTCGCCAGACCCGATTGATGCCGGCGGGCCGTATTTCCTGCTCACCGTGAACGGTTCCGGCTTTGCCCTCGGAGCCACGGTCCACCTCGGCGCGGACGCCCTGCCCACCACCTTCATTAGCGCTACCGAATTGAAAGCCGCCATCACTCCCGAAACGCGCGCCCTCTCCGGCCACCCCAATCTCTCCGTCCTGAACGCGGATGGCGGCACCTCCAACCCGCGCCCTCTGCACATCTCGCCCGTGCTCAGTTCCGTGAGCCCTTCGTCGATCCTCTCCGGCAGCGCCCCCCTGACCATTACCCTCCGCGGGATCGGCTTCACCGGCAGCACCATGTTGCTCTGGAACGCCCCCGGCAAACCAGCCACGATCACGCCGACCCTCGTAAACTCGAGCAAGCTGACGGCCGTCATCCCCGCCAATCTGCTCGCCACCGCAGTGGCCTCCAGCATCCAGGTGGCCGAACCGGCAGGCGATATCTACTCCGTTTCCTTGCCGTTCAATGTCGTAACCACGCCTGCCATCATCGCCTTATCGCCCAATCCGGTGGACGCGGGAGGCGCGTATTTCCGTCTGGCGGTCATCGGAATTGGCTTCGTTCCGTCATCTCTCGTGAAGCTGGCAGGCGTCGTGCTGGACACCACGTACGTCAGCGCGACCCAGCTCTTAGGCGCGATTCCGGCGGAGTTGCGGGCGCTCGCAGGCACCTTCCCGGTAACCGTCGAACACCTGGGCCTCGCCACCTCCGCTGCCACACCATTCACCGTATCGCCCGTGCTCTTCTCGCTGGAACCCGCGACAGCCCCGGCCGGCGGACCCGCCGTTACCCTCTCAGTCTCGGGCGCGGGCTTCACTCTCAACAGCGTGATTTCCTTTAATGGTGCGGCGATGGCCACCACCTACGTCTCCACCACGGCGCTCTCCGCGCTCCTGCCCGCCGGCGTGCTCCGCAGTCCAGGACTTGCCACCGTACAAGTGAACGACGCCGCGGGCGCCGGCCATTCTGCGCCCACGAGGTTCACGATAGTTGCGGTGCCTGCGCCCGCGATCCAAAGCATCAGTCCCACCACCACCCGGGCGGGGTCGGGCGCCTTCACCCTGACCGTAACCGGAGCGAATTGTCCGGCCGGCTGCGATCTTCATTGGAAAGGGACCGCGCTGGCCACGGCCCACCCCGATACCACCACCATGACGGCCACCGTGCCGGCTGCGCTCGTGACCAGCGCGGGCTCGACCACCGTTCAACTGATGAATCAGTACGGCACGCTCTCCAATCCGGTGATGTTTACCGTCAACCCGGACGCCGCCGTACTCACCGCCCTGAATCCGCCGTCGGTGACGACGGGCTCGCCTGCCTTCCAACTCACCGTCTCCGGGAACGGGTTCGTGGCCGGCTCGGTCGTCGTCTGGAACGCTACTCAGCTGGCCACTACCTTCGTCAGTGCCGCCCGGCTAATTGGCTTCGTTCCGTCGGATTTGCTGACCCAGCAGGCGGGCGTGAGCGCGGGCATCACGGTGGTCAGTCCCGGCGGCGCCGTCTCCAATGCGCTGCCGTTTGGGCTCGATCCGCCGCGGCCGGGCATCCTCTCCCTGACCCCTGCGGCAGCTCCGGCGGGCAGCGACGCGCTGGAAATCGTCGTGACCGGCGCCAACTTCGCCGTCAACTGTGTGGCGCGCTGGAACGGGGTGGGCGTTGCAGCCAGCTTCACGGATGCCGCGCACCTGACAGTCTCCGTCCCGGGCAGCATGCTGGGCACGCCCGGCGTCTTCCCCATCACCGTGACCAATCCCAGCGGACTGAGCACTCCCGGCGTGGCGTTCGCTGTGGTGGCGGCGACACCGATCGCCAGCGGACTCACTCCCGCCGGGGCGGAAGCCGGCAAGCCGGCATTCTCGATGACAGTGAGCGGCGCGCTCTTCACCCCCGCCTCCGTCGTGCTGTGGAACGGCGCGGCGCTGGCCACCACCTACCTCGGCAACTCGCGCCTCGCTGCCACGGTGCCGGCCAATCTCCCGGCGGGCCCCGCCAGCGTGGCGGTGTCCAATCCCGGCGGACTGGTCTCCGCGCCCCTCGCCTTCCAGGTGACAGTCGCCGCACCCGTGACCGCGCCAGAGCCCGCCATCGCCGCGGGCGGCATCGTCAATGCGTTCGGCGACCGCGCCGGCATCGCGCCCGGCTCCCTGATTTCGATTTACGGAGCGAACTTCGCCCCGGCGGAAGCCCGCGCCACCGCGCTGCCGCTGCCAGTGGCGCTGGGCAGCGTGTCGGTGAGCATCGGCGGATTTCCGGCGCCCCTGTTATTCGTCAGCGCCACCCAACTCAATGCGCAGGTGCCATTCGAAGTCCCGCCCGGTCCCGCCACCGTAACGGTGCGCATTGGCAGCGTGCAGAGCGCGCCCGCCAGGATCGAAATCGCGGCCATGGCGCCGGCGCTCTTGACTGGCGCCGGCCGGCACGCCATCGCGGTGAACTATCCCGGCGGCACGCTGAATGCGCCGTCCCAGCCAACCCGCCCGGGAACGTACGCCGTGTTGTACGCCACCGGACAGGGCCTCCTGGATCGGCCCGTCGAAAACGGCGACGGGCCACCCGCCGGAGCCCCTTCCCTGCCCCGGGCCCCGGTGAGCGCCACCTTGGGCGGCCTGCCCGTCGAAGTGACCTTCGCCGGACTCGCGCCGGGCTTCGCCGGACTCCTCCAAATCAACATCCTGGTGCCACCAGTGCCGTCGGGTGAACAACCATTCGAATTCACCCTCGGGAAGGTGTCCGCACCCACCGCATGGCTTTGGGTGGGTCCGGATTTTTGATGCGCCCCGGTGCTAGAATTAATACTTTCACATGGCCAAATCCATAGCTGAACTGCAAACCATTGCCAAGAGTGTACGGCGCGATATCGTTACGATGATCACCGCCGCCAAGTCGGGACATCCCGGTGGATCACTTTCGGCTGTCGAACTGGTAGTCGACCTCTTCTACAACCAAATGCGGATCGACCCCGCCAACCCGAAGTTGGCCGAACGCGACCGCTTCATTCTGTCCAAGGGCCACGCCGCGCCGGTGCTCTACAGTGTGATGGCCGAGCGCGGCTACCCCGACGTGCCCAAGGACAAGCTGAACACCTTGCGGCAGTTCGGCAGCGTCTTCCAAGGCCACCCCGATATGCGCTTCATCCCCAGCCTGGAAGCCTCCACGGGTTCTCTCGGACAGGGACTTTCGATAGGTCTGGGCATGGCGCTGGCCGCGCGGCTGGATGCCAGTCCCTCCCGCACGTACGTCATGATTGGCGATGGTGAGACTCAGGAAGGCCAGATCTGGGAAGCCGCCATGGCCGCCGCGTTCCTCAAGGCGGACAACCTGGTGGCGATTGTCGATTACAACCGCATCCAGTTGGATGGCTTCGTCAGCGAGGTGATGGAGATTGCACCCCTGGCCGACAAGTGGCGTTCCTTCGGCTGGCACGTGATCGAACTCGATGGCCATAATTTCGAAGCCGTCGAGGCTGCCTTTGCCGAAGCCGCTGCCACCAAGGGCAAACCAACCTGCCTGGTGGCGCATACCGTGAAGGGCAAAGGCGTTTCCTTCATGGAAGATAATCCGAAGTTCCACGGCGTGGCCCCCACGCAAGACGAATTGAAGCTGGCCCTACAGGAGCTCAACTAGCCATGCCTGCGAAAACGAAATTCGAAATCAAATTGGGCGCTGCCACTCGCGAGGCCTTCGGCCGCACGCTGGTGGAACTGGGCCGCGAAAACAAAGACGTCGTCGTGGTGGATGCCGACCTTTCCAAGTCCACCATGACCACTTACTTCGCCAAGGAATTTCCCGATCGCTTCTTCTCCTGCGGGATCGCCGAATCCAACATGGTAGGCGTGGGCGCCGGGCTGGCCATGGCCGGCAAGATTCCCTTCGTCGCCAGCTTCAGCGTCTTCGTCATCAATAAGGCGTTCGAGCAGATGCGCATCGGCGCCGCCTACGGCCGCTCCAACCTCAAAGTGGTCGGCACCCACAGCGGCATCTCGATCGGGGAAGACGGCCCGTCGCAGATGAGCGTGGAAGAAATTTCGCTGGCCTGCTCGCTGGCCGGTTTCACAGTCATCGCGCCGGCGGACGAAAACTCCACCAAAGCGCTGGTGCGCGCCGCGGCCGCCTACGATGGCCCGGTGTTCATCCGCACGGGACGTCCCAAGGCCCCGGTCATTTACGGCGCCGATCAGAAATTCGAAATCGGCAAGGCCATCCAAGTGGCCGAAGGCAAGGACATCACCATCATCGCCAATGGCCTGTTGGTGGCCCAGGCGATGCTCGCCGCGGACCTATTGGACGCCGCGGGAGTCTCGGCGCGCGTCATCGACATCCACACCGTGAAACCGATCGATCGCGACGCCATCGCGCGCGCGGCGGCGGAAACCGGCGCCATCGTGGTGGCCGAAGAGCAACTGGTGGATTGCGGCCTGGGCGTGCGCGTGTCGCAGGTGGTGGCCGAAACCAATCCCTGCGTGATGGAATTCGTCGGCATTCACGACCGGTACGCCGAGAGCGGCCATCCCGACGAGATGCTCGAGAAGTACGGACTGGTCGCCAGGGACATCTTCGCGGCGGCGCAAAAGGCTCTGGCGCGCAAGCGCTAGACCCCCAATGCAGGATGCCCGGGCGCTCGCGGAACTCTTTCTGCGGCAGACTCCCGCTTGCCAGTGGATCGTGGCAAGGAACGGCGCGTTCGAATATTTTTTCGGCGATCCGCTGGAACTGTTCGGGCATCCTGCCTCCGCATTGATCGGGCAGAGTCCCGCCCGCATTCTCGACCCCGACCAGGCTACCATCTGGGGCGAGCGCTTCCGCCGTGCCTTGGGAGGCGAAATCGTGCGCCTCCGCGAGCGCCGCGGCAAACTCTCCTGGAAAGTCAGCGTCTTTCCCGTCTCGGAGAACGGCAAAATCCAGTATGTTGGCGGACTCGCGCAGGAGATCACCGCCTGGGCTACCGCCGAACAGGAACTGCGCCACACCGTGCTCGGCGCCCTCAAGGCGCAGGAGTTCGAGCGCACCATGGTCAGTAAATTCCTCCACGATTCCGTGGGGCAGAACCTCACCGCCCTCGGCCTGCAGCTCGACCTGGTCCGCATGGACCTGGAAAGCGTCTCCCCCGAATCCTGCCTCCACATCGCCGAAATCCAGAAAATGCTCGGCGAAATGATGGAGAGCGTACGCGAGTATAGCTATGAGCTGAATCCCTCCACCGTGGAGCGATCCGGCTTGCGCCCGGCGCTGGACCGCCTGGCCGGCCGCCTGCGGCAGCGCTTTACCGGCGTCCTGCGCATCAATGTGGACCCCTCGCTCAAGCTCGATCCCAAGCTGGCCAGCACCCTGTATCAGATCCTCCAGGAAGCCGTGGAGAACGCCGTGCAACATTCCGGTTGCTCTGCCATCGAAATCGCGGTAAAGTCCTCACGTACCGGTACCCTCCTCGAAGTCCGCGATAATGGCCGCGGTTTCGATCCGGCGGATCTGGTGAGCGGGCGCAGGGGACTCGGCCTCCTGAGCATGGAACACTACGCCGCTCAGGCCGGACTTGAACTGACCATCACAAGTACGCGAGAATCGGGAACTAAGGTGCGGGCCGCGAAGTCGGACCCCCCTGAAAGATAACTATGCCGTTCGACATTGTTCTTGTCGATGATCACAAACTGGTACGCGATGGAGTACGCACGATCCTGGAGCGGGGAACCGAATTTCGCGTGGTGGGCGAGGCCGAAAACGGCGGCGATGCCGTCCACCTCTGTAAGAAGACCAATCCCGACCTGGTCCTGATGGACATCGGCCTGCCGGGCATGAACGGCATCGAAGCCACTACCGAATTGCTACGCCATTGTCCCACGGTCAAGATCGTCATTCTCTCCATGTATGACGACGAGAACTCCGTGGTGAGCGCCATTCGCAGCGGCGCGCGCGCCTTCGTCCTCAAGAAGGCATCTTCCGGGGAACTGGTGGACGCGCTGCGCACCGTCGCCCGCGGCGGCAGTTACCTCAGTTCCCAGGTCTCCGACCGGCTGTTGCAGCGCATCCAGCGCGGCGACCTCGATACCCACAACCGCAGTCCGTTGGAATCGCTTTCGCCGCGCGAATTGCAGGTGCTGCGCCTGGTCGCCGAAGGCAAAACCAGCAAGGATATCGCCGTATTGCTCGATCTCGGATTGCAGACCATTCGCAGTTACCGCAAGACCATGATGAAGAAACTCGGCGTCAACAACGTCGCCGGTTTGACGCAGCTCGCGCTGGCCGCGGGCATTACACACTGGAATAAACCTGATGCTAACTCGATGGGGTAATCTTGCCGTCGCCGACGCGCACGTACACTTCTTTTCCCGGAAGTTTTTCGAGACTCTGGGCGCGCAGGCCGGCAAGACGGCGGAACAGGTAGCCAATATCGCAGGGTGGGAACTGCCGGCCGAAGACCCGGCGCTACTCGCCCGCCGCTGGGCCGCGGAACTCGACGCCCAGGGAATCGGACAGGCCGCACTGATTGCCAGCGTGCCCGGCGACGAGGCATCGGTGGAGACCGCGCTGGCCGAGTGCCCCGGCCGCTTTTTCGGCTATTTCATGCTCAATCCGGCGGAGGAAGACGCCGTGCAGCGCGTCCAGTTTGCCATGCGCTGCGGCCTGCATGCCCTTTGCCTCTTCCCCGCCATGCATCGCTATTCGCTGTCGGACCCAAGGGTGGATGCCGTGCTGCAGGTGGTCAATGCCGCCGGCAGCCGCGCCGTATTTGTCCATTGCGGCGCACTCACGGTGGGCATTCGCCGCAAACTCGGCCTGCCCTCGCCCTTCGACATGCGCTTCTCCAATCCCCTGGACGTGCATGCCGTCGCGGTGCGCTATCCGAAACTCAAGTTTGTGATTCCGCACTTTGGCGCGGGCATGCTGCGCGAAACCCTGATGGTGGCGGACCTCTGCCCGAACGTGTATCTCGATACCTCGAGTTCCAATTCCTGGATGCGCTACGAAGCGCTGGAGCTGAAAACCGTCTTCCGCCGTGCGTTGGATGTGGTGGGCCCCCAGCGGCTGCTCTTCGGCACGGATTCTTCCTTTTTTCCGAGGGGATGGAACTACGAGATCTTCGAGGTACAGACCAAGGCGCTGCTCGATCTGGATGTCAGTGGGGATGACGTGCGTCAGATTTTCGGCGAGAACCTGCCGCGCCTGTTTGAATGAGCCGCGACCGCGAGGAAACCCTCACGGTCGCGGCCTGTTTCCCGCCTACTGGTCGCTATTCCAGTTCTTGCCTAGAAAAGCGTCTTTGGTCATCAGAAACAGCAGGGTCACGCCGTTCTGCTTCTTCTGATCGTCCTGTAGCAACCCCGCCATTTTCGCGAAGGTCTTGAGTTCGATCGTGTTCATCTGGGTTTCGAGTTCGCCAACCGCCAGGCAAGCCTTATCCAGATCTTCCTTGGGTTTGTTGGCTGCGACGGCCTCCGCCACCGCCAGACGGCTCTTGCTCAACTGCTCTTTCACTGGCAACGCTTCCTTCTGAGCGTCGTCCATCGCCGTCTTGATGTCCTTCTTCTGATCTTTATCGAGCTTCAGCGTCTCGGCCAGGCGATCCAGCTTACTTGCCGCGCCCCCGCCGAACGACCCGGAAGGTCCCATGTCGCCTCCACCACCGCCGCGGCCTCCACCGCCACCGCCGCGCTGGGCAAACACCAGCGCCGACGCCAGGATTCCTATGGTTACGATTCTCCCAAACATGGTCTACCGTCCTCCGCCCTGGCCCCGTCCGGGACCGCCCATACCACCGCGCCCGCGTCCACCCGGACCGGCCACGACGCCCGAGAACAGACCCGCCATGAGTTCGAACGCCTGCGGCGCCTTGGCCTGCTGGTTCGGCTTGAGCAGCGCGTACAGCTTACCGAACGCTTCAGCCTCGATCTGGGTCATCATCGTGTTGACCTGGACAAAGCCATCGTTCAATTTCTTGAGCTCTGCCTCGCTCTGCTTGGCCATCATGGCATTGGCGATCATAGCGCGGCCTTTGCTTAGCTGTTCGCGAAGCGTGGCCGCCTTCTCATTGGCAGCCTGCAGCACGGTCGCCCCATCTTCCTTCTGTTCTTTATTGAGCTTCAGTTTATCGAACAGAATTTCGGCCTTGGTCTGACGGCGCGCCATACCCATGCCGCCTCCGCCGCCGCCCATATCTCCGCCGCCGCCTCCGCCGCGGCCGCCACCACCGCCCATGCCGCCGCCTCCGCCCCCACCTTCACCGGGGTCCTGCGCCGCCGCGATTCCGATTGCAAATATTGCAGCTAACATCACACGCGCAATCATAATTTGCTCCATTTCCGCGTAGCGCAGGCAAGTTTCGATGCCCGCACCCGCAACGTCCCACCTAATTTAGACTTCCAAACGATTAAATCACGAATCGCTCCCGCTTGCAGGCCGTACTCTGTAAAGAATTCGCAGTTCCCCCCAGCCGCGCGACCCCGCAAGCCCGTTAAACCCTCAATTCCACCGGCCGCCTTCCCGCGGATTGCCGAACTTCTCCGGAGCTCCAAAACGTTTGGTGTAGCATAAAGAAATATGAAGACCTTTGCACTGGCACTCGCCCTCATGCTGCCCGGAATGGCGCTCGCTCAGGGGGGCAAAACCATGGGGAACCCAACGGCACCGCTCCGCATGGACCTGTTCGGCGATTTCACCTGCTCGCACTGCAAGGAACTGCACGAACACATGCTACCCAAAATCATTGCCGATTTCGTCACCCCGGGCAAGGCTTATCTGGTCTTTCATGAGTTCACGCTCACGGGCCCGGGGCACGAACATTCCAAGACGGCCTCGCTCTACGCCGCCGCGGCAGGGCGCGTCGGCAAGTACATGGCGGTCAGTGACGCGCTATTTGCGACTCAGGCTTCCTGGGCCGTGAGCGGCAAGGTGTGGGAGACCGTGGCGCCGGCCCTCAATGCGGCGGAGCAGAAAAAGGTGCAGGCGCTGGTGAACGACCCCTCCATCCTGGCCGAAGTGCAAAAGGATCTCGATCAGGGCCTGGCGGCACGCGTCGACCGCACCCCCACCATGGTCTTGACCCGCAAGGGCAAAGTCACCCTCTGGAGCAGCTGGCAGGATTACGGCCTCTTCAAGAGCATGGGCGATCTCTTAATCAGCAAGTAAGAAACGGAATCAGATGATCAAGATAATCGCACTCCTGGTCGCCACGCTCCTGCCTTGCCTGGCCGCCACACCCGAACAGGAAAAAGGCAAAACCATGGGCAACCCAGCCGCGCCCCTCCTGCTGGAGCTCTACAGCGACTTCAGTTGCCCCGCCTGTAAGCACCTGCATGAAGCCGTGCTGCCCGCCATCGTGCTGGACTACGTCAAATCGGGAAAGGCCTTTCTGGTTTTCCGCGAGTTCCCGCTCAATATTGCGGCCCACAAGTATTCGCGCCAGGCCGCGGCCTTGGCCGTTGCCGCCGGGCGCATCGGAAAATATCAAACCGTCAACGACATTCTCTTCCGCAATCAGCTGGCGTGGGGAGCGTCGGGCAAGGTAATGGAGTCGGTGATGCCCGTGCTTACTCCCGACGAACAGAAGAAGGTGCGGGCGCTGGTCAACGATCCCTCGGTGATAGCCGATGTGCAAAGCGACGTGGAGCGCGGCACTAGCAGCCGCATCAGTCAGACCCCCACCATCGTCGTGACCTATAAGCTGCGCCAGCAACCCTGGACGCAGTTCGAGGATTATTCCCTGTTCCGCGGTTATCTCGATGGCCTCCTCAAAAAATAAGATCCTGCGGATCGCGGTGGTTGTGCTGCGCGTCCTGCTCGGCGGCATTTTCGTTTATGCCGGCTACGTGAAACTGTCGGACCCGTGGCAGTTGTTTGCCGCCGGCATCGCCGATTACGAAATCGTCCCCTTGTGGGCGGCCAAATTTCTGGCGCGCACGCTGCCCTGGTTCGAAGTGCTGGTGGGTCTGCTGCTGATCGCCGGACGCTGGCTGTTTCGTACCTCCAGCGTTAGCATTTCCCTGCTCCTGCTGGTCTTCTTCAGCCTCATGGTGCGCGCCTTCGTGGGGGGCAAAGAGATCAACTGCGGGTGCTTCGGACCCAATGAGCTGATCTCCTGGAAGACCCTGGTGCGCGATGGGTCCCTGCTGCTGGCGGCGCTGATCGTCACCTTCGCAGCGTTCCGCAGCCGCCGGATTCCCACGGCGTGAACCAGGCCCACCAACGCGAACTCGCCTATCACGAGAAGCTCTATTCCGGCTTCGCGCAAACCCACTTCGCGCGTCCGGCGGTCCGCGCCCTGCGCGCGCATATGGTCCAACGGATCGTAGCCCTCACCGGCGTCACCCGCGCCTCGCGCGTGCTCAGCCTGGGCTGCGGCATCGGCGATACCGAACTCCTGCTGGCGCCCCACGTGGGCGAGATCGTGGGCATCGACCTGTCTCCCGCCGCCATCCGCCAGGCTCGCGCCGACGCCGCGGCGCTGGCCATCGCGAATGCCCATTTCGAACTCGGCACCCACGCCGAAGGTCGCTTCGACGCGTGTATCGCCATCTTCTTTTTGCATCACCTGCCCGACGAGGAACTGGCCGCTCTGCCGCACCAACTGCGCCAGCAATTGCCTCCGGGCGGCGTCTTCTATTCGCTGGACCCCAGCCGCCGCCGCCTCTCCGGCGCCGTTGGACGCCTGCTGATTCCCGGGCTGATGCAGCGCTACCAGACGGAAGACGAGCGCGAACTCGTGCCCGAAGATACGGCCGGCCTTTTCCAGAGCGCGGGCTGGCAAGCGAAGCAATCGATCTACGATTTCGGATCTTCCCCGCTCGCCGGCCTCTCTCCCGGCTGGGCGGCCGGCTACCGCCTCGCGCGCAAGCTGGACGACCTCATCCTCCGCCTGCCCCCGCTGGCCCGCCTCGGCAGCAATTTCGAGGTACTGGCAAAACTCTAGCCGCTTTGAGTGGGATATGGCTCCGCCTTGTCCATCCGAGCGCAGCTCGGATCTGGAGCTTGGCCATTTTGTGGGGCAGGCCTTCAGCCTGCCGCCTGGCTTTGAGTGGGATATGGCTCTGCCTTGTCCATCCGAGCGCCGCTCGGACTCACTTCACCACAACGGTGGGACTGACGATCGTCTTTCGTCGTCAGTCCGCACAGCCTCGAAGCAAGAACAGGCCACAGAAAACGATGGCCTGTTCCACCCACGGCCCGCGACCCACTCTACAGGAGGCGGCCGGGAACTCGGACCGCCCCCTCACTTCGTGCGAGAGCGACCCACGGAAAAGTTCTGCTATCTTCGTTTCATGTCGCCCCAACAACTGGCGGCGGGCGCCCTTCAGCAGGTCGCGCATGCGGATGACGAGTTGCGCGCCTCCGCGCTGCTGCACGCCGCTCGCGTCCTCATGCGCTTCGATCCACCCGAGGCGCTACGCACCCTCGAGCAGGGACTCGCACTGCTGCCCGGCCTCGGGCTCGCCAGTCCGCAGCCCCTTCATCCGCGCCCGATGGCGCAGCGCCTGATTCTGTCAACTGCAGTCAATCTAGCGGCGGCAGTCGCACCCGCCCGCGCGATCGAACTGCTTCAGAGCGCTCCACCGAACCACAAACACCCGCACCTGAGCAATGAAATCGTCGGCGTCATGATCAACCACGGGTATACGGCCGACGTCATCGCGTACCTCACAAGCGGCGCGCTGCCGGAAGATTACCCGTACATGAGGATGGAATCGGTGTTCCCGCAAGCCACTGCCGCCGAGCGCGTCAACATGCTGCGTGCCGCACTCCGCGCCTGGAGGCAGGCGCCTCAACCGGCCCTGCTGCACGTGTTTCCCAGACATTGGAATCTCCTGCCCGAGGACGAGGCGCGCACCGCGCTCCACGAATTGCTGCGCTTCGTGCTCGCCGAGCCGGACATGCAATTCAACGGCACCATCCAGAATGTGAAGTTCTCTTCCATCCGCCAACACCGGCTCTTCCAACTCCTCAACGTGATGCGCCGCCTGTTACCGGAAGCGGCCGATTCGCTGATCGCAAAGCACCCGGAATTGGCCGCAGCCGCGGCTCGCTTCCCCAACGGATTAGACAGCATCATGGCTGAAGTGCAGGGCCAGGCACGCGCTGCGGGACCGGCGCGCGGCGGAGGCTTCGCCATGGTCGGCAATCCAAGCCACTTCGCGGCCGCGCGCGACATGAAGGAGGCCGAACGCCACGGCAGCGTCGAGCCGCACTTCGAGCAGGCGCGGCAGGCATACCAGGAGGACACCGACCCGCAGCACCCCAACCGCGCCCCCCGCGAGTGGCGGCCCTCCACCCAGGCATACCGCCACGCCCTATACACGGCCGGAAAGACACACGGCCTCGACGCAGTTCCCATGCTGGACCGCGTCCCCGACCCGAACCTCCGCGTCCTGGCCCAGATCGAACTGGCGGCGGCGCTGGCTGGATTGCCGGAGCTGCAAGGCCCGCGGGCCACATTCCCATAGACCCACAACGCCTGACGCCCGCTACCGGCTTCCGCCAGGGAACTTCGCCCGCCTCACGTAGGAACTCACTGTGCGACAATTCCATCGATGCCATTGGTAGGGAGCCTAGGCCGGCCCGCCATCTATCTCTTTGCGTTAGCCGCGCTCACCGTCGCTGCCTACACGCAGACCGCCGCGCCGCGCCCTCCGCAAACCCGCCTCGCGCCGCGCCCTACCAATGCCCACGTAGATTCCCGCCAGTGCGAAACCTGCCACGCCGACATCGCCCGCACCTATCGCCAGACCGGCATGGGACGCGCCTTCTACCGCTATACCCCGCAGACCGCCACAGAAGCGCCCCTCGACCAGCCCTTCCACCACGAGGCGTCCGACACCTACTTCTCCATCCTCCAGCGCGCCGGCAAGTATTTTCAGCGCCGCTGGCAGACCGGCTTCGATGGCAAAGAGACCAACGTCGAAGAGAAGTCCATCGACTTCGTGATGGGCTCCGGCAATCACGCCCGCACCTACCTGCACCTCACGCCGCGCAACACCCTGCAGCAGCTCCCGCTTGGCTGGTACGCCGAAAAGGGCGGCTATTGGGGCATGAATCCCGGCTACGACCGCCCCGATTACAAAGGCTCTTCGCGCGTCATTCACTACGAGTGCATGTTCTGCCACAACGCCTATCCGCGCATTCCCGCCGCCAATCAGGAAGCCGGCGCCGAAGCGCAGTACCTGCCGCCCCTGCCCGAAGGCATCGACTGCCAGCGCTGCCACGGCCCCGGCGAACGCCACATCCGCGCCGTGCAGGAACCCGGCGCCACGCCCGAAAAAATCCGCGCTGCCATCGTCAATCCCGCGCGACTCACTGCCGAACGCGAGCTCGAAGTCTGCATGCAGTGCCATCTGGAAACCACCAGCCGCCGCCTGCCGCATTCCGTCCTACGCCTCGATCGCGGACCCTTCTCTTACATCCCAGGACAGCCGCTGGGCGATTTCCGCCTCGCCTTCGACCGCACCGCCGGCCAGAATCAGGACGTCGAAATTGCCGGCGCCTCTGCCTACCGCCTTCGCCAGTCCCAGTGCTTCCTCAAAAGCGAGGGCAGGCTGCGCTGCACCACCTGCCATAACCCGCACGACATCGCGCGCGGCACAGCGGCAGCCACCGCCTCCAACAAGGCCTGCATCGGCTGCCACACCGCCACGCTCGGGCGCGTCGCCGCGCACAATGCCGCCGCCGATTGCAGCGGCTGCCATATGCCGCGCCGCCGCACCGACGACGTCGTACACGTCGTCATGACCGACCACCAGATTGTGCGCCGTCCGCCCCCCGGCGACCTGCTCGCCGAAAAAGCCGAGCGGCACGAAACGCCCGCCACGTCGTATCAAGGCGAAGTCGTGCCCTACTATCCCCAGAAGCTCGCGGCCACTCCCAACGACGAATTGCACGCCGCGCTCGCGCAAGTGCTGGAAGCCGCCAACCTCGCCGAGGGACTGCCCCGCCTCGCCGGACTGATCGACAAACACCGTCCCGCGCTCGCCGCCTGGTACACCGGATTGGGCGAGGCCTACCGCGCGTCGGGCGACCTCGTCAAAGCCATTCCGCGTTTTGAAGAAGCGGCGCGCCGCGCGCCCGCCTCCCAGATCGTGCAACTACAACTCGGCAACGCTCTCATGGAAGCCGGCGAATGGGCCAAAGCGGAAGCCGCCTTCCGCAAGGCCAAAACCCTCAAGCCCAACGACCCCTCCGCTTGGGGACTTCTGGGTTGGACCCTGTGGCAGCAGAACCTGCCTGCCAAGCGCGTCGAAGCCCGCACCTCGCTCGAAGCCGGACTCAAGCTCGACCCCGAGTCCGCCGACCTGCACAACCACCTCGGCGCTCTTCTCATGGGCAGCGGCGATGCCTCCGGCGCGGAGCGCGAGTTTCGCGCCGCCTTGAAGATCGACCCCGGCGCCGCCGAGTGGCACTCCAATTTCGGGGGCTTGCTGGCCTCACGCGGAGCCACCGCCGAGAGCCGCTTTCACTTCGAGCGTGCCCTGCTGATCGATCCCAACAATGCCTCCGCCCGCCTCAATTACGCCAAACTTTTCGCCGCCTCCAGCGACTTCGCTGAAGCCGAAAGGCAGGCGCAATATGCAGTCGAAGTGGACCCCAACCTGGCCGCCGCGCACGAACTGCTCGGCCAGCTTCTCAATCTGCGGCGCGATTCGGAGGGAGCGCTTCGCGAACTCGAGACGGCGATTCGCCTGAAGCCGGATTCCGTGCGCGCACGCTACGAACTGGCCGTCCTGCTCTGGCAAAGTGGCAACACCGCCGGAGCCCTCGAACACTTCACCATCGCCGCCAAAGCTTCGGATCCCCAGGTGAAAGCGGCTGCCACGGAAATGCTGCGCAGGCTGGGCCGCTGACTGAAGACCCTGTCGAACCGGTGGAACAGGCCATCGTTCTTCGACCCGTTTGGAAGCGGTGGAACAGGCCATCGTTCTCCGACCCGTTTCGAACCGGTGGAACAGGCCATCGTTCTTTGTGGCCCCTTCGCTTTTCGAATCACCTGTGGAACAGGCCATCATTCTCCACCGCAATTCTCAAGCGCTTTGGAGTGGAGTTAGTCTTTCCCGGACCGGCCCATCGTGCGAAACCTGTTCCCGCAAGCTCTGCAGCGGAAGGCGCGCACCGAAAAAACCTTGAGAACTGAGTCGATCGCAGTCTTGGTGTGCGAAGGCCGCGTGTTGTGCCAGCCACACCGCGGACAAGGCGGTTTCTCCGGGTCACTGATCACCACTTCCGCTTCGTCTTCGGCCTCGTCCAATTCCTCGGCGCGTTCGTCGTTAGGAATCTTTTCAGGGTCTTGAGCCATTTTCATCAGCACAACCTGCGGCCCGTGTAGCCGCCCATCATCCAATTGTAAAACGTCGGAATCCGTCTGCCGCCTGTACTATTTTGTACCACCTGCCGAGCACCAGCGCCGACAGCTTTCGCATTCTTTCGGCGGAACGGGTACGGGTCGATAGGCTCTTCCAAACCCCACACGTCGCCGCAATGGGCCTCTTGCCCGCACCGTGCCAAGCGGCCACGCACCATCGAACGGCAAATGCCGGAAAGCCAGCGCGCGCATCGCTTAGTTGGCGGCCATCTGGAAGTGGCTCAAGCTTTCGGCATACTTGGCGATGCCGCGGTACAGCGATTCCGCCAGCTTCTGCCGGTAGTCCGCTTTCTTGAGCAGCGCCTCTTCCCGCGCATTGCTCAGGAATCCGATCTCCGCCAGCACGCTCGGCATATTCGCGCCGATCAGCACCACGAAGGGCGCCTTCTTCACGCCCCGGTTCTTCTGACCCGGGACATTGCGCGACGAAAAAGCGTAGAGCGCGGACTGCACCCGCCCGGCGAATTCGCGCGATTCGTCCAGCTTCTCGTGCAGCGAAATCTTATGAATCAGGTCCTCTAACTCGAAGACCGATTTCTGCGAGCTCGCATTCTCGCGCGCCGCCACGTCCATCGCATCTTTCGAATCGCTGAAATTCAGGTAGAACACTTCCACCCCGGAAATCCGCGGCACCGGCGAGGAGTTGGCGTGAATCGAAAGAAACAGGTCGGCCTTCTTCTGATTGGCGATGCCGGTGCGGCCTTCCAGCGGCACGTAGGTATCGTCGTTGCGGGTGTAGATCACTTCCGCGTTCATCCGCTCTTCCACCAGCTTGCCCACGCGCTGCGCTACGTCCAGCACCAACTCCTTCTCCAGCAGACCGTGCCCGCCCTGCGTGCCCTGATCGTGTCCGCCGTGCCCGGCATCGATTACGATGCGCCCGACCTTGAGTCCCAATGCGCGCGTCAGTGAGTTGCCGCCCGTCGACGTGCGTCTCGCCGCCGTGCCCAATTCCCCGGGCAGAGGGCCGCTTGAAACCAGCGGTGGGCGCGTTTCCACTCTCGCTTCGCTCTTCGCCTCCAACAGTTCCGTCGGATGCGGTTCCATGACCGCGGCCACCGGTTCCACCCGCGGCGTTTCCGTGGACGGCATCGCTTCGGTGGTCGGCTTGCCTTTCGCGGTCGATTTCACCGGCGCGCCGCCCTTCGACACCGCGGCGCTCGCGCCCGGCGAAGGCTCCACTTTCCGCGTGACCGGCGCTTCCCTCGGTTCGGCATTCTTCGCCGCCAGCGTGGGGCTGGGAACCGGATCGGGAATCGATACCTTGGGAACTTCCGCCCGGATCGGCGAGGGCGGTCTCACCGCCGGCGGAAACATTTCGGTCGGAATCGGCGGCGTTGTTCCCTGCCGCAATTCCACAATCAGACGGTTCGGACTGGTGAGCTGCGACGTGCTGATCTCCACGGCGCCCGCCAGATCGACGACCACCCGCGTCGTGCCGGGATGCGTCTCCGCCACCCGTACCCGCTGCACCAGTTTGTCGTTGATCTCTTTGGACCAGGCGCGCTTGGCATCAATCCGCGGCCGCGTGTTCAGAATGTCGAAATACACCCGCTCGGGATTGTGCAGGCGGTCGGTGCGGAACGTGAAATCGCCCGAAACTTCCACCGCCACCCGCGTCACTTCACTGAGCGACCACGTGCGCACCGCGCTCACGGTGTACAGGCCCGCACGCTCCTCCTGCGCCAGTAGCATGGTTACCGGAATGGCGAGAGCGAGGAGGCGTTTCATACCATGAGTATTATCTGGTCACGTAGCGCACAGAGCCATCCGGTTGGAGAAGTTCCACCACGTGCGCCGGACCATCGTCTTTCAAGTCCACCTTCGGGGCCGGCGCGGGCGCGGCTTTCGCCGCCGCCTTCTTCGCCTGTTCTAACTGCTTGCGCACCGAGATCACGTAATTCTGCGTTTCCGCGTAAGGCGGCACCCCGCCGTAGCGCGCCACCGCGCCCTCCCCCGCATTGTACGCCGCCAGCGCCAGCGGATAGTTCCCGCCATACAGGTCCAGCAGGTACCGCAGGTAGCGCGCGCCGCCTTCGATGTTCTCCACCGGGTTGAACACATCGCTGACGCCGAAACGCCGGGCCGTCGCCGGAATGAGCTGCATCAACCCAAGCGCTCCCTTATTAGAAATGGCGTGCGCGTTGTAGTTGCTTTCCACTTTGATTACGGAGTGAATCAGTTGCGGGGGAAGAGAGTGTTTTTCCGCGATGCGAAGCACCGCTTCGTTGATCCCGGCAGGAGGCGCAGCGGGCGCGGGTGCGGCCGGGTTGGCCGCCTGCGGCTGCACTACCGTCTCCGCAATGCGCACGGAGGCAACGGACTTTGAACTCACGACCATACTTCGCACCAATTTGCCGGTTCGCAGATCTGGACGTACTACGCTGGTCATGCGTTGCGCCCCTTCTCCACTTGCGCCCCAGAGCGCCCCAGTCCCGAACCCCGCGATTATTATAATAAAACAAATATGGCGCAAAATGTTTTCTGTTCCTATCACGAAATTCGGTACCGCCGCGCAGCGTCCCAAGCTGTTATGAAACCCTAATGTTATCATGTCCTTGTGACGTTCTCGGGATTCGTGCTGGCGGGAGGGCGCAGTTCCCGTATGGGGCGCGATAAAGCCCGCCTGCCTTTTCGCGGCGCCGACCTCGCCACCGCGGTGGCACGCGCCGTTCGCGAAGCCGCCGGCAGTGCCACCCTCATCGGACACCCCGTACTGCCTTCCCTGCCCGACCTTTATCCCGGCGAAGGACCGCTCGGCGGAATCCTCACCGCGCTGCACCACTCCACCACCGAAGGCAACCTCGTCGTGGCCTGCGATATGCCCGAACTCTCCGCGGCGTTCCTCGCCCGCCTGATCGCCCGCGCCCGCGAAGTGCCCGGCGCCGTGATTCTGCCGCACGGGCCCGACGGACGGCCTCAACCTCTCTGCGCCGTCTACCCGAAAAGCGCGCAGGCCGTGCTGGATGCGCATTTCGCGCACGGCGTCCGCAAGCTGACCGCAGCCCTCGCGGGACTCGCCGTGGAGCCTCTCGCTGTGGGGGAACTCTTGTATTTTCAAAACGTTAACACTCCGGAGGATTGGTCCGTCTATGAGCGCGCCTAGCAGCCCAGCTAAGAACCAAAGTGACCCGTTCCCGCATTACATCGAGTTCCGGCACATTTATAAGACGTTCGACCGCCCGGTTTTAGTCGATTCCAATTTCTACGTCAATCCCGGCGAGACGGTAGCCATCATCGGACGCAGCGGCGTCGGCAAGTCCGTCACCCTCGGCAGCATCATGGGCTTCCTCAAGCCCGACAGCGGGCGCGTGATCGTCGCCCACGAAGACGTCACCGATTTCAGCGAGTCCGAATGGCGCCGCATCCGCCGCAAGGTCACCATGGTCTTCCAATCCGGCGCGCTCTTCGATTCGCTCACCGTAGCCGAAAACGTACTCTTCTCCCTCGAACTGCGCGAAGACTACGATTTTCAAAACAAGGAAGACGTCGTCAACGGACTGCTCCAAGTGGTCGATATCGCCGACGCCGCCGACGCCTATCCGGCCGACCTTTCCACCGGCTACAAACGCGCCGTCGCCATCGCGCGCGCGCTCGCCGCCCAACCCCAGTGCATCCTCTACGACGAGCCCACCACCATGGTCGACCCGATCATGAGCAACCACCTGGGCGACCTGATGCTCCGCCTCAAGCACCAGCTCAAGCTCACCAGCGTGGTGGTCACCCACGATCTCGACCTTATGTATAAGGTGGCGGACCGCGTGGTCTTCCTTTACGAAGGCAAGGTCATCTTTTTCGGTCCTCTGGCGGAGCTCGAAAAGAGCGAGCACCCGCACATACAGGAATTCCTGCATCTCGATAAGGTGCTGAAGGTCTGACGCGGATGCTCGCCCCACTACTGATTTCCCTGGCGATCAAGGCCACGGTCGCGGCCCCCGCGATCACCGGCAACTGCAGTCCGGCGCGCGTCCATTTCGCGGGACGCATCGAATCCAGCGCCGCGGGGCCCGTGAAGTTCACGTGGGTGCGCAGCGACAAACCCTCCACCGCCACGTTCGATCTCACTTTCACCGCGCCCGGCGCACTGCCGGTGACCTATGACTGGATGCTCAAGGGTCCGGCCGAAGGTTGGGTCGTGTTGCAAGTCATCTCGCCCGACAAGGTGAACTCCGGTAAGATTCGCTTCGAAGTGAAGTGCAAGTAAGCTGGGAAGATCCGCGGCTGGCTTCGGGTTGGCGGCCCGTCGTGCACGCTCTAATCCCGGCTCCCCGTGGGTAGGGCTGTTATCGCCGGCAGTCGGGTCCGGCACACTTTGATTCCAGGCGCCGGCCGGACCACATTATTTCGCCCGGATGGTTACCGAGGCGATGTGCTTCTCCCATTCCAGTTGGAGCTTGCCGGTATTCCCGCTGGCGGTGATCGTATACTTCAGGTTTTCGACGGCCGCCTTCGGCTTCTCCATTTTCATGTCGACGCGGCCTAAGTCCATGCTGGCATCGTAGGAATCTCCGTTCTGGCCGGTCTGTTTATTGACGATAAGCTTCCAGTTTTCGGGGTCCTTCACCAGGACGTAAAGCGTATAGGTGCCGGCCGGCACATTGAGGCCGGCGATGTCCAGGTTGGCCGCAGTTTGCAGTGTTGTGGCGGCGTTCGCTCCGGCGCGCCATACAGGATAGGTCGAATCCTTCGATACCACCCCGCCATCTCCAAAGATCTGACGGCCGCGCACGGAAGGCGCGGAATACTTAATCACGATGGACTTGCCTGCTATTGTGGCGGACGCCTCGGCGCCTGGGCTCTGGGCCGAAACAAGACCGGCAAGGCCCGTCAGCGCAACAAACAATCTCGTAAGTGTTCTCATCAACCGATACTATACCTGTTTGCAGACCCTGGGTGTCCTGGACCGCTACCTGAAGGCAGTTCCTGTTGCCACCGCCGGACCAACCTATGCCATCGCAACACAGGACAGTATTCGTTGTCTGTGTCCTTTTGGCCAGTACCACTAACCCTCATAGCTGAAGCCGTGAATCATGCGCTGCGAGACACGACGAGACGATTGGGTCCGAATACACGCTGGGAAAGCCGATCCGTACTGCTCAACGCGCTTTGGTCCGGAAGCGGCTGATGTTGTGCTCTTTTGGGGCCATCGCCGTAAACGTCGGAGTTTCGGAATACGCACTCAATCCCGGGTGTCCCTGCGAACGCCGCATTTCGAGCCTTCTTAACGCTGCTATTCTTAGTACTGACAACGTTTCGGTTCGCACAGATCGAACCGCATATAATTGATGCAGCATTTTTCCGAACTCAATCTTTGTTCCGCGTTGCGGAGCAACCTCGAAAAGAACGAATTCGTCACGCCCACGCCCGTTCAGGCGCAGGCGATTCCTCCACTCATGGAAGGCCGCGACGTCGTGGCGACCGCGCAGACGGGCACCGGCAAGACTCTGGCGTTCGCCATTCCGCTGATTGAAGCTCTCGCCGCCGTTCCCCGCACCAAAACAATCAAAGTCCTGATCCTCAGCCCCACACGCGAGCTTGCCATTCAGATCGATGTGGCATTCCGGCAACTCGCCCACGGCATGCGCATCCGCACTGCCGTGGTGGTGGGCGGCATGAGCGAGAACAACCAGTTGCGCGATGTCCAGGCCGGGGCCGAAGTGGTGATCGCGACGCCGGGCCGTCTCTGTGACTATCTGGATCGGCGGCTGGTCGATCTTTCCGGCGCCGCCACCGTGGTTCTCGACGAGGCCGACCGGATGCTCGATATGGGCTTCCTGCCCTCTCTGCGCTTCATCCTCGAGAGGCTTCCGGCGAAACGCCACACCATGCTCTTCTCCGCCACGATGGAGCAATCCGTGGCGGGTCTGGTCGCCAGCTACGTGCACAATCCGGTGCGGATCGCGGTGGAGGCGTCTGCGGAAACGGCCGCCCAGATCGATCTCTTCTGCTACGAAGTCGCGCAGGGCTCCAAGTTCGATCTCCTCGAACATCTGCTCAAGGTCGAGAAGGGTTCCTTCCTCGTCTTCGTGGCCACCAAAGATGGTGCGGACAGGCTCGCGAAATTCCTGGAGCGCGGCAGGCACAAGGTGACTTCCATCCACGGCGACCGCTCGCAGAGCCAGCGGAACGAAGCGCTGCAAGGCTTCAAGGACGGTCTGTTCCGTGTGCTGGTCGCTACCGACGTGGCGGCGCGCGGAATTCATGTGGATGACATCGCGCATGTCGTGAACTACGATTTGCCGCAAGAGGCGGAAGGCTTCACGCATCGCGTCGGACGCACAGGCCGCGCCGGCGCACGTGGCGCCTCCTGGACCTTTGTGACTCCGCTCGAACGCTCCGATGTGCGCAACTATGAGCGCGCCCTGGGGATTCAGGTGCAGTATCGCGAACTGCCGTCGCTGCCGCGGCCCATCGGGCTCGTGACGGATGTGCAGGCGTTTCTGGCTTCGATGAGCACCAGCGCGCCGCCGCCGGCCGACAAGCCAAAGCCGACCACGACGCGAAGCTTCTCGAGCAGCCGCCGGCGTCGCTGAATTTGTTGCGCAGAAGTCCGCTTCAGGAAGTGCACCGGTCGAGGTCCGCCATTACGGGCCAGACTTCTTCGAACGCCGCTTCGGGCCAATCGACGGCACGGGCTTACGACCAAGTGGATCGCCGTACCTCAGGTGCGTTTCCCGGTCCTATATCCAGCCTCGAATCCCCCACCGGAGAGACGCACCCGCAGACCTTCCTGCCTGAACATATTTCGACCGAAAACCGACGTTCACCAAGCTAGCGGGTTCAGGCCCCGGATCCTCGCAAAATGCGCATCCCTGGTCGCCAGTGGCAGATCATACTGCCGAGGCACAGCGGCGATCCAAACGTCGTTGTCCGGAATCAGTCCGCCTGTTTCGGCGAGTTCAGCTTTCACCTGTCCATACCATTCACTGGTGCCCTGGTCAGGCAGAAGGAGGATGGCCGTTTGTAGGAAATCGCGGATCAGCGCCAGTTGCGCTTCTCACCGTTGCGCACGAAGTGCACCATATTGGAGTTCGCCCAGTGCGACCCATGGCAAATAGAGCGCAGGCGTTGCTTTAAGGCGAGTGGTGACTCCGGAGTCGTTTCGGAAATGCGCTACGACGATATTCGAATCCAGCATGACACTACCAACCGGATTCATCGATTCGTTCGCAACCTTCCTCGATAATCCGATTTAGTTCGTCAGCCTCAACTGGCGAGAGCGCTCCGGCTGTGCGGGCGAGGATGGCTTGACGCTGGTCCTCGCCGATCCGCTTCAGGCGGTGTACGATATCGGCAGCGGCTTCCAACTGGGCGGGCGGCAGCGATTTCAGATCCTCGACGATCGCTTCGAGACGGCTCACACCTTCAAGGTACATCGCTTTGGGCAGCACTAGCAAGGAGACGACCGGCCGATCTCCTACGGAGGTCATTCCGCCGGGATCCGCGTAAAACGCATTCGCACCGCCAAGCGCGTTTCTCGGGAGTAATCCTCCCGAAGGCCTGCGTGGCGCGTCAGATCAGTGGTTTGGGCGGCAACTGTAGGCCAATTTTCCACGCCCAGACATTGAACGACCTTTTGGGGATCGTCGGCATCACGAGTAATGACGAACGTCTAGGTTCGTCAGCTCAGTCGCTTTCCCAGTCGTCTCGAATAGATCTTTCCTGATGGCCACGACCAACAACTCGATGTTCTTGGCTCCGGACTTGTCACGGTTCTCGGCCCTTTGCTGCCGGTCCTCAGACGACATAGACGCTTCCTTAGGATCAACTGTGAGGCTTTCGGTCAGAGAATTCAATATTCTCACCACGGCGTCTGGAGCGTAAAGCCAAGCGAGCCTATACTGCTCGGTAAACGAGCCCACTCCATTCTGCGGCCCCCCCTTATAGAAAACTGTCATCGTCCGCAGCAACTCGCGATACAAGCCTTCTCTGCGAGTATATTCGTTTTGCGCCCGAAGGGCCGCTTGAGAACGATGCCACGTGTATACTGACCAGATCCACGCTGCAACTGCCCCAATAACTCCGAGAAAATATTTCCACTCCACACGTCTATAATAGCCGTGTTCCGACAGGTTCAGCCGCTGGCACATAATGGAGCGCTCTCGCTGGGGCACTCGGCAGGGGAGATCCACTTTGAAAGTCGCCGATGTGAGAAGTGCCCGGGCGGATTGGGACCGATGAGTCGGCTTGCGGCAATCGATTCCGGGCGGATCACGCCAACCGGAACTTGAGAAACACTGGATCGCGGCGGAGTTGCAATGATCTTGCCGGGCCAAACGAAGTTCGACTCACCGATGAACCGACTGCCGCCCCCAAAAATAAATCCAAAAATAATCGCCACGCCCTGTCGATTTCCCCGCACCTCCTTCGACCTACCCATAGAGCAAGCAAATATGCTCCAACCAACCTAAGGAGAAGCGATGCGATTTTTATGCATATACAAGCCCGCCAAAGCCGAGGGCGCCCCACCCACCCCTGCCATGATGGATACCATGGGCAAATTCATCGAGCAGTCCTTTAAAGAAGGCTTCCTGCTCTCCACCGAAGGCTGCCTCCCTTCTGCCCTCGGCGCGCGCGTCCGCTCCACCGGCGGCAGCTACACCGTCACCGATGGCCCCTTCACCGAGTCCAAAGAGATCGTCGGCGGCTTCGCCCTCATTCAGGCCAAATCCAAAGAAGAGGCCATCGAATTCACCAAACGCTTCCTGAAAGTAGCAGGCGACGGCGAGACCGAGATCCGCCAGCTCTACGAACAGCCCGCAAAATAGGCCGCGAAACTTCCCCATTCATCCCAACACAGAGAGGACAAAGAGAATGCGATTCATGGTCATCGGCAAAGCAACCGCAGAGTCAGAAAAAGGAGGCGCACTTCCCGATCCACAGCTCATGCTGGAAATGGGCAAGTACAACGAGGAGCTCATGAATGCCGGCGTGCTGCTGGCCCTCGATGGCCTCCAGCCCACCTCCAAAGGTGCCCGCGTCAAGTTCTCCGGCAAGTCTCGCACCGTCATCGACGGCCCCTTCACCGAAACCAAGGAGATCATCGCCGGCTTCCAGATCCTGCAGGTCAAGTCCCTGGAAGAGGCCATCGAGTGGGTCAAGCGCGGACCCACCTGCAGCGCCGACGACTACGAAGTCGAGATCCGCCAGATGTTTGAGATGGAAGACTTCGCCCCCATCCTGTCCGAGGAACAGATCCAGCACAAAGAACACCTGCGCGCTCAGCTGCCAAATCAGACTGCGAAAGCATAGCCGCTCTGGCACTCCCCGTTGGAAGCTGGTGGGATCGGCAGCAGTGTCCGCTACCGATCTACACCGCACCATCGAAGCCGTCTGGCGCATCGAGTCCGCCCGCGTCATCGCCGGCCTACCCAGTTGCCGGTGAATCTGGCCGCAATCGTCCGCCAAGATACTCGGTGTCGTTTACTCCTGAAGTCCGTTCCATGACCAGCGTGGGATGCGAAGCCCCTTCGGCACATCATCGGCCGACCGTTGATATTGGGACATCGTTGTGGTCGCCCACGCGAAGTAATCGTGCAGCACTTGCCGCAGCGCATCATCATTGGTCAGCCCGGCATCCGACAGCGCCTCGTCGAAGCAGGCAACGGCGCGCCGATCCATCTCGTCGTGTTCCCCGTTCCCGCTGTGCATCCTGACGACCGTGGTCTCGTCACTATAAGAGTCCGAAAACGTGGTCGGGCCGCCAAGTGCCTCGGCCCAGTAAGCGGCCAGTCGCTCGACATGCCGGGGGTGGAAGCCGTGGCTGAACGCATGGGCGACCACCTCGTCGGCCATCACTCGCCGATGCCAGGCATCGGCCAGGCGACGGAGCCCCTCGATCCCGCCTGCCGCCTCAAAAACGGTCTGCATGGACCAATCATCGCAATCGTCTCCAGACGACGCAAGATGGGTCTGCAAGATCGTCCCGCGGGACGATCCGGACACAAGTGAATCTCCCGTTTGCCCGCGATCCGGCCCCATTGCACCCGCCGCCAGGGATTTGCTTTATAGTACGGGGTGTATGGCGATCATTGCGGTGGCCGGGCGCAAAGGCGGCATCGGCAAGTCCACCATTGCGGGCAACCTGGCCGCGGAGTTGACGGAGTTGGGCTGGCGCGTGGTTGCGGTCGATGCCGACCCACAGCACAGCCTCGCGGCTTGGGCTGCGCAGGGAGAGGGCGTGCTGTCGCAAACGGTCCAAAAAGTAAAGGACGGCGATGCCGACGCCCTGCGCGCCAAAGTACGATCGCTCGACAAAATCGCCGACCTCATCATCATCGATACTCCGCCCGGCATGCCCGAGACCACCTTCCAGGCAGCACTGCTGGCCGATCTGATGCTGTTGCCGTGCGGCGCGTCACCGCTCGATCTTTTCGCATTGAAAGAGGCGCTGACGCTGGGATTGCAGGCACGCGCCGAACGTCGCTCCAAGAAACCGCGGATCCGCTTCGTGCCCTCGCGTGTCCCGGCCAATACCAACCTGGGACGCGGGCTGTCCGAATCGCTGGAGAAGATGGGTAAGAAGGTGCTACCGCCGATCGGACAGCGCATAGCCGTCGCGGAATCGGTGGCAGATGGACTCACCATGGCGGAATACGCTCCGCACTCGGCTGCCCGCGCCGAGTTCGCCGAGTTGGCGCGCGCGGTGAACAAGATTCTGCGACGATGACCCGGCGATGACCCGACGATGACCCGACGCGGACACCGGTAGCGCTTGGCAGCATTACTTGCTTCGTTTGCGCAGGACGCCGCGCGGAAAGAGGGGGCGCTCCATGCCGCGACACTCGGCAAATATCCCCTGTTTACCAGATAGGGCGAGGTCCCCTCAACCTGTTGCCAGATCCACCTATTGAATGGTTCCTGCGCCTCCGTCCTCGGAGAGATAGATTCCGGTTCGGCGGACCTCTCCCTGCTGGAAGCAAGCGCGCTCCCCACCGCAAGCATAGCGGCCGCCGCAATCGTCGCCCTGGAGCCATCTCAGATCGAAAGGCCGGGATCGCCCTCAATGACTTGCTGGCGCAGCAAAGGCCGCTCGCCCGCTTTCCAGAGCGATGCCGTGTGGACCACCCGGTAGCGAAGAGGACCGCCATCGGGACGATCGCTGCGCGTGATCGGGCGTGGAATGCACACGAACTCGGTCCGCATTTCATCGCCGGTGAGCCGCACCGTCGCATAGCCGTGACCGCCCATATCCACGAATTCAAGGTGCGGGGAAAGTTTCGGATTGGAAGCGGCGTGAGCGCGCTTCAGGTCGAAACTCTTGGCGTATTCGACGCACGAGCGGACGCCGTGCTTGAGCAGCATGTTGTAGGTCCATTCGGGCTTACCCGCTGGCCGGTCGGCGAGGAACAGTGAACGGAGCGGATGATCCTTACGAAGATTGTGCTCATAAGCCTCCATCGCCCCGGGGCTGGCCAGCGAGGCGCCGACGAAACTGATCCCGACGGGCTCGAACCTGGCGGGTGGCAATCGGGAGGTGGCATAGCCCGCCCAAAAGCTGTGACGGTCGCCCGACACGATCGCGAACCCGGTGATCTTCAAATCACGGACGAGGTCATAGATTTCGCCCCGCTCGTGATAGGCGCTGCCATAATCGCCGCTGCCGATCTGCGCGAAGGTGTCCGCCGGCCACTTCTGCTTGGTCAGTCCATCGGGAAGGTTCTGCGGGTCGGCCCGCAAATCGAGGGCGCCCAGCGAATTGCCCCAGATCTTCCAGGTTGCCGCGGACCGGCGGAGCTGGTCCATGAACCATTTCTTCTGACGGGTCCCGAGCAACGTGCGCGGCGCTGAATCCTTTCGAGGATTAGGGATGCGTATGTCGCCAAAGCTGAGTTCGGCGGGCGGTTTGCCGCCGTTGCAGGTGCGGCCGGCATCGAGCGCGATCATCGCCGGTTCCGAGAACATCCCGTTAAAAGTCGGATCGTAAATCTTGCCAACGCCCTCCGCATCGGTCGGGTCGTCGCCGCAGAAGCTGTGCTGGTCGGTGAGAATGAGATCGAGGTGCCGGCCGTAGCGCAAAGACCGATAGGCGATCAGGCTGTTGATGGCCTTCAGATTGTTGGGTTCGATCCCGAGGCCACTGTCGTCCCACTTTTCTATCGGAACATTTTTCACCGCCAGCGCGCCGAACGTGTCGAGCGATCCGCTCGGCGCCTTCACGCGTGCGGGAATATATTCGAACCATGCCTGGTTGGCGGCGACCTTGACAGTCTGGCCCGGTTGCGGAG
>JBDTMZ010000162.1:0-34410 GCA_039934035.1 Candidatus Solibacter sp. | reverse complement strand
AAGTGGTCTTGCCGTGATCGATGTGTCCGATCGTTCCGATGTTTACGTGCGGCTTGCTGCGATCAAATTTTTCTTTTGCCATAAGAGAGATTCAGCTCCTTATTTCGTTGTCTTGCCCTGGACCTTGCTGATGATTTCCTCGGACTGCGCAGCCGGAACTTCCTCGTACCTTCCGAAGTGCATCGTGAAACTGCCGCGGCCCTGCGTGCGCGACCGCAGTTCGGTGGCGTATCCGAACATTGCGGACAACGGCACCATGGATTTGATAATACGAGTGGTTCCACGCAATTCCGTGGATTCGATGCGCCCCCGGCGGGAGTACAGATCGCCGATGACATCACCCATGTAATCTTCCGGCACCACCACTTCCACCGCCATGATCGGTTCCAGAAGAACCGGCTTGGCACGCCTTGCGGCTTCTTTGATAGCCATCGAACCGGCAATCTTGAAGGCCATTTCGGACGAATCGACGTCGTGATAGCTGCCGTCGTAAAGAGATACCTTGATGTCCGACATCGGGAAGCCGGCGAGAATTCCGCCCTCGAGCGCTTCCTTGATCCCCATTTCGGTCGGGTTGATGTATTCCTTCGGCACGCGGCCGCCGGTGACATCGTTTTCGAAGACGAAGCCTTCGCCCGCGGGCAGCGGCTCGACGCGGATCTTGACGTGGCCGTACTGGCCGTGTCCGCCGGTCTGCTTTACATGGCGGCCTTCAGCTTCCGCGTGCTTGCGGATGGTTTCGCGATAGGCCACCTGCGGTTTGCCGACATTCGCACCCACGCCGAATTCGCGCATCATGCGGTCGACAATGATCTCCAGGTGGAGTTCGCCCATACCGGAGAGAATCGTCTGTCCGGTTTCCGGGTCTGTGTTGACGCGGAACGTGGGATCTTCCTGGGCTAGCTTCTGAATCGCCATGCCCATCTTTTCCTGATCGGCCTTGGTCTTCGGCTCGACCGCGAGCTGAATTACCGGCGTCGGGAAGTCGATGGCTTCCAGCACGATCGGGTTCTCGTCGTCGCAAATCGTATCGCCCGTGGAGACCGTCTTCAAGCCGACCGCGGCGCAGATATCGCCCGCCACGATCTCCTGAATCTCTTCGCGCTTATTGGCGTGCATGCGAAGCAGGCGGCCGACACGCTCCCTGCGGCTCTTGGCCACATTGAAGACACTCTCGCCACTCTTCAGCGTGCCCGAGTAAACCCGGAAGAACGCCAACTGACCCACGTACGGGTCGGTCATGATCTTGAACACCAGCGCCGCGAAAGGCTCGGAGTCGGACGCATGGCGGACCAGGGTCTTATCGGGGTGATCGACATCCAGACCCTCGATCGCCGGAACGTCCAGCGGAGAGGGCAGGTAGTCTACCACCGCATCCAGCATGGTCTGGACGCCCTTATTCTTAAATGCCGTGCCGCAGATGACCGGGAAAATCTTGAGCGCGATGGTAGCCTTGCGGATGCCGGCTTTGATCTCTTCGTTAGAGATCGCTTCGCCCTCGATGAACTTGTGCATCAGCACTTCATCGTGCTCGCTGATGGCCTCGATCATTTGTTCGCGGTATACCTTGGCCTTTTCTTTGAGGTCTTCAGGAATTTCCACGATGTCGTATTGCGCGCCCAGGGTCTCGTCGCGCCATACAATGCCGCGCATTTCTACCAGGTCTACGCAACCGAGAAACTTTTCTTCCGCGCCTATCGGAATTTGAATCGGCACCGGACGTGCCTTCAGGCGGTCCACGATGGTGTCCACCGAGTGGTAGAAGTCCGCGCCCACGCGGTCCATCTTGTTGATAAAGCAAATACGCGGAACCGAATACTTGTCTGCCTGCCGCCATACCGTTTCCGATTGGGGCTGCACACCCGCCACGGCGTCGAAGACCGCCACGGCGCCATCGAGCACGCGCAGGGAGCGTTCCACCTCAGCAGTGAAATCGACGTGACCGGGGGTGTCGATAATGTTGATCTGAATATCCCGCCATTCGCAGGTCGTGGCGGCGGAGGTAATCGTAATTCCGCGCTCCTGTTCCTGCTCCATCCAGTCCATGACGGCGGTGCCTTCATGAACTTCGCCAATCTTGTGGGACTTGCCCGTGTAAAACAAAATCCGTTCGGTCGTGGTGGTCTTACCGGCATCAATATGTGCGGCGATGCCGATATTCCTCATCCTCTCGAGCGGGACCGTTCTAGCCATGCAGTTTGGAATTAGCTCCTGTAAGTCCTTACCACCGGTAATGTGCAAAAGCCTTGTTGGCTTCGGCCATGCGGTGGACGTCGTCGCGTTTCTTAATTGCGCCGCCGCGCAGGTTGGCGGCGTCATTCAGTTCGCCAGCCAGCTTTTCCGCCATCCCCTTCTCGGGACGGGTACGGGCGTTGGTGATGATCCAGCGCATAGCCAGCGAAGTACGCCGGTTCTGGGGAACTTCGATCGGCACCTGATAGTTGGCGCCGCCTACACGCCGGGTCTTGACTTCCAGCATCGGCTTGGCGTTCTCGACAGCCTTCTTGAACGCCTTCAACGGGTCGTCGCTGGTGCGGTCGCGAATCTTATCCATAGCATCGTAAAAGATGCCCTGAGCGGTATTCTTCTTACCCGCCCACATCATGGAGTTCACGAACTTCTCAACCAGGGTGGAATTGTAGACCGCGTCCGGCGCTACTTCACGAATTTCAGCTCTTCGTCTGCGTGGCATACTTTAACCCGTACTTACGACTTCGGCCTCTTGGCCCCGTACTTCGAACGGCTTTGCTTGCGATTGGCGACACCTGCGGTATCCAGGGCGCCGCGGATGACGTGGTAACGAACACCCGGCAGATCTTTAACACGGCCCCCGCGGATCAACACGATCGAGTGTTCCTGCAGGTTATGGCCGACGCCAGGGATGTAGGTCGTCACTTCGATTCCGTTGGTCAAACGCACGCGGGCTACTTTGCGGAGCGCCGAGTTCGGCTTCTTGGGTGTCGAAGTGTATACACGAGTACACACCCCGCGCTTTTGCGGACAGCTTTCCAGCGCCGGGCTCGATGTCTTCCAGGCTGGCGGCTTGCGCCCATTACGAACAAGTTGATTAAACGTTGGCACGATTTCCTCTTCGCGAAGTAAATCAAAAAATGTTTGTGGAGGAACCCACGACGACCAGAGTTCGCACGCGAACCCCAGATGACTTTCAACAACCGGTCGCAACTGCGAGGATTACCTTGCTTTTATGGACAGGCCCATGTCGAACCAGGGAGCGAAATCCCTGGCTAACCTCGGGGCCTCACCCTCGGCCGGACCCGCCGCAGACGGGTGGTAGCACAAGGGCAGAAAGCTTCTTCTCGCGAAACTCTTAAATAATAACCCAAGTGGGCAGTTGAATGCAACCGGACTTCCAAACAACCCGATCACACCGCGCCACCTGACGGGATAGTCTAGCAGATTTCTCCACTTTCAGGTGGTTTTCCCTGAAGAAACGCCCGCCGGCCACTCCCTTTGCGTCACCGCGGGCGAGTCCGCGATGGCCTGCATCAGCGTCACGCGGGTCACCGGCTTGGTGATCACGCCGTCCATTCCGGCTACCTGGCACTGTTGATGCTGTTCGGCCGCGGCATGGGCAGTCAGCGCCAGGATCGTGGTCCTTGCGCGCCCTCGCAACCGCTCTTCCTGCCGCATCATGGCAGTGGCTTGCAGGCCATCCACCTCCGGCATCTGCACATCCATCAGCACCAGGTCGAAGCGATCCCGCAGGAATTCGGAGAATGCGTCCGCCCCATTGGCCGTCACCGTCGTGCGGCATCCTGCCAGGCGTAGCATCGAGCAAATCACCTTTTGATTCACGAGGTTATCCTCGGCAACCAGCACGTTGAGCGACGGAAGCGAGACAGCCTGCGCCTGTACCGGCCGGACCGCCCTCGCCTCTTTGGCGGGCAGTGGCAGTTCCAGGTAGAAGCGACTGCCCCAACCCACCCGGCTCTCCACCCATACCCGGCCCCCCATGAGGTCGCTCAGTCGGCGCGTGATCGTCAAACCCAGCCCCGTCCCTCCGAAGCGCCGGGTATGCGAGCCGTCGGCCTGCGTGAAGGCTTCGAAAATGGCCTCCATTTTGTCTGGCGCAATGCCGATGCCGGTATCCGCGACCACAAAACGAAGCCGCCCGGGCCCGGCCAACTCCACCAGCAGCTCTACGGAGCCTTGCAGCGTAAATTTGATCGCATTGCCCAAAAGATTGATCAGAATCTGTCCCAAGCGCACGGGGTCGCCGCACACCCAGGTGGGACACGCGGGATCGAAGTGCAGCCGCAGCACCAGATTCTTGGCCTGGGCCGAGATCTCAAACACGCGGACCAGGTCCTGCAAGGCCGGCGTCAGCTCAAAATCCACGTTCTCGATCGCCAGTTTCCCGACCTCGATCTTGGAAACGTCCAGAATGTCGTTGATAATGCGCAGCAGCCCCTCGGCGGAGATCTTCACGCCGCGCAGGTATTCCTGCTGTACCGGCGTCAGCTCGGTGGCCAGCGCCAAATCGGTCATTCCCAGAATTCCGTTCATCGGCGTGCGGATCTCGTGGCTCATGTTGGCCAGAAACTCCGATTTCAGGCGCACCGCGATTTCCGCCTTCTCCTTCGCTTCCAGGAGTTCCGCATTCACCCGGTTGCGCTCCGCAATCTGCTCCTCCAGGCTGCGCCGGTGCTCGCCCAAGTCCACGTCACGCCGTTGAATCTCGTCGATCATGGCGTTGAACGAGGAGGCAAGTTGCCCCACCTCATCCCCGGAACGCACCGTCACCCGGTCGGCAAATGAATGGGTCCTGGCGATTACGTTGGCCACATTTGCAATCTCGAGAATCGGCGAGGACACTTTGGATTGCAAGGCCGGCGCCACCAACGCGGCCACCGCCAGACTGAGCAGCAGAATCAACACCGCTCCTCCCAGGTACTGGCTCACGATTTCGGAGATCGTGGGAATATCGGCGCGCAACACCAGGGTTCCGATACGCTCGCTACCGGCAATTACGGGCCGCGCCACGATCACCGCCTTGTCGGAGCGGTGCACTCCATCGGCTGGCGGCCGCGCCAGAACGCTACTTGGTTTTCCCGCGCTGGTGAACAGTTCGCCCCGCCGGTCGTACAAGGCGGCGTCGCGCAGGAAGGCCTCGGCCCTGAGTGAACTGAGGATGTCTTTCGCCGCGCTACGGTCGCCCAGCGTGATCGCCGGACCTACCTGGTCCGCAACAATGTTGCCGATTGCCGTGATCTCGTCGCCAGTGTGCTGCCAGTAGCGGCGCAGGTCGAACCACGTAAACCCCGCCGCCGCCAGAATCGCAGCGAACGCGCTGCCTGCCACGATCAGGCTGGTGAGTTTCCACTTGAGCGATGCCCCGCGCCGTAGCCGTCCGACGGCCGCTCTCACCCGGGCCCCCTTTGGCCGGCAAGATCGCGTACGCGGCCATAACGCAGCAGTTTGGAACCGATCGCCACACGGCACTGATCGAGCGCCGCCATGCTGACCTCGAACGCCATGTGCCCGTCCACGAGGAACAGGTTAATGGCCCCGCCGTCTTCCAAAAAGCGGTTCGCCTCGCCGATGGTGAGCACATGGGCCGCGGCCGTTCCCGTCAGAGCACGCCGGATGTCCAGCTTGTGGTCTGTAGCGACGTACAGGAGCTGGCAACAGCGCGGGTCCGCCGGCAAGGTAAGGTCCAAAATTCGCACTACCCGGCCGTTTACGGTCTTACCCTCAATCGCACGGTGCAAGGCCGCGGAAATTGCCGGCCGCCCTACGACGCCCACCGTGAGGAATGGCCCGCCGGACTCGGCATCCAGCCACTTGGCATTTTGCAGAAACGCCAGCACCGTCGCTGCCTTGAGTTCGTCTTCGGGATCCGTGCTCTCCGTCGCCGCCTTGAGCGCACGAGGTAAGGCGAGTTGCGCTACCAGGCCGGCCAGCAGCCCCAAAGTCAATCCGATGCTGAGCAATCGCCGCATGGGTTTCCGCAGACTAGTCCATCGTTTAGCGCGCCCTAAAATCGTTGCGTCCACTGGATCACGAACATCCGGCGCAACGGAATCGCCGGGGTCAGCATCTCCATGTACGAATCCAGAACCCGGCGGTCGGCCACATTCTGCAGGGCGATGCTGGCTTCCCCCCAAGACCTTGGCCGCCAGCCCAGGCGCGCATCCAACAGGAAAACTCCCGGCAGGTTCATGGCGCCGTTGCGCGCTCGCGCCGAAACCGTAAGATCGAGTTGCAGGGACCGCGTAAGTTCATGCTGGGAACGCAGCGACCCCTGATGGGCGATGCCCGCGAGCAGGCTGTCCCAGGCGTAGGCGTGCACCGGATCTCGCGGCAGCCAGCGCACCTCGTTGAGATAGGAATACGACGGAGTCAGCCGCCAGGTTGGAGTAACCTGCAGGTACCCCCAGATTTCGCCCCCGTACGATCTTCCCTTGCCGAAGTTCCTCTCTGTCATCGACGACTTAAGCAGCAGTTCCGTGCCGGTCCACAACAAAGCCGGAACAGCCGGACCCTGCAAAACGCGCAGGCGATTGTAGTAACTCCAGAATGTAGACACGTCGACCGACCAGCGCTGCCCGGATTGTCGCCGGTACCCTAGTTCCACCCCGCGCTCCCTCTCGGAGGTCATCGTCTTGGAACCGCTGAATTCCAACAGCAAAGGCACCCCGTACGGTGTCGCCACTCTTCCCGCCTCGACATACAGATCGAGGTCGTAGCGCGTGGGCGCGCGCACCGCGCGAGAAACCGCAAACCACCATGATTCGCCGGCGGAGGGCGTGTACAGCAACCGGGCACTGGGCTGATACTCCAGGTGGATGTTCCGGCTGTAATCGAGGCGAGCTCCCACTGAGAGCATCCACCGTTGCGGCACAATCTGCCACTCGTCACGAACCACCACATCTCCCAACCGGTGCACGGATCTGGCTGGGTCGAAGGACATGAAATTCCGGCCGGCCAGGGAATCCCCATATTGCTGATATCCGCCGCCTACATAGACTTCATGCCGCTCAGTGACCGGCATGCGCTTTTGCCAGTCAAGCACCACGTTGTTCAATTGCCCCGTGAGGAAGGGATAGTCCACGTTGGTCCGGTCGTAGGAGAATTTGAAGACCGACTCGCCGCCGGCACGCGCCGTATGCGTCCACTGCGCCTGAATGAAGCCCCCCTGATAGTCCGAGTGGGCCTGGAAACGGCGCACCTCGGGCAAAGCCACCGCCACGGCAATCGGATCCTGTCGGTTGTTCCGATACGTGTCACCCTGCACCGTCCAACTGTCGCGCTCTCCGCTTTCGCCGTCCACGCGAAAACCCAGCCGGATCGTCGAGAAATCAAGGTTGTGGATCTGCGGATCGCGGACAATCACCTGGCCGGCAAAGTTGAAGTAGCCGGGTGAATCATACGCCGGGGTATCGTACGCCGCCTTGCCCCAGACGCGGTAGGCCAGCCGGTCACTGGGAGCCGCGCCCTCTCGCACATCGAGAGACGCGCGCCGTTCATTGCCCCCCGACACGCTCGCCATCCCGCCCCGAGTGGACTGCGCGCGTTTGGTAATAATATTGATGACGCCGTTGACCGCGTTGGGACCCCACATGACAGCGCCCGGACCGCGCATGATCTCGATCCGTTCCACGTCCGGCAAAGAAACGTCGATGGTGTCCCAGATCTGCCCCGAGAACAGCGGAATATAGAGCGACCGTCCGTCGATCATCACCAGCATCTTGTCGGCATACATGCGCGACCCTCCGCGCGCCGAAACGGCCCACGACCTGCCGTCGAGACGCAGCACAGTCAGCCCCGGCACGTGGCGCAATGCCTCTGGAATCGAGGTGGCTCCCGAGCGCCGTATGTCCTCGCCTGTCAAGACGAAAACCGCGGCCGGCGCCTTCGATAGCTGCTGCGCCTTGCGCCCGACGGACGTCACCTGAATGCCGAACAGCTCGTCGACACCCAATTTCACGAGGTCGTCGGTGGGGGAACCAACGTGCTGCCCCCAAAGCAGGCCAACCGCAGCCCCTAGACACAATAGTCGAAGCAGATGCACATGTCACTTATCGACTCCGGCGGCCTGGAACTTTAGAGGAAAACCCCCGCCCTCATGGTACTGAAGCAGACGCGAAAACCGCCAACCGCGGGTCGGATCTGTCCAGCTCGGCACGGCGTATCGTGTGCCGCGTGTCGAAATTCCGTCGCGGACCACGGCGACTAGCGCCCGCCTGCACCGGGCAGAGCCATGCGCCACTACTTCAACAAATCGGGGCGGAGGCGCTGGGTTTTATCGCGAGCGAGCTGCTTGCGGTACTTGCGAATCTCTTCGTGATTACCTCCCAGGAGGACGTCGGGGACTTTCCAGCCGCGAAATTCGGCCGGACGCGTCCAATGGGGGCAGTCCAGCAGACCTTCACCGTGCCCCGTCTCCTGAAAGGATTCGAAGGCGGAAGAGTCTTCGTTGCCAAGCACTCCTGGGATCAGGCGGGCGACCGTATCGATGACGACGGCGGCGGCCAGTTCGCCCCCGCTGAGGACGTAGTTACCAATGGAGATTTCTTCGTCGGCGAGGTGCTCTGCCACGCGTTCGTCCACGCCTTCATACCGTCCGCAAATGAGGAGGAGTTCGGCGGCGGACTCCAGCAGGCGATTGGCCAGCGGTTGATCGAACATGCGGCCCTGCGCGGAGAGCAAGGCGACCTTCTGGCGCGCATCCCGCTGAGGCCAGATGGACTCTACGGCGTCGAAGATGGGCTGGCATTTGAGCACCATGCCCTCCGCGCCCCCGAAGGGACGGTCATCGACGGTGCGGTGGCGGTCGTGGGTCCAGGTGCGTAGGTCGTGTATGCGGATGTCGAGCAGCCCGGCGTCTTTGCCTCGCTTGACAACTCCGTGGGCGAACGGTCCCTCGAAGAACTCGGGGAAGATCGTCAACACATGAAAAATCACGGGCGGTTGAGTTCTTTCAATCCTTCCGGTAAGTCTACTGCGATGCGTTTGGCGGCGGGATCGATTTCGACGCAGATGGAGCGGGTGAAGGGAATCATGAGGTCGCCGACCATCAGCAGTCCGCTGCCGCCTCCATCGTCCCAGGCGGTGACGCGGCCGAGGGATTGGCCGCTAGTGCGATCGATCACTTCGCAGCCGATGAGGTCGCTCTGGAAGTACTCGCCCGGGTCGAGGGGAGTGCGCTCGCTGAAGGGCACGCAGACTTCCGCGCCGTAGAGAAGTTCGGCGTCGGAGATGGTATCGACGCCACGAAACTTGAAAATGAGGGTGGCCTGGTGGCGCCAGGTCTCTTCGATTTCGTACAGAACGCCCCCGGCAGGTGCGCCGGGGGGAAAGAGGGTAACTTTTTGGAGGGCCTCATAGCGCTCCGGTTTGCTGCTGAGCGCTACCGCCGTAACTTCGCCCCGGTTGCCGCGCGTTTTGCCCACAATGGCGACGGCGACCCAGCCGGTTTCCGCGCCGTTACTCAAGAATTTCCAGCGTAAAGCGACGATTCAGCTTCATTCCAGCCGCACCGAGAATGGTGCGGATGGAACGCGCGGTGCGACCCTGTTTACCAATCACTTTCCCAAGGTCGCTCGGGGCCACACGCAGCTCTAGAACCGTGACCTGTTCGCCTGTCACCTCTCGAACCACCACCTCTTCCGGGATGTCAACGAGAGCTTTCGCGATGTCTTCAACCAACTGTTTCATTCACCCCGCCTCCACAAACTTCATGGTAACCGAACGCTGCGATACACTAGCGGACACCGCACGCCCAGGCGTTATATTCCTTACGCTTAGCGGCAGCCTCAGGCTGCCGGTTGTACGGGAGGGTTCTTTTCGACGAGCCGTTTTACGGTCTCGGAGAGCTGCGCTCCATTCTTCAGCCACTGCTCGACGCGATCGTGCTTGAGCACGACGGCGGGAGGGTTGGTGAGCGGGTTATAGTGTCCCACAACTTCAAGGTTGCGGCCATTGCGGGCGCGCTCCTTTTCAATTACCACCACGCGGTAGAACGGCTTCTTTTTGGCGCCAAACCGCGCCAGGCGAATCATCAACATGAATACTCCACTATTTGGGGGCGGCACAGAATACCGCCCGAACCTTTCCGAAATTTACCAGGCCCGGTTTCCCGCGATGCCTGAACCACCGAACTGAAACTCACGAAGGCAGGTTGCCGAATGGAAAACCACCGGGCAACTTCATCTTACCGAGCTTTTTACCCAGGAAGCCACCGGAGAACGTCTTCATCATCTTCTTTGCCTGCCCATACTGCTTTAGCAACTGATTGACTTCCTGCACGGAAGTACCGCTGCCCTTGGCAATCCGGCGGCGGCGGCTTCCGTTGATGATCATATGATTATCGCGTTCCCTGTGGGTCATCGAATTGATGATGGCGACTACGCGATTGATCTCGCCTTCATCCACCTTGACCCCCTGTAGCTCTTTCATAATGCCCACCTTGGGCATCATTCCAAGCAGGGATTCGAGGGGGCCGAGTTTGCGAATCTGTTGGAGCTGATCGCGGAAATCCTCGAGCGTGAAATCGTTTTCGATGAGCTTGCGCTGCATCTCGACGGCTTGCTTTTTATCGATGGCCTCTTCGGCTTTTTCGATGAAGCTGAGGATATCGCCCATCCCGAGAATGCGGTTGGCCGCACGGTCCGGGTGGAAGGGCTCGAGAGCATCCAGCTTTTCGCCGACGCCGACGAATTTGAGGGGCTGTCCGGTGACGGAGCGAATGGAGATCGCGCCGCCGCCGCGCGCGTCGCCATCCATCTTGGTCAGGATGACGCCGGTAATTCCGAGGCGTTTGTGGAACTCGTCGGCCGACTTGACGGCGTCCTGCCCGGTCATGGCGTCGGCCACGAAAAGGATCTCGACGGGGTTGAGCTGCTCCTTGAGTTGCTGCAGTTCCACCATCAGGTCGTCGTCGATGTGCAGGCGTCCGGCGGTGTCGATGAGGAGGACGTCGCGGCCGCGATTAACGGCTTCGCGGCGGGCGGAGCGTGCCAGGTCGAGGGGCGCGGATTCGCCGGGTGCGCCTTCATAAATGGGCTGGCCGACTTCGCGGGCGACAATTTTCAGCTGCTCGCGAGCCGCCGGACGGTAGACATCGACCGAAACCACCATGGGCGTATGCCCGTTCTTGGAGAGCCAGCGCGCAAGTTTACCGGTGGAGGTGGTCTTGCCGGAACCCTGCAGGCCGACAATCAGGAAGACGCTGGGGGGTTCGTTGGCGTAGCGGAGTTTGGATTCGTGGCTGCCGAGGATCTTGATCAGTTCTTCGTGAACGATCTTGACCACCTGCTGGGACGGGGAGAGGGCGCCGAGCACCTCTTCGCCGAGGGCCTTTTCCTTAATATTTTCAATGAGTTGTTTGACAACTTTGAAGTTTACGTCGGCTTCCAGGAGGGCCATGCGAATTTCGCGCAGGGCGGTATCCATGTTAGCCGCGGTAAGCTTACCTTCGCCGCGCAGGTTTTTGAAAACGCGCTGCAGCTTGTCTGATAGGTTGTCGAACATGAGAACAGACCAACCCCGCAAGGGTGTCCTTGCGGGGAACCTTGTGGGGTATTCCTAGTATAGCCGTTATTCGGCGGCGGCGGCTGCGGGAGGCGCGATGCGGAGGCTGCTGGCCGCCATCTTGCCGGTCCGGTCCATCCCCAATTCGTAAAGCACCCGGGTGCCGGGGCGAAGGTCGGTCGCGAGGCCTTCGGAAAGCCGCGAAACGTGAAAGAAGATATCGCGACCTCCGTCGTCAGGACGGAGAAAGCCGAAGCCCTTGGCTTCGAAATAGGTAACCACGCTTCCCGGCTGCTCGCCCGAGGGAGCTTCTCCGGTGGCATCGCCCTGTGCGGCCGCCGGAGTGGCGGGCCGGCTGGTCTTGTCCCCGACTCCCTGTTTCACCAACTGGAGATCGGCTTCCGACCAGTTTGCCGGCTTGGTTTCAGTGGGCATCTTGAGGTCCGGATTGCGCTTGCGGGCCTCTTCAAATAACCGTTTCTGGCTTGCGTTCAACGAAAGTGTCCTCTAAATCCTTGCGTGCTACGCCGTAGCGGGCACGACTGCTTTCTTTTTCCGGGTGCCCTTCTTTTCGATGGGTGCGGCCCGGTCGCTCTTCTTCAAGCTGCCCATCACCAGCGAGGTGACAAACTTCTTTTCGCCGTGATCGTCGAATTTGATGACGATCCGTTCTTCACTGCTGGACAGGACCGTCCCCAACCCGAACTTCAGATGCTCGACTTGGGCGCCCTGGGAATACGTGTTAGAAGCCATAGCTTTCCTAAGGTTTACTCCTCGGATGTAGTACTGGAGAAATTACGTGCCGGCGTGGAATGAATGGTGTATTCGGGCAGTTGTACCACAATTATAAATAATAGCTTAGCAAACGGATGACCATCTGTCGAGTATTGTCGATGCAGATGCAGACCCGACCCGTCCGCACAAAGGGCACTCCCACTATAACGTAGTAGGCGAGAGAGTGTTCCACCGGTACCATTGGGCGGCACCTCCACGGCTTCGGCGCCAGAGAGCCGGAGCTTCCACAGTTTGGCAATGACACAGCGGGCGATCGAGTTCGGCGGCGTCGAGAGCGAGCACGTAGTATTTGCCCGGCGCCAGGCTACTCCGCGGGCAAGGGCTCTCGCCCGGCGACGTCCTCGGACTCGGCGGAGGTGCCGTGCTCGCCGGCAGGCGCGCCGGCGGATTCGGGCGCAAACCGCAGCGCGGCTCCGCGGCGATTGAGGACGACGCCCCCGGGCTCCGCAGACCGCTCCGGGGAATCGGTGGAGTCGGCGGCGGCTCCGCGTCCATTAGGAGTGCCGGGTTCCGCGGCCGGCCCAGGTTTGGGCTTGCCTTTGATCTCCGCGCGCAGCAGGGGAGGCGCGGAGGAATAACCCGTCATTCCGGCGGGCGGCCTGATGGGCGGACCATGCTGCGAGGGCGCCCCGTATTGCGGCGTCACGGGAAATGCGGAGGCGGGGGAAGATGGCGCGACGCCGTCCAAATAGAGCTCGTTGGTAGGAAAGCCGGGGAGGTCCCAGGCGGCTTGGGAAGCCATATCCTGCTGGAGGTGTTCCAGGGTTTCGACGGCGCGCCCAAAAGTGATGGCAGAGCGGTTCGACGGACCGTAGACGCCGATCACAAGATCGCGCAATACCCGCATGCGCTTGGCGGCCGCCTGAACTTCGCGGCCCAACTCCCGATGCTCGTCAAAAGTAAGTGAGATATGGCTTCTCCGTGCGGACCGTAGCGTTCCCGTCAGCTTTGAGGCCGCCGCAAAATGGAGCGGCTCTACGGCCGCTTGGTTGCCACAAGTTTAGCATAGCCATGGCTGATACAATTTAATGGATGCCCAACGAACTTTTCGCTGTATTCGATACGACAGAAGGCACCTTCAAGATCCAGCTTTTCCCTGACAAGGCCCCGAACACCGTGGCCAACTTCGTGGGACTCGCGGACGGATCCAAGACGGGAAAGCCTTTTTACGACGGCTTGGTCTTTCACCGGGTGATTCCCGATTTCATGATTCAGGGTGGCTGCCCGCAGGGCACCGGCACGGGCGGTCCGGGATACAAGTTCGCCGACGAATTCCACCCCTCGCTGCGCCACGGCAAGCCCGGTCTGCTTTCGATGGCCAACGCCGGTCCGAATACCAATGGAAGCCAGTTTTTCGTGACGGTGGCCGCCACCCCCTGGCTGGACAACAAGCACACGATTTTCGGCGAAGTGGTGGCAGGCTATGACGTAGTGGAGAAGATTTCCAAAGCGCCCCGCGGGCCCGGGGACCGCCCGGCGAAAGAAGTAAAAATCAATTCGCTCAAGATCGAACAGGCCTGACAATCGCTCCCCCGCTGCCCACCCGGACGGCGGGGGAGCGCCCTCTCCCAGGTGCGCTCATTGAAACTCGCGATCTTTGGCGGCACCTTCGACCCGATCCACAAGGGACATCTTGCCCTCGCGCACGCAGCAGCGGCGCGGTTTGAACTGGATCGCGTCCTGTTGGTGCCGGCAGCCCGTCCCCCGCACAAATCCGGAGTTACGCATGCGCCGTATGGCGATCGCGTCGCCATGGCCGAACTGGCCGTGGAGGGCGAAGCGCGCTTCGAGGTGTCCCGCCTGGAGGAACACACAGCGCGCAGTTACTCGATTTACACGATCGATCAGGTGCGCGCCTCGCTGGCGGCGGATGACGAACTCTATTTTCTGATCGGCGCCGACGCCTTCGCGGAACTTCAGACGTGGTATCGCTGGCGGGATGTGGTGAAATGCGTGCGGTTTCTGGTGGTGAGCCGGCCGGGACATCTGTACCAGGCGCCGGAAGGCGCGCAGTTCGACCGGATCGACGACTTGGAGGTCCCGATCTCCTCTTCCGACATCCGGAGGGCGATTGCAGCGGGAGAACGGCCCGCGGGACTGGCGGAAACGGTGCGGGCATATATCGAGGCGCGCGGACTTTACCGGAATTGACTGCCCGGCGCGGCAAGAATCGTGGCCGCCTGTCACATAGACTGTGTCGCGAAGCCATGGCGACCGCTCATTCAGACTGCCTCCTGCCCTACCGATCAAGGGCCTGTAACTCTCGAATTCTATTGAATATAAAACATTTTCGGTACACTATGTTTGTGTGAAGAATAATGGGTTGGCCCCCATCGTGCCTATGAGGATGTGCGTTGAGGCGTTCACCCGTCCGAACTGCCCGCCCTTCTGGAGGTTCCACCTGTGAAGAATATTCGTGTGTTTTCCAATTTGATCGTAGGCTTGCTGGCGCTGTGTTCCGCGCCGTGGCTGCGTGCGCAGAGCCTGGTAGTCGATAAGACCTCGTTGACCTTTGCGGGTCAGTTCGGAGGCTCCGCCATCACGCAGACACTGAACATCACCAGTAGCACTGGGGCAGCAACTAATTTTACCCTCTCCTACCCGAATTACCCCTGGCTTAAAGTGAATGGGCTACCATTCGGCGTCGGGGGCATTACTCCCGCCGCGGTGACCGTCACGGCCGATCCGACTGGGCTAGCCGTCGGAACTTATAACGGGAGTATTACGGTTACTGGCGGATCCGCGACTAATAATTCCATTCCCGTTACTCTTACGGTCAGTGCTATAGGCGTGAGTCCCGCGTCGCTTGCTCTCACCTACACATTCGGTAGCAATACTTTCCCGGCCAATCCGGTACTCACGCTGAATAGCGCCGTGTCTACTGCTTGTACCGCCGTAGCCACACCCACGTCCGGCGGCAATTGGTTTAACCTGCTGCAGAATGGTTGCGGGTCTCCCGGCAGCCTGACTGTGCTTCTCAACACATTCGCCATCGCCGGATTGACCCAAAACAATACTTACAGCGGTACGATCACCATCACGCCATCGCCTGCAGGACAGAGCCCCTCGATCGTCGTGCCTGTAGCGCTCACCGTGTTGCCGACGCCCCCTGTCACGATCAACCCTTCGTCCCTGGCGCTTAACTATCAGACTGGTGTTGCAGCAGCGAATCCCAGCGCGACATTCACCATCGCCACTACAGCCGGCCAGTCCGTAGGTTACACGATCACCCAGAGTGGTACCCTGGCCGGTATCTCCACTATCACGCCAGCTACCAACGGCGCCACCGATGCGCCCTCCGGAACCGCTACACTCACCTATACCGTGACCAGCCCCGCAACTCTGGCTCTCGGTACTCATACAAGCAAACTCACGGTCTTCACTCCCGGAGGCAGCCCCACCCAGCAGGACATTGGCATCACCCTGCTTGTCTCTAACACACCCTTGCTTACGGTGCCCAACGCCACACTGAATTTTACTTCTCAGGCAGGGGGCACCCCGGCGGACCAGACCGTCAACATTACCTCCACAGGAACCCCGCTGTCTTATGCGGTCTTCCAAAGCGCCAACTCGGCGTGGCTTTCCGTTCCCAACGCGGGAACAACCGCCACACCGCTAACTGTCTCCGTCAATCCCGCTGGACTGACACCTGGAAGTTACTCAGCCACGGTCACAGTGCGCTCCGCCACGCCAAACAGCCCAGACCAGACGTTCCTCGTGGTTCTAAAGGTCACGAACGATGCCGCTATTTCCGCCAGCCTCAGTTCATTGAGTTTCCCTTACCAGATCGGTCAACCGACCCCTGTGGCGCAAAGCGTCAAACTCACCAGCAGCACCGGAGATCCTTTGAACTATACCGCTACCCTAGCCACCACCACCTGCGGATCTGCCTGGCTGCTGTTGAACGGCGCCACCAACAACGTCACCGGTGTCACGCCGCCCAGCGATACGCTCACCGTGTCCGTCGCCACTGCCGGTCTTACGGCCGCTGCGACCTGCACTGGCGCCATCACGATCAATGCCACAAACCCCCGAACGAACGCAGCAGCCGTGGGAAGTCCGCTGACCATTCAGGTCACGCTCTTCGTCTCTACCACCGCGCAACTCGTTCTTACGCCTGCCACGATTCAGCCGTTCACCATGGCCGCGGGCGGCCAACTGCCTGCGCCGCAGGTCATCACCCTGACCAGCACCAACAATGACGTATTGAATTACCAGGTTTCTATCCAGCCCCAGAACAGCTGGTTATCGGTCAACACGAGCGGCGGAACTACCGCTGCCAACAACGTCCTCACGATTTCGGCGACTCCGATCGGCACCCCCGCAGGTAAGTACAACGGGACAGTAACCGTTACTGCCACCGGCCCCGGAGGCGCGACGGTCGCTGACAGCCCGGTCGTCATTCCAGTAACTCTCATCGTGACTGGCGGGTCGCTGACGGTGAGTGCGACCGATCTCAACTTCGCACAGGTCCAGGGCGGACCCGCTCCCGCATCGCAGACCGTCAACATCGGCAGCATCGGGCAATCCTTGAACTATACCGCGGTAGCCAACAGCAATAACGCCGTGAACTGGCTATCCGTCTCGCCAGCCAACGGCAACACATCCACCAGCGGAACTCTCAGCGTCACGGTCGATGGGTCCAAACTCACGGCGGGTAACCTTTACAACGGCTTCATTACCGTGACCTCTCCGGCGGCAGGGAACAGCCCCGCCACCATCAACGTGCACTTCAAGGTGGATTCTGGCACGCTCACCGTTCCCACCACCACGCTCACCTTCACCCAGGCGGCTGGCGGCGCGGCTCCGGCGGCGCAGAGCATTGCGGTAACGGGCACTCCGGTGCCGTTGAACTTCAGCGTTGCCACGACGGCCCAGAATAACGGCAACTGGCTGACCGCCACTCCGGCCTCCGGCACGACGCCGGGCAGCGTACAGGTGCAAATTGTCAACAGCGGAACTCTGGCCGTCGGGTCCTACAGCGGTAAGGTGACGCTTACGTCTCCCGGCGCCACCAACAGCCCGATCGACGTTCCTGTGGTGCTGAACGTGGTGGCGGCCGCGGTGCTTTCCGCGTCGCCCACTTCTTTGAACTTCACGTTCGTTGCCGGACAGGGCGCTGCAGCGGCCCAGAACCTGGCCATCGCCGCCACCGGCACAGCCGTGCCGTTTACCGTGCAGGCGCAGGCTGATGGCAGTGTGGGTCAGTGGCTGCTGGTGAGTCCGACGAGCGGCGTGGCGCCGGCGACGCTTCAGGTATCGGTGGCGTCCAGCACGCCTCCGGGCATCTACAGCGGTCGGATTGTGGTGACGTCGGCGAGCGCGCTGACGCCGCTGACAATTCCGGTGTCGCTGACGGTGACGGCGATTCCGAAGCCGGTGTTCACGTCGGTGGCGAATGCGGCCAACTACGCGAAGGATGCGATCTCGCCTGGTGAAAACGTCGCCATCTTCGGCACGGGCGTCGGCCCCGACACACCGCTGATAGCCACGGTCACCAACAACGCCTTCCCCACGACGCTAGGCAATACGCGCGTGTTGTTCGACGGTACGCCGGCGCCGATCACTTACGCTTCGTCCGGGCAGACTAGCGTGATGGTGCCGTATGGCGTGGGGGGCCGGCCGACTACGTCGATCGTTGTGGAATACTTTGGCGTGCAATCGGCTCCGCTGACATACAACGTGGTGGCGGCCGCGCCCGGTATTTACACGCAGAATTCGCAGGGCACCGGTCCGGGCGCGATCTTGAATCAGGACTTCACGCTCAATGGACCCAACACCCCTGAAAAACGGGGCAACGTGATCGCCATCTATATGACCGGCGAAGGCCAGACGAACCCTCAAGGCGTGGACGGCGCGGTCATTCCCGCGGTGCTCAGCGCCCTGAAAAAACCAGTCTTGCCGGTGACCGTAACCATCGGTGGCGTGGAGGCCTTAGTGACTTACGCCGGTTCCGCGCCTGGCTCGATCTCGGGCTTCGCGCAGGTGAACGCGATCATTCCGGCGAACGCACCCACCGGGACGCAGGCGGTAGTGGTGTCGGTGGGCACGTTCAAATCGCAATCGGGCGCGAGCGCCGCGACGGTGGCCATCGCTCAGTAGTTCCTTGTACCTGGCAATGGGGCGTCCTGCGGGACGCCCCCATTTTTTTTGCGGTTGACGCGATCGGACGCCAGCGCCGAGTGCCTGCCCGACAGCGGATCGCCATACACCAAAATGAGCGTCCCCACTGCAGCCCGCACGGTGCGAGAAACGGCTTGGCGAGGTGTCAGAACCGCCCTGCTATGACGCGCGTTTACGCGGCGAGGGCGCGGCAGAGGACGTCGAGCACGAATTCGGTGTCTTCCGGCCCGATAGGGCGTCCCCAATTGCGCAGACGGCGCTCCATCAAGCCGCGGGTCATATCGGAGACCGTGAGGGCGGCCAGTTCCGGGTCGACGGCGCGAATCTCTCCGCGCGCGGCGGCGGCGGCGAATAACTGCGCCAATTGCGCTTCGCCTTCCTGCACCAGGTGGATGAACTCGGCAGCCATCGGTTTGCCTTGCATACACATGCCGCGGAACTCCGAAATGTAGATGCGCAGGAAATCTTCGTGGCGCTCGAAATAGTTAACCCGGGTTCGTATGTAGGCGCCAAGTTTCTCCTGCCAGGCGCCGGCAGAGGCCATCGCGGCGCGGGAATCGGCCGCAAGCAGGCGCGCATCTTCCAGGACCGCGGCCAGGTAAATCGCTTCCTTCGAAGGGAAGTAAAGATAAATGGTGCCCTTGGCGATTCCGGCTTGCGCCGCGATATCGTCGACCCCCGTGTTGGCGTATCCCTGACGGGCAAACACGGCCCGCGCGGCCTGCAAAAGTGAACAGCGGCGCTGTTCCGTGGCCGCTTTCCGGTTCATCGAAATCCCTGCCATGAGAATGACTCTTCGGTCATTCAAAGTATACACAGGCGCAACGGGTAACGCGATGGCTCGCTGGGCCCACCCCTGAGTGCGTATGAGAACGGATATAGAGTCGGGTAAGAGCGATAGCCCATATGGACCAGGATTTCGTTGAATCCCACCACACCTCTCCCGGATCAAACTGACTGTCCAGTCATAATGGCTTTGAGGGGAAACGTGATGAAATCGTCAATCCGGTCGGGGGTATTCCCGATTTTGTTATTTGCATTGCTGACTGCCTGCGGGAGTAAGGGGCCGCAGGCGGTGTCCGCGCAGGCTCCGCCGCCCACGGTGGAAGTTTCCGAGACCGTGCCTTCGGACGCCGATATTTACGTGGAGTATCCGGCGCAGACCTACGCGCGGAATATGGTGGACGTGCGCGGCCGCGTGGCGGGCTATATCGAAAAGTGGCTGTTCCGCCCGGGGCAGGAGGTGACTGCCGGTCAGCCGTTGTACATCCTCGACTTACGCCCATTCCAGGCGCAACTACAGCAGGCGCAGGGGACCTTGAATCAGACGCAGGCCGACCTGTCGTTCGCGCAGCGCCAGGTCTCGCTGCGCCAGGCGGAAGCCAACCTGGCAGCAGCGCAATCGAACCTGGTGAAAGCCCAGCAGGATTACGAGCGTGTGAAGCCCCTGGTGGAGCAGGACGCGGCGGCGAAGCAGGACCTGGATGCGGCGGTGGCCGCGCTGCGCTCCGCCGAGGCGAGCGTACGCGCCAATCAGGCGAACGTCGAACAGACGCGCCTTGCAACAGAGACGCAGTTACAGTCCACCGAAGGAAAAGTGGAGGCGCAGAAGGGCGCGCTGGAGACCGCCAACCTCAATGTGCAATATGGCACGATTCGCGCGCCGATCAGCGGACTGATTGGCGACACGCTCGTGCCCGTCGGCGGCCTGGTGAATCCGAACGCGACGCAGCCCTTGACCACGATCGTGCCGCAGGACCCCATCTGGGTACGGTTCAAGGTGAGTGAGGCGCAATACCTTTCCTTCCTCGGGAAGGATCCGGCGGCGAAGAACAGCCCGTTGCTGCAACTGATTCTGGCCGACAACTCGGTGTTCCCGCAGTCGGGCAAAGTGGCGAACTCCCTGAATCAGGTGGACCCCCGCACAGGCACCCTGGAACTGCAGGCGGAATTCGCCAATCCGCAGCACCGGCTGCTGCCCGGCCAATTCGGGCGAGTCCGCTATGTGACGGAGCATCGCAAGGGCGCTCTCCTGGTGCCGCAACGCGCGGTGCAGCAGACCCAGAGCATTCAGACCGTCTTCGTAGTGGACTCCGCGAACAAAGTGGAAGCGCGGCCGGTGAAGACGGGCGCGCGCGTCGGGGAAAACTGGATCGTCGAACAGGGCTTGCAGGCCGGCGACAAAATTGTGGTGGAGGGATTGCTTTCGGTGCGCCCCGGCGCAACGGTCAAAGCGGTTCCATACCAACAGAAGCAGGGAAGCTGAGCGGCGGAGCGTATGGCATCGTTTTTTATTAATCGGCCTGTGTTCGCGATGGTGATTGCCATCGTGATTATTATTCTCGGCGCGGTGGCAATTCCGGGACTGCCGATTTCGGCATACCCGCAGGTGGTGCCGCCGGCGGTGCAGATCACCGCGAATTATCTGGGGGGCAACGCGTCCGATCTGGAGAAGACCGTGGCGCAGCCGATCGAGGAGCAACTGGTCGGCCTCGACGGCATGCTTTATTACCAGTCGACTTCGGCGAATAACGGCGCGCTCACCATTACCGTGACGTTCCAACTGGGCACGAACCCGGATATCGCGGCGGTGCAAACGCAGAATCGCGTGAACGTGGCGCTGCCGCGGCTGCCCCCGGAAGTTCAGCGGCAAGGCGTCACAGTCAAAAAGGTGTCGAGCGCGTTTTTGATGGCGGTGAGCCTGGTGGCCAGCGATCCGCGTTACGACGCGCTGTTCCTCACGAATTACGCCCAGATCAACCTGGTGAATCAGATTGGCAGCCTGGCGGGCGTCGGCGAATCGCGGCTGAGTTCGCAGCAGGTGTACTCGATGCGCGTGTGGCTGAACCCCGACAAGATGACAAAACTGGCCGTCACGGCGACCGACGTATCGACGGCCATTCAGGCGCAGAACCGGCAGAATCCGGCGGGCGCTATCGGGCAGGCGCCGTCGCCGCGGGGCACGGATTTCCAATACGCCGTGAGCGCGCCCGGACGGCTCACGGACCCCTCGCAATTCGAAGACATCGTGGTGCGCGCGCAGCCGGACGCGTCCCTGCTGCGCGTGCGCGACATCGGGCGCGTGGAACTCGGGGCGCAGACATATTCCGGCTATTCGCGTTTGAACGGCAAGCCTTCAGCCAACGTGATTGTGTACCTGGCGCCGGGCGCGAACGCGGTGGAGACCGCCGATGCCGTCATCAAGTACATGGACAGCGTGAAATCTTCGTTTCCCAAAGGCGTCGATTACGTCGTGCCGTACAACTCGACGATGTTCGTGCGCGCGGCCATCAAAGACGTGATGGTGACCCTGCTGGAAGCCATCGGGCTGGTGATTCTGGTGGTGTTCGTATTCCTGCAAAACTGGCGCGCCACGTTGATTCCGCTGTTGACGGTGCCGGTGGCGGTAATCGGCACGTTCGCGGTATTTCCGCTACTCGGGTTTTCCATCAACATCACGAGCATGTTCGGCCTGGTGTTGGCCATCGGCATCGTCGTGGATGACGCCATCGTAGTGGTGGAGGCGGTGCAGCGGCACATTGACGACGGCATGCAGCCGAAAGAGGCCACGGCGAAGGCGATGAGCGAAGTATCGGCTCCTGTGGTGGCGATCGCCTTCATTCTGGCCGCTGTGTTCATTCCAGTGGCGTTCATCGGCGGCATCAGCGGAGAGATCTACAAGCAGTTCGCGCTGACCATCGCGGTCAGCGTGCTGATCTCCGCATTCAGCGCGCTCTCGCTCAGTCCGGCGCTGGCGGCGCTGCTCTTACGTCCGCACACCAAGCAGACATCGTTTTTATCGAAGCCCTTCGCGTGGTTCAATCGCGCCTTTGAGGCGACCACCAACAAATACCTGTCCACGGTGGTATTCCTGATCCGGCGCACGGCGCTCCCGCTGCTGGTGCTGGGCGCGATCGGGTTGCTGGCATTCGGACTGTTTAAGCGTTTGCCGAACGGCTTCCTGCCGTCGGAAGATCAGGGCGCGTTCTTCGTGTCGATGCGGCTGCCGGACGGCGCCAGCACAGAGCGCGCGGATGCAGCGGCGCGCCGCATCGAAAACGTCGTAGGCAAATTGCCCGGCGTGGACAAATACTTCGTGCTCGGCGGACTGGACATTGCGACGGGCACGGCGAATTCCAACGTCGCCACCGTGATCGTGACGCTCAAGCCGTGGGAAGATCGCACCAGCGGCGCGGAACAGCTCGACGCGATTCTGGGGGCGGCGCAGCGCGGCTTCGCGCAGGTGCCGGAGGCATTCACGTTCGCCTTTGGCCTGCCGCCGATTCTGGGACTGAGTCCCACGGGCGGCTTCCAGTTCATGCTGGAGGATCGCGCGGGCGGCGATATCGGGACGCTGGCGCGGGCGGCCGATGCGTTGACGGCGGCGGCGCATAAGCGGCCTGAACTGGCGAGCGTCATCAGCACCTTCCGCCCGTCGGTGCCCGGCTATTCGATCGCGATGGACACCGACAAACTGCAGACCATGGGGATCTCGCTCAGCGATGCCTACAACACGCTGCAGACGTTTCTGGGCGGGCTGTACGTGAACGACTTCAATCAATTCGGCCACACGTGGCAAGTGCTACTTCAGGCCGAACCGGAGTTTCGCGACCAGCCATCGTCGGTGGGGCGCTTCTACGTACGCAACAGCGGCGGCGATATGGTCCCGCTTTCCACCCTGGCCACGCTGACGCCGTCGGGCGGTCCCGACGTGGTGTACCGGTACAATCGCTTCCGCGCGATTCAGTTGCTGGGCACGCCGGCGCCGGGATACTCCAGCGGCCAGGCGAGCGCGGCGATGGAGGAAGTGGCGAATCAAACCCTGCCGCAGGGGTACGGCTTCGAATGGACGGGCACGACCTATCAGGAGAAGCAGGCGCAGGGCAACGAAAGCGCGATTTTCGGATTCGCCGCGGTGCTGGTGTTCCTCTTCCTGGCGGCCCTGTATGAGAGCTGGTCGATTCCGTTCGCGGTGCTGTTGGCGATTCCGCTGGGGATGTTCGGCGCGCTGGCGGGCGTTTACTTGCGGTCGTACCCGTACGACATCTACACCCAGATCGGCATTGTGACACTGATCGGGCTGGCGGCGAAGAACGCGATTTTGATTGTGGAGTTCGCCAAGGAATCGCAGGAACACGGCAAGAGCGTGCGCGATGCCGCGTTAGAGGCCGCGCATTTGCGATTGCGGCCAATTCTGATGACGTCGTTCGCCTTCATTCTGGGCGTCCTGCCGCTGGTGCTGGCAACCGGCGCCAGCAGCGGCGCACGCCGTTCGCTGGGCACGGCGGTGTTCAGCGGCATGTTGAGCGCGACTCTGCTGGCGGTGTTCATCGTGCCCGTGCTGTACGTCGTGATCGAGGGATTCGTGGAGAGGCGGCGGCCGTCCGCCGCTCCCTCGACATCCCTACCGGAGCCCGTGCAATGAAGAAATTCGCTGTGTTTTCGCTGGCGGTCCCCGCGCTGATAGTGCTGGGCGGCTGCACCATGGGGCCCAACTACAAACGTCCGCAGGTCACGATGCCGCCGGAGTTCCGCGCGGCGCCTCCCGATGCTTCGGGGGCGGCGGCGCTGGCCGATACCAAGTGGCAAGACCTGTTTGCCGACCAGACGCTCAATCAAATGGTAACCACGGCGCTGGCCAACAATTTCGACTTGCGGATTGCGGCCGAGCGGGTGGAGGAGGCGCGGGCGCAATTGGGCGTGACGCGGGCAAACCAGTTTCCTGAGTTGAGCGTGCAGGCGGGAGTTACCGCCGCGCGCTCCTCGAGCGCGGGCGCGAATACCTTTGTCCCGGCGGGCACGAAGATTCAGAGTTCGTACACGTCGTTGGGCGCGGCTCTTTCCTGGGAGCTCGATATCTGGGGGCGGCTGCGGCGGGAGACGGAAGCGGCGCGGGCGCGCTACCTGGCGAGCCAAGAGGGCGCGCGCGCGGTGCGGATTTCGCTCATCTCCGACGTGATGGAAGCGTACTTCCAACTGCTGGAGCAGGATCTGGAACTCGACATCAGCCACCAGACGCAGGGAATCGCCAACGACAGTCTGAAGCTGGTGGAGTTGCGGCGGCAGCGCGGCGCGGCGTCAGGGCTGGATGTGCGGCAGGCCGAGCAGTTGCTGTACACGGCGAGCGCGCAGAGCGCGGCGGCGGAGCACAACATCGCACAGAGCGAGAATTTGCTGAGCTACCTGCAGGGCGCGGCCCCAGGCGGACAGGCGCGTGGGCGCAAGCTGGAAGAGATTCCGATTCCCGCGCAGCTGCCGCCGGGCATGCCGGCCAGTCTGTTGGAGCGGCGTCCGGACATCCGCGAGGCGGAGCAGAATCTGGTGGCGGCGAACGCAGAGATCGGCGCCGCGAAGGCGCTATATTTCCCTCAGATTTCGCTGACGGCGCTTGCGGGGGCGCAGAGCAGGGCGCTGCTCGATCTGGCGAGCGGACCGGCGCGCGTCTACAATGTGGCGCCGGTGGCGCTGCAATCGGTATTCAACGCGGGGCGGATTCGCAATCAGGTGCGCTTCACGGAGGCGCAGCAGCGCGAGTTGCTGGTGACGTATCAGAAGGCGATCTATTCGGCGCTGCGCGAGGTGTCGGACGCGCTGGTGAGTTTCGACCGCCTGCGCGAGCAGCGGCGGCAGCAGGAATTGCTGGTGAACACGCTGGAGGACACAGTACGGCTTTCGGATCTTCGGTATCGCGGAGGACTGGACAGCTACTTACAAGTGCTGGATGCGCAGCGGCAGTTGTTCAACGGGCAACTCCTGCTGGCGCAGTTGAGGCTACAGGAACGCGTGTCGGTGGTGCAGTTGTATCGCGCACTCGGCGGCGGCTGGAGTGCGTAGGCGCTACCATAGCGAAGTGGGATTCTATCTTTGGACGGACGAGCAGTTGGCGTGGGCGCAGGGCACATACGAATACCGTCCCATGGGCACGGCCGTGATCTCAAAAAGCGATCTGTTCCGTCGCCGCGATTTCACGGCGCGCCGTCCGCCGAAACCACCGCGAACGGCGCTCTTCGCCGGACAGTTCGCCAGCCTCGGCCACCTCAATCAGCATCTGAAGCTGGCCCGCAAGCGCCGGTAGCCGCTCACTTCAAGGCGCGCGTCAATTCCGCCGTCGCTCCCTGAATCGCTTCACCCGTGTTCTCGAGCACTTTGCCCACGCGGGCGATCTGCTCTTCAGCGAGCTTCCAATCCTTCTGCTCGATGCTTTCCCGCACCGCGGGCAGCGTCTTCACCCCGTAGCCCGTGTAGAATCCGGGTGCGTAAATCTGGTGTTTGAACCAGTCGCGATTGGGCAGTCCTTCGCGCAGCGTCATGGCGCGTTCGATCGCGATCAGGCGCGCATTGACTTCGCGCAGCGAGGCGCGGGCCAGCACTTCTCCGCCGTTCTCCGCCGCCTTCGCCAACACTTCATCGTAGGCGCGCGCGGTGCGCTGCAAGGCATCGAAGCCGTTTTCGAGCGGGGCGAAATTCAGGAACGGCGGTACCGCTTCCTTCGCGGGAGCTTTGCGCGGACGGCGCGGATCGCTGGTCAGAGTGAAGACGCCGTCGTCGATCTGGCGGTTGCGCTCCACAATCTGTTCGCGCTGGGTGCGCGCCAGAACTTGCACGTCGCCGATGTAGCGCAACAGCGTATCGGCGAAATTGCCAAAGTCGAGCGGCAGCAGTTCGGCGTCCGCCAGACGCATCACGGCCGTACCGGCGGTCTGGGCAAGGGCGCGCCCATAGGCGAAATCCGTATCCGAGAAATGCGTGTACCAGTAGAAATCGTCGTAGATGGAGTGGTAGATGCCGCCGCCATCCTCGCCGCCGAAACCCAGGTTGACCGACGCGATGCCGAGGTGATCGAGGAACGCGGTGTAGTCGGAACCGGAGCCCAGGGCGCCGATGCGCAGGTCCGGCCGATTGCGCGCGTCGGAGCGGTCGCTCTCGCTGCTGGTCATCACACGCGCCGCCTGCATGCGTTTCCAGACTGTGGCCTTCGTCTCAGGATCTTCGATGTCGTGCGCCACCGAGTTGATGAACTTCTCCAGAGTGTGCGAGCCCTCCACCTCCAGGATGCCGCGCCCGTTGGAATCCGAATTCAGATAGACTGCCGCCTTGCGCTGCAGTTCCTCCGCATGGGCTTCAGCCCACTCGGTGGACCCCAACAGGCCCGGCTCCTCGCCATCCCACGCACAGTAGATGATGGTGCGCCTGGGCTTCCATCCCTGCTTGAGCAGGGCGCCGAGGCCGCGCAGTTCTTCCAGGACGGGGGCCATGCCGGAGGACGGGTCGTCCGCGCCGTTGACCCAGGCATCGTGATGATTGCCGCGAATAATCCACTCGTCGGGCAGCACGCTGCCGGGAATGCGCACGATGACGTTGTACAGCGTCTTCTGGTCCCAGTTGAATTTCAGTTTGAGGTGGACCTTCGTGGGACCGGGCCCCACGTGATACGTGATGGGCAAGCCGCCGCGCCACGCCGCCGGAACCGCAGGCCCTTTCAACGCGGCGAGCAGAGGCTGCGCATCCGCATAGGAAACCGGCATCACGGGAATGGTGGTGAGCGTCTTCGCCTGATTCAGCGGCAGGCGTTTGGCATCCTTGGTAGCGCCGACGCCGGGGGTGAGCGGATCGCCTGGGTAGACCGGCATGTCCATCACGCTGCCGCGCTGCGCGCCATCGGGCGGACGGTAGGGTCCCGCGGGGAACGTGTCGCCCTGCGCGTAGCCATCGTCGCGCGGGTCGGAATAGATCAGACAGCCGACGGCGCCGTGCTCGCCCGCGACCTTGGGCTTAATACCGCGCCAGCTACCGCCGTAGCGCGCGATCACGATGGCGCCCTTCACCGAAATACCGAGACGGTCCAACCCGTCATAATCGGCGGGAATGCCGTAGTTGACGTAGACCAGTGGAGCGGTGACGTCGCCATCGATCGAGTACGCGTTGTAGACGGGCAGTTGTTCTTTCTGCTGGGACGAAGTGGGGTCCGCCGCCACCGCGGGTTCGGCAATTTTCGCCGTGAAGCGCGTGGGCTCGGTCATCTCGAGAACGCGCTCGCGGGGCGTGGGGAACAGCACGTCGAAGGTTTCGATCTGCGCGTCGAGCCCCCATTCGCGGGCCTTGGCGGCGATCCACTCCGCATTCTCACGGTCGTAGGGGGAGCCTACGTGATGCGGCCGGGCCGAAAGCTTCTGCATGTACTCCCGCAGTGCCGCCGTATCGGGAATGGCGCGGAATTTCGCTTCCCACTCGCGCTGCGCGCGTCCCGCTTCCGCCGAATAGCCGCGCAGGGGAGCCGTGTCCGCGCTCCACATCGCAGGCGCCGCCAATGCCAGGCAAAGCGTGTACACCACCAGTTTCTTCATTGGTTGAATTCTACCGCCGTCAGTTGTTTATGAGTCTGCGATATTCCAGGAACATTTGCGCGCGCCAGCGGACGATCATGCCGAACGCGAGCAGATAGAACACGGCTCCCGTCTGGCTGGCAGAGAGCACCGTATCGAGATATCCGCGCGCGAGCAGCCGGATTGCCGCCAACACTAGGATGACGGCGAAGAAGGCGTTGGATCGCTGCATCATCACTTCATCTCCCTGCCGCACCAGGCGAGAAGTTAGCAGCAGTGGGTAGGCAAGCGCCGCCGCTCCGACGAGGAAGGCGAGGCCGCCCCAGGCCCAGGGAATCCGAAAGCCGGGCATCACAAACATGGCGAGGCCGGTGGCCACACCCAATGGGGGGATTATGATTTTGCGTATCGATACCGCACCGCGCGCTTCACGCACGCGCCATGTGAGGACAGCGATCAGGCCGGCAAGCGCCCCGAGGATAGCCGAGCCGGTGGGCAGAACGACGGCAGAGAGAATCAGGGACAAGCTGCTTCCAGTTTATCGAAAGCCGAGGTGGCCTGTGACCCAATCCGAGAGGCGCCCCGTAAGGAGGCGTTACAACCCTCGTCTTTCCCGCTTGGCCGGGCATTGCGTCCCCCACTTTTACCTCACACCCAGCATGTCGTTACGGATTGACGGTGAGGCGCGCGGTCTGGGACCGGACGCCTCCCACCGTAATGATGACGGGTTGATTGCCCAGGGGCGCCGTAGTGGGCACGGTGAAGTTCACCTGCGAAATGCCGGCGAGTCCCACGGGCGTGCCGGCGAAGGTCACCGCGGCGTTGACACCGCCCACCGTGACGGTCACCGGCAATTTGGTGCGCGGCAGGCGGTTGGTGGCGGTCCCCGCCGCCGGACTCGCACCCGTGATCAGGAACGTCGAGGTATCGCCATCGCCCGTCATATAAGCGACCGCTGCGGCGCCCTGGCGCGCGCTGGAGGCCGGCGCGAGCGAGCCATCGGCCGCCGTGAAAATGCCGGGAGCGGCAGCGGCGATGGTAAACGGAAAGTGCGCTACCTGACCGCCATTGTTGATGCCCAGGATGGCCGCACCGATGCCTGCTTCGTACGGAACCTGCACGTTCACCTGTCCCGGCGAGACGTAGTAAATCGGCGCGCTCACTCCGTTGACCGTGGCCGATACGCCGCTCATTTCCAGCGGCAATGGCAGTGTGGTGGCAGACCGGGTCACGCCCGACAACTGCCTGCCAAACACGCTAACCAGCATGCCGGGAGCGAACGCCTGCGCATAGCTGGCGCCGTTGGCGATGGCGTTAATGGTGGTACTCTGCGAAGTTCCCACCACAAACGAGACCGGCACAACGATGGCTTGCGGCAGCGTGGCCGTTGCTTCCAGCAGGATCGCGCCCTGATAGGCGCCGCGCGAGAGTCCGGCGGAGTTGACCGTCACTTTCACCGTCCCGAGCCCGGGAGCATTGCCAAGGGCCGGCGTGGCGGTGAGCCACTTCTGTCCCTGGATGACGTACGCCGTCCACGCAGAACTGCCCACGCCGGTGAATGCCACCGCGACATCAAGGGCCGCGCTGCGATTGGCATCGGCCACCGCCAATGTCACCGCCTGCGGAATCGCCGTCATGGTGGCTGGAGTGGCCGCCGGCGCCGCCAGGGTGACGCTCACTCCCACGCCGAGGGTCACGCCCAATTCGTAATTGAGCGCACTGATGATGTACGCCTTGGTGCCCAGCGTAGTGTTGCCGCTGAAGCAAACGTCGCCCTGCAGCGTGCCGAAGGGGGCGAGATGAGTAGTGCCGAAAATCTGCTGGATGTTGGCGCTCAGGTCTGTCGTGCCCTGGCGGAGCACGGTCAACTGCATCAGGAAGCCGCCCGTCTCCTGCACGATGAGGCGGTGCGAGAACTGGCATGACGCGTCCGCTTTCGGATTCTGTTGTACGGTGGCCGGAGCGCTGCGCGCGGTAAACGCGGTGTTCACGCCGCCGGTGGTGGATTCCAGGAAGGGCACCGTGATGTCGCGCGACCATGCTGTCCCATCGAGATCTTTGCCTTCGAAATGGAAGACGCGATCCACCGGAACCGTGAGGTTGTTGCCAGAGAGCGACGTGGAAAGAGTACCTCGCGCGGGAATGATGGGCGTCACAGTGGCGGAACCTCCGAACGCACCGATATTGTTCACTCCGTTCACCGTGAAGACGGTCAGTGTGGTCTGCACGCCGGCCTTTTCGGAGAGCACGATGCCATACGGCCAGCTCGGCAGCGGCGTCTGTCGGTAGACCGGATTGGGCGTGATGCTGACCACCACCATAGACCCGCTCTCGGGCTTCAAGACGCCAACCGTGACGCTGCCCGAGGACGCGCCGTACACCGAGTTGCCGCTATACAGTGCCGTTACTTTGCCGTCGCCCCCGATTACGGCCGAGGCTGGCACAGTGATGCTGGCGATGCCGCCGGCCGTCAGTTCCGCGCTGCCCAACGCATTGTCCGACACGTTGAGCCCGAGGAAAGTGACCGTCCCCGTGGGAGTCGCCCCCTGCGTGGCGGCGCGCACTGTGGCGGTGAGGCGCACGGTGTCATTCAAACCAGCGGCGGGCGGGTCGGCAACCACGCTGACGGTGCTGGCCGCCGCATTGCTCCACTGCGTGACCAGATGGAAAGCGTCCACGGAGCCGAGGCCGGTAGCCAGATCGTAGCCCGGTCCCGCCTTGTGGCCCACCAGGCCATCGATGCAATCGGGCGTGCCGAGCGCGCAGCGCAGGGCGTTATCACCCGTGGTCACGTCGTGGAAAATGTTGTTCGGTCCGTTGGCCAGCCGGTAGAGCGTGGGATTGATGCTGCCCAGTCCCGGCTTGGCGATGGTGCCCTTGGAGAGCAGGTATTGATTCAGCAGCGCGACCACCCCGGCCATCGCGGGAGAAGAAGCCGAGGTGCCGCCGACCGTGTACAGGCCGCCGTAGAGGACCACCAGATAGCCTGCGTGATTGGGCGATGCGGCAAGCGAAACGTCGGGCGTAGTGCGCATCAGACCCGTAGTAGCTCCGGGGCCGGTCTGCCAATAAGGCCGGGGGAAGAGTATGCTGGCGCCCCCACCACCCGCGCTGAAACCGTTGATGAACTCCGTGTCGTTCCAAACCGCTTCCGGAATGTAGCCCAGGGCGGACGCGCTGTTCGGCGTGTTCTTGGTGGCCCAGTAGCGCGGCGAGTCGTCCAACTGCGTACCGCCCACCGCCGTAATCTCCGGAATGCTGGCCGGAAAACCGATATTCAACCCCTTGGCGGCCTGCGGGATATTGGAGAGGCGGTCGCATTCGGCGGCGCCGGTGTCGCCGGAGCTGGCCAGCCAGGTGATGCCTTGCGCGGCTGCCTGCTGCGCCACGGCGCGCAACGCCGGACGGTTGTACGCTTCGCACCCGCCGAAACTGAGGCTGAGCACCGGGGCCAGATTTTCGTCCACTGCGAACTGCGCCGCGCCGAACACGCTCTGCCCGTATACATAAAGGATCTTCGCGTTGCGCGCCACCGCGCCCGCCCACTCGATGTCGAGGTTGGATTCGATCACATCGCTGTTGTAGCCGGGGTCGTCCCCCACCAGAATCTGCTGTGGGTCGCTGGCAGGGAGATTGAAGGTCTTGCGGAAGCTGCGTATGTCGGAGAGGTCGAGCGACGAATCGCCGATCACCGCGATCTTCTGCCCGGCGCCATCGAAGCCCGCGTCGTATAGCGGCATGATGTTGTAGATGATGGCGAGGTCGTCGGGCGCGAGCGAGTGCGCGCCTTTGCTGTTGGTGAATTGCGGCTTCAAGGTGAGGGAGCGGAGTTTGAAATCGTCCAGGCCAAGGAAGCCGCCTACCACTTCTTCCAGTCCCTCGGGAATCTGCGGGTCGTCGACGTTCGCGAAGTGTTGCTCGCCGTTGACCGTGAAGCGATGGAAGCGGGTGCGGAAGGTGCGTTCGGCCTGCGCAGCGGTACCGCTGAAGTTGATCCAGTGGCGTCCGCGAGCCACCTTGTCCACCTTCATGCCCTGCGATTCCAGCCACGCGGTGACTTTTGCGAGGTCGCCGGAGCTCAGTCCAAAGCGGTCGCCGAATTCTTCCGGCGTAAGCCATCGATGGTAATTCGGAGAGGCGGGCATCTGCTGCTCATACAGAAAGTTCTCGAGCGATGCCTGGGGCTTGAGTAACAGCGTGGCCTGACGAAGTGGCATGCCCGGATCTACCGGTCCACGGTCGTTATCGGAGGTCGCCAGCGGATGCACATTGCCCTTCAGGGCGCTCATGCGGGAACGGTCCACGGGACCGCGAATCCGGTCTTGCCCGTACGCGAAACTGGCGACAGCGGCCGACACAAACAGGCAGGTTATTGCTTGACCTAACTTCATGATGATGATGAGCCTTTAAAAGTACCAAGAGTATTGAACGTCACAGTATAGCGAATCGCATCGGCATGCTATGCTTTTGCCCGGGATGAGGACTCGCACGCTTGCCCTGTTTACCGCCGCTTGCGCCCTGTTCGCCACCGAACCCAACGACGCGACCCGGCGTTGGTGGACGCACGTCCAGGCACTCTCCGGCGACGACTTGAAAGGACGCGATACCGGCAGCGAAGGCTATCGTCTGGCCGCGCAGTATGTGGTCGAGCAACTCTCGCGCGCGGGAGTGCGGCCAGCCGGTGAGAACGGCTGGTATCAACGGGTTCCTTTGAAGGCCGTCCGATTCCGTGCCGATTTGTCCCAGGTGGAATTAGTGGCCAGGCAGGGCACGCGAGCGCTCCGCTGGCTGCACGATATCTCGATTCCGGCGCGCGCGAATCTGCCGGAAACCATCGACGCCGGGCTGATCTTCGAAGGCACGCAAGGTGGACCTGCGGCGGAATTGCGGGGCAAGATCGTGGTGCGGTTGGGCGCTATTGCGACTGCCGCGGCGGGGCTTCCCGGCAACGCGGGCGCAGCCGCTGACGCGGCGCCGGGAGTGCTCGGAATCCTGACCATCGATGGTTCGGGCGGCACCGAACCGCCGCGCTGGCCGGTGCCCTACGCAGTCACCATGACGCTGGCGGACACGGTGACGCCGCCGTCCTCCGGCCCGCTGCCGCTCCGCTTCAACCCCAGCGCGGCGGACGCGCTGTTCGCCGGCAGCGGTCACACCTATCAGGAATTGCTCGCGCTGGCAGCCGCCGATAAACCCCTGCCGCGTTTTGCCCTGGCACAGTCGCTGCGTGCGCGCATTAAGGTGGAAGCCTCGGAAATGAGCTGCAACAACATCCTCGGCGTGCTCCCGGGCAACGATTCGGAGGCGAACAAGGAGTACGTGGTGGTGTCGGCGCACCTCGATGGCTACGGCATCGGCGAAGCGCGCAACGGTGACACCATCTATAACGGCGCCTTCGACGATGCCGCCTATGTGGCCACATTGATCGACATGGCGGAACAGTTGCAAGCATCGGGGAAGCGTCTGCGTCGCTCCATCTTCTTCGCGGTGTTTACCGCCGAGGAGAAGGGTCTGCTGGGTTCGCGCTATTTTGCGGCGCATCCCACGGTGGCGAAAGAGCGCATGGTCGCCAACGTCAATCTCGATCAGTTGCGCCCCATCTTTCCCCTGACCACGCTGACCACGTTGGCGCTGGGTGAATCCACCGTGGGCGATACCGTCCGGCAGGTGGCCCTGCCCATGGGAATCCGCATACAACCCGACCCCGAACCCGGGCGCAATCTTCTAAGGCGCAGCGACCACTGGAACTTCATGCAGCTCGGGGTTCCGGCTGTGGGTTTCGTCTTCGGCTATGCCAAGGACAGTCCCGAAGAGAGCATTTACCGCCGCTGGTATTTGGAGCGTTATCACAGCCCGGCAGACGATGTGAAGCAGCCCTGGGATCCGCAGGCGGCCGCAAAGTTCAACGCTTTTTTCGGCCGCTTGGTGGAGGCGCTCGCGGACGCGGCGCAGCGTCCGCGATGGAAGCCGGGCAGCGTGTACGCGCCCAAAGGCGCGGAAGTCCGCTGATCAAAAAGCGCATCAACACGATCCCTTTATCCCGGATATAATGGAGGCGCGCCCGGAAGGAGCGCTCTTTATGTACTGGATTGTCTTGCTTATGGCCCAGGCGGCTGTGCCTCCCACGCAGATCGAGCGGGGAGAAGCGCTGTTCCTCGATACTACCCAGGGCTGCGCGAGTTGTCACGCGCTCAAGGGAAAGGGCACCGCCATTGGCCCGGATCTATCAGGGGTGGCGCGCCTGTCGCCGGCAGCCATGGCCATGGCCGTACGGTCCACCGTGACCCAATACGTACAGGTCATCAAATTGAAATCGGGCGCCAGTTTCCCCGGCTACGTCGGGAAGAAAGATGACAAGGCAGTCGAAATCTTCGACCTTTCGAAGACTCCTCCGGAGAAGATGACGGTCGCCCCGGGAGACATCGACAGGCAGACGGGCAACGACGTATGGAAGCACCCCCCGTCCGCTGCCAAGATCGAACCAGCCAAACTGGCGGACATTATCGCGTACATCAAATTCGCAGTGACCAACTCACGCAAGGCTGTGGACCCGGCCGACGTGCAGTAGCCACTGTCGGCGCGCGGGTGCGAAACTTCTAAGGTGGGTTTCGCCATCCGATGAATTTCGATCCGAAAAATTGGGCGTCCCGGATTCCGCGCGACCCTAAGCTGC
>JBDTMZ010000161.1:0-10605 GCA_039934035.1 Candidatus Solibacter sp. | reverse complement strand
TCACTTGGCAAGCTACCCGAGCCCGAGTCCACCCACGATTTCTTCTGACGAGCCTAAACTTGAGGCCACCAGCCCGGAGGCTGTAAACGACCAAAGTTCCAGCCAGGGGGATCGCCAAATCAAAGGCACGGCCCTCACGATGTCGAGCCTCGCGAGCATGCTCATCAGCGCGGTGGGAGCTCCGGTGGTGGATCGGACGGGACTCACCGGGAAGTACACGATCAACCTGGCATTTGCCCCAATGCTCGGCACGCCGCGCGACGACGAGCCCCTACTTACCATCCTCGCCGTGCTCCCACAGCAACTCGGACTGAAGCTGGAAAAGACCAAGGGTTCGGTGGAGGTCTTGATCATCGACCGGGCGGAGCAACCGGCCGAGAATTGAATCCTGCACCCCCTCGCGTTCGAGTGTTTGGCGGGGCGTTGTATCATTCCTCATATATTCATGAGGAATGCCAGCTGAGAGGGCGTCGCCAGGATCCTGGAATGCCGAGCGTCAGCACTGGCCGCGGATAGCCGTGCTTGAGCGTGTTGGCATGGTACTATTCTGGCACGGGATTCCTATTATGGCGGCAGTTAGGCAGGGTTTATGGATACTCTCAATTCTTGGCGCAGTAGCGGCCATGTATGTCATGGTTCAGGCTTTGCGTAAAGCTCAGACAGAACAGGACGCGGCGAACTGCGCGATCATTGCCATTGCCATTGCCTGTGCGCTGGTTCCCTACTGCTTGGCCCGTGCCGTGAGTGAGAGCACTAAGAGCAAACCCTAAACACGCGACGTTTTTTGGACACGGGTTTCAAACTGACCCACTACCTACGATTGCCTCGGCTGTTCCGGTATAGCGGCTCCAGGCCATCGGTAGCAATGTAAGCCTCATTAGAAACATCATCTCGCACTCGGCGGGGCCGCGAACACTGCAATGAGTCGAGCGGGTTGACAGTCGGCGAATCAGGCGGCGCAGTAATCTCTACCGATATTTATACTTAACGAACCTCAGGTTCAAATCTCCGATAATCCCGACACAAGGGTGATCCTCCAGTGAAATGCTGCCCAGTTCGAATCCATGACTGGAGCCAAAACGATCGCGTGTCGCGTCCGAATTGATTTATGTCGGATTTCGAACGTCAGCAGGCCCGTCCGGCGTTGTCTACGGTGAAGACATCCAACAGGAATGCTGAATGGGCTGCGCAGGACGATGCAGAGCCATCATGAGCTAAACATCCGCACGGTGCCTGGAGCGATTGATGATCGGAGACTTCCCCGGAACATGCTGGATCTCATCTTGCTCGTCGATATTTATCACGAGTTCTCCGAACCCGAAATGCTTGACCACATCGAGAGTCTCGCCCATCCGGGATCCGAATCGGCATAGAATACTTGTGACATGCGATTCATTACCATTTTAGCCGCTCTACTGCTTCAGGCCCAGACTTTGCCCCAGCCGTTTGACCGTGACGGCGCAAACAAAGTGCTGGAGAACGACCGCGTTATCGTTTGGGACGTGGCCTGGCTGCCGCTAGCCTATCCCACACACCGCCACGTTTACGATTATGCCGGCGTTTATTACACCAGCGGCGACCGGGTCATTGTGTCTCAGGCAGGCGCGCGTTCGCCAACCCACACCAACGCCTGGGATACTTTCTTCTTCCGTAGGGGCGTCACGCACAGTGAAGAAGGGGTGGGCACGGAGCCGCTGCGGGCGGTGTTCGTCGAGTTTAAGGAATCCGCGCCGGTGGGCGCCGCGGCGGGCGCCTCGGACACCGCTTCCGCAGGGCTCGGCAGGAAGGTCCGCGAGAGCGAGCGCTTGGTCATTTGGGAGGACATTGCCGCGCAGGATACTCAGCCGCCGGCGCACCGGCATCAAATGGATGCCGTGGCCGTCGCCTTCACAGGTCTGAAACCACGGATCACGTTCGTTCCGCGCGGCACCGTGGACCACGGGGAGGAGACCGCTGGCGCGGACCGGGCATATCTCTTCGAGCTGAAGTAAGGACGCGGTTAGTTAAGTTAGTATCCTGGTCAACGCAGAGGACAGGCGCGCCGCTGTGGAAGTCCATGACAGGCGGGCAAATCGCGGCAGGTCCGGTGACTTACTCGGTGGACGGGAAACAGTATGTGTCTGAGCCGGCGGGCAATGCGCTCTTCACGTTTGGACTGCGGGAATAGGGTTGGAGATGATCATGCGGATGAGACACATTTGGCTGTTTGCGGTATTGATGGCTCTGGCGACGGCGCTGCCGTCGTCCGCGAAGCAATATGAGGCCAGCCAGGCGGGCGGCGTCATCCAGCTCAGGGACACGGCAAGGCGGATGGTGGTATCGGTCATCCCCTCAATTGGGAATATGGTGACCGAGTTCTCAGTGAACGGCAAGAACGTGTTGCGCTGGCCGTACGCTTCGCTCGAAGATTACAAGGCGCGTGGCGGCGGCGCCAGCGGCATTCCGTTCCTTGGGCCATGGGCCAATCGCCTCGACGAACAGGCCTTCTACGCTAACGGTAAGAAATACAGCTTCGACATGGACCTCGGAAACGTGCGCGGCGCGATTCCCATGCACGGGTTCCTGTCAACCACCGACCTGTGGCAGGTTGTGGAAGTGAAGGCCGACGGCAAATCGGCATGGGTAACCAGCAAGCTCGAAGTGTGGAAACAGCCGATGTGGATGAAGCAGTGGCCGTTCGCGCACACTGTCGAAATTACTCAACGACTGCAGGACGGCGTGCTGCAGGTCCAGACGAAGGTCACCAATCTGAGCGCCGAGCCGATGCCGGTTGCCGTGGGATTCCACTCCTACTATCAGCTCACCGATTCGCCCAGGGAAGACTGGACCGTTACAGTGCCCGCGAAAACGCGTTATTTGTTGACGGGCGCGAAGATCCCAAGCGGAGAAACCGAGGCGGTCGAGAAATTGTTTCCTAACCGGCAGGGCATGCTGAAGGACTACAACCTGGACGACTTGTTCGGCGACTTGGAGCGCGATCCTCAGGGCCGCTCCCACACCATCGTCAAAGGCAAGCAGCAGACGCTGGACATCATGTTCGGCCCAAATTATGATGCTGAGGTGATCTACTCGCCGAACCCAACCGGCCAGGGTCTGGGGAGCAACACTCCGCAGAATCCGAATCCGTCGGCCCGTGGAGCGGGTCAGGGGCCTGGAGTCGGTCAGGGACGTGGTGGGAGCGGGCGCGGTCGAGGCACACCCAATCCGCTGGCAACGCCGAATTACATTTGCGTGGAGCCCATGCCTGGCATCACCAACGCCATCAACCTGGCGCAAAAGGGCACCGTCAAGAATCTGCAATCGGTTTCGCCCAATCAGACCTGGGAAGCGAGCTTTTGGGTGAAGCCCAGCGGATTCTGACCCGTGATGTGTCCCTTGATTTCTTTCATCCAGTGCAGGGAATTGCGGGCTTCGGTGACTCTGTTCCCGGCGCGCTCCGGGACCTAGCCGACGAACTCGTCAAGAACGGGGTGTGGATCGAGGTCACGGACGATGCGCACCCGTTCAATTGGGGCGATCATGCACCCGCCACGTAACCGCCTGTTCGGGCATCAACTTGGCGCCGTCGTAGTAGCCGAACACGATTGCCTCGAAGCTCCTTGCGCCCCTGGTGTAGCCGGCGATCACGAACGATTGCTCCCGGTTGACGCGCATCTTCTGCCAAGCGCCGGAGCGCAGCCCTGGTTCGTAGCGGGAGTCTCGGCGTTTGGCAACCAGCCCTTCGAGCCCGTTCGCTTTCACGGAGCGGATCAGTACTGGCAGGGTTGCCTCCAACTCCGGCGATTCCCGGATCGGCTCGTCCAGTGTCGCCAGCACGCGACTCCGCAGCATCTCCCGCCGGACTGACAGCGGCTCGCTCATCACGTCGTCGCCAGCTAGCTAGGGCCATGACATCGAATACGTAATAAACCACCGCCAGCAACTCGATCTCGAACACAAGCGTCGCGCTCGGCGGTACGCTACTTCTTGGCGTTGCCTGGATTGAACCGCGGGCGGTCCGGCTTGCCGAGACCGATGCCGAGCGTGCCGTCTTCCATCTCTTGCGCGGTGCGTCCGATGACGATGTCCCAGTTCGCGGTGTACTCTCTCAGCTTCGACCCCGCAACGGATTTGAAATCCACCATGACCGATTCCAGCATTTCGCCTTTAGCGCGATTGCCTTTAACGATGCCATCGCGCTCGTTGGCAGGGTGCCCCTTGATCAACATCTGAGTGGCAATGAGCCGATGGCCGAATTTGCTGATTGCGAAGTGAATGTGCGGGCAGCGAAACGCCCCCTGGAGTGTGTACTCGACAGGTTTGATTGTACGGAAGAAGTACTGGCCTTTGGAGTCAGTTACGAAACGGCCGTAGCCTTGGAAATTGGAGTCGTATCCGCCGGTATTGCGGCCGCCCGAGTGAAGGTAGGAGCCGTTGGTGTCCGTCTGCCAGATTTCGACATATCCGTTGCGAAGCGGTTCACCCGATTTGGTCAGCACGCGGCCGGAAACGTAAGCGACTTCGCCGACGGCCGGCGTGATGCCTTCATTCAGGACCAACAGGTCGTTGTCGGTATCCAACGGCATCTTGTCCGGGTAGAACGGACCTTCTCCGAGGCTGACGGTAGTCTTGAGAGTCTCGGCAAACAGGCCAGGCACGGCATAGGCGGCGGTACCGGCAGCCAGAGCCTGCAACAATCGGCGGCGCGATTGGGTGGTCATAGGATCTCCTGTCGGGTGTGAGTATATCGCGTTTGGGGTGCCGACCGGCAAGTGTGGCCGCCGGCGCGCCGGCGCGCCTTTCCCCCGATGTGGTCCATCGAGGCCAAAGTGCCAAGTCTCCCGGCGCCTAGTGTATCGAATATCGGCCCACTCGACAGGCTGCCTTCACGCGCTCTTCCAATCGGTACCCCGCCGAAAGCCCTCGCATAAGGGGTGCCAGTTGCGCCGCTGCCAATGAAAGGGCGGCTCCTTGCAACGCTGGCGCCCAGGCGTCGAACATCGCCCGACAATTCGGCAGATCCACTTCCTGGATCGTGCTCACCGCGAAGACCTGTTTCCCGTTCTCCTAAAGAGGGCCATGTATCGCTACCGATATTGGCGCATAACGCCCGGCAGTCTGCTGGTGCCGCCGGCAGGCCTTTTCGGACCGGCGACGATATGCTTCGGCTTTGGACAGCGGCCGAACCAGAGAGATGCCGCTGGCTGGATCGTTGGTGGAAAAGGCTGTTGTCACCAGTCACTGAACTTCTCCGCATCACCTTGCGCTAAGAATGATTCACGGTAAACGAAATCGGGGAGTGATATGCTTGGTGCGTCTTTGCCTCGGAAATGAGCCGATGACGGGGCGCCGGCAGAAGGAGTGTGAACGTAAGTTCACGTCACTAACAATGAGGGTAAACTACCGTACCTGGTTATTGGTCGTGGGGTTGTGTCTCGCCGAAGAGAGCGGCATGGCGCAATCGAAGCCGCTAGAACTGAAGTGGAATGAACTGGGTTCCATGATCACCGGTCATGGTGTGGAAGTTTCGCTGGCTGAAAATGCAACCGTGCGTGGCGAGGCAGTTGCGGTGAGGCAGGACACACTGGTAATCGATGTCACAAAGTCCTCCGGCCCGAAACCATACTCCGCCGGCAACGCAGAGATTCCGCGGAACGACATCGGATTGATTAAGTTGCAGCGGACGCGCGGCTCGTGGGGAAGAACCTTGGGCACCGTTATCGGTGTAGTCGCGGGGCTGGGCGGAGGCGGTTATGCCGCATCGCGAACCAATTCCGGTGGTGCTGCGGTCGGGGTCTTGGTTGCGGTCACATCCGTGGCTGCCGTAGGCGGTTACTATGCTGGTCGAACCCTCGATCGGCGTGTGACCCTGATACGCATAGTGCCCTAAGAGAAGCCGTTCCGGGACTTGCTGCCCGCCTACTTTCGATTTGCGGTAAAGACCCCAACTTTCCTGAGATTGGCTTCGGTATCATGATTCTTGTCGCGAAACCTCCTGATCACGAGCAAACGCCGAGGGAGCCCTGATCTCCGTCCGAATTACATTACTCTCAGTCGGACATCGCGGTCGGCACCTGCCCGTGAGCCAACTCAGGCACTGACAACCGCTTCGGCGGCTACCGATATCTCCGGATATCGCTGTTCCTCTTCCGCGTCATTCAACCCTCCTCGCTGGTGAGCCTGGCGAGGCTAACCGTAAACGTATCTGCGATCCGGAACTCCATGAAGCCACCAACTAATCGAATCTGAGGCCGTTCGGAGCCGGCGAAAGTTTCTTGAAACCTTTACTGGAAAGAGGTCTGGCTGCAAGTGGTTTCCGGTTGACGCCTACCCCGCCACCACCTCGTGGCGCTTCTGTCCTTCGCGCCCGTGCCCGCGGTGTTGATGCTTCACCCTCCACGGACTTATCTCCCTGAGGAAATGGGGGATGCCCGCGGGGAATCGGTTGTGGCTGCGCCGATTCACCCGGCGCCATGCCTCGTAGACGTTGCCGGCGAGCACACCCGCCAGCGGGTAGTAGGCCACGCCGAGGCGCATGAAGATCGCGTAGCTCACAAGGGCGACGATCGCACCGCACACGATCTGGTCGCGAGATTTCGCCGGCGATGTGGGCGGGTCCGTGAGGATGATGGTCGCGAAGAACACCGCTACATTCAAATCGGGAGCCCGGTAGACTTCCGCAACCAGCCCGGGATCGCCAAGGTAAGCCGTGATGGTAAACAGCAGGTAAAAGCTACCCCAGAATGCCAGCACGAGCGGGAGCTTGCTGACGCGGTGCGTGATGTAAATGCCCGCCAGGAGCACCGCGGGTTGTAGCAGGGGCTTCACCATTGGCAGGGCGCCCCACCAACTCTGTCCGGTATGGAATACGTAGTAGCTGGCCACAATCCCGAGCGCCGCGGGGTTGAACACGTTCGCCACGCGGGAACGGACCACGTACTTGCTCAGCACCGCGAACACCGACACCGTGGTGGTGACTAACCATGATTCCTGCGCGCTCAAAACCATGGCGACGATCATGGCAGTGAGCACCGCTCCGCTAGGGAATTGCCAGACGCCAGAGCGGAGCCGAAGGATGGCCGCGTCCACCAGCCCTGCAATCAGGGCTGCCGCCAGCATGGAGCGGCATCCCAGTGCCCAGCCGTCCGTGGGCGCGGCGATAGCGGTCAGGATCGCGAGGATGAGGATCAGCAGGCCTTTCGGCGTCTTAAAGAATTTCCGCGCCCCTTTGGCTCTAGTCCGCATAACGCAGGCCCGCCGTTTCAAAGCGCTCAAGGTCCGGCGTCACAATCAGACCCTGAACCCCCATCCTGCGCAGCAGACTGATGCCGTCCTCGGGTCCGAGAACGAAGGCTGCGGTGGCGAGCGAATCGGCCAGCAGGGCGGTGGGCGCAACCACCGTCGCGCTAGCCACGCTGGCCGCCTTGCGGGCTCCCCGGCGCGGATCAAGTATGTGTCCCGGACGTTCATAGTCTCCGGACGTGCACACGGCCTGGTCCGAGATTAGCAGGCAAGCCATGATCCCGTCCGGTTTGCGCGGGTGCCGGATGCCGACACGCCAGGGCTGCCCGGCTGCGTTCGCCCCGCCGGCAAAAACGTCGCCGCCCGCGTATATGGCAAAGTCCCCGTGCGGCGCCAGTTCATGCGCGGCGGCGTCCACCGCCAAGCCTTTGGCGACCGCGCCGAGATCGAGCAGCAGGGGCTTGCGCAGCAGAATGGTCCGGCGGGCTTCGTCTAGTTCGATATCCCGGTAGCTCGCGTCCTCCACCAAGCCCGGCGTGCGAATATCCGAGCCGGTCCGGCACTCCCGGTTGAAGCCGCGCGCTTCCATGAAGCCCCCGATGGTGGGATCGAAAGCGCCTCCGGTTTCGGCTGCCACGCCGGCGGCGAACCTGACTGCCTCAAAAAGGACAGGACTTGCGGGAACCGCTTCGCCGGCGCGTGCAGTCAGGCGCATTAGCTCGCTCTCCGGGTCGAAGCGAGTGCAGGTCCTCTCGACATCGGAGAACCATTGGAAGGCCCGTTCGAGAGCTTCCTCCGATCCGCCGCGCGGAAGCTGGATGGCCACGATGGTCCCCATCATGACCTCTGTGCGGACCCTCGCAGTTTCGCTCACTTTGCCTTGGTAAGGGCGTCCATCACGGCCCAGTAGAAGACATTGCTGCTTTCGGTGGCCCCGGAGATGATGTCGATCTTTTCCGGCGTTCCTCTTTGCGCCACCTGCGGCACGATGCGGTCGATCTGGTAGCACGGGTATCGCATCCAGCATTGCTCGATTTTGGCGGAAGCGATGCGGCCATCGGTGATCACCACAGTGGCTTGAATCTGGCCGTGCCGGGCGCTGCCCACGCCCTGGAACGTTCCGTCCTTCCAGGGGCCATACGCGGGAGATGCCGGAGCGGGCGGCGGGACTGCGGGCGGGATTGCGGTTGCGGGCGCCGGGGCAGCGGCGACTGCAATCTCGGCCGCTGGCGCGGTCACAACAGGCTGCGCCGGTGGAACGGCAACGGTAGCGGCGGCGGCAGCTTCGGGCGTGATTTCGGTAGCCGGGTTGGAGGGCGGCGGCGGTAAGGTCTGGGCCCTGATCGCCGAAGGCGGCGGGGCGGGAGCGGGTGATTTCGGCGGGCCGCTGGCCGGCGCAACCTCAGTGGCCGGCTGGGGCGTTAGGGGGAGCGATGGATTCTGCGCTGCCAATGCCTCGGGCAGTGCGGGCGCCGGCCCGTCGCCACGTGGTGCACTCAAGCCCGGCCTGACACGGGACTCCAGGTTTTCAAGGTGGGCGGCCGCCGCTCTGGTTTTCAGCAAACCGGCGGAATACACCGCCAGCACGGCTGCCGAACTGAGCGCGACCAGGCCGGTGGCCTTTTTTGGATCCGAGCCGTTTTGGGGCATTCAGTTGATTCTATCCGACCGCGATGCCATGGCGATCTAGTATCGAAGTGTAGCCGAGAAATGGCGCGAACCATTGGAATGATTAGATCTCTGCCCCTCAGAAAGAGCCGGGGTCCGGTCTTCCGATGCCGCCTGGCCCATTTGGTGCTGCCTTCACAGCGGATCCGCAGTCGGTAGAGAATCGATTCTCTACGCCAACGGCAAGCGACCGACCTGGGCCGAGGTCCAGCGCGTTGCCGCTCGCGAGAGCGGAATCGCTACCGATGTTACGTGATATCGCTCCGCGCATCCATCAGCCGCGGCAGCCGAAACGACCCTAGTTGTCGGGATTGCGATCCGCCTGACGGGGTTGATATAGTGCATCACAAACGAGCCCTGAATGGAACTCCGGATGTTTGCAAACTGTATGCTACGGCTGGCGACCGTTAACGGTTGCGAAGCGGAGGGCGTCTGAACGAACGGAGGGCCAAACCATGTTTAGACTAGCGGCGTTGCTGGCGGCAACGAGCCTTTGCTGGGCTCAAAAGTTCGATGTGGCGTCGGTGAAGACGAATGTGGCAAACGACCGGATCGTGACTATCGAGGTAAGCCCGGATGGCAGGTTTACAGCGCGGGGATACACGCTGGCATTGTTGATTCAGCGGGCATACGCCGTCCGATACGGGTACGTAAAGCGGGGACCTGGCTGGGCGTACGAGGACCGGTTCGATATTGCGGCGAAGGCCTCCGTGTCGGGGAGATTTACTGAGGCCCAACTGCGACCAATGCTGGCGGAACTGTTGGCGACACGTTTCCGGCTCAAGGTCCGCAACGAGAGGAAAGACGAGCCCGGCTACGCACTGGAAGCAGGGCGCGGCGCGGCGCGGCTGACGCGGTCGGCGGAGGTCGAGGAGCATCCGGATAACACCCGAATGACGAATGAGGCATTTACAGCGCAGGGGATCGGCATGCCGGATTTTGCCCGGTTCCTGGGGAACAAACTGGGTGCACTGTTGGCGGATGAGACCAAACTGGAGGGGTTGTTTGACATTCACTTCCGTTGGGAGATGCCGACGGGGCAAGTAGCGGATGCGCAGCCGGTAGACGAAGCCGCTGACAAGCTTCACGCAGTATTTCGCGCGGTGGAGCAACAGCTTGGGTTGAAGGTAAGGCCAAAGAAGGTCGCCATCCCGGCCGTTGTTATCGATCACGCGGAGAAGCCGCGGGATGCGGACAACTGACGATCGCAGGAGACTTGAGCCACGACAGGCTTTCGGGACGGTTCGCACTCGGCCCTATCCCGCCCGTTGAAGTGCTCTTGGGCGGGCCCGGATGTGCCACCGTCTCAGCTAACGATATACCTCCTTAACGCTGGCTTCCAAACGCTCCTGATCCCGGGCGGGGGAGGGACAAACGTCGGGTTATCGCCGACGATCCGGACGGAGCAAACGGGATACCCCGGACTGCCGCCAATTTCATGCTCGATTGGTGGCGCGCAGGCTGTGCTGGCCAGAAACCGACGAATGGTCCATCGGCGCTCCGGCGCAATATCCGGCTGATATGGCGTGTTGCAGCCCACAGGCTTCCCATGTTCCCCACTGTGAAAACGACTTGCGGGAGAGCACCAAGGCGGTCCCTTGACGAACCCCAACCGGGGTTGCCGTGTGGTCGCCTTTGGTGAAGATCTCACCACGTGGGCGTGTCAACGCAAAGTAGAAATGTCCTATTCTCTGCAAAGTAGAAATGTCCGGTTTT
>JBDTMZ010000160.1:0-17566 GCA_039934035.1 Candidatus Solibacter sp. | reverse complement strand
AAAGGGGACATTTCTACTTTGCCAGCGAGGGGACATTTCTACTTTGCCTTGACACCGCCCAAACCTGTATTGACAGTCAAGAAATAAGGAGAATATACTTTCACCACCTCAACGAGGGGTGATTTGATGAACCGCCGTCAGTTTCTAAGCGTATCTGCCTCCCTCTCCGGGCTTGCCGGACAGGAAAAGAGCCGGCCGAATATTTTGCTGATTGTGGCCGATGATCTGGGATACAGCGATCCCGGCTGCTTTGGCGGAGAGATCGATACACCCAACCTGAACCGACTGGCCTCTGGCGGCGTGCGCTTCACGCAGTGCTACTCCAATGCCCGATGCTGTCCATCGAGGGCCAGCATTCTCACAGGGCAGTATGCGCACAAGGTGGGGGTCGGACATATGGTCCAGGATCTGGGACAACCCGGATACCGGGGCAGGTTGTCGGAGAACGGAGCGACCATCGCGGAGGTGTTAAGACCAGCCGGCTACAGAACGTTTCTCTCGGGCAAGTGGCATGTGGGAACGAATGATCCCACCGCGCGCGGTTTCGAGGAATTCTTCGGGACGCAGATCAGTGCTTCGACCTTTTGGGATCCGACCCGCTACTCGCGATTGCCGGCGGCGAGAACTGCGCGAAGGTACGACCAGGGATCCTTCTATGGGACCGATGCACTGACGGACTGCGCCCTGGATTTTCTCGGGCAGGCGCGCGAGACACCTAACAGCCCGTGGTTTCTCTATCTGGCCTACAACTCGCCTCACTTTCCGCTGCATGCGCGGCGGGAAGAAATTGAAAAGTACAGGGCGAGGTACTCGGCTGGATGGGATGTCTTACGAGCGGAGCGCCTGGGCAGGATGAAGAAATTGGGAGTGGTCGGGGGTAACACGAAGCTGTCGCCCCGTGCAATGTATTGGGGCTATCGGGAGACGGAGCCTCGTCAGAACCCGGCTTGGGACACCCTTCCCTCGGACCGGCGGGCAGACCTGGCACGGCGCATGTCGATCTATGCGGCCATGGTGGATCGCATGGATCAGAATATCGGACGAGTGATCGCCGACCTGCGCGCGGCGGGGCAACTGGACAATACGCTCATTGTTTTCCTGAGCGACAACGGGGCATGCGCGGAGTGGGACCCCTCGGGCTTCGACGGGAGTTCGAGCGGCAATAACATTCTGCACCGGGGCGACGAGTTGGAGAAAATGGGCGGGCAGGGCACGTACCACAGCGTCGGGTCGGGATGGGCGAATGCGTCGAACAGCCCGTGGAGTCTGTATAAGCACTACACGAACGAGGGGGGGATCAGCGTTCCCTGCATCATGCATTGGCCGGACCGGATCAGGCGCCGAGGGACTCTTGAGAAGACACCCGTGCACCTCATTGACCTGATGCCAACCATCGTTGAGGCCTCCGGCGTGACATATCCCGGCCGTTTGGACTCGCGAGAGATCTTCCCGATGGCGGGAACGAGCCTCATGCCCGCGCTCCAGGGAGCGAGGATGCCCGGGCGGACACTCTTCTTCGAACACGAAGGGCATCGGGCAGTGCGGGAAGGCCGTTACAAGGTGACGGCGCTGCGGGGCGAGCCATGGAGCCTCTATGACATCGAGAACGACCGGACGGAGACTCAGAATCTGGCCGCGAGACAGCCCCAACTGGTGGAGACCCTCTCCCGGAAATGGGATGCGTGGGCCGCTGCAAACAACGTAACTCCGCTGCCTCAGTCGTACAGAGTGGATTACTTCCGCGAACGTTGACGGTTTCTAATGGGTACGCGCAGGCCCGCAACATTACGGGCTATTCTGGAAATGACATTTGCCTATATTCATTCCAGATTCCGAACTTACGATGACCTTTGTTCGAGCCTCGGGTCCTGGCGGCCAGAACGTCAACAAAGTTTCCACTGCCGTCCAACTGCGCTTCGATGCCGGCCAATCGCTCTCGCTTCCCGCCGACGTACGGCAGCGCCTGCTGGCGTTAGCCGGCAAGCGCGCCACGCAAGACGGCGTGTTGATCATTACGTCCCGCGTGCACCGGACGCAGGAGGCCAATCGAGCCGAAGCCCGGGCGAAACTGAACGAACTGATCGCCCGCGCGCAGGTCGTGCCGAAAGCCCGCCGCCCCAGCCGCCCGACGCTCGGCTCCAAGGTCCGGCGGCTCGCGGAAAAATCGCAACGATCCTCATCTAAGAAACTGCGCGGCCGGGCAGACGAAGACTGACTCGGCTCAGCCGTTCCCGCAGGATTTCCGCGAATGGCTGCGAACCCGTCAAATTTCAAGAACGATCACAGGGAATGGTGCTGAAGGTAACTTTTACCGGCGAGGCTCGCGTGCGAAGTTCAAAAGAGTAAATCGAGGTCATTCGCGACAGAATCCTAGTTCTGAGGTATCGGGATATATGACATCACGAATGGCGCATCGAGGGGCACTGGCGGCAATCATTGCGTTGACTGGCGTCGCGGCCGGCACGGCCCAGGCTCAGCCCGTAAGCAAGCCGCAGGTGGCGAACCTCATTGCAAAGGTCGAGAACGGTGTCGATCAGTTTCGCGATTTCGTGAAGAAACGGGGCGAAAATGCGCAATCGGCAGCGTCGACCCCGCAGGCACAAAGTCGCCGCGCCAGGAAGGGAACGGCCACCGAGTCCGGCAAAGCGGCTGCGAAGAACACGAAGGATGAGCTTGATGACGCCCTGGAAGGCTTGAACCGGTCCACGAACCGCCTCCGGCGTAAGTTCGATGCCACTGACAGCTGGATGGAAACGAAGGTCCAGGTGGACGCGGTTATGGACGACGGCCGCAAGATCAACCAGGTTGTGGCGCGTGGCAAATACGGCGCCGACGCGGCACGGTTGTGGGCGGCTCTGCGAAGCGGAATCAACGACCTGGCCCGCGCCTACGGACTCCAGCCGATGGCTCTGTGATCCCAACCGGACCGTTCAGGAAAAGGTTCGAGTGTGCGCCAGCCGCGTGCCTGGTGCGCCTTACTCGGGCGCCCGTATTAGCGGCGGCCGCGTGGTATCCAGGAAGGTTTGGTAGATCCACCTGGAGTCGCGTGGCCGAGAAGTACGCAATCCTGATTTGTGCCAATCACTGGAGAGTTTGCCGGCTCGGATAAGTTAGCGATGGCTCCGCCGGAAGCCGGCGTTGAGTGAAGCGGACATGGCACTGAGCGGTGTTTGGAGGAATATCGGCAGTTGCTTGCGGAGTTCCAGATGCCGCGAAGAAAGCCATGAGAGTGTTGGGAGGGTCAGCTTAACGCTTGGGGAGGACCAGGACATTCCATAGGTAGGCAGCGCATCGATGATCTCGCCCGCACCCGGCAACACCAATTCATCGAGGGCGTAAGCTATTTCCATTTACAGCCGGACCCTTTCCGACGCGCGCGGCTCTGATTGCGCGGCCGTAAGGGTCCGCTTTCTCAAAAGCACCGCATCACGCGGCCAAAGCACTCTTCCAGTCTAAGAGCCCTGGCAGCACTCCTCCAGAGCTCTTCAGACGTTCCGCGGAGATCTGAGACTCCGCTCGGGCCTACTTGACCTGAAGGGTGACGCCGGTCTGACTGCCGATTCCGCCGGCGTATAACGCCAGACGAACTGCTCCGCTGGGCGTCGAGGGAGGCACGATGATGTTGAGCTGGTAGACACCAATCAAGCCGGGTGCGAGACCGGCGAAGGTCACGGTTGCGTCGCGTCCCGCAATGGTCGCGGTGACCGGCGAGACGGTCGTCGAGAGCGTGTTGGTGGGCGCCGGGGTCCCCGCCGAAACAGCGGGAGTCACCGCGCCGAGACCGGTCGCGTAAACCGAAATGATACTGCCGGTCGGCGCCGGCTTATCGGAGCTGAGGATCGAGCCATCGCCGTTCGCAGATCCATCCTGGTTGATTGCTTTGGCCTGGCCGGTGCCCCCAACCTCGTACGTGAAGACGCCCGGATTCGCGACGGAAGCGAACTGGGGGACAGCCAAGCTGGAGCCGGATGGGTTGACGACCTGGATTTGTGCAACCGCACCGGTAGCCAGACTGGTGGGCGCCTGCACGGACACGACTCGATCCGAGACGTAGTAGATGGGTGCGGCGACTCCATTGAACGTCACCGTGGTGCCGGACAGTGAAGTCGGCAGGGTGGTGTTCGTGTCCGACCGGACACCGGTAGAAGGACCGAGATTCACGCCGAAGATGCTGATTTGATCGCCGGGGGCGACAAGGCCAGACAGGAAGCTCGACGTGCTGATAATGGAACTGGGGGCGATCACGGGCGGTCCGGTCGCGGTACCGGTGACGGTGATGGAAAATCCAGTGACGAGACCGGTTCGGCTGCTGCCGTTATTTTCGACGCCAATACGCCAATAGCCGTATGCGTTCTGGTTATTCCAGTTGGCCAGCGGCTCATTTCCCCGGAATGTTCCAGTTCCGGCTTGCGGGCAAACGTCGGCGAATTTGCCTGAAGCGCTGTCATCGAAGGTAGTTTCGATGTTCACGAGTCCGCCGCAGTTCCGTTCCAACAGTCTCGTGCGAGTTCCATCGGGGGACCACATGAAGACGTTGAGATCGCCGACGCCGCTGAATTGCACTTGGACAGATGCGGTGACCTTGCTGATCTGTATGCTCCTTCCGACGAACAGACGGATCACTGAAACCGTGTTCCAATCGTCCGGATAGACGGGAAAGGGCAATCCGGTATAGCTATATGTGAAGGACTGGGTCTGGCTAAATGCGAGGGGTACAAATGCCAGCAAAGTTACGATTAGTTTTCGCATGGTACGCCTTTCGGTGGAGCGGGTACTAAGCATTTGGTTCCGCTTCGGTGGCAAGATGACGGAGTGTATGCAGCAGGTTCAGTTTTTTCGATGGGCTGTTGGGCGTTGAGGGAGGAACGGCCCGGCGGAGACGGAACCTGGCGGCGGGATCTGAGCTGAGGGAGAGGCCTAACTTCCGCTGTTGCAGAAACGATTGGAGGGACAATAATGGTTAGCGGAGAGTGTGCCCATGAAGAGTTACCTCCTTTTCCTCATCGCCGTTGCAGCCAGCTGCATGGCGAGTGCCCAAAACGCACCTGTCCAACCTAAGTTCGAGGTGGCGTCGGTGAAACGGGCGGACCAGTGCTTCGGAGCCCGCAACTCCATCGACCCGGGGTCGGTGTCCCTGAGGGGCATGCCCCTCAAAATCGTCCTGATGGAAGCCTTCAAAGTGAAGGCGGAGCAGGTCGAAGGGCCTTCCTGGCTGGATGCGGATTGCTTCGATATTTTCGCTAAAATACCCGAAGGCGTTCCCTCCAATCAGGTCCCAGCGATGCTTCAGGCTTTACTGACCGAACGGTTCAGACTCGCCGCCCACGAGGAGGATCGCCCGCGTTCGGGATTTGCGCTGGTTGTGGACAAGGGCGGTCCGAAGTTCAAAGAGGACGACCCGAAGGCGAATTTCATGCGCGGTCCCGACGGCAAGCAGTTGACGTTTTTTGGTTTTGCCAGTCACGGCGGAGTGAAAGGGGTCATGACGATGGCAATGCTTGCCGGGAATCTTTCGAGAGAGGTGTACGGTCCAGTGGAAGATGCTACTGGCCTGGCGGGAAAATACGACATCGATCTCACGTGGGCGCGGGAGCCAGGACTCGCGCCCAGGGAGCCGACTGCTTCAGCGTCCGCGCTCCCAGCCGCCGACATTCCCGCGCCGGAAGGCCCCAGCCTGTTCACCGCGCTGCGAGACTCGCTGGGACTGAGACTGGAGCGGCGTAATGTGCCGGTCCGATTCGTGGTGGTGGAACACATCGAGCGAACCCCCACTGAGAACTGAAGTTTGCCGAAAGCTACGGCGAGGCAGGCTGCGCCCTCTCGTGGTGTGTCGGACTTGAAGTGGGCAAGAGGACGGCGCTGATCGCGCGCCATGGATACTGCGAATCAATTCTGATTGCCGCCACCGTGTTCGTTCTTGCAGACGCGGCACTTAGTGGCAGTCTGAGTGCCATCCACGAAGTGCTTGACCGGCCTCACGGTTCGCAGATATGCAAACATGTCATTGAGGTCAGCACCGGTCAATTTCGCGTACTGATCGTAGGGCATGACAGGATGTAGCATTCGCCCTTGCCGTTGTCCTGTGCGAATCATCTCGCGGAACGACTCGGCGCTGGCGCGCTTGATCCCTGTTTCATCCGGCGTGATATTTGGGACGGTGACAGGTGCCGGATCCAGTCTCAGCACGTCCCCACCACTGAATTCCAGCCCTTCAATCAGGTGACCGGTAGAATCGTGCGGAGAGTGGCATCCGTTGCAGGTCGCGAGCGCAACTAGGTATTCTCCACGTCTTTCCGCTGAAGATTGGTCGCTGCTAACGACCGAGGTAATGGGCAGGGGTACGAGCCTCACCAAGAACTGAACAGGAAACATCAACTTAGTTGTGGGACGCGACTTGTGGACGGGCGCGAGGGACCTAAGGTAAACCACGACCGAAGCCAGATCTTCGTCCGACATCTTTCGGTATTGCAGGCAGGGCATGATGTAAGTAAAACTTCGCCCCTTGCGGTCAACGCCCTCGCGAACGGCTCGGCCTATCTCGTCGTCGCTCCAAAGTCCAATGCCCGTGTCCCGGTCGGGGGTTATGTTCGGCGCCACAATCTGATGCTTGAAAGGATTGCTGTGCGGAAGAGGCAATATCCAACCGGACCCCTCCGTACCTGGGAGCGGCTTGCGCAAATCGTTTGGTGAGTGGCACCTGATACATGCGGCCAGATTCTCCACAATGTAGCGTCCCCGTTCGAGACGTTCAGGCGACGAGTCGAATTTCCGGTCGGTGACCGGTCTTGTCAGTGGTCTGAACACAAGCGTCCAGCCGATCAGAAGATTACTGGCAAGAACCAGGAACGCAACTAGCCCCAATAGGACGAAGGCCGCTTTCCGCATCCGAAGAGTCTACACCATAGCTCGCTGTCGCGCCGGGCTACCGATCTCTCTTTCGGGGCAGCGAAGGAGGCCGGAAGGAAAGCACGGCATGGCTGCTCATTTGCGGTCCGCCGGGGCGAGGGTTTCGATTTCCGCCGGTGGCACCGTGCGGCCCAGGATCTCGCGAAGGGCGGCTTCGAGGACTTCGTCGCGCCCGTCGCGAATTCCGGCGAAGCGACCCTGTGGTCCGGGCGGCGCCAGGCCGGGCCCCGCAAGCTGCAATTGCCGCCGAACATGCCGGTGCCGGACCCGGCGGCACATACATGCCTTAAAATACATCCTCCTGCCTGGCCCCATCATCCAAGCACCGCGGAATAGCTGGCACTGCGACTGTCCGATGCCACAATCATGCCCCTTGCAACCGCACAACCCGTCGTAAGCCTTGCGGCCGCGCCGATTGAGGACCCCCCTATGATCCTGGGCGCCCCACTCTACCGGCTGTTACTGCGCTGGCAGCTCATCCGGCCGGCCTTTGGCAAACCGGGCTGGCGAATTGCGGTAATCGCCGGCTTCGCCGGGCTGCCGCTCGTGCTCCTCACGATCGGAGGCCTGTTCGCCGTTGACGGGTTGGAGAATCACTCAGACGGAATAGACTTTGAGCCAGAGGCCGGTGCCCGATGTCCACTATATTGAACGATGTGAAGCAGGGCTCGCCTGCGCCGACGAAGGCGGACCTGCAAGAGAAATTGACCGACTTCTCTCTGGTTCTGGGTGGTCCGATCTTCCAATTGTTTCGGAAGGCACATCTCAACGGAGATCACCTGGAACTGCTGCACCGCCGTGTACTTGCGATCGTCTCAATCGCGTGGCTGCCGATGCTGGTCCTTGACCTATTTGCTTCTCAACCTGGTATCCCAGGCCGGCTTCCATTTCTTCGTGACGTTGAGGTCCAGGCACGTTTTCTTGTTGCCCTTCCGGTGCTCATCCTGGGTGAGTTGATTGTTCATTCCCGACTTCGCTCTGTGGTGCAGCGATTCGTGCAGCGGCGAATTGTCAGGGGAGAAGACCTGCCGCGTTTTGATGCGGCGATTGAGTCGACGGTCAGGCTGCGAAACTCAATCCCTGTCGAACTGGCGCTTCTAGCCTCGGTTTACACGCTTGGACTGTGGCTCTGGAACAGCCGATTCGGCATCGAGACTCCGACCTGGTATGCGAACCCTGGCGGCCGCTGGAATCTGACCCCCGCCGGTTGGTGGTACGTGTTTATCGGCATCCCGATCATACAGTTTGTGCTTTTGCGCTGGTATTTCAGGTTCTTAATCTGGTATCGCTTTCTCTGGCGGGTGTCGAGACTGAACCTGCACCTGGTTCCCATCCATCCCGATCACAGCGCGGGGATCGCTTTCCTCGGTAAGAGCGCCTACGCCTTTGGTCCAATCCTCTTTGCTCAGGGTGCGATGCTGGCGGGCCTGGTGGCGAGCCGGGTCCTGTACAGAGGCGAGAGCCTGCAATCGTTCAGGCTGCAGATGGGAGGCTTTGTCGTCTTTTTCGTCGTGGCGGTTCTGGGTCCGCTCTTGATGTTCACCCCCAAGATGACGGCCGCAAGACGAAAGGGTCTGGCCGATTACGCCCAGGTCGGGCAGGGTTACGTCGATAGGTTTGAAGAGAAATGGGTTCTCAATACACCGGCGTCGGAAGAAGTTCTGGGATCTGGCGACTTTCAGTCTCTGGCTGACCTGGACACCGGCTATGACATTGTCCGCGGGATGCGCATGGTTCCGTTCGGACTTGATGACATCACCCGCTTAGCCGCGGCGACCGCTGCTCCCCTCGCACCACTCCTGTTAACTATCTTCTCGGCGGAAGAACTTATCCTGCGGCTCGTTAAGCTCGTCTTTTAAGACGTCATGGGAGTTTAACTGTCGGCGTGCGGCACCAGTTGTTGCTTGCCGAGCGGCGTCTATTTGGGCCGGTCCTCGTCTTTGATCCGATGACCGCGACGCGCATGGCGCATGGCCGCGCATCCGCCAGTTGCGTGAACAATTCCTTTATCTGTGGTGCTTTCCCCAGGTGTAGTCGTACTTCACGGTGAAGCCGGCGAGGGCTGGTCCGCTTTTGTGGACGGCTGCTTTCGCGAACACGAAGGTGAATGAGTTTCGGGAGTTTGGGGAGACGACAAGCTCGCTGCCTAAGACGACATTTCGCTGCGGATTGTCCTGATCGACGCCGCTGACCGTGGTTTCGCCTCGAAAGGAGTACCGGGTATCGAAAGAGGCCCAAATGATTTCGTTGAAGGTGTAACTGATGTGTCCCTCGAGGCCGAGGAGCGCTCGCTGCCGCAAAACTTCCGTGCGATGATACGAGTTGTTGTCGGTGTAGAGATAGGCGTTGGCGTAGGCGTCGAAAACCCAACGCTGTTCGGGCCCGAACGGCTTGGAGATGGCAAGTTCGGGCTTGAACGACCATCGATCGGAACCGAGGTTGAGAAGCTTGTTGGGATCGTATTGGCCGGTGGGTGCGGTGCCGGAGAGGCTCAGGCCGATGGAAGTGGTGGTCACGGCGTTGGCGAATTGCTCCAGGCTGAGCGCCGGGCCCCCTTTCAGGAGTATGCCGGCGGTGTAGCCGAAGTCGCCGGCGCCGGTGGTTGACCCTGTGACGCCGGCGCCAGCGATGGAGCCGCTGAGGTTGGCAATGGGGACGCTGGCTTCAACCCAGGCCATGCGATGAAGAAATGCGAAATAGCGCGTATAGTCGATGAGACCCTGGTTGAGATTGAATTTTGCTCCTGAGACGATCACGGAAGTATCGATCGAAGTATTGGAGCGAGCATTCGCGTAGGCCAGTTCGAGCTGATTGATCCCCACAGGAGTGTTCTGGTATGTTCGCGGGTCGGTGAATTGGGCGTAGGCGTCGGAGTGCAGGACGGCTAGAGCAAGGCAGATGATGATCGGCCGTGTAACCCCGTTGGCGAAAACCTGGTGGCAAAGAGTGGCGCGAGCCTCACTGCGATGACCACGAGGAACCGGACGATTGTCTGATTCGCAAGCAGTACGAGCCTCACCTCCTTCACGAGCGACGCTGCTGTCCAATTCGGCCATCGTTCAATCGTCTTCCGTTCGGCAGCACGTCGATGATTTCTTTGTCAGTGGCGGAGGTCCTCTCAACAGATAGCTGGATGCGCGATCCCGGCGAGACGGCACACTATTTTTGCCCTTTCGCGCAACTCAATGTATTCATTGCGTCGCTCGCTTTAGTGAGATGCCGTGTTCCGATTCATCCGCAAAGTTCGGCTACGAAAGTTGGCTACCAAGCATCATTGAGAGTTTCCTGGGCGCTTCCAAAAGGCGGCGGCGACGATCGGTTGGAAGAGGGCTCCCATGCCACAATCGATCTGAAGCTGATTCCGCGGGAGAGGCTTGACGCCCGCGAAGCTTCCGTGACAGGCATCTGGTGCGCCAGTGATTCACGGGCAAATCATCGGGCGATTTCCGGCCGCCGGTACACTACACTATCGGTGGTGACTCGCCTGACGCGACGGAATCTGCTGTGGAGCGTGGCTGCTGCGGCTGCGCCGGTGGCGTTAACCGTGCCCCTGCGGCGCGTGATCGATGGACGCGCGCAGTGCACCGGGGCGCAATGGGACACATGGTGGCACCGGATCTGGCCGGAGGCGGTACGCATGTTCGCTCGCGGCGGCATTCGCTTTCAGGTGGCCGACGCGCGCGGGGAAATCAAGCGCACCGCAAGCAGCCGTCCGCTTTTCACGGGGCTCGAACGCGGCTGGATCAACCTGATGATTACGGATCGCGTGCCGCTGGATTACGGCGGCGTGAGCGGCGTCACGACACGCGGCGAAGGCTACGACCTTTGCGTGATTGCCCTGAGCGAGGCGCACGCCAACCAGGCGCCGTATTTTTCGGTCAACACCTGCGTCCACGAACTGCTGCACCTGCTGTTGCAGGATGCCCTGCTACGGAAGCCGAAGTGGTATCAGACCGGCGAGCGGGAAATGCGTATCGATTGGTATGCCACGCAGCTTTGGCTGTTCGGCGATGCTAGCGAGATCCGGCGGTCGGCAGAAGTGTATTTGCGGGGGCTCCGCCAGGGACGCTCCGGTTAGCGACGAATTCTGAGCGAATCATTGAAAAGCAATCGTGTTGAGCCAATCGTTGTGAGCCGATCGGGCGGTACTCCACGCGTATAGGGACAGGAGAGTCATTCCGATGTCTACAGCCATCATTGAAGCCCGCCGCGCGGGATTTGTTTCAGAACCCGGAGAGGGACGGCCGATCCACGTTTTGGGTAGCGAGATCGTGGTAAGGATTGCCAGCGTCGATGTCGACAATGCATTCACTGTTTTCGAAGGGCAGGTCGCCCCTCAGGACGGGCCTCCGATGCATCGTCATCTGCACCAGGACGAGGTGTGGCACGTCAGAAAAGGCGAATTTCGCTTCGTGGTGGACGGTCAGGAGATTCACGCCCGCGCCGGAGATACCGTCTACGGACCACGCGGCGTCGCCCACACCTTCCAAAATACCGGCAGCACACCGGGCACTCTGCTCACCACCGTAGTGCCGGGCGGCCTGGACGAATTCTTCGAAGAAGTGGAAATGATATCGCCGCGCGGCGTCGCGCCCGACCCGGCAAAACTGGCGCCCGTGTTGAAGAAGTGGGGGCAGGAGTTGCTCGGCCCGCCCCTGCGCGCGCTTCCCGCAGAGCGCGTGGAATCCGATTAACCGGCCGCTTATTGGAAAGTATTGCAGGCGCCGATATCGCCCGAGGACATGCCGCGCTTGAACCATTGCATACGTTGCGCGGAAGATCCATGCGTAAAACTCTCGGGACTGACGTGCCCGCTCGCCATGCGCTGCAGACGGTCGTCTCCTACGGCAGCCGCCGCCTGCAGGCCGGCGCTCACGTCTGCCTGATCGATGAGCTTCCGCTGCGCAGTGGAGTGTCCCCAGAGGCCCGCGTAGCAATCCGCCTGTAGTTCGAGCTGCACAGAGAGGGGGTTAGCCTGTGAGGGATCGCCGCGCTGCAGCCGGCGGACCTTGGCCTCCGTGCCCAACAATCGCTGCACGTGGTGGCCGATTTCGTGAGCCAGCACGTACGCCTGCGCGAACTCTCCGGGCGCCCCGAAGCGATCGCGGAGTTCCTCGAAGAAAGAGAGATCGATGTACACCTTCTCGTCCGCGGGGCAGTAGAACGGGCCAGTAGCCGATTGCGCGGTGCCGCAGCCGGATGGTGTGAGGTCGCGAAACAGCACAAGTTTGGTGTGACGGTAGGCCGTTCCCGCCTGGGGCAACTTTTGCTCCCAAGTGGATTGCACGTCGTAAAGCACGAACGTCACAAATTGCACTTCGCGGGATTCGGTGGGCGATTCCGCCACCGGGCGCGAGGTGCCGGGCTCCGCCGTGGTACCGGAGTCGAACAGATTGGTGCGGAAGATGAAGCTCAGCACAACCAGCACCAGCGTGCCGCCGATGCCGAGGTGGGCACCGCTAAATCCGCCGAAATTGAGCCCTCCGCCGCCTTGTCCGCGACGATCTTCAACGTCCGAACTGTCTCCGCCTGGTGTCCAGCGCATGCGATTGCGGGTGCAGTCGCCGGGCCACTGTACGGAAGCGCGCCTATCGTTTGCGAAACACCAGTTCGATGCCGCCCACGATGGTCCGCCCGGGCATAATGACCCCGTGAGTGGATTGGTACGACGAGTTGGTCACGTTCGCCACCTGCAGGAACGGGTGGAATTTGCCGTGCGGCAGTGCGGCATAGATGTCCCACAGCGCATACAAGGATCGCTGCTGGCGCTCGATGGCGCCTACGCGGGTGCGCAGCAGGAAATTGCTGCGCGGCGTAATCTGCCAGGAAAAAACGCCGTTCCTGGTCGGGTAATTGAACGTGTACTTCGTGTACCCCGCCGGAATGGTGTCCTGCTCGCCGTGCAGCGCGGTGTAGCTGAGGTCGACGCGGTGGGTGGCGGAGGGAGTCCAGTGAATCGCCGCTTCGACGCCGCGGAAGGTGAGGTTCTGAATGTTCAGTGCGCGCCAGATATCGGTGGGCGAGGAACGGTAGTAATCGATGCCGTCGTGTTCGCGCCGGTCGAAAAAGGTGATGTCGCCGCGCAGGCGCGTGCTCGGCACCCAATCGAGGCCGGTCTCGTAACTCCACGCGCTCTCGGGGCGCAGATTGGGGCTGCCGAGGTTGGCGGGATCGTGATAGTAGAGGTCGGTATAACTGGGCACGCGAAAGGCGCGACTAGTGGACGCGCGCAGCTTCCACTGGGGGTTGATCCACGCTCCGGCAGCGACGGTCGGCGTGAAGGCCACGCTCCACCTCCGGTAAAGCTCTTCACGGGCGGAAAGCGTCAGTGAAAAGCGCTTGATAGCGCGGAAATCCAAAGCGGCATACGCCGCGGCGCGGCTGCGGGAATGGTCCCCCAAATTATTGCTCTGGACCGATTCGTAAAGGCCTTCCACGCCGTAGTAGAGCGTGGTGGACGCGTTCATCTCTTCGCGACGGCGGAGCGACACCTGATAGCTCTCGTCGGAGTGGTGGTTGGTAAACACTTCGGGACGGTAGCGATACAGCACGAAGAGATCGCTATGGCGGCGGTAGGAGAATGATGCGCTGGTCTTCGCTCCCAACGCCTGCTGCACGCCGGCGAACCACGTCTTGGTGTTCTCCCAGGAATTGTAATTGCCGTAAAACTGGTCCGCCCCGAACGGGTGGTCCATATAGGCGAGGTTGACGGACCCGTTGCCGAAATCGGTGGCAATGCGGGTGACCGAGGTGAACTGCAGATTGCGGTAGTCGCGATCGGGAAGGAAGCCTGTAGAGAAATCGCGGGCGAACGAGAGCTGCTCGGAAAAAGCCTTGCCCACGATACCCACCGATGCGCGCTGCTGATTGATGCCGTCGCTGCCCACTGCCGTGCGCAAACGCAATTCCGTGGCTTCCGGCGGAGCCGTGATGATGTTGATCACGCCGCCCACGGCATCGGCGCCGTAGAGCGTGGAACCCGCGCCGCGCAGCACTTCAATGCGATCCACGCTTTCGAGCGGCACCGGAATATCCATGTTGTGATGCCCGCTCTGCGCATCGCTCATACGCATACCATTGAGCAGCACGAGCGTCTTGCCGAAGCCGGCGCCGCGAATGGAAAGATCGCCTTGAATCCCGTTGGGCGCGCGCTCCGTCAGGTCGAGCGAGGGGTCGAGTTTCAGCAGATCGCTGAGCGTATTGACTACCAGCGCCTGCGAGCGCGCAGGCAACACGCGGACCGAGCGATCGATTTCTTCCAGCGCCATGGGTTCGAACGTACCGGTGACGACCACGGTCTGGTGCTGCTGCGGCAAGGGCTGTTGAGCCGCTGCCGGGACGTAAGCGAAGAGAGAAGTAAGGGCGAGTACAGGAAAGTATCGGGGAAGCAAGTTTTATTGTAACGCGGGGCCTCGGCTAGAATGGATTCACGATGAACTGGAACGATGCTGCCGAAGATCTGCTGAACTCGATTCTGGGGCAAACTCCCTACCCTGTACGAGAGGCGACCGAAGCGCAATTGCGCGGTACGGCGGAGGGCCTGGCGGAAGAAGAGGGAAAGCGGCGCGTGGGCGTGGAAACCGTGATCGCGGCTTGGGTCCGATGCACGCCCCAAACGCTGCGGGCGGACCTGCCCAGGCTGATGGATAAGTTCGGGCTGGACGCGGGTGAATATCGCCATTTGTGGGAGTAGCGGCGTGTGAGACTCGGACGCAATCCGGCGGAGAATCTGCCGCGGTGAGAGTGGTTGCACGTTTACGCGTGTACCTGAGGCGTGCCGTGGATGCGTGCGCGTGGATGCGTGCGCGGTGGATGCGTGCACGTGGATTGACAACGCGGCTGCGGCAGCGTACTCTGGCGCCTTGTGAAGACGCTCCCCAAACCGGTTAGACTTGGCGGCATCTACCTGAAATTCGCTGCGGTGACTGCGCTCGCCGGCGCAGTGGCGGCCCTCGCGTGGTCCTTCACTTTGCCCACGAGATACGTATCGACGGCCATATTGCAGCCTGTTGGCCCGTTAACGGTGGATTTGGCGCGGAGGCTCCAGGAGAAGAAGGCCGTAGTCACGATGCCTTCGGCACTCGCGGAGATCGTGCAGCGTCCGGACCTCGATTTGTACCCGGAGCAGCGCAGGGTCGCCACACTCGAAGACGCTTTGGACACGATGCGAGATCGCGATCTGCGGATTGCGCCGGTGGCGGGCAAGACCATCGTGGACACTTTCCAGGTGACGTTTGCGTATGAGGACCCCGCGAAGGCCCAGTCGGTCGTGCGCACCATCAGTGAGCGCTTCAACGATGGCTCGGTGCAGGTAGTGACGCCTGCCAACTTACCTGACCATGCGGAGCAAGGGAACCGATGGATCCACGTGGCGAGCGGGACGGCGGCGGGGATGGCGCTTGGATTGTTGCTGGCATGGCTGCGGCGGCGTGACTTGCGGTGGACGTTGGAGGTTTTGGATTGCGGCTTGACAGGCGCGGCGATCGCCTTCGCCGTCTATCTGCTGATACCGGAAATGTTCGCGCGTGCGCAAACGGCATACGAGTGGATTGGACTGTTGTCGGCGGCAGGGCTGGTGTCGGGTGCGTGGATTTGGCGCGACCGCAGCCGCAGCGCCATGAGAACGGTAGCCTTCTGGGCGGCGAGCTGTGCGATTGTCGCAGGGTTAGTCTCCTTCACCGCCGAAGAGCGCTTTGTCTCGCATGCGGAACTGCGATTCAACCCGCGAAGCGAACCCGCCCCACGGCAGCCGGTCACTCCCGCCTTTCTGTTTGCGCTCGTGCGGGAGGAAATGCTATCGCGGTCCAGCCTGATGGGGCTAATCCAACGACCGTCCTTGGACCTGTACCGCGAGGAAAGAGCACGCCAGCCGATGGAAAACATCGTGACTGCGATGCGCGAGAGGGACCTGAAGATCGAGGCGATAACGCCTGTGGACTTCCAGGATGTCTTCCCGCCGGGCCGGTTTCGTGTGTCTTTCGAATATCGGGACGCCCAGAAGGCCCAGGAGGTAGTCAGGGGAGTCGTCACCGATCTGACGGGAGGCAATGCAAATCTGACGAGATTCTTGCGCCCTGATTATGGTCCTTGGACGGCCCTGGAAGTCGCATCGCCCGCCAGCCTTTCGGATGAACCGGTCTCACCAAACCGATGGAGCTATGCGGTAACCGGCCTCGCGGCGGGCGCCATCCTGGGAGCGCTCTTGTCGCAGGGCCCGGTCTTGATTGCCCGGTCGCGTTCCGCCCGGTATGCCGGTGCGGTCGCGACGCTGGGAATGGCCGCCGCCGGCGTGGCTTCGTTCATGATTCCCGATCGCTATGTTTCGACCGCTTTGATTGAGGTGTCCGCGGGACCCGGGCAGGACGTTGCAGCACGCGCGCGCGAATTGGTTCGAGAGGTACTCACAGACGACTCCATTTCCGCTGTGTGGAACCGTGCGCAAACCGATCGCCGCCTTGGCGACCAGCCAGGCCCATCCAAGGAAGCTCTGCAGGGAATGCGCGATCGGTCTCTGCTCCTGAAAGTAACCGATGGCGCGCCAGCCGGCCCAGGAGTGGTGCATATCCACATTTCGTTCAATTGTCCGGGCCGCGAACAAGCGCAAATGGGCATGCAGCAGATAGTAACGAATATGATGGAAGGCCACATAGAGGGTTCGGCCAGCAACCTCCGGCTGCGCAATCAGGCAGTTTGGAGAGCGCCCACAGGCACCGTGGAGATCAGGGCGCTACGGGTTACGGACCTGCCCAGTTTGCCGCAATCGCCCTCCAGCCCGAACCGCCCAGCCATCAGCGTCGCGGGCGGAGCCGGAGGGCTGATTCTGGGACTCGTGCTCGCTCGCGTCTGTAAGCCCAAAAAATAAATTTTGCGAAGAGGCGCTCGCCTGCGCGAGAGAGCCCTGTGACCCTCACGGTTCAATGCTGATGGTGGGCTGCGCAGCGAGCGTGGCAGCACGCTCGTGATCTTCGCGAGCGGCCGCTTCATTACCGAGCGCTTCGTGGGCCCAACCGCGCAGCGTGTAGAGGTGCGCTTCCCTTGGCGCGAGGCGAATGGCTTCGTGGAAATCGGCGAGCGCGGCTTGCGGATCGGGATGCCGCAGATGCAATTCCCCGCGGTATTGATACGCCTGCCAGAGTTGCGGATCGAGCCGAATGGCTTCGGTGAGCAGGATTACGGCCTGCCGGTCGCGTCCCGCCGCGGAATGTTCGGCGGCGCGCTCCAGAATGCTGGCGTAGTCCGGAATCGCTGGAAAACGGCGGCTCACGATGTGAAAATAGACGCCCGCAATCAGGCAGACACAGCCAATCGCGCCGGCGCCTTCGAAATCCCAGCCGCCGAGAAAAATACGGCCGGCCAGCGGCATGCTGGTGAAGACGGCGCCCATGGCGAACGCGGTCCGACTGCGCTGGCGGGCGCGTGCGCGGAGCCCGATAGTCGATGCTGGCCGGGAGTCTGCCCCTCTAGGCGACGGCATGTTTTTACGATAGCGCAGCGGCGGTCCGCGGCACCTATTCGGCAGTACCCATCAGGCGCCGCAGATAAGGACGCGCCAGCGCGAGGGTGGCCGCCGCCAGCAGGAGTCCGGCGGCGATGCCGCCATACAGGCGCATGAGCACAGCGGAATCGTTGGCCACAAAAAAGCCGGAGAGGTAGCCGGCGA